>NZ_RAHH01000009.1 GCF_003602095.1 Rahnella woolbedingensis | reverse complement strand
ACCGCATAAAAGAAACGCGCTTTTTATGGGAAGGCCCGCGCCTGCTGGCTGAATTTAATGGCTATCGCTCGCAAATTCACGCCTACGGCGATCAAAACAGCTTTGCCCCGCTCGCCCGCATCGACGGCTGCGGCGACGACAGTCAAATCTATTACTACCACAATCAGGTCAACGGCCAGCCGGAGGCGATGACCGACCGTGAAGGCAACGAATGCTGGCGCGGCGAGCCGGACAGTTTTGGAAAAGTCACGGGTGAAACCCGCGCACAGAGGATAATGAGCGGTGGCCCACAGAACCTGAGAATGCAGGGTCAATATCTCGACAGGGAAACCGGGCTCCATTATAATTTACACCGTTATTATGATCCCGATAGCGGACGATTTACCCAGGCTGACCCGATAGGGCTGGCGGGTGGATTGAACCTTTACCAGTACGCGCCGAATGTGCTGGGGTGGGTGGATCCGTGGGGGTTGAGTTGTGGTTCAACAAAAGGCAACGGTAAGTTCACAGAACCAGAACTACCCCCTAAATTAGTCGCTAAACAAGGAGATGTTGAGATTGTTCATTATACTCGTAGCGGAGATCACGGACCGGCGCATCTCCATGTTAATGGCGGTGGACCTGAGACTAAAATTGGGCAGACAGGAAAACCAATTAAAGGCTCCCCAGTACCGACGACTAAACAACAAGCTGTGATTGATGCTAATAAATCGGTGATTAGGAAAACTGTGGATAAAATACAGCGGTGGTTTAGATTCCAAAACTATGAATAATTGGATTGCGTGAACTATGAAGGAATTATGGGTGTTTAATGGTGCAATGGCACGTTTCCCGTCGGCATTATTTTCCTCTTTGGGAGATGCTGAGAGTTGGATCAGAAGGAATAAATTAACGGGCGTACTCACTAAATACCCTGTTGATAAAAGTGCTTATGATTGGGCTGTGGAAAATGATTTTTTTATTCCAAAGGAAGGAAAACAAAAATCTTCGGATTTCATTGGTGGATTTACCTGCGCCGCTATGGAACATTATCATTATGAAAATGGTAATAAAGAGTGAGCGTTTTAATATAAACATCTGGAAAGTCCCATTGTTTTTCCAGCTATTTAATCAGTTTACCTCCTCAATGAGAGCGCCGTCTTAGCGGCGCTCTTAATCTCTTGGTTAGTCCGATTAATATCCCGTAGTTACTGACGGTGTGCTTCTGGTCATGTTTCAATTCATCCACTTCGACACTATCCTGAACCAGCAAAATATAACAATCCGATATTTTAAGGGAAATGCAAATTATTATAATCTGCCTCTGCGCGCATGGAAAGGGTGACGGCTGACGCTGAAAAGTACCGCATAAAAGAACGCGTTTCCTCTGGGAAGGCCCGCGCCTGCTGGCGGAGTTCAACGGCGACCGCTCGCAGATTTACGCCTACAGCGACCAAAACAGCTTTGCTCCGCTCGCCCGCATCGACGCCAGCGGCGACGACAGTCAAATCTATTACTATCACAACCAGGTCAATGGCCAGCCGGAGGCGATGACCGACCGTGAAGGCAACGAATGCTGGCGCGGTGAACCTGACTTTACCAGTACGCGCCGAATGTGCTGGGATGGTTGGATCCGTGGGGGTTGAGTTGTGGTAAAACACCGCAAGGACCCAAACTTCCCGGTAAGATTGCTGAAACGTTTAATAATGGAAATTACAGCAACCGGAAATTATCATCTCAGGAAACCTTCTATAAATATCATGGTGTTGATAACAGAACAGGGAGAGAATATTCTTGGTTAACAAATGAAAAATATAGTAGTGAAGAGTTATTGCGACAGGATCTAGCTATACGTCATGATTGGGGCGTTAAAATAACGAAAGTATCTGAATTTAAAGTTCCACAAGGAGTTTGTATCAGTGAAGGTACTGCTGCTTCACAGGGAATAGGTTACCCTGGTGGTGGATATCAGAACGTTATTTTGAATATTCCAAAGGTATGGTTAGAAAAAAAAGGATTTCCTCAGTGAATGAATTGATTATAAAAATACAGTTTTACAAGATGCATTGATCAAAAGCGGCAAAGCTGATTCAGCAGAGTATTTCGCTAAGAAAATTGATGGATTAACGTTATGCCAAGTTATTCCGTGAATTAATTTTACTTACTGAAGGGCGACCGCCTAAACGATCCCCCTCCAGATTACTGGAAGCTGTAACGAAAGATGAAAAGTTCTCTCTCCGTTCAAACTCAAAATTCTGAGAATTAAAGCTCCTCCCCGTTACTCTCAATCACTTTCTGATACCAGCCGAAACTCTCTTTTTTCGAGCGCGCCATTGTACCTGTGCCGTCGTCATTTTTATCGACGTGGATAAAGCCGTAGCGTTTACTGTACTGACCGGTCGTGAATGACACACAGTCGATGCAGCCCCATGGTGTGTAGCCCATCAGGTCCACACCGTCTTCCAGCACGGCTTTCTTCATCTGCTCGATGTGCGCTTTCAGATAGGCAATGCGGTAATCATCGTGAATAACGCCATCGTCACCCGCTTTGTCGATAGCGCCAAAGCCGTTTTCGACAATAAACAGCGGTTTCTGGTAACGCTCGTACAAGATATTCAGGGTATAACGCAGGCCCACCGGGTCAATTTGCCAGCCCCAGTCGGATGCCTTCACATGCGGATTAGGCACGCTGCCTGCAAAGCCGGATAAACCATTGTCATCACTCGGATTGTGCGCAGAAATCGCGTTACTCATGTAATAGCTAAGACCGATGTAGTCCGCGCAGCCGTCGCGAAGTGCCTGCAAATCGCCGTCTTCCATTTTGATGTTGAAGCCGCGACGTTCCCACTCTTTCAGCGCATACGCCGGGTAGTAACCGCGCATATGGACGTCGCTGAACAGGAAGCGCTCGTGCATGGCTTCGACGGAGTACATCACATCGTCCGGATGGCAGGAGAATGGGTACAGCGGCACCATGGCGATCATGCAGCCAATCTGGAAATCAGGGTTGATCTCATGACCAAGTTTGACCACTTTGGCGCTGGCCACGAACTGGTGATGCAGCACCTGATACATGGTTTCTTCCGGATTTTCATGCTCGGTAAATACCACGCCTGAGCAGCAGTAACCGAACAGCGGATATTGCCAGTTGCGCTGGTTATTGATCTCGTTGAAGGTCATCCAGTATTTCACTTTGCCTTTGTAGCGTTCCATCACCACCTGACTGAAACGGACAAAGAAATCAACTACCTGACGGTTTTTCCAGCCGCCGTATTCCTTTACCAGATGCCATGGCATTTCGAAGTGGGAAAGGGTGATCACCGGCTCGATGTTATGTTTGAGCAGCTCATCAAACATGTCGTCATAGAATTGCAGACCCGCTTCGTTTGGCTGTAATTCGTCACCGTTTGGGAAGATGCGCGTCCAGGCAATAGAGGTGCGGAAACATTTAAAGCCCATTTCCGCGAACAGGGCGATGTCTTCTTTGTAATGCGAGTAAAAATCGACAGCTTCGTGATTCGGGTAGCTGTAGCCATCAAGCACGCCGTCGGTCATGACGCGGTCAACGCCGTGTGCGCCGCCGGAAAGCACATCACAGATGCTGATGCCTTTGCCGCCTTTGTTCCAGCCGCCTTCCACCTGATGCGCCGCCACCGCGCCGCCCCATAAGAAATCTTTCGGTAACTGATGACTCATTACGTTCTCCCTTGATGCGGGCGGAAACGTCCGCCCGATAACAGTAATTTAAGACTTAATTCATTTCTGCTTGAGTGGCGCGAGGGGGTTCTGCCTGTGCTTTTTTGACTGCAGCAACATCAGGCTCATCTTTAAATCCGACCAGCCAGGTGAACAGCGCACCGAGCACAAAGGCGACGGTAATAGACAGCAGGAAACCGAGGAACTGTGGCATGTGGCCTTCTTTAAAGAACACCGGCAGTACGGCGATACCCGGCAGGCAGTAACTCCAGGATACGGCGTTGAAGGAACCGGCAATCGCACCGCCGATACCGCCCGCCACACAACTGCACAGGAAAGGTTTTTTCAGACGCAGAGCTACACCGTAAATTGCAGGTTCGGTAATACCAAACAGACCGGTGACGCCAGCGGATAGCGAGATACCTTTCATTTCGCGGCTGCGGGTTTTCAGGTACACACCGAACATGCTGCCGGTCATCGCGAAGACTGCAGAAGCCTGCAGGCCGGTAAAGGTGTCATAACCCAGCGTAGCGTAGTTGCCGACAGTAACCGGCGTAATGCCCCAGTGAACGCCCAGCGTCACCAGCGGCTGCCAGAACGCACCCACCACGAAGCCTGCAATGGTTGGGCTAAGATGGTAGAGGTAGTTATAAACGCCGCCAATCGCGCCACCAATCAGGTTACCGACCGGGCCAAACACCAGCAGAGTCATCGGCACCATAATCGCGATGCAGAACATCGGTGTGAACAGGTTGCGGATAACCACCGGCAGTACTTTATTAAAGAAGTGTTCAATATAAGACATCGCCCAGACCATCAGGATGATCGGAATAACAGAGGCGGTATAGCTCAGGTATTTTACCGGAATGCCCAGGAAATCCAGTGTCGGTGCGGAAACCGGAATGCCGACTACGTTTTGCAAGATATTTGCAATATCAGGATTGCTTACCGCTTCACGCATCAGTTGCTGCATGGCTGGGTCTGCGGAGTTGATCGAGGTGATTTTAAACGCCGTCACCATATTCATGTAATCGGGGCTGATCAGCGCACAGGCGGTGATCACTGCGGTAAACGGATTGACGTTGAATTTTTTGGCTGCGGTAAACGCAATCATAACCGGCAGGAAGGTAAACGCCGTCCATGACACAAAGTTGAGAATGCGGTAGGTGCCGCTGTTGGCATCCATAATCCCGACGGCTGCGAGGAAGGAGATAATCCCCTGTAAAATACCGCAGGCCGCGAGCTGGTAAAGGAAAGGGGTGAAGATGCTGGAAATCACGTCCATGACGCGGCTGACGATCCCGACGTCAGGGGTTGAGACTGGCGCATTTTCATCTAAATGGATCAGCTTCAGTACGTGTTTATAAGCGTCACTCACATGGTTGCCGATAACGACCTGCATCTGGCCGCCGGCCTCAATAACAGTGATCACGCCTTTGACGCGTTTTAATTCTTCTTTATCGACGGCTTTATTATCTTTCAGAACGAAACGTAAACGGGTGGCACAATGTGTGATGCTTATCACATTATTTTCACCGCCAATATATTTAACAATTTCCTGAGCTGACTGAGCGTAATCAATTGCCATTTTTTATTATTCTCCTGCGGGGATACAGAGGTGAGTTTTTTTGTTTTTTTACTCGCTGGCAGGAGTGTAGCAAAAGAAAAGGTATTGTCACGATATAACAAAAAACAACTTAGGTGATTTGTTACATCTTAAAAACACCCTGTTTTTTCATTGCGCTGAGTCACGTTTTATTAAAGGTAATTTCTTTCCGATGGTCTCTATAATATAGAGTACAGGGATCTGAGTGGTAATATTATATTGGCCTTCGAGCACAATCTGAGGCATGTGGTAGGAGATGTTGAGGTCCGCCATCCTCGCCAGCGTTGACGTCTCGCTGTTGGTCAGGCTGATTATCTTGCAGTTATGCTGGCTGAACTGAGTAGCAAAACGCAGGACTTCCTCCGTTTCACCGGAGACCGAGAGAATAATAGCAATAGCATCTTTATACATATCGCTGTTGATCGGGAAATAAGGATCGTCAATAAAGGTGCTGAATTTGCCGACATTAGAGAAAAAACGGGCGCTGTATTTCCCCAGTGATCCTGATGTTCCCACACCGACAAATATAATGCGTTGCGCATTGGCTATTTGTCTGGCGGCGTTATCTAATAATTCATCAAACTCGCTATTATTAATACTTTTGAAATAGCTGATGATTTCGCTGATGCCAAATGAAACAGGTGGCTTTTCTTCATGTTCTAAAAACAGTTTAAAACGAATACGAAACTCGGAGTAACCGTCGCAATCCATCTTCTTACAGAAACGGAGAACGGTGGTGGTAGATACTCCCGCGGCATCCGCCAGCTCACGGATCGTCATGTACATCACTTTGTCGCCATTCTTGACGATGTAATTGTAGACCGTCAGTTCCAGTTCGTTTAACGCTGAAATGGCTTTGTGTGTGAACATGTGATGCCTGTTTGCAAAGAGCTAATAAAGAACGAAAACGGTGTCAGAGATGTTTTAACATCGTCACTTCGCAATCGACATGGCCGGTATTTCCCAGCGCGCCGTCAATGTGCTGGAAGCCCAGACGTTCATACAGTGCGATGGCCTGGGTCAGGCTGGCGGTGGTTTCCAGATAGCAGCGTGCAAAACCGTGCGAGCGGGCATGTTCAATGGCCTGAAGCGCCAGACGTTTCGCCAGACCTTGGCCGCGCAGAGAAGGCATAAAATACATCTTCTGCAATTCACACAAATCGTGTTCAGCACCTGACAACGGAGCAACACCGCCGCCACCGGCAACCACACCATCCAGTTCCACCACCCAGTAAGCACAACCCGGCTGGCTGTAGCTTTCATACAGATGGTCTAAATTCGGATCAGCGACGGTGTAGCCTTTATCGGCAGTCAGGCCAAATTCGGCTGAAACGTGGCGGATCACGTTTGCGATAGCGGCATTATCTTCAGGACGTATCGGGCGCACCAGGACGCTGACAGGAAAGGTGGTCGTCATGTTACTCACTCAGTTTCAATAATCGGCAATCATACAGACCGTTTTAATACCATTTAATGGCGTACGGATGCAATGTTACTGCCTTTCGGTGGGACAGAAAAAAGGCCGCTTGCGCGGCCTTTCTCATTTTTCTTTCGCGATATCACAACGCAGCAATCGTGGCTTTTTGTTCGGCCAGTTTCACTTTCGCATCACCGCAGGCTGCCAGACGTTCGCGTTCTTTCGCGACAACGGCTTCTGGCGCACGCGCCACAAAACCTTCGTTAGACAGTTTGCCTTCGATGGACGCAATCTCAACGTCCAGCTTCGCCATCTCTTTATCCAGACGCGCCAGCTCAGCATCTTTGTCGATAAGACCTGCCATCGGGATCAGCAGCTCAGCGCCTTCCACCAGTTTGGTGACAGACACCGGGCCTTTATCGCCTGCAGGCAGAATGGTGATGGATTCCAGACGCGCCAGAGACTTAATGAAGCTCAGATTCTGTTCCACACGACGCTGTGCATCCGCACTTGCGCCACGCAGCAGCAATTCCAGTGGCTTGGCCGGAGACAGGTTCATCTCGGCACGCACGTTACGGATTGCGATGATCGCCTGCTTAATCCACTCGAGATCGGCCAGCGCCAGTTCGTCCGCTTTCGCTGCATCAAACTCAGGGAAAGGTTGCAGCATGATAGTTTCTGCCGTGATGCCTTTCAGTGATTTCACGCGCTGCCAGATGGTTTCAGTGATGAACGGAATGATAGGGTGCGCAAGACGCAACAGACCTTCGAGCACTTCCACCAGGGTATGACGGGTGCCACGCAACTGTGCTTCGTTGCCACCGTTCATGACCGGTTTGGTCAGCTCCAGATACCAGTCGCAGAACTGGTTCCAGGTGAATTCATACAGAATGCTGGCAGCCAGATCGAAGCGGTAGTTGTCCATCGCTTCACGGTAAGATTTCACCGTGCGGTTGTATTCCGCCAGGATCCAGCGGTCAGCCAGTGACAGCTCAAGTTCGCCGCCGTTCAGGCCACAATCCTGATCTTCGGTATTCATCAGTACGAAGCGGCTGGCGTTCCACAGCTTGTTACAGAAGTTGCGGTAGCCTTCAAGACGCTTCATATCCCAGTTGATGTCACGACCGGTTGAAGCCAGCGCCGCCAGCGTGAAGCGCAGGGCATCGGTGCCGTGCGGTTCGATACCGTTCGGGAATTGCTTCTCGGTGCGCTTGCGGATTTTCTCCGCCAGCTGCGGTTGCATCATATTGCCGGTACGTTTTTCCAGCAGGTCTTCCAGCGAGATACCGTCGATCATATCCAGCGGATCGATAACGTTACCTTTGGACTTGGACATTTTCTGTCCTTCGTCGTCACGGATAAGACCGGTCATGTAGACGGTGTTGAACGGAACCTGTGGCTTGCCGTTTTCGTCCTTCACGAAGTGCATGGTCATCATGATCATGCGCGCGATCCAGAAGAAGATGATGTCGAAGCCGCTGACGACCACGCTCGAAGGGTGGAAAGCTTTGAGATCAGGCGTCTGTTCTGGCCAGCCCAGTGTGGAGAAGGTCCACAGACCGGAGGAGAACCATGTATCGAGCACGTCTTCATCTTGCGTAAGTACCACGTCTGCGCCCAGATTGTTTTCGCTGCGCACTTCCGCTTCGTCGCGGCCAACAAAGACGTTGCCTTCGGCGTCATACCACGCCGGAATGCGGTGTCCCCACCACAGCTGACGGGAAATACACCAGTCCTGAATGTCACGCATCCAGCTGAAGTACATGTTTTCGTACTGCTTAGGCACGAACTGGATTTCGCCCTGTTCAACGGCTTCCACGGCAACTTTCGCCAGCGGTGCAGTGCGGACGTACCACTGGTCAGTCAGCATTGGTTCGATCACCACGCCACCACGGTCGCCGTAAGGTACGGTCAGATCGTGAGGTTTGATTTCTTCCAGCAGGCCGGCTTCGTCAAACGCAGCAACCACGGCTTTGCGCGCGGCAAAGCGCTCAAGGCCACGGAACTGTTCCGGGATATCGTTGGCGCATGCATCGCTTTCTTCGCCGTTGGTGTCGAAGATTTCAGCGGTCTGGCGGATATCGCCATCGAAAGTCAGGATGTTGATCATCGGCAGACCGTGACGTTTACCGACTTCATAGTCGTTAAAGTCATGGGCTGGGGTGATCTTCACGCAGCCGGTGCCTTTTTCCATGTCGGCGTGTTCATCGCCCACGATTGGAATACGGCGACCCACCAGCGGCAGAATGATTTCTTTGCCGATGAGATCTTTGTAACGGGGATCTTCCGGGTTAACGGCCACGCCGGTATCACCGAGCACGGTTTCCGGACGGGTAGTCGCGACCACCAGATAATCTTTACCTTCAGCGGTTTTCGCGCCGTCAGCCAGCGGATAACGCAGGTGCCACATGGAACCTTTGGATTCGCGGTTTTCAACTTCGAGGTCAGAGATCGCCGTACGCAGTTTTGGATCCCAGTTCACCAGACGTTTGCCACGGTAAATCAGGTCTTCTTTGTACAGGCGAACAAACACTTCGCGCACGGCGTTGGACAGACCTTCGTCCATGGTGAAGCGCTCGCGCTCCCAGTCCACGGAGTCGCCCAGACGGCGCATCTGACGGGTAATCGTGCCGCCGGATTCCGCTTTCCATTCCCAGATTTTGTCGATGAACGCATCACGGCCATAGTCGTGACGTGTTTTGCCTTCTTCGGCCGCGATTTTACGTTCTACCACCATCTGCGTGGCGATACCCGCATGGTCGGTACCCGCTTGCCACAGGGTGTTTTTACCCTGCATGCGCTGATAGCGGATCATGGCGTCCATGATGGTTTGCTGGAAAGCATGACCCATGTGCAAGCTGCCGGTAACGTTCGGCGGTGGGATCATGATGGCAAAGCTTTCTTTACTGGTATCACCATGCGGCTTGAAATAGCCCTGTTGTTCCCAGTGCTCGTAAAGCGGCTGCTCGATGTCTTGCGGGTTATATGTCTTATCCATTTCGCTTTGTATTTTCGTCGGTCGATGTGATGACTGAGGGCGGCGTGGCCGTCGTCAAAGAGAAACCCACGCTGCGATAGGCTTTGTAGCGTTCGCGCGCAAGCTGTTTAAGGGAATCTTCGTAAGGAACGAAGTCTACCACTTCATGGAAAGCAGTAGCAAAATCTGCAAATTCTGGCATCAGGCTGATCAGCAGGTCGCGTGGCGCATTGCCACGTTTACCCGGCCAGCATAGCTCGACCGGCGCACCAAAACGCGGGCCTTCACCGGCCAGATTGTGCGGGACAAAGTGGGCTGGTTCACGTTGCCAGAGCGCTTCATCCAGACGCTCAGCCTGTTTCTGATCCTCGCAGGCCAGCAGAACACGTTTGCCCATCCGGTAACGTTCAGCGGCGACCAGACAGGCCAGGGCTTCGTGTGAGCTAAGCTCGCCACTGGCGTCCGGCGCATCGAGAAGAAAGAAGGTTGCCTGTTTCATGATGAGTTCACTGTGCTGCTGAGAAAAAAACAGGGGCGCAACTGGTGCGCCCGCCTGTGGAGGGGCTGGCGAACCCGCCCCTGATACTGAAGATTATAACTTATTTGGCAGAGGAATCACTCATCGCCATCAAGACCAGCGCGGTTGAGCAGGAACTGTGACAGCAGCGCAACCGGACGACCGGTTGCCCCCTTGTTCTTGCCTGAACGCCATGCGGTACCCGCGATGTCCAGATGCGCCCAGCTGTATTTACGGGTAAAGCGCGACAGGAAGCAGCCCGCGGTGATAGCACCACCCGGACGACCACCGATGTTTGCCATATCGGCAAAGTTGGAATCCAGCTGTTCCTGATATTCATCAGCCAGCGGCAGACGCCATGCGCGGTCACCCGCCTGTTCAGACGCACCAATCAGCTCGTGAGCCAGCGGATTGTGGTTCGACAGCAAACCGGTGATGTGATGGCCAAGGGCAATCACGCAGGCGCCGGTCAGCGTGGCAACGTCAATCACCAGCTCAGGATCGAAACGCTCAACGTACGTCAGCGCATCGCACAGCACCAGACGGCCTTCGGCGTCGGTATTGAGCACTTCCACCGTCTGGCCTGACATAGTGGTCAGGATATCGCCCGGACGGAATGCCTGACCGCCAGGCATGTTTTCGCAGCCTGCCAGTACGCCAATCACGTTCAGCGGCAGATTCAGTTCAGCCACCACACGCATCGCACCGTAAACGGCCGCAGCGCCACACATGTCGTACTTCATCTCATCCATATCAGCCGCGGGCTTAATGGAAATGCCGCCGGAATCGAAGGTCAGACCTTTACCGACGAGCACGATAGGCTTAGCGTCCGGATTAGGATTTCCTTTATATTCCATCACCGACATCAGTGATTCGTTCTTGGAACCCTGACCCACCGCCAGATACGCATTCATCCCCAGCTCTTTCATCTGCTGTTCGCCGATTACGCGAGTGGTGATGTTGGTGCTGAATGCATCTGCCAGCTGACGGGCCTGTGACGCCAGATATGCGGCATTACAGATGTTCGGTGGCATATTGCCGAGATCTTTCGCTGCTTTGATACCGGCTGATACAGCCAGACCATGCTGAATGGCGCGTTCACCGCTGGTCAGTTCACGGCGGGTTGGCACGTTGAAAACCATTTTCCGCAGCGGACGACGCGGTTCGATTTTATTGCTCTTCAGCTGATCGAAGGTATAAAGCGATTCTTTAGAGGTTTCGACCGCCTGACGCACTTTCCAGTAAGTATTACGCCCTTTGACGTGCAGCTCAGTGAGGAAGCAAACGGCTTCCATAGAACCGGTGTCGTTCAGGGTGTTAATGGTTTTCTGGATAACCTGCTTGTACTGGCGCTCGTCCAGCTCACGCTCTTTGCCACAACCAATCAGCAAAATACGTTCTGAAAGAATATTCGGTACATGATGCAGTAAGAGGGTCTGACCCACTTTACCTTCAAGTTCGCCACGGCGAAGCAGGGCGCTGATGTAGCCATCACTGATTTTATCGAGCTGTTCGGCAATCGGTGACAGGCGGCGCGGTTCGAAAACGCCGACTACAATACAGGCACTGCGTTGTTTTTCCGGGCTACCGCTTTTTACGCTGAACTCCATGCACTCTCCTGAATCTTAAAGACAAGGGCGGGAGGTACGGCTAGAATGAGTCGCCGGAGACACTCTCCCGTCATTGTGTTAACGACCTGTGTTAACCTAAACGGCGTTAGTTTTTATTTTGGCGGCTATAAGCAAGTTCCTATAGGACACCCCAAATCTCGGTGTTGTAATACTATTTTAGCTGCGAAGGTTGCCATATGATGAGAATAAATGACGGATTAGCGATGAAACTAGCGATTTTCCTTCAAAAAGACAAGTTTTCACAGGCGTATTAAGCGTGATCATCATTAGATATCTGGTTAGGGAAACCTTCAAGAGCCAATTTGCCATTCTGTTCATTTTGCTTCTCATCTTCTTCTGTCAGAAGCTGGTAAGAGTGCTCGGAGCAGCGGTTGATGGCGATATCCCAACAAATTTAGTTCTCTCACTTCTGGGCCTTGGCGTTCCGGAAATGGCGCAGCTTATTCTGCCGCTCAGCCTGTTCCTTGGCCTGCTGATGACGCTCGGTAAACTTTATACCGACAGTGAAATCACGGTCATGCATGCCTGTGGTCTCGGAAAACGCTCACTGGTCATCGCTGCACTGGTTCTGGCGTTATTTACGTCAATCTTTGCTGGCGCGAACGCTATCTGGCTCAGCCCCTGGTCGTCGAAACATCAGGATGAAGTGCTGGCCGAAGCGAAAGCCAATCCGAGTATGGCCGCGATGGTCGAAGGCCAGTTCCAGCAGGCACAGAACGGCAATGCGGTTCTGTTCGTCGGCAGCGTAAAAGGGAAAGAATTCCATAACGTCTTCCTGGCTCAGCTGCGCCCGAACGGCAATCAGCGTCCTTCTGTCGTTGTGGCAGATAAGGGGCATATGCTGCAGCGCGCAGACGGCTCACAACAGGTGATGCTGGATAAAGGCACGCGTTACGAAGGCACCGCATTGTTGCGCGATTTCCGCGTCACGGACTTCACCGATTATCTGGCGGTTATCGGCCATCAGACTGTGCAACTTGACCCGAATCAGTCTGATCAGATGACCATGACGCAGCTCTGGAATTCCCATGAACCGGAAGCCAGCGCTGAGCTGAACTGGCGCTTAACGCTGATCGTCTCCGTATTTATTATGGCGCTGCTGGTGGTTCCGCTCAGCGTGGTCAACCCGCGTCAGGGTCGCGTTCTCAGTATGCTGCCGGCTATCCTGTTGTATCTGATTTTCTTCCTGTTGCAGACCTCGCTGCGCTCTAACGGCGCGAAGGGCAAGCTGGATCCGTTCCTCTGGATGTGGGGAACGAACCTGCTCTACTTTGCACTGGCATTGGTGCTTAATGCGTGGGATACCTTGCCGGTTCGCAAGTTCCGGGCACGTCTGAGAGGAGTTGCCTGATGTTTGGCGTATTAGACCGTTACATTGGTCGCACTATTTTTAACACCATCATGATGACGTTGTTCATGCTGGTGTCACTCTCCGGCATCATCAAATTTGTCGATCAGCTGCGTAAAGTCGGGCAGGGCGGGTATTCTGCCGCCGGTGCCGGGTTATACACCTTGCTGAGTGTGCCAAAAGATATTGAGATCTTCTTCCCGATGGCGGCGCTGCTGGGCGCATTGCTTGGTTTAGGTACGCTGGCCACGCGCAGTGAACTGGTTGTCATGCAGGCTTCCGGTTTTACCCGTATGCAGATTGCAGCTTCGGTCATGAAAACGGCGATACCGCTGGTGCTTCTGACCATGGCGATTGGTGAATGGGTTGCGCCACAGGGCGAACAGATGGCCCGTAACTACCGTGCGCAGCAGATGTACGGCGGCTCGTTGCTTTCCACCCAAAACGGATTGTGGGCAAAAGATGGTCACGACTTTATCTACATCGAGCGTGTGGCGGGTGAGAAAGAGCTGACAGGCGTCAACATCTACCACTTCAATGAAGAGAACAAACTGCAGTCAGTCCGTTATGCCTCTTCGGCAACGTTCGACGGCGGTGAATGGAAACTTTCTCAGGTGGATGAGTCTGATCTGACCGATAACCTGCAAATCACCGGTTCTCAGACCCTGACGGGTGTCTGGAAAACCAACCTGACCCCGGACAAACTGGGTGTGGTTGCGCTTGACCCGGATGCACTGTCGATCAGCGGTTTGCACAACTATGTGAAATATCTCAAGCAGAGCGGACAGGAAGCAAAACGTTATCAGCTGAATATGTGGAGCAAAATCTTCTCGCCACTGTCAGTTGCGGTGATGATGCTGATGGCGCTGTCATTCATCTTCGGGCCTCTGCGCAGCGTACCGATGGGCGTGCGTGTGGTCACTGGTATTTGCTTCGGTTTCCTGTTCTACGTACTTGACCAGATCTTCGGCCCGTTAAGCCTGGTTTATAACATTCCGCCGATTCTTGGCGCACTGTTACCAAGCGGCCTGTTCTTCGTCATCAGTATGTATCTGCTGTTGAAAAAACGATAAACCCGCCAGTACAGATAAACAAAAAGCAGGCTAAGCCTGCTTTTTTACAACTGAAGATTATGCGCGGGAGCGTCAGATCTCGTTATTACGCACCAGATCAGCGACCAGTTCGTTCACGCCATCACTCATATTTTTAAACTTGGTCAGCTCGCTGCGGGTTACCACAACGAACACGCCGACACCGCGCTGCGGCACCATCGCGACATATGTGATAAAGCCGCCACCACCACCTGTTTTCTGAATGATACGCGGCAGCAATGGCGTCGGTGCCATCGTTACCCAGCCCATTCCCAGCGAGTCCGCCATGCCCGGCACATCCATCCCTTTAAGCGAGACCAGATCCGTACGTTTGTAGTACATCTTCTGCGCCATATCGGCGGTGGTGGTGCGTTGTCCGAGGAACTGACGCATCCAGCGGCCCATATCGGCAGGCGTAGAGTAAAGGCCGCCGCTGCCCGCTGCAGCAATGGTATTGATGCACGGACTCGGTCGCAGGCCTTCCATCAGACGTGAGCACTGGCTGGCATTTGGCGTCAGCGTCGTATCGGTCATGCCCAGTGGCTGAGTAATCTGGTCGCGCAGTAATTGCGTGTAAGGCTGATTGGCGGCTTTCGATAACGCATCGGAAAGCAGGTCGAACGCCAGATTGGAGTAAGATGCTCGGGCACCCGGTGGCACGGTGAGTTTTGCGACGCTCAGCCATGTCCAGCGATCGCTTTTAGTCGGCCAGGTGAAGACGGCACGATGTGCGACGCCACCCGGTTGTTCACGCGGCAGACCGCTGGTGTGCGTGGCCAGATTCAGCAGCGTAATCGGATTGGTGCCGTTGTAAGCCGGCACGCGTGCACCGGACGGGGCGTATTTTCGCAACGGGTCGTTAATGCTGACTTTTCCCTGCTGCGCCATTTTCACCAGCACTTCGCTGGTAATAAGCTTGGTCAGCGAGGCGATACGCACCACGGAGTCTTCACGCGGACGCAAATCAGAGCCCGGTTTTGTTTCCCCGAAGCTGCGGAAAACCTGCTGATTATTATCAACGACCACCAGCGCCATTCCCATCGCGCCACTGCCGTAAAAGATGTGTTCTGCATGGTCATCCACGACCTGCGACGCCAGACGCGCATTGTCCTGCGCGTGGCTCCATAAAGGCGTACTGGCGAATGCCAGCGCAAGGAGCGAAAGTGAGAGTTTTTTCAACAAGCGGGTATCCATCAACAGGGCAAGATCTATTCGTGATTTGTATACTAATGCGAAGTTTGAAAAACGGCATCGGAAAAACGAAGACAAATCGAAGTTTTTTGTCAGCAAAACTCTCCCGGACTGAGGCTCGTGTCTGTTTTTTCAGCACTTAAACCGGACAAGGCGGGATAACTATTGCGTGACCCGCTGGGCTGGGTATAATGCCCACGTTTTCCGCATACTACTTTCAGTGCCGAAGTGGCGAAATCGGTAGACGCAGTTGATTCAAAATCAACCATCGAAAGATGTGCCGGTTCGATTCCGGCCTTCGGCACCATTAGTATGAAAATCAAGTCACCTGCGGGTGGCTTTTTTTATGGGTAAAACTCAGCCAATCTTGCCTTCCTCTGCCCTTTTCATCACCTTTCCTGCCAATTACACTGATGCATTAACTGTCACCATCAGGGAGAAATCATCATGGCACTGGAACCCGCAATTGCTGCTGGTTAACGAATTTATCGCCGCTGGATGCCGAAGGGGTATTGCCTGCGGTTATCTGTTATCACGGCGGCTGTTTCGTCAGCGGTGGTTTTGCCACGCATGATAATCAGCTGCGTCAGCTGGCGGGGATTAGCCGGACAGCGCGCGTGGTAATGCGGGATATTGCAGCATTAGTCAGTTCATCGGATAAGCCGTGATTTTTTTCATACGCATCAGGCCGCTGTTGGCCTGTTCGCATAATTCAAAGAGCACTGGGATAAGATGCGCCGATGCTTTGAGGTAGCCGCTGACCTGCGCAATCCCTTCAGGCGGCAAGACCTCGCAGTTCTCCAGTCCTTCACTCAGGCACAACAGCCCCTGGCACAACCCGCCGGCGGACTCCGATGCCAGCGCGCTGAGGTCATAAAGCTGCGCTTCCCCGAAGTGGCTGAGATCCAACCCCTCAATCAGTGAACGAAAAACGGTTATTGAGTTTGTTGTAAAGGCTGTGCTGTTTTCAGTATTAGTCATGAAGATCATTCCATTGTCAGTGAGTCGAGGCCCCCTTTACTGGCGGGGTGATTGCCGCTGCCAGAGAACTCTATGCCTGTTTTTACAGCAATGAAATGACCTGTGTTTATTTACAGTGGTTTGTTATCAGAACTGGAAGACGTCTCGCAAATTGCTGGCTGAGGAAGGCGAAGATCATCACTTTCTCCGTACTAAGTACCAAGGTTGCGATTTGATTTTTTATGTAGAAAGCATGCTGACGGCAACGCATCAGGCCAGCGCATTCGCGCTGGCTTTTTTACGTCTGCTAATCCGCTTAGTGCGTCAGCGTTTCCGCCACTTCTATAGCCACCACATCATCGTCTGTGAAAGGCATCTCCAGCGTCTGATACAACACTTCCAGCCGTTCACACAGAATATAGCTCAGCAGGTCTTTCGCCTGCGGATTATCCAGCGACACAATGGCATAAGACAGCGCACGACAGTGATCGACGATCTCTTCCAGTTCTAGCGGGGTATTGTCGTAAAGGTTAGGCATTTTGAGTACTCCAGAAAATAGTGAATTTGCTACCACTGGAGACGCTAACCTCGGGGTGGCAGCTCAAACAGCGTTAGCGTTACCGGTTTTCTGGATCCGGTGCTTCGTGAGAAGCCACTGTCTGAGCCACCATTATTTGGGGGTGTTCAGACCGTACCACATTTCCCATTTTTACATAGGGTTGTAGGTACCAGAAAATGACAGAACGCTAATTCTGACTGCGGATTTTGCCGCAGTGAAGAGAGTCTAATGCGTGGAAATGTGCACAGTAAGAGGAATTTTTAGGCAATTTTCGTTTTTACGAGATGTCTTGGAAAAGGGATGAAACTGAGCGTGTAAACGCATTATAAATTGACTCTTTTGCGGGAAAGAGTGGTCAAACTATTCAAAAAACAAATGCATGAGTTGTATGCAATCAAGAACGCTTTATACTTCCAACCTATTGATTCACTTAACGGGTATCAGTAGATGACAGACAAGGAAATATGCGTCGTGCTTACAGAGAATGATGTTTCTCAGTGGGACGATGAAACAGGCAAGCTATATCATTTTCCGAAACAATATCAAAAGTCAGTAAGTCCTGGGATGCGATTTGTTTATTACAAAGGGAAATTAAAGTCTGAGAATAAGCAGTATTCTTCCCAACGTTTATCCGATGCCCCACATTACTTTGGTGTCGGTAGGATCAGCAAGATAGAGCCTGATGATGCAGGTAATCTCAATGCAATCCTGACTGACTTTCAAAGATTTGATCAAGCGGTACTTGCTAGAAATGGCGATGATTATTATGAAGAAATTCCTGAAAGTAAGAAATCTAATTACTGGCGTTCTAGCGTCCGCCCCATTTCAGCAGATGTCTTTGCTGATATCGCCGTAGCCGCCGCTCTCACTGAACCACGCCATATCATCAGTGATATAAAAAATGAAGTCGCGCATATTGAAAATGAAGCTGACGAAGAATCCCTGATTTCTTATCTTGAGGGAAAGAAGTCTTCCAAATATGTCACCACTTATGAAAGAGATCAGAAGCTTAAGAAACTCGCTAAAATCATCCATGGCACTACGTGCTTTGCGTGTGGTTTTAACTTTGGCGATTTCTACGGAGAATATGCAAAAGATTTTATTCATATTCATCACGTTGTGCCGGTATCTGAATTTGGAGGATCAAAAAGTGTCGATCCTAATACTGATCTTGTTCCCGTCTGTGCTAACTGCCACGGGATTATTCATCGCAAAAAAGACCGTACGCTCTCGATTGATGAGCTGAAAGATATGATCTCTGCGACTAAGAAAGCGCCCTAACAAGGGCGTTTCACTGCTAGCTTCCCCCTCAAAAAATCCGCCCCCCTCTCCAGCTGTCCCATCAACAGCGCGTTATCACTGTAATCTACAGGAACGGCGACAGGCCTTTGCACGTCCATTGCGGCGTGCAGTGTATTTTCTGGCGTTTCGGCGAGGTGACTTTGTCAGTCCGCAGGTTACGCGCTGGTGCCGGCGTCGCTGAGTAAGATTGATGAAACCAATGTGAGGTGTCTGCCCCTGGCAGGGCAGACATTAACGATGCAAATCACGCTGGCCTGGTGGAGAACAGATAACTGCAAGGCCGTGCTGCATCTGGTGGGATTGTTGTCGGTTAAACCACAATAATCACGGACACGCGGCGGTTCTGGGCGCGTCCTGCCTGGGTTTTATTGCTGGCAACCGGCTGGCTTTGGCCTAATCCACGGGTATGGATATTGGCGCGTGGCATGCCAGCATCAGCAAAGGCGGAGGCGACGGTATTCGCACGGCGCAGCGACAGATCGTTGTTGTAGCTGGCGTCGCCGTAATTATCGGTATGGCCGTCGAGATTGACCTTATTCAGACCCACGTGCAGAAGTTCGCCCGCCAGTTTTTCCACTGACTGCTTACTTTCGGCGGAAAGCGTGTCCTGATTATTGCCAAACAGAACTTTGGCATCCAGCCCCAGTTCCCAGCCCGCTTCGGTCTGCGAGAAGCCGTTTTTTTGCAACACGGCGATTTGTTCCGGGGTTAATCCGGCAGGTTTGGCCTGACAGGCGGCGAGCAGCAGAATGCAAAGTCCCATCGCGGCGAACTGATACCAGGTTTTAAAAGTATTACAGGTCTTCATCGTTATTAATTCCTTTTAGTCTTTCATTGCAGCGGAAAGTGGCATTCCTGTAGAAACATGCCAGCAACTGCCAGAGATTTTTTTCGAGCGATACATAGCCTCATCGGCCTTTTCCAGAATTTCTTTTGTACTGTTTGCCTGTGAGGGCGAAAGTGCAATACCAATACTGAGTGAGACATCCAGCGTTTTGTTGTTAAGCAAAATGACCGGCGTTTTCATTATATCGACAATCCGCTCGGCAAACGCCACCGCTTCGGCGGTAGAAATCATCGGCTCAAGCAGAATGGCAAACTCATCGCCGCCCAGACGGGCCAGCACGTCGCCCTTGCGCAGCGTTTTCGCCAGCCGTTCGCCAATCACCATCAGCACCCGATCGCCGGCAGCGTGTCCGAGTGAATCATTAATTTCCTTAAAATTATCAACATCGATGAACAGCAATGCCAGCGAAAGCGCCGGGCGCATCGGATTGAAACACTGATTAAGGGTATCAATGAAAAACGCGCGATTGTGCAGACCGGTCAGACCGTCGTGCAACGCTTTTTTCGTCAGTGAGACATTCTCATTCCTTATGTGGTTTTCCCAGGCTTCCAGCTCCGTCAGCAGGCTGTTGAAGTCCTGGCTCAGTGTGTGCAGCTCGGCAATAGGCGCAGAAGGAACGCGCAAATTAAACGAGCGGTTAGCACTGACTTCATGAGTGACATGCGTAATGTGGCCAAGGGCATCGACGATGCCTTTTTGCATCCGGCGGGAAAAGTACAGCGCAACCAGCGCGGTCAGCACCAGACAGCCGAGCAGGCTGAGAACGGTTTCCAGCAGGAAACCAATCAGGCTGCTGCCGTTACCCGCCAGCCATACGGTACCTATGACTGAGCCTGAATGCACTACCGGTATTGTGACAGGTTCCGGAAACGCCACATGACCGATTATCTTGCCAAGTTTGTCCCAGTTGCTGTTCACCGGGCGCAGCCACTCGGTGAATATTACACCCGCAGGAGTCAGAATTTTTGCCTGCGCGAAATCGCCGCGTCGGGCGATAAATTCCAGCGAGTCACGCGCCGCAGCCGGGTCATTAAAGACCAGCGCGGCTTCCGTGGTGTAGCCGATGGCGCGCGCAGTCAGTTGCAGATTGCTTTCTGCGTGCGAGCGCAGGGCGATTAATGCCAGCAGCGTCAGCAGAAAACCGGCGAGTCCGATGGCCGTGAAAATCACAATGACATGAATTCGGTTCAGTGCGGCGCTCAGCGTCAGGCGCTGGGCAGACTGTTCAACGTCAGGAACAGGAATTTTATTTTCCATGGTCACTCCTTTTCCCTGGCAAGTTGTAATACGGCGGGATTCACCCGCACGCCGCTGCGGGACAGCGTGTCCAGATTCAGTTTGAATCCGGTATGAAGTGGCGTTATCACCAGACAAAATGCGTTCAGTAATGCACAGGCATCATCCTGTTCACTGATAGTTAAAACGGCATGGCCTTCCAGACGCTGATGTAAATCCGCCTGCTGATCCGCTGTCGTGCTGCCGGAATAAATGGCGTCGCACTCTGAGATGAGCAACGGGCTGTCGAAAGGAAGCGTCATGATTTTGAGGGGTCTTCCGGTGAACGCGCTGCCATCGGGGGTGAGTTGCGCGGCATATTTCACGGGAGGGATGATGCAAAGCGTCAGGACGGAGGAAGGCGTGGCGTCCGGCCAGTGTGAGTAGCTCAGAATGCCGTTGACGGTCTGTGCCACAGCCGCATCTGCCTGCGGATCGCCTGACTGAGCAACACCTGATGTCAGCGGAGCAACCAGCAGCATCATCAGCAGGGCCATACCATACGCAGCCTTAACAAAACGGCGCAGGGACGTCTTTGCGGGCGGGCAAAAAGGTGATCGGGCTTTTCCCATTGAGTCGCTCTGTGTTGCTTGCGGTTGAAATTATTACAGCGGCGTTAGAATAACTTTATCGGCAATGGTTCTGAAAGTGTAAGTGGAAAAATTTTCGTACTGCAACGTGCCTCCTTTCGTGCCGTATTTTTTACACCAGGAAGGAAAATCGCACATTTATGAAGGAATGCTAAAGTATTTCATTTTTTTTGTGATTAATATTTGAGCGGTCAGGCCTGAGCAATGAGTCTATAAATAAAACATCTTGCTGGTATTTCAACCGTTAATTAAATAATAGTCACGGGCATAACAAAATATCACAAAAAATAAATGTTACCGTAATCACTGTTTGATGAATTTAAATTAGAGAAAATGTTAATGATTTGGAATTTAAAGGAATATCAGACCGCATTTTAGAGATATTCGTGACCATGATCTCAAAGCCACGTTGTTCTCCAGCTTTTTATGCTGCCAATAGGTATCATGCCCGCATTAATGGTATGTTTTATCCGTCAGGGTGGTTTTTTGATGACGGGTGCAGTAAAAAAACATCAACCATTCCTGGGGAAACGGAATTATTTTTATAATTAGGTACTGAGGAATCATGGATAATACAACAATCGGGACGCTGTCTAAAAAATCGGAAAGTTCCTGGCGTAAAACTGACACCATGTGGATGTTAGGTTTATATGGAACGGCAATTGGTGCAGGTGTTCTCTTTCTTCCTATTAATGCCGGTATCGGCGGTTTAATACCATTAATTATCATGGCGATCCTCGCCTTTCCAATGACATTCTTCGCTCACCGCGGATTAACCCGGTTTGTATTATCCGGAAAGAATGCCGGTGAAGATATTACGGAAGTCGTGGAAGAGCATTTCGGTATTTCAGCCGGTAAATTAATTACTCTGCTTTATTTCTTCGCCATCTATCCTATTTTGCTGGTTTACAGCGTGGCGATCACCAATACGGTTGAAAGCTTTATTACCCATCAGATGCATATGAATGCGCCACCACGCGCATTGCTGTCACTGATCCTCATTCTGGGCTTAATGACGCTGGTGCATTTTGGTCAGGATATGATCGTAAAAGCGATGAGTATTCTGGTGTTCCCGTTTGTTGCAGTGCTGATGGCGCTGGCGCTGTACCTTATTCCTAACTGGAATACGTCAGTGTTTGAAAATGTCTCGCTGTCCGGCAATGGCGTGGGTCACGGCATGCTGATGACGCTGTGGCTGGTCATCCCGGTGATGGTGTTCTCCTTCAACCACTCGCCGATTATCTCCTCTTTTGCGGTCGCAAAACGCAAAGAGTACGGTGAAGACGCTGAGAAAAAATGCTCACGTATTCTGGCGTTTAGCCACATCATGATGGTTATCACCGTGATGTTCTTCGTCTTCAGCTGCGTCCTGAGCCTGTCTCCGGCAAACCTGATGGAAGCCAAATCGCAGAACGTGTCTATTCTGTCTTATTTAGCTAACCACTTCTCTAACCCGGTCATTGAATATATCGCACCGCTTATTGCCTTTATTGCGATTACTAAATCTTTCCTCGGCCATTATCTGGGAGCGCGTGAAGGTTTCAACGGTATGGTGATTAAATCCCTGCGCGGAAAAGGCAAAACTATTGCCCTGCCAACGCTGAACCGTTATACCGGCATCTTCATGTTATTAACCACCTGGTTAGTTGCTACTCTGAATCCAAGTATTCTGGGTATGATTGAAACTCTGGGCGGCCCGATTATTGCAATGCTGTTGTTCCTGATGCCTATGTATGCGATTCGCAAAGTACCAGCGATGAAAAAATACAGCGGTCACATCAGCAACGTGTTCGTGGTTATTATGGGTCTGATCGCCATGTCAGCCATCGTATTTAGCCTGATTGGTTAATGATTAACATATTTAAAGTTAAGTGAAATAAAGTGGGCGGGAATATCCCTGCTCACTTTCCTCCCGTATTCTTGCCCGTCATCTTATTCACATGGAGTGTCCACCGTGATCAGCGTCTTCGATATTTTCAAAATTGGTATTGGTCCTTCCAGTTCGCATACTGTTGGCCCGATGAAAGCCGGGAAAATATTCACTGATGAACTTATCTCTTCTGGCTATATTACGGATATCACCCGCGTGGTCGTCGATGTCTACGGATCTTTATCGTTAACCGGTAAAGGCCACCACACTGATCTGGCGATTATTATGGGGCTGGCGGGCAATATGCCGGATGATGTGGATATCGATGCGATCCCGGCGTTTATCCGCCAGGTGGAAACATCCGGGCGACTGATGCTGGGCAAGGGCGTGAAGGAGGTGGATTTCCCGGCTGGTTCCGGCATGAATTTCCATTTTAATAATCTTCCGCTGCACGAAAACGGCATGACCCTCAGCGCATTCAACGGCGACGAGCTGCTGTACACGCAAACCTACTATTCCATTGGCGGCGGCTTTATTGTCGAAGCCAGCAAGTTTGGCATGCAGGACGAAAACCCGGTGGTGCGTCCGTACCCGTTCCGTTCAGCCAGTGATTTGCAAAAACACTGTACTGATACCGGGCTTTCATTGTCGGCTCTCATGCTGCAAAACGAGCTGGCGGACCATACCCGTACCGAAATCAGCGATCACTTTGCGGCTATCTGGAATGTGATGAGCGAAGGCATTACGCGCGGTATCAATACCGAAGGGCTGTTGCCGGGACCGATGAAAATCAACCGTCGCGCGGCAGCACTGCGCCGTATTCTGGTCACACAGGATAAAAACAACGTCGATCCGATGGGCGTCGTGGACTGGATTAATATGTACGCCATGGCGGTCAATGAAGAAAATGCGGCAGGCGGACGGGTTGTGACGGCACCGACCAACGGCGCATGCGGCATCATTCCTGCGGTTCTGACGTACTACGATCAGTTTATCCGTCCGATAAGCCCGGATTCTTACAGCCGTTTCTTCCTGGCGTCCGGCGCCGTCGGCATTTTGTTCAAAATGAACGCCTCGATTTCCGGTGCAGAAGTCGGTTGTCAGGGTGAGGTGGGCGTGGCGTGTTCTATGGCGGCAGCCGGTCTGACTGAACTGCTGGGTGGCAGCACCGCGCAGGTCTTTATGGCGGCAGAAATTGCGATGGAACATCACCTCGGGCTGACGTGTGACCCGCTGGCCGGACAGGTTCAGGTGCCATGCATCGAGCGAAATGCCATTTCAGCGGTGAAAGCGGTGAATGCTTCACGTATGGCGCTGCGCCGTACCAGCGAGCCGCGCGTGTGTCTCGATAAAGTTATCGAAACCATGTACGAAACCGGCAAAGACATGAACTCGAAATACCGTGAAACCTCCACGGGCGGCCTGGCAATTAAGGTTATTGCCTGCAACTGATTACCCGACACCCTTCAGGCTGCCTCTGCGTTGGCTGCGTTACTCGGCCCATCCATGGACCTCGCTCCTGAAGGAGCCGCTGCAAGCAGCGTTCCAATCTGCTCCCTGCAGATTGGTCATTCACCCCGGTCACTTACTTATGTAAGCTCCCGGGGATTCATTCAGTTGCCGCCTTGATGCAACCCGAATGGTTTAGGTATTTCAGTGATGCCTTTATCGCTAAAAGGCGGGAAACCGCCTTTCTCGTCTCCTTCCTGATTTTTGTCCTGTGCTATGTTTTCAGATACCTGCATTACGCAGAGGTATGTTTTTGCTGCCTCACAACACCTGGAAAACAGTTAAAAGGAAAGGTCCGGCATGTCTAAATTCTTTATGAATGACCGTAAGTCTCTGATTAACGATGTTATCGAAGGGGTGATCCTGACCTCTCCCTATAAAAATCTGGCAAAACTGGACGTCGATCCGGCTATCCGCGTGGTGGTACGCCGCGACTGGGATAAGAAAAAAGTTGCCCTGATTTCCGGCGGTGGCTCCGGTCACGAACCGGCGCACGTTGGTTTTGTCGGAAAGGGCATGCTCACCGCGGCGGTGTGCGGCGAAGTATTTGCCTCACCGAGCGTGGATGCGGTGCTCAATGCAATTGTGGCGGTCACCGGTAAAGCGGGCTGTCTGCTGATCGTGAAAAACTACACCGGCGACCGCCTGAACTTTGGTCTGGCTGCCGAGAAAGCCAAAGGCATGGGCTATGACGTTGAGCTGGTGATGGTGTCGGACGATATTTCCCTGCCGGATAACAAGCAGCCACGCGGTATCGCGGGTACTGTGCTGGTGCATAAAATTGCCGGTTATGCCGCAGAGCAGGGGAAATCCCTCAAAGACGTCACCAAAATCGCGCAGCAGGCAATTGATGCCACCGCCAGCATCGGTGTGGCAGCAGCAGGATGCAGCCTGCCGGGCGGCGGCGAAGATGAAGATGAACAGCGTATCGAATCGGGTCATGTTGAACTGGGCTTGGGTATTCACGGCGAGCCGGGCGTCTCGACGATGAAAACCCAGAACAGTAAAAAAGTGGTGGATACGCTGGTCGAAAAGCTCCAGCAACACGTGAAAAAGAGCGACAAGCTGGCCGTGCTGATCAACAACCTCGGCGGCGTATCACCGCTTGAGATGAACCAGATCGCCAAAGAAGTCGTGCATTCGGCACTGGGCAGTTCGGTGCGTTATCTCATCGGCCCGGCATCGCTGGTCAGTGCGCTGGATATGAAAGGATTTTCGCTTTCTGTGATCGCGCTGAAGGGCGGAATTGAGGAGGCGCTGCTGGCTGAAGTAGAAGCCGCCGGCTGGCATCCGCTGGTTAAGCTGGAAAAACTGGCGACCAAAAAAGGGAAAGCCATCAGCGATAAAAAATCCGTGAAAGCGTCGTCAAACGCTGAAGTCGGGAAGATCGTCGAAACGATCACGCAGACACTTTCCGGTCTGGAAGATGAGCTGAACAAACTCGATGCCAAAGTGGGTGACGGCGATACCGGTTCGACATTTGCGACCGGCGCGCGCGACATTCAGAAGCAGAACAAGGGCAAAAAGCTGCCGCTGAACAATGTTGCGGATCTGCTCGGCGTGGTGGGCGATCGTCTGGCGACCGTGATGGGGGGATCGAGCGGCGTGCTGATGTCGATCTTCTTAACGGCTGCTGGTAAGAAATTCGCCGAAGGCGAGAAATTACCGAAAGCACTGTTGTTTGGTCTGGAGCGCATGAAGCATTACGGTGGTGCCGATCTCGGCGATCGCACGATGATCGACGCACTTCAGCCTGCGCTGGAGGCCTTAGGTAAGAAAGATGCGCTGAAAGGTGCAGCGAAAGCCGCTGCTAAAGGCGCCAAAGATACGGCCAGCATGAAGAAAGCCAATGCCGGGCGCTCATCCTATCTCAGCAGCGACAGCCTGAAAGGGATCAAAGATCCGGGTGCCGTCGCAGTCGAAAAAGTGTTTGAAGCGCTGGCGAAGAAATAAGTCATTCCGTAGTCAACGAAAAGGTCTGCCGGGAAACCGGTGGGCCTTTTTATTGCAAACAGCAAAATTGATCTAAAACAAGTTTTGGTCATTTGTCCGCCCCCAGCTTAATTCCCACCCGTATAATTTGCGGCCAATTATTTGCCGCCGACGAAGAACCTCTTTATGCCAATCAGCCTGATCCAACCCGATCGCACCCTGTTTTCTTACCCGCGTTACTGGGCCGAATGTTACGGCACTGCGCCGTTTTTCCCGATGAGCCGGGCGGAAATGGATGAACTGGGCTGGGACAGCTGTGATGTGATCGTAGTGACTGGCGATGCGTATGTTGACCATCCGAGTTTCGGTATGGCGATCATCGGGCGAATGCTGGAAGCGCAGGGGTTTCGTGTCGGGATCATCGCGCAGCCGGACTGGACTAACAAAGACGATTTCATGCGGTTGGGCAAACCGAATCTGTTTTATGGCGTGACCGCCGGCAATATGGATTCGATGATCAACCGTTATACCGCTGACCGTAAACTGCGTCATGACGATGCCTATACGCCGGGCAACGTTGGCGGAAAACGTCCGGATCGCGCGACGCTGGTTTATACCCAGCGCTGCAAGGAGGCCTTCAGCGATGTGCCGGTTGTGCTTGGCGGGATCGAAGCCAGTCTGCGGCGTATCGCGCATTACGATTACTGGTCCGATACCGTGCGCCGTTCGGTGCTGGTGGATTCCAAGGCTGATATGCTGATTTACGGCAACGGTGAAAGGCCGCTGGTAGAAGTGGCGCACCGTCTGGCGGCGGGCGAATCTATTACGGATATTCACGACGTGCGCAATACCGCAGTCATGCGTAAAACGGCGCTGACAGGCTGGAGTGGTGTCGATTCCACGCGCCTGGATAAGCCGGGCCGCATTGAGCCAATTATGAATCCCTATGGCGAAGATTTGCCGTGTTCAGAAGGCGAGTTGCCAGCACCGGACGCTCCGCAGCCGGTAACAGTGCGTGCGCCAAAGCTTAAGCCGTGGGAAAAAACGTACGTCCTGCTGCCGTCATTTGAAAAAGTGAAAGGCGACAAAGTGCTGTACGCCCATACCTCGCGTATTTTGCATCACGAAACCAATCCCGGCTGTGCGCGTGCGCTGATGCAAAAGCATGGTGATCGCTATGTCTGGATCAATCCACCGGCGATCCCGTTATCGACTGAAGAGATGGACGAGGTTTTTGGCCTGCCATTCCAGCGCGTACCGCATCCGTCCTATGGCAAAGCGACTATTCCGGCGTATGACATGATCCGTTTCTCGATCAATATCATGCGTGGCTGTTACGGCGGATGTGCGTTCTGTTCGATCACCGAGCATGAAGGGCGGATCATTCAGAGCCGTTCGGAAGAGTCGATCGTACGGGAAATCGAAGAGATCCGCGACAGCGTGCCGGGATTCACCGGTGTGATTTCCGATCTCGGGGGGCCGACTGCTAACATGTATATGCTGCGCTGTCAGTCGCCAAAAGCGGAGCAAAGCTGTCGCCGCGCATCCTGCGTGTATCCGGAAATCTGTACGCACATGGACACTAATCATGAGCCGACGATCAATCTTTACCGCCGCACGCGCAGCCTAAAAGGCATCAAGAAAATCCTGATCGCTTCGGGCGTGCGGTATGACTTGGCGGTAGAAGATCCGCGTTATATCAAAGAGCTGGCCGAGCATCACGTTGGCGGTTATCTGAAAATCGCGCCGGAACATACCGAAACCGGTCCGTTGTCGAAAATGATGAAACCGGGCATGAGCAGTTATTACCGGTTCAAAGAACTGTTCGACAGCTACTCAAAACAGGCCGGAAAAGAGCAGTATCTGATCCCGTATTTCATCTCCGCGCACCCTGGCACGCGCACCGAAGATATGATCAATCTGGCGCTGTGGTTGAAGAAAAACCGTTTCCGTCTGGATCAGGTGCAAAACTTCTATCCGTCACCGCTCGCCAGTGCGACCACGATGTATTACAGCGGGAAAAATCCGCTCAGCAAGGTCGATTATAAAAGCGAAGACGTGGTGGTGCCGAAAGGCGATCGTCAGCGGCGGTTGCATAAAGCGCTGCTGCGCTATCACGATCCGGTGAACTGGCCGGTGATCCGCGAGGCACTGACGGCGATGGGAATGCGTAGGCTGATCGGAATTCGCCCGGACTGTCTGGTGCCGCCGGACGGTTTTGATCCGAAGTTTGCACCGTCGCGTTCAGCGAAAGACAAACCGGCGACCACCCGTTTTACTGCGTCAAAAGCGCAAAATCCATCTGCCGGAAGAGGAAAGCCCGCCGCGCAGGGAAAAGGCGGCCAGCAGCGGATTAATCGAGGTAAAAGACCGGTTTAAGTTCACTGCTTACCGGACTGTTATCGGCATTGGCAGGCATCACGTCTGCCATATGCTTCCACCATTTCTGGCAGATCTCCGTTTTTGCCACCGCGTTCCATCTTTCTTCCGATTCGATCTCAACATAAGCGAACAGCAGACTGCGTTTTTCATCCAGAAAAATGCTGTAGTGGTGCGCGCCGTGAGCTTTCAGGGTTTCTTCCAGTTCCGGCCAGATGGGTGTATGGCGGCGCTGATATTCCGCGTGCGCATCGGGATTGACCTGCATGACGAAGGATTTACGGATCATGTTTGCTCCTGTTGGTTTGCTCCCACCCCTGCGAAGGGGAGAGTTGGGGTGGGGGATTAATGACAGCTTTGAACGTGAAGTTGCCAGCTAAACCCCCTCCCAATCTCCCCCTTCGCAGGGGGAGAAGTAAAGAAATTACACCGGCTTCTTTCCCTTCACAAAGGCGGAGGCGAGAAAGTCACATCGCTTTCATATACAGCTCGCGCACTTCTTCGCGGGTTGCCGTACGCGGATTACATGGCGCGCACGGGTCAGCCAGCGCTTTATCCAGCCATCCTTCGATATCGGCTTCTTTAATTCCCAGCTCTTTGAAACCGGAAGGGATCCCCACGCGTGCGGATAATTTATGGATCGCGTCAATCGCCGCGATGCTGGCCTGCGTTTCGCTGATGCTTTGCGTATGAACGCCCATTGCGCGGGCGATATCGGCAAAACGATGGGGGGCCGATGAGCGGTTAAACTCTTCGACGACCGGCAACAAAATCGCATTACAGACGCCATGCGGCAAATTATGTGTCGCGCCCGGCTGATGCGCCATTGCATGAACCAGTCCCAGACCGGCGCTGTTAAATGCCATGCCTGCCAGATATTGTCCCTGCGCCATTTTCTCGCGCGCTTCCAGGTTATCGCCATGATCAACGGCTTTTGGCAGCCACTGGGTGATCATGGAAATCGCAGCCAGCGCGGTTGGATCCGTCAGTGGATGGGCGCCGACAGAAACATAGGCTTCAATAGCGTGCGTCAGGGCGTCCATACCGGTTGCAGCGGTAATATCTGCCGGGATCTTGAGCATGATCGACGGATCGTCGACGGCAATATCCGGGATCAGATTGGCATCAATGATCACTTCTTTTACATGACGCTGGCTGTCGATGATCACCGCATTACTGGTGAGTTCAGCGGCGGTGCCTGCGGTGGTATTGATCGCGACCAGAAAGACGCCCGGTTTAGTGACTTTGCCGACACCGGAATAATTTGTTACCGGCCCCGGATTGGCGGTCAGAATTTTGATGCCTTTAGCGGTATCAATCGGGCTGCCGCCACCGAAGGCGATCAGGTAATCGCAGTGATTTTCCTGGTACTGACGAAAACCTTCATCGACAAGGGCTGAGGTTGGATTCGGCACCACGCCGCCGTAGAGAGCGTAGGGCAATCCGGCTTGTTTGAGTGCAGAGAATAAACCATCGAGCAGGCCGAGTTCGACTAACTGGCCGTCGGTGACGATAAGCGCTTTGCCGTGTTGATGGGTTGCCAGCATCGCAACCATATCTTCGATAGCGCCTTGACCGTGAAGGCTGATTTTAGGTAAAGCCAACATAAAGCTCATAAAAATTCCCTCTTATTTTCCCGTCGTACTCCAGCCTGCAGATGCGTTGGCTGCGTTTAAGAACCCGAATCACTGACTCATGTCAGCTCATCGGGATCCTTGCACTTGCTGCCTTTCTGCACTCAGGATTACTTAGGGAAAGGTTAAATGATCCATACCCTGCGATGCTCTGTATGTGGTCTTCGCCGATCTTTAACGGGGAGCTTGCATTGCTCCCCGTTAAAGAATTATCAGACAGATTTTTTATATCAGGCTTTCAGTGCTGCCTCGAAAGGCGTGACTTCAAAACGTTTGCCGAGGGCAATCAGTTCGTCGGTCTGGATGGTTTGTTTCATGCCACCCATAGAAAGGACTTTGACCAGGATCTCTGCTGATTTTTCAGCGGTGTCGATCAGGCCGAATGCGTCATCGAGCGTCGGGCCGCAGCCGAAGATGCCGTGGAATGCCCACAGCACCAGGCTGTGATGTTGCATCTGATCGGAAGTGGCGGCGCCAATGCCGTCGGTGCCCGGCACCATCCACGGCACGATACCTACACCGTCGGGGAAGACCACCAGACATTCGGTGCTGCATTCCCACAGCTTGCGGGTGATCTTGGCGCTGTCGAGTTCCAGCACATAGGTCAGCGCAATCAGGTTAGTGGCGTGGCAATGCATGATCACGCGATCCTGACCGTTTGTGACGCGTTTACGCACGGCGTGGGATTGCAGATGCGATGCCAGTTCTGACGTTGGCAGACCGCCAGCGGTCAGGCCCCACAGAATTTTGTAGCTGGCGCCTTTATCGTCGAGCTGAATAACGGTCAGTGCTTCTGACGGTGCCAGTTGCACGTTACGGAAGAACTTACCGGAGCCGGTGACGATGAAGTATTCGTTGGCCAGATCCGGCGCGTGCTGGGTCAGTTCGACCTGACGCGGCTGGGCATAGAAATCATTTTTGTAGGGCGCCACATCTTCGGGCAACAGACGCATGCTGACGTTACCGCCGTTGCGTTCATCCCAGCCTTTCAGCCACATATCGGTGGTCGCTTTAACCATGCCCTGTACAAACCACGAGCTAAATAATGTTTTCATCAGTTCTTTCCTGCAAATAAAGTGAATGCGTTTCTTCGGCGCGGTCAGCTAATTCAGGGTTTATAAAACTTAGCGTTTATAACCCCTGGCGTTTATAACCCCTGGCGTTTATCAACCCTGGCGTTTATCAACCCTGGCGTTTAGCCAGCACGCTGGTTTCGTAGTGACGCACGGTATCGAGCCACTGACCGCCGACCGGTACGTCGTGGCGCTGGCAATACATGTCCCATACGGCCTGCCACGGCAGGGATTTCTGCTCTTCCAGCAGTGCCAGACGGGCGGTGTAATCCCCTTCGACTTCCAGTTTTTTCAGCAAGTCTGTCGGTTCCAGCAGGGCTTTAAGGAGCGCTTTTTTCATGTTGCGTGTGCCTATCACCCACGCAGCGATGCGGTTGATCGAGGCATCAAAGAAATCCAGCCCGATATGAACGCGGTTAAACAGGTTATGACGCACGATTTCGCTGGCGATAGCCTGCGTTTCGTCATCCAGGAGTACTACGTGATCGCTGTCCCAGCGCACCGGACGGCTGACGTGCAGCAGCAGGCGCGGCACATACAGCATGGCAGCCGAGATTTTGTCGGAAATCACTTCAGTCGGATGGAAGTGACCGGCATCAAGGCACAGCGCGGTACCACGGCTGGCGGCGTAACCCAGATAGAATTCGTTGGAGCCGACGGTATAGCTTTCTGAACCGATGCCGAACAGTTTGCTTTCGACCGCGTCAATGTGTTCGCTCAGGTCAAACTTCTCAGAAATCACTTCATCCAGCGCACTCATCAGGCGCTCACGCGGAGCGAGACGATCGACGGTGACGTCTTTCATGCCGTCCGGCACCCAGATATTCATTACGGATGGCGTACCCAGCGCGCGACCAAATGAAGCAGAAACGCGGCGGCTGGCCTGGCAGTGCTCAATCCAGAACTGACGTACTTCCGGGTTGGCGCTGGACAGCGTGAAGCCGTCGGCACTCATCGGGTGGGAGAAACAGGACGGATTGAAATCCAGCCCCAGCTTGTTTTTCTTCGCCCAGTCTACCCAGCCGGTGAAATGCTTAGGTTCGATTTCATTACGCGCAACGGGTTTATCGGATTCCAGATAAATAGCATGCAGGTTCAGTCGGTTAGGACCGGGGATCATCGAAATGGCCAGTTCTAAGTCGGCTCGCAACTGCTGTGCATTTCGCGCTTTACCGGGATAATTACCGGTCGCCTGAATGCCACCAGTCAGTCCGCCTTCCGGATTTTCAAAGCCCGCGACGTCATCCCCTTGCCAGCAATGAATGGAAACAGGCAGGGTATCGAGTTGTTTGATTGCGGCTTCGGCATCAATGCCCAGCTGTGCAAAGCGTTCTTTGGCAAGCGTCCATGCGTGGTCGATAGATGAAGTCATACTGCGAGCTCCTCATTGGCGTGACATAGCGCCTGAAAACGGCGCCAGTGAATAGCGAAATCCGCGTGGTTACGGGGAATGTAATGGCGTTGCTCGAAGTTCGTGGCGACGATGCGACGAAATTCAGCGGAATCTTTTACGGCGTTCAGGGCCATCAGCTGGCAGCCGATATTGCCGAGCGTGGAGGCCTCAACCGGACCCGCGCTGACGTTGATCTGGCAGACGTCCGCGCAAAGCTGGTTCAGGAACTGGTTCTGGCTGCCGCCGCCCACAATGTGAATGTCTTCGAGTGGTGCGCCTTTTAAATCAGCCAGTTGCAGGGCGATTTTGCGATAAAGCATCGCGAGGCTGTCGAAAATGCACCGTGCCAGTTCGGCAGCGGATTCCGGCACCGGTCCACCGGCCTGCTGGCAGGCTTCGCGGATGGCATCCACCATTGAAACCGGATTGATAAACCGGTCTTCGTTCGGGTTAATCAGGTAGGTAAACGGCTCAATGTTTTTAGCCAGCGTAATTAATGACGGCAGGTTCTGAATATTCAGCTCGCGACATACCCGCTGGAAAAGCCACATCCCCATGATATTTCTCAGGACACGGTAGCTGCCGTTGATGCCGCCTTCATTGGTGATGTTGTCGTGTAAGGCCTGCGCGTGATTGAATGCTTTCGGGCTTTCGATACCCATTAATGACCAGGTGCCGGAACTGAGATAGGCGCTGTTCGGGCCGGTCAGCGGAGCGGCAACCACTGCGCTGGCAGTGTCATGCGTGGCGACGCTGAAGACCGGCACACTGCGTCCGCGTGGGCTTTGCCACAAGCCCGGTGAATTGCCGGGCTGTGTTGGTTTTTGCAGCCAGTGGCGGGGAACGCCTGCCAGTTTCAGCAGATCCTCATCCCAGTCCCCGGTCGTGATATTCAGCATTTGCGTGGTGCTGGCGTTGGTATATTCCCAGTTCAGTTTTCCGGTCAGGCGGTACATAAAATAGTCCGGGATCATCAGCATGTGTGCTGCCTGACTGACGATTTCAGGCTGCTGTTCACTCAGCGCCCGTAACTGATAAAGCGTGTTAAACGGCATAAACTGAATGCCGGTTTTCTGATAGAGATTCTCACGGCCAAACTGCTGTTCCATCCGCGCCATCACGCCTTCGGTGCGGTTGTCTCGATAGGCCACCGGTAAACCCACCCGCTGACCCTGTTCATCGAGCAATACGTAATCCACGCCCCAGGTATCAATGCCGATCCCATCCAGCTCAATACCAGAAGCATCCAGGCGGTTCAGCCCCTCGAGAATGTGCTGTTCAAGCGCATCCAGATCCCAAGTGTCATGGCCGTCGATGCGGGCCAGATTATTAGGAAAACGGTGGATTTCTTTGAGCGTCAGTGTCGCTTCCGGCTGCGGGTCCTGACGGGTAAACGTCGCCAGCATCACCCGGCCGCTGGAAGCGCCGAGGTCAATAGCGGCAAGATGGTGAGTTCTCATAGCGGCCATTCCTTGTTGAATATGCGGCCAGTGTAGGGGAGGCGTGGCGGCGGCACCTTCCGGTGATTGCCACCGGTTTTGGCGGGATGGCAGCATTAAAAAGGTAGATGCGAGGCAGATCACAGATCGGCTCAAAGCTGGCCTGAACGAGTTTTGCAACGCAGAGGTAACGCGGGATAAGTGACTGTGATCTTTGCCGCAGATCCGAATCATGGGGACGGCAATCTTAAAAAAATGACCATTTATGACGTTTTTCATGCCGTGGTTTGAAGGTAAGAACGTCGGGCACAGGGTAGGGTTGTATCCCGAAGTAGGATGATTTTTAGAACCGGAGGCGATAAATGACGTTACTGAAGGGTGATGATTATTTTGCGGCACCTGAGCTGACTGTGACGGTTGAGCGGCGTCTTCCGCAAGACGTATTCCCGGAGCATTACCATGATTTTCACGAGATTATGCTGGTGGAAAGCGGATCAGGGGTTCATATCTTTAATGACAATCCTTACACGCTGACGGCAGGGACCGTTTGTTTTGTCCGCGCCAGCGACCACCATCTTTTTGAAAATGTGGATAATTTGCGTCTGACTAATGTGCTTTTCCGTTCGCCGAAAGCGTTTCGGTTTATTCAGGACGTCGGCCATTTTTTGCCGCAGGAACATCACTATCAGTCGCAGATCCACTGGCAGCTCAGTCCCTGCGTCATGCACCAGGTGCTGAACTGCATCACGCAACTCGAAGCCTTGCCTGCCAGTGTGGAAATGGAGCATATCGCCACGCGTGAAAGTCTGTTTTTACAACTGCTGATCCTGCTCTATCAGGATTGTTTCCAGCCACAATTGCGAGATACCTCGGAAAACCGGGTCAATCAACTTTTGCAATGGCTCCAGTCACATTACAGTGAGGATGTTAACTGGACTGAAGCCGCAGAACGTTTTTCGCTGGCGCTGCGAACCCTGCACCGGCAGATGAAGCATTGCACCGGCATGACACCGCAGCGTTATCTCAACCGGCTGCGTTTGCTCGAGGCGCGCCGCCGTTTACATCATAGCGATCAAAGTATTACCGATATCGCTTACGCCTGTGGATTCAGTGACAGTAACCACTTCTCGACGCAGTTCCGTCGGGAATTTTCGGTGTCGCCAAAACTCATGCGTGATCAGTTACGTTAAGCGGCACCTCTTGCGGTTTCGGGGTTTTCCTGCCTGATCCGCCTCGTTTATTTTGTCGTCAAACGGGTATGAGATTGCCGCTATGTCGCTGAGACTTTTTAAAAATGACTTCTTTCTGACGGGAATGAATTCGGTGGTGGTGGCTGAGCGCCATCCGCAGGCGGATTTTCCCAGTCACGATCATGATTTTGACGAGCTGGTAATTGTCTGGCGTGGCAACGGCCTGCATATCTGGAACGACATCCCTTATCCCATCACCTGCGGCGACCTGTTCTATATTAATTCGAAGGATCGCCACAGTTACGAATCGGTCAACGAGCTGGCGCTGGATAATGTGCTGTTTTGTCGTGAGCGCTTCGGGCTGACGGCTGACTGGTCGCAGTTACTGCCAGGTGAAGGAGCCAGTCAGGAGCAGCGTTACTGGCGGCTGAGTACCCTCGGAATGTCTGTTTTGCGCGACAAAGTCGATGAGCTTGCCAAAGAATGTATGAAGTCGGAGCCGCTTTCTGTACAGCTGAGTGAGGCGTTGCTGATGCAACTGGCGTTACTGTTACTGCGTTTTCGCCAGCGGCCTGACAGCGGGGCTTTACCCGATGCCCATCAGCTGGATTTATTGCTGATGGCGCTGCGGGCCAATATCGCTGAACCTTTTCATCTGGAGACTTTTTGCCAGCAGCATCAGCTCAATCCCCGCACTTTACGCTCGCTCTTCAAACAGCATACTGGCATGAATGTGAACCATTATTTGCGACAACTGAGGCTGTGCCGGGCAATGAGTTTATTGCGCTATGGCAGCATGACGATCAGTGATGTGGCAGCAGAATGCGGATTTGATGACAGTAACTATTTCTCTGTGGTGTTCAGTCGTGCCTGTGGGGTATCGCCGCGTGATTACCGGCACCGTTTCGTCGGGCAGGGAGGAAAAACATCGTTGTCACTGATGACGGCAGAATAATTTCTGCCGTCTTTTAAGGACTGTTTTTTAAAGTGTTTTACGCGTTACAGCGCTAATCCCAGACCGACGATATTGGCCGCCAGAATGATAATCAGACCGCCAATGATCAGGATCCTGACCGGCTTTTTGCCAACGCCGGTCCATTCTTTCAATATCAGCCCGACAATTCCGCCGCACAACACGTAGAAGCTCATATGCAGCATCCAGCTCATGTAGTCGTATTTGATCGGAATGCTGGCGTGGCCCCAGGCGTAGAAGAAGAATTGCAAATACCACATCACACCGGCAATGATTGAGAACATGATGTTGGTGAGCAGCAGAGATTTCGTGACCGACATATCTGCCCTGAGCGAGATACTTTTACGCGTGGCGAGGCGGATAAAACAGAAGCCGAGGTTGACGATGGCACCGCCGCCCATGATAACCACATAGCTTGGCAGCGCGACGTACAGCGGGTCGATACCCAATGCCCGAGCAGCCTCATGCATCGGTACTGCGGCACTCATGGCGAAAGACATCCCGGCAGAGAAAACGCCGCACATGACGGCCAGGATCAACCCTTTTTTCAGGTTGAATTCTTCTGCCTTAATACCGAGCGCTTTCTCTTTCAGATAACCGGCGTAACTGACCACACCTACACCAATCACGGCGACAAAGACGCCGAGCAACGTTAGCTGGCCGCCGGCTGTGCCGAACAGCATGTCGATTTTCCCTTGCAGGATGGGCGTCATCAGCGTGCCGATGATCAGGGTGATGCCGATGGCAATCCCTATTCCTAAAGACATGCCGAGGTAGCGCATGGTCAGGCCGTAGTTGATGTTACCGATGCCCCACATTGCGCCGAACAGGAAGATGGGAAGGAGTGTCGCAAAGCTGAATGAACCGTAATAGGCCCAAAAATCAGGCAGTAAAATGTAGCTGACGGCCCAGGGAAGAATAATCCACGAGAAGAAACCGCCCAGCGACCACATGGTTTCCCATGACCATTTTTTGACTTGTTTGAAAGGTGCATAGAAGCAAGCTGCGCTGGCCGCTCCTATCAGATGCCAGATAATCCCTAAAACTATCGAACTGTTCATACACCGGACCTTTTTATGTAGAGAAACGTACTGGTGAAGAGATAAGTAAAAACGCCGCCCTTGCTGATCCTTCAGAAGTCAGGGCTGCGGTTGGGCGCTAGTGTAAGAAGTGTCCGGATGAGCCACCTTCCGGTCAGTGCCACGTAAAAATAAGCGCTGGCACTCGCCGGAAGGTCGGGGTGAGTCAGTTCACAAATTAAGAAATGGAGGGAATAATCACGTTAAAACAAGAGAGTAGCGTGTTTTGCTGGTGCAGGGAATGAATGGAGTCAGTGCTGCTGACAGGAAGTTCAGAAAATTTAAAAATGGTGATTAGGATTATCTTTATTGTAATTTATTAAGGTGGGATTGTACGAGGGTTTAAGCTTATTTAAGCACAAGGCTGAAATCGAAAGGTAACATTGTTCAGTAACATTCAATATGATAAATAAGCTGATTATCTTTCAGCCAGAATCGTTAATCTGGCTGAAAGATGAATGGTTATGCAACAGAAATGAATGTACAGACTTTAATAACGACTCTCTGACATTTACAAATATGTCGGCGGGGAATAAAACCAATCAGCACGCTGTTACCAATGTTACTTTGAGAGGATCCTCAGGCCATTCTTTCCCCGATGACTTCCTCGAGTGTGTCTTCCCTGTCTCTGTCTTCATCCCAGGCATAGAATATCTTATTACGTCCGCTGTTTTTGGCGTTATACAGTGAGGAATCGGCTTTGCCCAGCGCGCGAATAAAATCACCGTCTTCAAGCGCGGCAAGTCCGGCACTGACCGTGACATGCGTCGACACTTCAGCATTAAACAAATGCGGGATATTCAGCCCGAGAACTTTATTCTGGATGCGTTCTGCCATACGAACCGCGTGTTCCTGCTTAACGTTAGACATCAGTACCAGAAACTCCTCGCCGCCATAGCGGACAACCACATCGCGGGAACGGACGGCATCGCGGATGGCGGCTGAAACGCGCACCAGCGCCTGGTCGCCCATATGATGGCCGTAGTTGTCGTTGTAGGCTTTGAAATGGTCGATATCCAGCAGCATGACGTAGTGCCCGGAAGCCTGATTAAACAGGGTTTCCAGCTTGTTTTGCAGCCCGCGACGGTTATACAGGCCGGTGAGCGGATCCAGCATACTCAGGTCGCTGAATTTCTCCCGTTCGCTGTACAGGTTGGATACCATTCTGCGCGTAAATTCATCGCTGCGTTTGAGCATCAGATGGTGTAACCACAGGCCTATCAGCGGCAGGGAAACGGTAAATAAGATACGCCCGACGTGTTGAAAATCGTCCAGAAAGATGACGCAAATAGTCGAAGGTACTGCATGGAGGCAAAAAGCCAGAAAATTATCTGATAAAGCGATTGCACTGATAAAGAATATACTGAGTAAACTGACCAGAAGATAATTTTTATCTGTCTGACCAATTTCAGCAAACCGAAAGGCTATTTGCCATCCCCATAACAGCCCGACGATGACGGAGCACATATTCAGATGGGCAGAATAATTTTTCTTGCTGAAAAATGAAAATATTAATCCCGCGCAGCAAAGCCCAAAAATCAGGACCAGCGGAAAAGGCATTGAGGATGAGCCTTCTGGCGGATAAACCATAGAAAATAGCGCTGTGGCACTATTTAAAAAAAAGAATAGCAACATCGCCAGACGATGTTTGCTTTTCAGCAGCTCATCATAGGAATGAGATATCATCAAATTTACTCTATTTAGCGTGTGTTGGTCTGAATAGATAAAGTGTCTTATCGCCTTATACTGCGTGCTTATTCCGTTAAGACAGATTTCGTGCAGGTAGGCTAATAGTTCTAATGGGTAATTATTAGAATTCAATAAATATCGTTATTAGCGTTACTATTTTAATAAAGGCGCTTGAGCTAATTTGTTTAACTCCTCCAAAACTAGCACTTTTGTCGTCAGGTGTCACCCTAACGGAGGGCATGACTGCAAATAGGTGGTAAATGAGAAAAAATCCTATATGATATTAGTTCTCATTATCAACGTTTGGAGCAGGGTTATGATACCGGCGATTGTCATAGCATGTGGGATCTGGGCGGTTGTCTGGATATTGGGTAAGCGTCTCACCAGTGGCTGGGGTGTGTTGCTGCCCTGTGCACTGATGCCTTTGCTGGCGCTGACGCATATGACGCTCGACCAGTTGCGGATGCTGGTGGTGGTCGCAATGCTGGCGACGCTGGTCATGCTGTTTCACAGGACTTTACGTCATTACATGCTGCTGCCGTCGTTTATGGCGCTGGCAGGCGGACTGGCTGCGGTAACGTTGAACTTTAGTTTGCTTTAATAAGTCGTCATCAATAAAAGGAAATCAGGATGAAAAATAAAAAACACAGCAAAGCTGTCGGGCTTTTTTACTTTTTGAAATCAAAAGAGGTCGTACAGGAGGGTAAAGCTGAGGAGCAAAATCATGTGGTGCGAAGAGAGGGACTTGAACCCTCACGTCCGTAAGAACACTAACACCTGAAGCTAGCGCGTCTACCAATTCCGCCACCTTCGCACAGATGATTTCTGCTTACTGCTGATTCGATTTATATCACCGGAGTGGTGCGAAGGGAGGGACTCGAACCCTCACATCCAAAGGACACTAACACCTGAAGCTAGCGCGTCTACCAATTCCGCCACCATCGCTTCCAATTGATTACTGTGTTGACGCATTCATCGGAATGTCATCAGCAAGTAACACAACCACGGGGGCGAATTCTAGAGATTTTCCCACAGGCGTCAATAGTTATTTCCCCCATTTCGGACGTTTGATGTAAAAAACAGCATATTCGCCGTGAATGGTTCAGTGTGCCAGAAAGCCCTCAGGTTAATCGATGGTTTAATCGACTATTTTTCCCATAATGGCTTCCTGTTTCGCCGGATGATCAGGGCTGGAAAACAGTGTGATTAACCAGTCCAGCAGCACACGGATCCTCGGCGCAAGAAAACGACCGGGCGGATACATAATGTATAGCGGCATCGGCGGTGGAAGGTGCTGATGCAACACCTCTACCAGTTCTCCCTGGGCCAGTTCCTGTGCCATCGCCAGCTCCGAGGCCTGAATCAGCCCGAAACCGGCTTTTGCAGCGGCGACATAGGCATCAGCACCACTAACGGTTAGTTTGCTCGCCAGTTGTCGCTTTTCGACTTTTCCGTCTGTCACGAATTCCAGATGTGAATCTGCCCGCTGATGAGCAAAAAAATAGCCTACGGCCTGATGTCCGGCGAGATCTTCCGGCGTTTCTGGCGTACCGAATTTCGCTAAATACTCAGGCGAGGCGCAGGTGATTTGTTTCAAATCTGCCAGATGGCGCGACTGCAAATTGTCATCTTCTGAAGGCCAGGCACGCACCACACAATCCACACCCTGATCGAGCAGATTGATGGCGTTGTCATTGGCGCTGACGCTCAGGGTGATTTGCGGATAACGCTGATAAAAAGCCTGCAAGGCAGGGATCACCATCACGCGTGCCAAAGAATGCGGCATATCGATGCGGACCACGCCTGCGGGCTGATTTTTGTGATGGGCAAACAAGGTGTCGGATTCTTCCAGCGCCGAGATCAGTTGCAGACAGCGCTGATAGTAAATTTTGCCTTCATCGGTGATTTTCACCTGCCGTGTGGTGCGCAGAAACAGGCGAACCCCGAGCTTTTGCTCCAGCCGTTTGAGTGTCGTGCTGACTGTCGCCCGTGGCAGATTCAGGTCTTCCGCTGCCCGGCTAAAACTTTCCAGTTCGGCAATCCGGATGAAAATTTTCATCGCCTGAATTTGATCCATAACTCACCCCCTGATTGTTTGCGATTTATGAACAGTGTTGCACGTTTTCACTGATTTATCTTTCCTGACATAACAACCACACTTCACTTCGTTACTTCCCTCTCTGAGTCAAAAAAGGAAAATCCGATGAAACAACGTCAGCTGGGTAAAAACGGTCCGATGGTGTCTGCGCTGGGACTGGGCTGCATGGGTATGAGCGATTTCTACACCACCGGCCTTGATGAGAAAGAGTCCCTGGCGACGCTGGATCGTGCGCTGGAACTGGGCGTCACGATGTTTGATACCGCTGATGTCTACGGGCCGCATACCAATGAAGAGTTGCTGGGGCGCTTTCTGAAAGGGCGTCGCAATCAGGTCTTTCTGGCAACGAAATTCGGCATTGTGCGCGATCCGGCTAATCCGCAGGCGCGTGGCACTAACGGACATCCCGATTATGTACGTAAATCTGTAGAAGGCAGCCTGAAGCGTCTGGGTACCGATGTTATCGATCTCTATTATCAGCATCGCCCGGATCCCACTGTGCCGGTTGAAGACACCATGGGCGCATTGTCTGATCTGGTGCGTGAGGGGAAGATCCGTTACGTCGGGCTGAGCGAAGTGCCGGTGAGCATTTTGGAGCGGGCGCATAAAATCCATCCGGTCACGGCCTTGCAGACGGAATATTCGCTCTGGTCGCGGGATGTGGAAGCGGAGATTTTGCCGGCGTGTGAACGTCTGGGGATCGGTTTTGTGCCTTACAGCCCGCTGGGGCGCGGCTTCCTGACCGGGCAAATCCGATCAGTGGATGACCTGGATGCAGATGATTACCGTCGTGACAGCCCGCGTTTTCAGGGCGAAAATTTTGCTAAGAATCTGCAACTGGCGGAGAAAATCGGGGAAGTGGCGCAGGAGAAAGGCGTGAAACCGTCGCAGCTGGCGCTGGCCTGGGTGTTATCCCAAGGCGACAACATGGTGCCGATCCCTGGCACCAAACGTCGTCATTATCTTGAGGAAAACATCGCCGCGCTTGATGTCTCCCTGAGTGAAGCCGAAATCGCGGCGATCGAGGCAGTGTTTCCTTTCCGCGTGGCAGCGGGTGACCGCTATAACGCAGAACTGATGCGTTTCCTCAGTGTCTGACTGATTAACGTTTTTTCTTTTTCAAATCGCGCGGTGGACGGCCACGGACGGCTTTATAGACCTTGAAGCGACCGTTTTGTGCCAGTACTTCATGGCTGCCGAAAGCGTCATCGAGCAGGGCGGCATACGGCAGGAAGGCGTTAGCCACAATGCGCAGTTCGCCGCCAATGTTCAGATGGCCTACAGCGCCACGGATCAACTGCTCAGCCGCAGTCAGGCTGGTTTGCAGACCTTCGTGGAACGGCGGGTTGGAGATTATGATGTCAAAACGACCGGCAATGTCGGAATAAACGTTGCTGGCGATCACTTCGCCCGGCAGGTCGTTCGCCGCCAGTGTGGCGCGGCTGGCTTCGATAGCGGCTGCGCTCACATCGCTGAGCGTGACTTTCATCTTCGGCGAGTACATGGCCAGCACAGAAGCCAGCACGCCCGAGCCACAAGCTACGTCCAGCACTTTGCCTTTCACCGGCTCTTCGAATGTATTGATCAGCAGCAGGCTTCCGCTGTCCAGACCTTCACGGCTGAATACGCCCGGCAGAGTTTTGATGGTGACTTCTTCCACCATGTACTGATCCCACCAGCCATCCGCATCAAATTCAGGCTGCTTTTCCAGACGGGCATGATACAAACCACAGCGACGCGCGCTGTCGATTTTGCTCAGCTCACACAGGCCTTCGAGCGTGGTTTCCGCACTGCGGACGCCGCTGCGGTTTTCACCGATGACAAACACATCAATGCCAACCGGCAATTGTGAAAGTAAGTTGAACAGCTGGAATTTGGCTTCCAGTTTACTTTTCGGCCAGTAATACACCAGAACATCGCAAGGGGCGATAAGCTCAGCGTCAGCCAGCAAACCAAACTGAACGTTTTCGCCCAGACTTTTGCTGAGCATCTGCCAGTGATGGTACATATTGGTGTGGACGCGGACTTCTTCGGCGTCAATTTCAGCAGGCAGATTGTCTTGTAAGTCGCCGGCGAACAATACGCGGCGGCCTTCGAATTCTTCGCTATGGCGCAGTATGACTTCGCTGGCCGGAGTTAATGCAGACATCAGGGTGAGGCTCCTCAGGAATGAACGCGGGATTATAGAGGTTTATTGGCGCATGTTCGATGTGTTTGCTAGCATAGCCGGGCTTTTTCGGTATTTAACGGGCAGGAATCAGGCATGGCATCCAGACGAGACACACTGTTACAGCAACTGGGGATCACCCAGTGGACGCTGCGCCGGCCCGCAGTTTTACAGGGCGAAGTGGCAGTCAGCCTGCCTGCTGACACTAAACTGCTGATTGTGGCAGATGTCCCCCCTGCGGAAGATGATCCGCTGGTCACCGATGTTTTACGCAGTCTGGCACTGAGCTCACAGCAGGTTTACCGCCTGACGCCGGAGCAGGTTGCCATGCTGCCTGAAGATACCCGCTGCAATGTCTGGCGACTGGGGTTAAGCGAACCGCTGACTCTCGCCGGTCCGCAGTTATCCAGTCCGGCTCTGGCCGAACTCTATCAAGACGCCAGCGCAAAACGCGCACTCTGGCAGCAGATCTGTGAAAATGAACAACATTTCTATCCTGACCACCGCTGATCTTCCCCGCGCTTTTGAGATTGAGCAGGCCAGTCACGCCTTTCCGTGGACTGAAAAGACGTTAGCCAGCAATCAGGGTGAGCGTTATCTGAACCTCAAAATTATGCAGGGCGAAGTGATGGCCGGTTTTGCGATCACTCAAATCGTGCTCGACGAAGCCACGCTGTTTAATATCGCCATCGATCCGGCTTTCCAGCGTCAGGGTTTAGGCCGTACGCTGCTCGAAGAAGTGATCCAACAGCTTGAGCAAAAAGATGTTTTCACGCTATGGCTGGAAGTCCGCGCCTCAAACGCCAAAGCCATTGCGCTCTATGAAAGCCTCGGTTTCAACGAACTCTCTGTCCGCCGCAATTATTATCCCGCCGCACAAGGTCGCGAAGATGCCATCATGATGGCGCTGCCGCTCGGCTAAGAGTTGTCATAAACTCCTCACCCACAGTAATGCCTCTCTCTTCTTACATCTTATTGGCTGTATTTTATTTTTATTACATCTAATGAGTTGTAATAAAGTGCCATTTACAATCAATTGATTGTTTTAAGTCTAAAAAACAACCAATATGCTGTAAGCGTATTTTCAGGAGATAGCGGATGAGAACTCTCAAAGAATTGCCAGCATTATTAAAAAACGACGCCAGCAGTTAACGCTGATCCAGCAAGATATGCGTATGAAAACCGGCATGACTCAACAGCAATATCAAAAAATTGAAGCGGGTGCCGATCCCCGCCTTTCAACATTACTGAGGCTTCTGGAAGGCATGGATCTTGAAATGATGCTGGTGCCACGTCAGCGGGTGCAGGAGGTACAAGCGTTACTGGACGGCACTCAGACTGACCCTGAATGAAAGCCTGCCAGACAGCTGGCGTGACCTCTTGCGTGATCTGGAAGATTAGCGATGACTCAGCAAACCGAATCTGTTGAAGCTTTAGCGTTATATCTGCACGAGCAGAGAATTGGTGTTCTGGCGCATTATTCCGGAAGCCGAAATATTCTGACTTTCGATCCTACTTATACCGCATTGCCGGAGCATGAGCGTCCGGTCTTTACGTTGTCCCAAAAATCGCCCCCTGATTATTTGCACCGTCCTTTGGTCTCCACTTTACGTTTACCTCCTGTTCTCTCTAATCTGTTGCCTGAAGGGGCTTTGCGGGCATGGATGACACAGGCGCTGAAAATCCATCGCGATTCGGAGTTTCCGCTGCTGGCGTATGCCGCAAAAAAACCATTGATTGCCCATCCCGTCTAAATCAGTGAAAATAGCCGGCTATAACTTTTATTACCGCTTTGCCTGACGTCATCTTCTGACGTGATGTTAAATCCTATGCAGGGCGGACCAACCGCAGAAACGTGAAAAACATGTCTCCAAGTGAATACGCCCTTGAAGTGGCCAAGCGCCGCACATTTGCCATCATCTCTCACCCCGATGCCGGTAAAACGACTATTACTGAAAAAGTTCTGTTATTCGGACAGGCCATTCAGACCGCCGGTACAGTAAAAGGCCGTGGCTCCAGCCATCACGCCAAATCCGACTGGATGGAAATGGAAAAACAACGTGGTATCTCCATCACCACGTCCGTGATGCAGTTCCCGTACAAACAGTGTCTGGTTAACCTGCTCGACACCCCGGGGCACGAAGACTTCTCCGAAGATACTTATCGTACCCTGACCGCAGTTGACTGCTGTCTGATGGTGATCGACGCCGCAAAAGGTGTCGAGGATCGTACCCGTAAGCTGATGGAAGTGACCCGTCTGCGGGATACGCCGATCCTGACTTTCATGAACAAACTCGACCGTGACATCCGCGATCCGATGGAAGTCATGGACGAAGTGGAGCGCGAGCTGAAAATCGCCTGTTCTCCGATTACCTGGCCGATCGGCTGCGGTAAATTGTTCAAAGGGGTTTACCACCTCTATAAGGACGAAGTGTATCTGTACCAGACCGGTAAAGGTCACACCATTCAGGAAGTTCGCGTGGTGAAAGGTCTGGATAATCCGGAGCTCGATGCTGCTGTCGGCGAAGATCTGGCCGCGCAATTGCGTGAAGAGCTGGAACTGGTACAGGGCGCATCACACGAATTCGATCACGAAGCTTTCCTGCAGGGCGAGCTGACGCCGGTCTTCTTCGGTACCGCACTGGGTAACTTTGGTGTCGACCACATGCTGGACGGTTTGATGGAATGGGCACCTGCACCGATGCCACGTAAAACCGACCTGCGTGAAGTGAAAGCCGATGACGAGAAGTTCACCGGTTTCGTGTTTAAAATTCAGGCCAACATGGACCCGAAACACCGTGACCGCGTGGCGTTCATGCGCGTGGTGTCCGGTAAGTATGAAAAAGGCATGAAACTGCGCCAGGTGCGTACCGGTAAAGATGTGGTGATTTCTGACGCGCTGACCTTTATGGCGGGTGACCGTTCCCACGTTGAAGAAGCCTATCCGGGCGACATCATCGGCCTGCATAACCACGGTACGATTCAGATTGGCGACACCTTTACTCAGGGTGAGAACATGAAGTTCACCGGTATACCTAACTTTGCCCCTGAACTGTTCCGTCGTATCCGTCTGCGTGACCCGCTGAAACAGAAACAGCTGCTGAAAGGTCTGGTCCAGCTTTCAGAAGAGGGCGCGGTACAGGTCTTCCGTCCAATCTCTAACAACGATTTGATCGTCGGTGCTGTGGGTGTGCTGCAGTTTGAAGTGGTCGTGGCGCGTCTTAAAAGCGAATACAACGTCGAAGCGATTTACGAATCTGTGAATGTCTCCACCGCCCGTTGGGTGGAATGCAGCGACATGAAGAAATTCGAAGAATTTAAGCGTAAGAACGAAACCAACCTGGCGCTCGATGGCGGCGATAATCTGGCCTACATCGCCCCGACCATGGTGAACCTGAATCTGGCTTCAGAGCGTTATCCTGAAGTGAAATTCCGCAAAACCCGCGAACATTAATTTTCGTATCAACCGGTTTTGAAACAGAAAGACGGCAAGTTTGCCGTCTTTTTTTTCGCCATTTCTCCGCGAAAAGTGATTTACCTCTCATTTCCCTCTGCTCGTTTAATCGTCTTTTTGCCTGAAAAATGGGCACAAAATCTCCTGAATCCTAAGACTTGTCTGCATTAGAGGCCTTAATCGACGATCTTCCTACACATCTGATCATTCTTGACTATATTAAATGTGTGTTCAGGAAACGGTGGCTTAAAGCACTACTTTAAAGTCACTCAATAGTGAGTTATATCGTCAGGTAGTTAAATGCCAGAATAAAACGATGTACTCTGCTACAAGGAAAGTAAAAACAGCAGCAATACAATTTGTTAGAAGGCGTCACCAAGAATGTGACGTGCAGAGCCGCAATCAAGGCTTATAAACCGAAAGGAAGAAATCGATGAAAAATTCTAAATTTGCCTATTCCATGATGGCCGTCGTACTGGGTACCGCACTGATGAGCGGCAGCGCTCTGGCTGCAACAACGACTACAGATAGCGCAGGTGCCAAAATCGATAGCTCCATGAAGAAAGTTGATAACTACATGGGCGATAGCGCCATCACAGCGAAAGTTAAAAGTGCACTGGTGGATGATAAAGCCATCAAAAGCAGCGACATTTCCGTGACCACCAATGCAGGCGTGGTGACGCTGAGCGGCTTCGTAGCCTCACAGGCAGAAGCTGAGCAGGCGGTTGCCGCAGCGACCAAAGTTGAAGGTGTGAAATCTGTCAGTGACAAACTGCACACCAAAGACAGCAAAGATCAGAGCGTGACAGGTTATGCAGGTGACAGTGCGACCACTGCCTCTGTAAAAGCCAAACTGCTGGCCGATGACATCGTCCCTTCACGTAACGTGAAAGTGGAAACTACCGACGGTGTGGTACAGCTCTCCGGTGCAGTGAAAGATCAGGCACAGTCTGACCGTGCTGAAAGCGTTGCGAAAACCGTTGATGGCGTGAAAAGCGTCAAAAACGACCTGAAAGTCGCACCGTAACGATTATCTGTCCGACCTGTAGTAAAGGGTGCCCTCCCGCGGGCGGGCGCCACATTTTTTGAATAACGCATAACTATATTTGTGTTGCCCGCTCAAAATTCGGGATGGATAAGATTTGCCTGATTTCGGAAAAATATCGTGGCTGAAGCTCTAACACTTTAATTTTTCGACTACCTTTATTAAGTAAGTTGTTTTTTGTTCCCGGCATTTGGCCGGCAGATAAAGCGTCAGAAAGGCAAATTTTACACAGTGAGTTTGGCCCGAAGCGGGGCACCACCTTTTAAACTGGCAAAGTGAAAATAGGGTAAAGGAGAAGCTTATGTTTCGTTGGGGCATTATTTTTCTAATCATCGCGTTAATCGCGGCGGCTCTCGGTTTCGGTGGTTTGGCGGGTACAGCTGCCTGGGCTGCAAAAATCGTCTTCGTAGTCGGTATCATTCTGTTCCTGGTCAGCCTGTTTACCGGTCGTAAACGACTCTGACCGCATCAATGATTTGATGCCAAAAAGCGTTAATTAATGACATCGCCCCCTTCATTGAAGGGGGCGATTCTTTTATGGGCACAATCTGGCCGTTTACAGGACGTAACGATTTTATCGCCGAAATTTGGCAAGAATTTCACGTAAATCAGTCAGACGAGGTATGCTCAGAAATGAAGGCCGCTGAGTGAGGCCAAATGTGTGATGCCGATTTTGTGAGGATAGCCCGTTGGGATACAGAATACCTGTCACGCTGGGGAACATAGAGCCACTGGCGTATAAACCGTATACACCCGGCAAAATAGCACTGGTGTGCGAAGGCGGCGGACAGCGGGGCATTTTTACAGCCGGTGTGCTGGATGAGTTTCAGCGCGCACGCTTCAATCCCTTCGATTTATACCTGGGCACGTCTGCCGGCGCACAAAATCTCTCTGCTTTTGTCTGTGGACAACCCGGTTACGCCAGAAGAGTCATCACCCGCTACACCACCAGTCCTGACTTTTTCAATCCTCTGCGTTTTGTGCGCGGCGGACATCTTATCGATCTCGACTGGCTGGTCAATGAAACCGCAAAAAATATGCCGCTGTCGATGGAAACTGCTGAAAAGCTTTTGATCGACGGTCGCGAATTTTTGATGTGTGCCTGTCGCAGCGATGATTACACGGCCAGTTACTTCGCCCCGACGCGTGAAAACTGGCTGCCGCTGATCAAGGCCTCCAGCGCCATTCCCGGCTTTTACCGCATGGGCGTCGACCTTGATGGCGTAAGTTATCAGGACGGCGGCATCAGCGATGCGATCCCGGTTGAGGAAGCCTATCGCCGTGGCGCAGATACGATTGTGGTGATCCGCACCGTTCCCTCGGCAATGTTCTATACGCCGCAGTGGATGAAACGCATGGAGCAATGGCTGAGCGAAAGCAGCCTGCAACAGCTGGTGCGCATGATGCAGCATCATGAAGAAAGCTATCACCGCATCCAGCAGTTCATTGAGAATCCGCCGGACGATGTGCGTATTTTTGAGATTTTCCCGCCGAAACCTTTAGCCAGCCACGCGCTGGGCAGCCGTCTGCCGGCTTTAAATCAGGATTACCATCTTGGCCGCCGCTGCGGACGCTATTTCCTGTCCGCTGCGGCGCACTGGTTGCTGCCGCGTGAAAATGAACGACCTTATCCGCAGATTGAACCGCGTGTGACCCGCCGTCCTCAGCGGATTGTCGTACCGCAGGACGAGCCGGAAAATGTGACCCCGCTGGCCGCCTCAGCCAGTACGGTTGAGCAAATCATTCTCGATCCCGCCGTGCTGACGGACATGGTTGCAGACGGTGGCATAGTGCGTCCGGCGGCGTTTAAAGGCAGCGTGGTGCATGACACGCAGCCGAAACGCGCGGCGTCTGATATGCCACCGGTAGAAAGCGGTGCGTCAGAAAACTATCCCGCCAGCGAGGGCGACAAGTTGTGAGTCATACCTTCGTCGATACGCACTGTCATTTCGATTTCCCGCCGTTTACCGGTGTGGAAGCTGAAAGCCTGCGTCTCGCCCAGGAAGCGGGTGTCCGGCAGATTATCGTTCCGTCGGTCACGTCAGACCGTTTTTCCGGGGTTCTTTCGCTGGCAAAAAAATTCCCGCAGCTGCACGCCGCGCTGGGATTACATCCCCTTTATATTCGCGAGCACAAAGACAGCTGCCTGGAATTGCTCGATTCATTGCTCAGCCACCGGGATCCACATCTGGTGGCGGTCGGAGAAATCGGGCTGGATTTATACATGGAAGTGCCGCAATTTGAGCAGCAACAGCGGCTGCTGAAAGCGCAGTTCGCGCTGGCGAAGCGTGAAACTTTGCCGGTCATTTTGCATTCCCGGCGCAGTCACGATCAGCTGGCGGCGATGTTACGTCAGGCAAAATTACCTGCAACCGGTGTGGTACATGGTTTTGCCGGTAGTCTTTCACAGGCCCAGGCGTTCATTAAACTGGGTTTTGCGATAGGCGTGGGCGGCACCATCAGCTATGAACGTGCGCAGAAAACCCGTCAGGTGATGGCGCAATTACCTCTTTCTTCTTTGCTGCTGGAAACCGATGCGCCGGATATGCCGCTGCAGGGTTTTCAGGGGCAGCCCAATCGTCCGGAGCGCGCCGCTGACGTGTTCGACATATTGTGCAGTCTGCGCAGCGAAACCCCCGGACAGATTGCGGTGGCATTGCTTGAAAATACCCGCCGTATCTTCAACTTATCTGCTCTGTGATCTCCCTTTCTTATTTATTTGTGATTTAAGTAACATTCAAATTTACCTTCATGCTCTTTCTGTAAAGGGTTTTTTCAGTAAGTGTAATTTATGTTCTCTTTAAAATGTTATTATTATAACATTACCCGCAAGATCGCCGGTCGGTGATCGCTGTATATCCGTGCGCACTCCGTTTGTCATGAATCGGGTATACACTCTTATCTGGACCAAATACTGAGCATAACGCCAGTGAAATGTGATTCAGATCTCATTTTACTAAGCAACGTTGCAAACGGTTTTCATTTTGTGTGAAATACTGCACACAGGAACCTGATGTGACGTGTTCAAATAGTCACAACGAATTGGCGTCAGCCAATCAAAGCGCGGTGAGAAGGATCTCAGTTGCCGCGTAAGCCAAGACACGCCGCTTACGCACGCTATCTTCAAGGAACCAAGTCCGCTCGCCAACCGTGCAGAATTCATTTCCCGTCGATATCCGCCGGAACGAATTCATGACTGTATGCTCAGTTCTGGCCGGTCGCTGGAATTGAAAATTGTTGGAGAGTTATATGACCGATTTAACCGCCGCAGCGCAACGTGCGCTGAACCTGATGGATTTAACTACCCTGAACGAAGACGACACCGATGCAAAAGTGATCGCGCTTTGTCACCAGGCGAAAAGCCCGGCAGGTAACACCGCTGCTGTCTGTATTTATCCTCGTTTTATTCCTGTTGCCCGCAAAACTCTGCGCGAGCAAGGCACGCCTGATATCCGCATTGCAACGGTGACTAACTTCCCGCACGGCAATGACGATCTTGAGATTGCACTGGCAGAGACCCGTGCAGCAATTGCTTACGGTGCCGATGAAGTTGACGTGGTATTCCCATACCGCGCGCTGATGGCCGGTAACGAGCAAGTCGGTTTTGAGATGGTTAAACAGTGCAAAGAAGCCTGTGCGGCCGCCAACGTTCTGCTGAAAGTGATCATCGAAACCGGTGAACTCAAGCAAGATGCGCTGATCCGCAAAGCCTCCGAAATCGCCATCAAAGCGGGCGCCGACTTCATCAAAACCTCTACCGGTAAAGTGCCTGAAAACGCCACATTGCATAGCGCCGAGCTGATGATGAGCGTGATTGCTGAAATGGGCGTGGGCAAAACCGTCGGTTTCAAACCGGCCGGTGGCGTGAAAACCGCTGAAGATGCCGCGCAATATCTGGCACTGGCTGACCGCCTGCTGGGCCGCGAATGGGCTGACGCACGTCACTTCCGTTTCGGCGCATCCAGCCTGCTGGCAAGCCTGCTGACCACATTGGGTCACGCTGGCCAGAAAGCCACCAGCAGCTACTAATCACTGTTGTTATGCCGATGCCGTGGCGCTTTTACAGCGTCCGGTATTGGCGTTCACATTTAGCGTTCAGCTCAGGCAGGGGGATACCTTGTTTCTCGCACAAGAAATTATTCGTAAAAAACGTGACGGTCAGCCTTTAAGCGACGAAGAAATTCGTTTCTTTATTAACGGTATTCGTGACAGCCAGGTTTCGGAAGGACAAATTGCCGCACTGGCAATGACTATCTATTTCAATGATATGACCATGAAAGAACGTGTTTCGCTGACCATGGCGATGCGTGATTCAGGGACCGTGCTCGACTGGAAAAGCCTCAACCTGAACGGCCCGATTGTTGATAAACATTCGACCGGCGGCGTGGGTGACGTGACTTCCCTGATGCTTGGCCCGATGGTGGCGGCGTGCGGCGGTTATGTCCCGATGATTTCAGGCCGTGGCCTCGGTCATACCGGCGGTACACTCGATAAACTCGAAGCAATCCCGGGCTTTGATATTTTCCCAGATGACGGCCGTTTTCGCAGCATCATCCAGGATGTCGGCGTGGCGATTATCGGCCAGACCAGTTCGCTGGCACCGGCGGATAAACGCTTCTATGCCACCCGCGATATCACCGCCACCGTCGATTCTATTCCGCTAATCACCGCCTCGATCCTCGCCAAAAAACTGGCCGAAGGTCTGGATGCACTGGTGATGGACGTTAAAGTCGGTTCCGGCGCGTTTATGCCAACTTACCAGCTGTCAGAAGATCTGGCGCAGGCGATTGTCGATGTGGCGAATGGCGCGGGTTGTAAAACTACCGCGCTGCTGACCGACATGAATCAGGTGCTGGCATCAAGTGCCGGTAATGCCGTTGAAGTCCGCGAAGCCGTGCGCTTCCTGACCGGTGAATACCGCAATCCGCGCCTGCTGGAAGTCACGATGGCGCTGTGCGTTGAAATGCTGCTGTCCGGCGGACTGGCAAAAGATGATGCCGAAGCCCGCAGCAAATTGCAGGCAGTGCTGGATAACGGCAAAGCCGCCGAAGTCTTTGGTCGCATGATTGCCGCGCAAAAAGGCCCGACCGATTTCATCGAAAATTACGATAATTACCTGCAACAGGCCACGCTGAGCAAACCGGTTTACGCCGAAACGAACGGCATTGTCAGCGCGATGGACACCCGCGCGCTCGGCATGGCGGTGGTCTCACTGGGTGGCGGTCGTCGCCGTGCCAGCGATGCTATCGATTACAGCGTCGGTCTGACTCACATGGCGCAACTCGGCCAGCAGGTGGATACCCGTCAGCCACTGGCGATGATCCACGCGAACAGTGAAGCGGCCTGGCAACAGGCAGCGCAGGAAGTGCGGGCGGCCATTGTCCTGAGTGACAAAGCGCCGGAAAGCACGCCGGTTGTATATCGCCGGATCAGCGGCAAAGCTTGATTTCAGGCTAAATCGCCCCCATTTAAGAGTGATCAGGTGCGCGGCAGTTCCGCGTGACCCAATGCGTAACCATTCGCAGGAGAGCAAAATGAAACGTACATTTATCATGGTGTTAGACTCATTCGGTATCGGTGCCAGTGAAGATGCCGAGCGCTTTGGCGATGCCGGTTCTGACACATTGGGCCATATCGCGGCTGCCTGTGCGCGTGGTGATGCAGACAAAGGCCGTAAAGGTCCGCTGAATCTGCCAAACCTGACCCGTCTGGGGCTGGCGAAAGCCGCTGAAGAATCCACCGGTAAAATTCCCGACGGCATGGACGGTCATTCTGAAATTACCGGTGCGTATGCTTACGCCAGCGAACTTTCTTCCGGTAAAGACACCCCGTCTGGTCACTGGGAAATTGCCGGTGTACCGGTATTGTTCGAGTGGGGTTATTTCAGCGATACCACTAACAGCTTCCCGCAGGAGTTGCTGGACAAACTGGTTGAACGCGCCAATCTACCGGGCTATCTGGGCAACTGCCACTCTTCCGGTACCGTGGTGCTGGACGATTTGGGCGAAGAGCACATGAAAACCGGCAAACCGATTTTCTACACCTCTGCGGATTCCGTTTTCCAGATTGCCTGTCACGAAGAAACCTTCGGCCTCGATCGCCTGTACGAACTGTGCGAAATCGCCCGTGAAGAACTGACCGAAGGCGGCTACAACATTGGCCGCGTGATTGCCCGTCCGTTCATCGGCGACAAAGCTGGTAACTTCGAGCGTACCGGTAACCGTCACGACTTAGCGGTTGAACCACCGGCACCGACCATCCTGAAAAAACTGGTTGATGAGAAAGATGGCCATGTGGTGTCTGTCGGCAAAATCGCCGATATTTACGCGCAGGTTGGCATCACTAAGAAAGTGAAAGCCACCGGTCTGGATGCGTTGTTTGATGCGACCATCAAAGAAATGAAAGAAGCGGGTGATAAGACAATCGTCTTCACCAACTTTGTTGATTTCGACTCCTCTTACGGCCACCGCCGTGATGTGCCGGGCTACGCTGCGGCACTGGAGTTGTTCGACCGCCGTCTGCCGGAACTGCTGGAGCTGGTGAAAGAAGACGACATCATTATCTTCACCGCTGACCATGGTTGTGACCCGACATGGCGCGGCACCGATCATACCCGTGAGCATATCCCGGTATTAATCTATGGCCCGAAAGTGAAACCTGGCTCATTAGGCCACCGTGAGACTTTCGCGGACATCGGACAGACCGTCGCCAAATACTTCGATCTGTCGCCGATGGACTACGGTAAATCAATGATTTAACGCTCTGCATACGCGGCCAGTCACTTATACTGGCCGCGTTTTTTATGATGAATATGACACCTCGCTGAATAAGGAATAAGAAGATGGCAACTCCACACATTAATGCTGAAATGGGCGACTTCGCTGACGTAGTGCTGATGCCGGGCGATCCGCTGCGCGCCAAGCACATCGCGGAAACTTTCCTTCAGGACGTTAAGCAGGTGAACGACGTGCGTGGCATGTTGGGTTTCACCGGCACTTACAAAGGCCGCAAAATTTCCGTCATGGGTCACGGCATGGGCATCCCTTCCTGCTCAATTTATGCTAAAGAGCTGATCACTGAATTCGGCGTGAAAAAAATCATCCGCGTGGGTTCTTGCGGCGCTGTGCGTGCAGACATCAAACTGCGTGATATCGTGATCGGCATGGGTGCCTGCACCGATTCCAAAGTGAACCGCATGCGTTTCAAAGACCACGATTACGCCGCTATTGCCGATTACGACATGGTGCGTAACGCCGCTGATGCAGCGAAAGCCAAAGGCATCAACGCCCGCGTGGGTAACATCTTCTCTGCTGACCTGTTCTACACGCCAGACCCGCAAATGTTCGACGTGATGGAAAAATACGGCATTCTGGGTGTGGAAATGGAAGCTGCCGGTATCTACGGCGTGGCAGCAGAATTCGGTGCAAAAGCGCTGACTATTTGTACCGTTTCCGACCATATCCGTACGCACGAACAAACCACTGCTGCTGAACGTCAGACGACCTTCAACGACATGATCGAAATCGCGCTGGAATCCGTTCTGCTGGGCGACAAAGAATAAATTCTGCATATATTGCAGACACTGAAACGGGCGCCGAATGGTGCCCGTTTTGCTATGCATTTGGCAGTGATTTTTATAGTGAATTATTTATATCTTCAGGATATATCGATTTATTTTAATTTTTTATCTATGCTATTAGCTATGCATTTTTCTATTCATCAATGAGCCTGTCATGTCTGAACTTGTAGATTTACTGCGTCAGGGCAGCCTGACGGCGAAAGAGATCACGGAACGTTTGCACATCACCCAGTCAACGCTCTCCAGGCGGCTGGTTAAAATCCCTGAAATCATCAAAATCGGGCAAAGCCGCTCGACCCGTTATATTTTGCCGCGTCCTCTGGATAACCAGTGGAGCTTTCCGCTGTATCAGATTAACGAGGCCGGTAACGCCGTAAAAGCCGGAACGCTGTATTCCATCTGGCCGGGTGAGAGTTGTGCCGTAGAAACTGCCAGCGGCCAGTCGTTAATTTATGACGGCCTGCCGTGGTTTATTACAGATATGCGGCCTCAGGGTTTTTTAGGCCGTACGTGGGGACGTGATATTAATGCCGCACTGCATTTTCCTGATGACATCAAAAAGTGGACTGAATCCCAGACTCTGGTCGCGTTAGCAAGAGCGGGCGATGAGACGGTCGGGAATTTTGTTATTGGAGAAATGGCCTATCAGCGTTGGTTCCATAAACCTGAAGATATTCCCGTTCCCCGTGAAGATAAAATTCAGATCTATGAACGGCTGGCGCAGAGAAGTCTGGCCGGGGAAGAGACCGGTTCATCGGCAGGCGGTGAGCAGCCGAAATTCAGTTGCTACGCAGAACATGCAGATCGTCAGTCGTCTCAGGTTTTAGTGAAATTCTCCTCGCCTGCGGTCAATGAAAATACCAGGCGCTGGGGAGATTTACTGCGCTCTGAAGCCCATGCGCTCAGCGTTTTGCAGGAGGCAGGCATTGCGGCAGCAGCCGCCGAAATTTTTACTGGCGGAAAGGGAGAGGTTTTCCTGGAGGTCGAGCGATTCGACCGTACGGGTGCGCGCGGTCGTCGCAGGCTGGTATCACTGGAGGCCGTCTCGGCTGAGTTTGGTGGGGGAAACGGAAACTGGTTTTTAACGGCACAGCAGTTGCGACGGAACAAGCTGATTACCGCAACGACGCTGGACAGAATTGAGCAGATTTATGCTTTCGGAAAGCTGATCGCCAACAGTGATATGCATCAGGGAAATCTTTCGTTTATTGATCCCGCCATAGACCCCTTAAAACAGGCTCTTTCGATATCGCCTGTCTATGACATGCTGCCAATGGCTTTTGCACCAACCAATGCCGGTGCCATGCGCCGCGAAATCTCGCCCTTAAAGCTTGATCCTTTAGTCTCTAAAGAAAAGTGGTTGAATGCGCAGGCGTGGGCGCTGGCGTTCTGGGAGAAGGTGGAAAGCGATGCTGCCATCAGTGCTGAATTCCGCCAACTGGCCAGCGGAATGCTGGCGCAGGTGGAAGAATTAACATCGCCGATTCAGCGGCTGGCCTGAATCACTTAGGCCGGCTGCGTTTCAGACTGCGGTAAGCCGCTTGTGCGGCTTCTTTAGTTTGAGCTTCGGTCGCGGGTTTGGCGGGGGTGACCTCGGATTCCGGCTCAGGAATATTCAGCACCGGCGGCGGGCCGAACTCGTCCGGATCTTCTTCCTGTTCATCATCTTCTTTCAGCGGTTTGCTGGCGGTCAGCAGGAACGGCGATTGCTGCCAGCGCGAACGGCGCCCCTGCAACAATGTCCGCGACAGAATAATGCCCACACCTAACGCGGCGAGCATCATCAGGCGCAACAGGTTGGTGGTGTTATCCACCTGTTTGGATTCTGTCGCCAGTACGTGTGTGTCCAGTGTGATCCGTAAAAATCCGCTCGGACCGTTTTTATCTTCGATAGGCACCACAATCTGATGATTGAAGTAGCTGCCTGCGCGCTTACCATCGAGCGACAATCTGTCGCGCACCGGCACCTGTTCGCCAGCATGGGCGACCAGAGAGCCATCCGACTCATAAACACTGGCATCCAGAATGCGGCTCTCGTCGGTAAGCTGACTCAAAATAGTGGAAATTTGTGCGATATCGGCGCCATCATTATTGCTGTCCATCAGCGGCGCGAGCGAAAACGCCACCTGTTTGGCGAGCGTCTGGGCAAGCTGTTCCACCTGCGTCGAGCGTGCCAGTTGATGTCCCAGACTGAAATAGGATGCGCCTTGCATCAGAATGACTAATAACGCCAGACTTATCAATACGATAGCTGCGCGGTGCAGGCGAAATTTTAGTTTGGCCTTGGCCATTCTGATTCCTTGCGTTTTTCGAAGACTTTATGTTGCCAGATGCTGTGACGATAAGGTAGCTTGATGCCTGTTTTTATCGACGTTGCCTCTGCTTTTCAGCCGTTTTATTAACAATCGTTTTAACCAAACAATCTACCGGAGCCATCATGCCAAACAGTCTGACCTATTGCGATCTTCCTGCGGAGATCCACCAATGGCCGGGACTTCCCCTTTCATTGAGCGGTGACGAGGTCATGCCGCTGGATTACCGGGCCGGACATACCGGATGGCTGCTCTACGGTAGAAAACTCGATAAAACGAGCATTACGCAGTTTCAGCGCCGGTTAGGTCGTGCTCTGGTGATTGTCAGCGCCTGGGCCGTAGAAGGTTATCAGGTCGTGCGTCTTGCTGGTTCGCTCACCGCCGACGCGCAACAGCTGGCTGAAACTTTTGAATTTGATGTCACTCAGCTCGGCAAAGTACCTTATCTGCGCACGCCTGGTCTGCTGGTGATGGACATGGATTCTACCGCGATTGAGATTGAATGCATCGACGAAATTGCCAAACTGGCGGGCGTCGGTGAACAGGTGGCGGAGGTTACCGAGCGTGCAATGCGTGGTGAACTGGATTTCTCCGCCAGTCTGCGTCAGCGCGTTGCGACCCTGAAGGATGCCGACGCGGGCATTCTTGAGCAGGTGCGCGAGACCCTGCCACTGATGCCGGGGCTGACCGTGATGGTGCAGCGGTTACAGGAAGCAGGGTGGCACGTAGCAATTGCTTCCGGCGGCTTTACCTATTACGCAGAATACCTGCGCGATAAGCTGAATCTGACTGATGTCGCTGCAAACGAGCTGGAAATCCGCGATGGCAAACTGACCGGACGTGTGATCGGCCCGATCGTCGACGCGCAATATAAAGCGGACACCTTACTGAAGCTGGCGGAAAAACTGGGGATTTCTCAGGAACAAACCATTGCGATTGGTGACGGCGCGAATGATCTGAAAATGATGGCAGTGGCCGGTCTGGGCATTGCGTATCACGCCAAGCCGAAAGTGTATGAGCAGGCTTCAGTCTGTATCCGGCATGCGGATCTTTTGGGTGTACTCTGTATTCTCAGTGGCAGTCAATCCTAATAAATACAAAGAGGTAAGTTGTGGCAAAAGCAGCAAAACGTGCATTTGTGTGTAATGAATGTGGCGCAGATTATCCGCGCTGGCAAGGGCAGTGTAGTGCCTGTCAGGCCTGGAACAGCATTACTGAAATCCGTTTGGCGGCTTCCCCGACTGTGGCGCGTAACGAGCGTCTGACCGGATATGCCGGGGATGCAGGCGTCAGTCGCGTGCAGAAACTCTCGGATATCAGCCTCGATGAACTTCCGCGTTTCAGCACCGGTTTCAAAGAGTTCGACCGCGTGTTGGGCGGCGGTGTGGTGCCCGGCAGCGCCATTCTGATCGGCGGTAATCCCGGCGCCGGTAAAAGTACATTGCTGCTGCAAATCTTGTGTCACCTCAGCGAAAACATGAAAACTCTGTACGTCACCGGCGAAGAATCTTTGCAGCAGGTGGCGATGCGTGCCCACCGTCTGGGGTTACCGACGGCTAACATGAATATGTTGTCGGAAACCAGCATCGAGCAGATTTGTGAAATTGCTGATGTTGAGCAGCCAAAACTGATGGTGATCGACTCCATTCAGGTGATGCATATGGCGGATATCCAGTCTTCGCCGGGCACGGTTGCGCAGGTGCGTGAAACGGCGGCGTATCTGACCCGTTTCGCCAAAACGCGTGGCGTGGCAATTGTGATGGTGGGCCATGTGACCAAAGACGGTTCGCTGGCTGGCCCGAAAGTGCTTGAGCACTGTATCGACTGTTCGGTATTGCTCGATGGTGACGCCGATTCGCGTTTCCGTACGCTGCGCAGCCACAAAAACCGTTTTGGTGCGGTCAATGAGCTGGGCGTGTTTGCCATGACAGAGCAGGGGCTTCGTGAAGTCAGCAACCCTTCAGCGATTTTCCTCAGCCGCGGTGATGAAATTACTTCCGGCAGCTCCGTAATGGTGCTGTGGGAAGGAACGCGTCCGTTGCTGGTTGAGGTTCAGGCGCTGGTCGATCAGTCGATGATGGGCAATCCGCGTCGCGTGGCAGTGGGTCTGGAACAGAACCGTCTGGCCATTTTGCTGGCTGTTTTGCATCGTCACGGCGGATTACAGATGGCGGACCAGGATGTGTTCGTCAACGTGGTCGGCGGTGTGAAAGTCACTGAAACCAGTGCTGACTTAGCGCTGTTGCTTTCGCTGGTCTCCAGCCTGCGCGATCGTCCGTTGCCACAGGATCTGGTGGTCTTCGGCGAAGTCGGTCTTGCGGGAGAAATTCGCCCTGTACCGAGCGGTCAGGAACGTATTACCGAAGCGGCGAAGCACGGCTTTAAGCGTGCGATTGTGCCCCATGCCAACGTGCCGAAGAAAGTTCCGGCAGGTATGCAGGTGTTTGGCGTCAAAAAACTGGCCGATGCACTGGCCATCCTCGACGATTTGTAACGGTTATCCGCTGTTACTGATAAGTGCCTTTGTGCTATTTTTTGTTTAGTACAGAAAACCTGAGGACAAGGCATGTCACAGTTCGACTATCTAAAAACCGCGATTAAACAACAGGGACGCACGCTGCAACAGGTGGCCGAGGCCAGCGGAATGACTAAGGGTTATCTCAGTCAGTTGTTGAATGCCAAGATAAAAAGTCCCAGCGCTCAGAAGCTGGAGGCTTTGCACCGCTTCCTTGATCTTGAGTTTCCCCGTCGTGAAAAGAATATCGGCGTGGTGTTCGGCAAGTTTTATCCGCTGCACACCGGCCATATCTATCTGATCCAGCGCGCCTGTAGCCAGGTGGATGAACTGCATATCATTATGGGCTATGACGAGCCGCGCGATCGCGAGCTGTTTGAAAACAGTTCAATGTCTCAGCAGCCAACGGTCAGCGACCGCCTGCGCTGGTTATTGCAGACGTTTAAATATCAGAAAAACATTCGTATTCATGCCTTTAACGAAGAAGGGATGGAACCCTATCCGCATGGCTGGGACGTCTGGGGGCGGGGTATTAAAGAGTTCATGGGCCAGAAAGGCATTGAACCGAATACCATTTATTCCAGCGAAGAAGCTGATGCGCCGCAATACCGTGAACATCTTGGTATTGAAACCGTGCTGATCGACCCGAAACGTTCGTTTATGAATATCAGCGGCCGTCAGATCCGTCAGGATCCATTCCGTTACTGGGATTATATTCCGACCGAAGTGAAGCCGTTCTTCGTGCGGACCGTGGCGGTGCTCGGTGGAGAATCCAGCGGAAAATCCACGCTGGTGAATAAACTGGCTAACATTTTCAACACCACCAGCGCCTGGGAATATGGCCGCGATTATGTGTTCTCGCATCTGGGCGGTGACGAAATGGCGCTGCAATATTCGGATTACGATAAAATCGCGCTCGGTCAGGCGCAGTACATTGATTTTGCAGTGAAATATGCCAATAAAGTGGCCTTTATTGATACGGATTTCCTGACTACTCAGGCTTTTTGTAAAAAATATGAGGGGCGTGAGCATCCGTTCGTGCAGGCGCTGATGGACGAATACCGGTTTGATCTGGTGATTTTACTGGAAAACAACACGCCGTGGGTGGCCGACGGCCTGCGCAGTCTGGGCAGTAACACTGACCGGATGTCTTTCCAGAATTTACTCATCGAGATGCTGAAAGAAAACAAAGTGGATTATGTTCACGTTGAATCTTCAGATTACGATCAGCGTTTTCTCGAATGTGTGGAACTGGTGCAGAACATGCTGGCCGCCGATACCAGCCGGCTGAATGAGACACCTTTCAGCTGATCAAAGACAGCATTTAAAAGGCGTGTGTTCCGCTGAATGCGCGCTTTTTTATTATTCATTTAGTGAATGATTGGTCGGGCATTTATTTTCTATAATTATTAATGAATTCATCGAATTAAAAACCCGTTAAGATTTAGTAATTCAGTTTGTAACGCTGAGAAATAAAATATCCCCTCTATTCAAGTGATTGAGTGATTTCCATTTCTTGTCATTTTTATTGCGCATTTTATGCGTAAATCCCATTCATGAAATAAAAATAGAGTGGCACCCGTTGAGTTTTATTTGTCCGATTATACTCATTCATTGTGCCTCTCAATTCGCTGAGGCTTTTTAAGGTGGTCCGAATGAATTTATCATTCAAGCCCTGGGGTATCGCAGTTCTGTGCGGTGCGGGCGCATTTGCTCTTGCCAGTGTCATGTTTATGAAAGGCTGGCTACCGGTCAGCAGTCAGGCAGAAACCACTACCCAAACTGCGCCAGCACCTGCACCCGCAGCGGTACCGGCAACTGCACCGGCACTTACACCCGTTCCGGCAGCGGCAGTGACGCCGCCAGCTTTTACTCAGGCTCAGCTCGATCAGTGGGTGGCGCCCGTGGCGCTCTATCCTGACAGTCTGCTTTCGCAGGTGCTGATGGCCTCGACTTATCCGACTAACGTGATTCAGGCGGTGCAATGGTCGCGTGACCATCCGCAAAGTCAGGGTGACGCCGCAGTGACACAGGTCGCGAACGAACCCTGGGATCCGAGTGTGAAATCGCTGGTGGCATTCCCGCAGCTTCTGGCGCTGATGGGCGAAGATCCGGCATGGGTACAAAATCTAGGTAACGCGTTTCTGGCGCAACCTGATGACGTCATGAATACCGTGCAGAAATTCCGTGAAGTGGCGCAAAAGAGCGGAGCGCTGAAAAGCACTCCGCAGCAGACGGTGACTGTTAAACCGAAACCGGCTTCGACCACGGTGGTGAAAGGTGCTCCGGCGCAGCAGACTATCGTGATTGAATCTGCCGATCCGCAGGTGGTGTATGTGCCCAGTTACAACCCGAACGTGGTGTACGGCGCGTGGCCGACACCGGCTTATCCGCCAGTCTATCTGCCACCACCACCGGGTGAGCAGTTTGTGAATGGTATGGCGTCAGGCATTGGATTTGGCGTGGGTGTCGCAGCGACTTACGCGATTTTCGGCAGCATCGACTGGGATGACGATCATCATCATCACGACGATTATGACCATCACGATGATTACGATCATCATGACGATCACCATGATGACGGGCATCACGGCGGCGGATCGCAGAATAATTACGTCCATGTGAACGTGAACAACTACAACCGCATTTCCGGAAACAACAACAGCAATGTGGTGAACCATCCGGGCTCCGGCAATACCGCAGGCTGGCAGCATAATCCTGCCTTTAACGCAGGTTTGGCAAATCACACGGCAAACCTCAGCGGGGCCACGCAAAAGCAGGCGCTGAATAATGCGGCGCAGCGCAATAATTTTCGTGGTTACGACAGCAATTCTCACAGTTTTAACGCCAGTAATGCAGTCGGGCGTAACAACGGCGGCGTACAGAATCAGACGCTGGACCAACGTCGTCAGCAGGCGGCCTCCGTGATGAACAATCATCAGGTGAATCCGCAACACAGACCGCAGCAACATCCGGCCACTGCCAGTCGTGCTGCTGCGTCACCCGGCAACCATCATGTTTCCGCAGGTCAGTTGAGTCAGCAGCATGAGTCGATTTCGCAGAACCGGCAATCTTTACAGCATCAGAACGGGGGGCAGCTGAATCAGCATAACGCTATGCAGCAAAGGCAGAATTTCCATCAGGGAAATAATAATGCCTCACGCAGCACGGCGTTCAGCGGGAACTCAAGCCGTGCGCCATCGTGGCAACAGCAGCAGGCGCGTGGCAATCAGAGCCGCCAGCATATGCAGAATTTCCAGCATGCACGCCCTGCGAACGCAGAGCCGGTGCATTTGCATCGCCGCTAGACTGACGAGGAAAGGAAATGAAGACATTGCGTAATACGTTGATTTCAGTAGGCTTGTTATTATTGCCTCTGACTGGCTTCGCGCAGCAGATGTTTAGCAGTCCCGATCTGGCCGCACAGGCGCTGGTGAAAGCGATTGATACCCATGACGACGCCGCGTTGCAGAAGATTTTGGGTGATAAATGGCGGGTTTATCTGCCTGAAAAAGACGTCGATCCGGATGAAGTTGCGCGTTTCCTGCGGGACTGGAAAATCAGCCATAAGATTGCCACTGAAGGTGATGTTGCGCATCTGAACGTCGGGACGGAGAACTGGCAGCTGCCGATCCCGATGAAGCAGACAGCGCAGGGCTGGTCATTTGATATGGTGGCCGGGGCGGCGGAAATTGAAACCCGCACGATAGGTCGTAATGAGCTTTCCGCGATTCAGGCGGTGGCCGCTTATGCCGATGCCCAGCACCAGTATCAGCAAACTGCGGGGGAATACGCTCAGCGGTTTATCAGCACCGAAGGGCAGCACGATGGCCTGTACTGGCCGGTTAAAGAAGGCGAAGCGCCAAGCCCGCTGGGGCCTGCCTTTGGCGATGCTCAGCCGGGGGCTGATTATCACGGATATTATTACCGCATTCTGACGTCGCAGGGCGCGAATGCCAGCGGCGGTGCCTTCAGCTATATTGAAAACGGCAAGATGACCAAAGGCTTTGCGCTGATTGCCTGGCCGGCGGTGTATGGTCATACCGGTGTCACCAGTTTTATGACCGACCAGCGGGGCGAAATATATCAGCAGGATCTCGGGCTGCAAACCGATGCTGCAGCGCGTGCGCTCACGACATTTGACCCGGACGCCAAATGGCAGAAAGTGGATGATGGCGAATAGCCATAATGCCTGCTTGTCATAGTGAATAAGCAATAAAGCCCCGCCATGAAAGTGACGGGGCTTTTTTATTTATCCGTGAAAGGACCAGACAGATACGTCGGGATCAGAACGCGACGACGACTTTGCCCTGCATATGGCCATCGATCACTTTGGCATGTGCGGCTTCAATGCTTTCGACGGTCAGGCCGTGAAGGGTTTCGCTCAGCGTGGTTTGCACTTTGCCTTCGTCCACCAGCGCGGCGACTTGTTTAAGTATTTCGCCCTGTTCGGCAATATCCGGCGTGGTGAACATGCTGCGGGTATACATCAGTTCCCAGTGCAGCGCGGCGCTTTTCAGTTTCAGCTTGTTCATATCCAGCGGATGTTCGTTTTCAACGATGGTACAGATGTGGCCCATCGGCGCGATCAGATCGGTAATGGCTGCCCAGTGACCGTCGGTATCGTTCAGGCAAAGAATGAAATCCACCTGTTTAATATCGTGCTTTGCCAGTTCCCCTTTCAGATCTTTGTAATTCACGGTCAGATCCGCTCCGCGATCCAGACACCATTGGGCGGATTCCGGACGGGAAGCCGTCGCGATCACTTTCACTTTACTGCGCAGCGATGCAAAAGGGATCGCCAGCGATCCAACGCCACCGGCACCGCCGATGATCAACAGAGTTTTATCCGCCGAAGCGTCCTGAATTTTCAGATGCTCGAACAGCGATTCCCAGGCCGTCAGCGTGGTCAGCGGCATCGCGGCGGCCTGCGCCCAGTCCAGGCTTTTGGGTTTGAGGGAAACAATACGTGAGTCGATCAGTTGTTCAGTTGCATTGCTGCCTGAACGGGTGATATCTCCGGCGTACCAGACCTCATCACCGGCTTTGAAATTATTCACCGCGCTGCCGACCGATTTAACGATACCGCTGGCATCCCAGCCCAGCACTTTTGGCGCGTCCAGACCGCTTTTTTGCACGCCTTTATGCACTTTGGTATCAACCGGATTAATTGACACGGCTTTCACTTCCACCAGCAGATCGTAATCTTTCGCGACAGGCTGTGGTAATTCAACAGCCACAAAGTGCGCCGGATCTTTCGGGTTTACTGCGATTGCTTTAACAGACATCAGAATTTCTCCATTTATTGCTTCGGGTATACAGACAGTCTAGCCCTCGTGCGGGAAGCTGATAAGATGGACAATAACTAACAAAGTGTTCGTCTCAGGTGAACAATCATGTTTAAACAATTACAGGATATGGCGCTGTTTGCGCTGGTGGCGGAATGCGGCAGCTTCACTCAGGCCGCCAGCCGGGCGGGTTTGCCCAAATCCAGCGTCAGTCAGCGCATCAGTCAACTGGAAAAATCCGTCGGTATACGGTTACTCAACCGCACCACCCGCCAGCTGAATCTGACGTTTGCCGGTGAACGCTATCTGATCCACTGTCAGGAAATGATGCAGGCCAGCGAGCGGGCAGAGCTGGCGATCCGCCGTCTGCGCGATAACCCGAGCGGGCGTCTGCGCATCACCAGTCCGGCGGGGCTGGGGGCAACGCTGCTGGCGCGGGTGAATGTCGAATTTCAAAAGCGCTATCCCGATGTGTCGCTGGAAGTCTCAGTTTCTGATGCGATGGTGGATCTGGTGCAGGAAGGGTTTGATATCGCGCTGCGTACCGGTAAGCCGCAGGATTCTTCGCTGATTGGCCGCGAACTGGGACACTGCCCGCGCTATCTGCTGGCGTCACCGGCGTATCTGGCGCAACATCCGGCAATTGAAACGCCGCAACAGCTGGCATCGCATCACTGCATTGCGCACCGGGCCTGGTCGGAATGGGTGCTGCATCATGGCGAAACCTATCACCGCTGGCTGTTGCCTTCTGCGCACACCACCGACAATCTGCTGTATGCACGGGAATGCGCGCTGGCGGGGGCGGGCATCACGCTGTTACCGGCCTTTTTATGTCATGACGAAGTGGCACAGGGAACGCTGGTGCGGGTATTGCCGCAGTGGGAAGCAGAAGGGAACGATTTGTATCTGGTCTATCCGGGGCGGAAACTGAATTCACCGGCACTGGCCTGTTTCATTGATTTTATGCTGGAAGAATATGGCTTTGCGAAAAGTTACAGCGAGGCGCTGGCGGGATAAACTTCAGTGAATTGCAGCCATAAAAAAGGCCCGTTTCCGGGCCTTAGCTGTTTTATCAAGACGATTACTTGATCATCTTTTTGTACTTGATGCGCTTCGGCTCTAACGCTTCGGCACCTAAAGTCCGTTTTTTGTATTCTTCGTATTCTGTGAAGTTACCTTCGAAGAATTCGACTTTACCTTCATCCTGATAATCGAGGATGTGAGTCGCGATACGGTCGAGGAACCAGCGGTCATGGGAAATGACCATCGCGCAGCCCGGGAACTCCAGCAGGGCGTTTTCCAGAGCGCGCAGGGTTTCGATGTCGAGGTCGTTGGTCGGTTCATCGAGCAGCAACATGTTGCCGCCAACCTGCAGCAGTTTTGCCAGATGCAGACGGCCACGCTCACCACCGGACAATTCGCCCACGCGTTTGCCCTGATCAACACCTTTGAAGTTGAAGCGGCCAACGTAAGCACGGCTTGGCATTTCAGTGGTGCCGACACGCATAATGTCCTGACCACCGGACACTTCTTCCCACACGGTTTTGCTGTTGTCCATGGAATCACGGAACTGATCCACAGATGCCAGTTTCACGGTATCGCCCAGCTCGATGGTACCGCCGTTGGCTTCTTCCTGACCTGACATCATACGGAACAGGGTCGATTTACCGGCACCGTTCGGACCGATAATCCCGACGATTGCGCCTTTCGGTACGGAGAACGACAGGTCGTCGATCAGAACGCGATCACCATAAGATTTGCTCAGGTTTTTCACTTCAACGACTTTGTCACCCAGACGTGGACCTGGTGGAATGAATAGTTCGTTGGTTTCGTTACGTTTCTGGTATTCAGTGTTGTTCAGCTCTTCAAAGCGTGCCAGACGGGCTTTGCCTTTAGACTGACGGCCTTTCGCGCCCTGACGAACCCACTCCAGCTCTTTCTCAATAGATTTACGACGGGCCGCTTCAGAAGAAGCTTCCTGCGCCAGACGTTCATCTTTTTGTTCCAGCCACGTGGAATAGTTACCTTCCCACGGAATACCTTCACCGCGGTCAAGCTCCAAGATCCAACCGGCGACGTTATCGAGGAAGTAACGGTCATGGGTAATCGCCACAACGGTACCTTCGAAGTCGTGCAGGAAGCGTTCCAGCCATGCCACGGATTCTGCATCCAGGTGGTTGGTCGGTTCGTCGAGCAGCAGCATGTCTGGTTTTTCCAGCAGCAGGCGGCAAAGTGCCACACGGCGGCGTTCACCACCGGACAGGGTAGCGACTTTCGCATCCCAGTCTGGCAGGCGCAGCGCATCCGCAGCACGTTCCAGCTGGCTGTTCAGGTTATGACCATCGTGCGCCTGAATGACTTCTTCCAGACGGCCCTGTTCAGCGGCCAGTTTGTCGAAATCAGCTTCCGGCTCAGCGTACAGCGCATAGACTTCATCAAGACGTTTTAACGCGCCAACGACTTCAGAAACGGCTTCTTCCACGGACTCACGCACGGTGTGTTCCATGTTCAGCTGTGGTTCCTGCGGCAGATAACCGATTTTCAGATCAGGTTGCGGACGTGCTTCACCTTCGATGTCGGTATCGATACCGGCCATGATGCGCAGCAGGGTGGATTTACCTGAACCGTTCAGACCCAGAACACCGATTTTGGCGCCAGGGAAAAAACTCAGGGAGATGTTCTTAAGAATATGACGCTTCGGCGGAACAATTTTGCCGAGGCGATGCATGGAATATACGTATTGAGCCACGTTGTTTTGAGCCTCTTTCTGCGGGCCGCGCGCTTTCTGCGAAGGGCAGGCGCTGCGGCAAATTAAAGCCAGTCCCGCCTGACTGCGGCATGACTGATAAGGGTTCCGACTGCGAAGTTTAGCTTGTTTCAGTCGTGTACCCAACCATCAGGTTCACAGTAAGGCAAGAATGTTGCTGGCTGCGGATAAGAGGGCAGGCTTTCAGCCGCAAGGAACGGTGAATTCATCCGGTTCGCTGGCCGGACGTAATGGCTGAGTACGCCCGACAAACATGCCGGAGGTCAGGATATCTGTCAGCTTAACCACATGATATATCGCCTGTTTATTCTGCGTCTTGACCTTGCGTTTGATGTTGCCTTTATGCGAAGCCACGGTTTTTTGTTTGATGTTCAGATGCTCGGAAATGATTTGCGTGTTCAGTCCTGACATCCACATTTTCAGAATGCTCGATTCCGTCCGGCTCAGGCTGACCGGCGTAAGATCCAGCGATTGTTCTGTTTCACCCGCCCGCGACAGATGCAGGTTATGGGCGATCAGCTGATAAATCGTGGTCGTGCGGATAGATTTCGACAAAATGATGATGTTTTTACGGATCGGCACGTAGTTCTGATAATTCAGATTATCTTTGGAGATAAAAACAAAGAAAAGCGTGCCGGGGTGCGCGTCGATCACCGCCCTGAGGGTGTGGCCGGAGGGCGCATCAGACGCAAAACAATCTTCATTCACAAAGATGATTTCAGGCGTCAGGGAATTGCATGCGGCTTGCAGTTCGCTGATGTCCCTGAGCGACAGAATGTCTTTCTGGTGTCGTCCGTTAAGCTGCAAGAGCGAATGTAATGCCAGCTGTGTGTAATGGCACTTATCTACAATGAGCGATGACATTGTGAGTTACCTGTTTGTTGGCCTCTGTATGACTGCGATGCAGAGAGGCTCGTTTTTATTAAACTGCACGTATTGCGATAGGATCTTCCCTCAAGAGCAGCCGTAAAAACTGCCTGGGCGCGGCATAACTCAAGTTGCTGTGAAAAGGGATACCCCTGGCGAGAGTAATAAAGCGGTGCGAGATTGATGTAAATCAGCAGAAAGGGTTTTGGGATGTTTTGCGCGATCTCTGAGACGAACTGGATGCCAGCGCCCCTAAAGTTTCAGAAATATGACTATTTTAAGGCCAAAAAACGGGCTACCAATGGCAGCCCGGTGGGGTGTTTCAGTTTCAGTCTTTCTTGCGGATAAAGCGGTTAACCAGCCATTTTTCAATTTCGACAATCACGAAGATCATTGCGCCGGCCATCAGGGGGATACCCCAGAATTATTGTTTTTCCGGTAATGCGTTCGGGCCATATTTTTTCAGGCGCTCGCTGGCTTCCTGCCGCGTCAGACCATTTTCGCTGGTTTCCAGACGCTGCATCCCATCGTTACTACTAATCTGATAGCCGTTTTTGTTTTCTGCTGCGGCAGACGAGGACGGGCGGGCATTGGTTTTTACAGATGAAGTTGAATAAGTCATCTACTTTTCCATAAGCAAGGGACTGGGCTGTTATTAATATTTCAATCCTGACGGTGAAATGGTGAATATCAATAAATTAATTTTACAATAGGGTGTGATAATAGTTAATCAGGTAGGGATGCGTTTTAACTGAGCCAGTAAATACTTTTATATGCTGATGTTAATAATAAAAATATGCTAAAAAACAATGTATTAGTTGGATTATGGATTTGCGTATTCTTCAGAGGTTATTTAAGGTTCGTTTAGGAGTTAGATATCTGAGTAAAGTGATGTAAGTAAAGCTGAGTTTTGTCAGTGTGGTTATTTTATTTAAAATGCTAAGGGTGCTATCTATTTGCTGATTAGCGGTAAATAGCCGCTAATTATCTGCGGGTATAACGTCCGCCACAATTATTCATAACTCTACGTTCTGTGACAGAAAATAGATCTGCCGCCGTCTGGTAACTGCCGGTCGCTTGCACCACACTGTGTAAAGTTTTTGATGCTGTCCCTGCATCGCTTCAATTTTAAAAATGAATCGATTAGCGTAGTGGCTGTCTACACAATGCAGAACAGTTTCGGCACAACCCGTGAGGATAAAGGTAAGTATGGTCAAGGTGGACAAATGGCACTCTCTGGCACTGAGCGTATTGCTGGTGACGGCATCGGGCGTGGCGAACGCTGACTCGCTGGACGCACAGCGCCAGCACTATATGCAGATTAAACAGGCGTGGGATAACAATCAGATGGACGTTGTCAGTCAGCTGATGCCGACGCTGGAAGACTATCCTCTTTATCCTTATCTGGAATACCGTCAGCTGACGCAGGATCTGGGTGACGCGACGCCGGCGCAGGTCAACGCGTTTGTGAAAGGGAACCCGACATTGCCGCCGGCGCGTTCCCTGCCTGCCCGCTTTGTGAATGAACTGGCGCGCCGTCAGGACTGGAACAGTTTGCTGTCATTCAGCCCGCAACCGCCAAAACCGGTAGCGGCGCGCTGTAACTACTATTACGCAAAATGGTCGACCGGCGATCAGAAAACGGCGTTCGATGGTGCGAAAGATATCTGGTTGACCGGCACATCTCTGCCGAATACCTGCGACAAATTATTCTCGGTCTGGCAGGGCGCAGGCAATCAGACCGCGCTGACGACGCTGCAACGCATTGGTCTGGCAATGAAAGCGGGTAACACCAATCTGGTCAGCTATCTGGCCAAACAATTGCCGCCGGATTATCAGACCATGCGCGATGCGCTTATCGATCTGCAAAACAATCCCAACACTATTGAGAGCTTTGCGCGCAACGTCGGGCCGACAGATTTTACCCGTAATGCGACCAGTATTACCTTCGCCCGCATTGCCCGCGATGATTCTGAAAATGCCCGTTCGATGATCCCGGTGTTGGCTCGTTTGCAAAAAATGAGTGACAGCGACCGGCTGGAGCTGGAAGAGGCGGTTGCCTGGCGTTACATGGGCAGTGATGCCACGCCGGAGCAGGCCGCATGGCGCGATAACGTTATTCTGCGCAGCCATTCCACCACGCTTGTCGAACGCCGTATCCGTATGGCACTGGCCGCGGGCGACCGTCAGGGGCTGAACCAGTGGCTGCAACGGTTGCCGTCAGATGCCCTGCAACAGGACGAATGGCAATACTGGCGTGCGTCAGTGATGATTGACAACGGTCAGCGCTCGCAGGGTGAAGCGATGCTGCGAACGTTAATGAAAGGCCGCGGATTCTATCCGATGGCGGCGGCGCAAAAGCTGAATGTCGCTTATCCGATGCAGATATCTGTCGCGACGAAGCCGGATCCCAGCATTGCGCAATTGCCCGCAGTGGCGCGTGTGCGGGAGCTGATGTACTGGCAGATGGACAATCTGGCGCGCACAGAGTGGAGCTATCTGGTCAGCAGCCGCACGGAGTCTCAACAATCGGCGCTGGCGCGTTATGCATTCGAGCAAAAATGGCCGGATCTCAGCGTACAGGCGACCATTACCGGCAAGCTGTGGGATTACCTCGAAGAACGTTTTCCGCTGGCGTGGCCGGATGAATTCCGTCGTGCGACTAACGACAAAGGCATCACGCAAAGCTACGCGATGGCAATTGCCCGTCAGGAAAGTGCGTGGAATCCGAAAGCCCGCTCGCCGGTGGGTGCAGCCGGTCTGATGCAGGTGATGCCTGCCACCGCGCAACATACGGTGGAGATGTTTGGCTTACAGGGTTACAGCAATCCCGGACAGCTTTTGGATCCGCAGATGAACATTACGATCGGCACCAGCTATCTGGAATATGTCTATCAGATGTTCGGCCGCAACCGTATTTTGTCCAGCGCTGCTTATAACGCCGGGCCTTCACGCGTGAATACCTGGCTGGGGAACAGCGCGGGCAGGGTGGATTCAGTGGCGTTCATCGAGAGTATCCCTTTCTCTGAAACTCGCCGGTATGTTAAAAATGTGTTGGCATATGATGCGTTTTATCGTTATTTTTTACATCAACCCGCCAAGATTTTGACGGATGCCGAATGGCAGAGGCGTTACTGATTTTCTGATGGGTATGGTAAGCTGCTGTACTAGTTTAATAGTATGGCAGCCATCATGACCCAACGACCAATCACTGACCCTGCTCTTTCCCAACAAGGCAATGAGGACTGGCAATGCTTTCTGGCATTGCTGCAGCAATCTTTTGCTGAAAATCTGCATCAGGATTTGCTCCAGCTGCTGCTTACGCCCGACGAACGCGCGGCGCTGGGTACGCGGGTGCGGATTATTCAGGAACTGATGCGTGGAGAATTGAGCCAGCGTGAGCTTAAAAGCCAGCTGGGTGCCGGTATCGCCACGATTACCCGTGGATCGAATGGGCTGAAAACAGCACCGGCGGAACTCAAGGAATGGCTGAGTGAGCAACTGCTGACAGACAAAACGGACGACTGAAGCGTCCGTTACCGTCTGATATTTTAGTGCGTTTGGGTTCTGACCTGATACACCGAATTATGAAAAGGCGCTAACGCCAGTACCAGCGCCTGATGATAAACGCTGGTGCGGGTCAATTTTCCAGCTGTAAAGACTCCGATAGCTCCGCCTTTACGTTTTACTTCCGCGATACCCGTCAGTTTTTCCATCTCATCTCCCAGTTCGCTGCCCTGGTTAATTCCTTGTAAAATAATTTCAGGTAACATCAGGCTTGCTGAACGGGATTCACCACGCTGGTGCATATTCTCAATCACCATCCAGGCGAAGGTCATATTGTCTTCGATACCCGCTTCCACGCCGACCCAGAAGTCTGCCTCGGGGCGAACCTGGCGGGCGCCGATTACGCGATGGCGCGCGCCGGTACGGGTTTCATTACTGCCGATAGGTTGATTAGGGACACCACTGTCGACGTCAACGCCTTCAATGCGGAATGCCTCAGCGCCGAAAATATCTTCAAAAGCCAGGGTGATAGCTTTGATCTTTGCCGGGTTAGTGGTTGCAGCGACAACATGGTACATAGAGTTTTAGCATCCTTTAGCAAATTTCACGCAGTATAACGGAAAACACTCATGTTACAGGTATATCTCGTCCGTCACGGCGAAACAGAATGGAATGCCGCACGCCGTATTCAGGGACAATCAGACAGCCCGCTGACGGCCAAAGGTCTTTATCAGGCTCGTCAGGTTGCTGAGCGTGTACGTAATGAAGGGATCACGCACGTCATCACCAGTGACTTAGGACGTACCCGCCACACGGCGCAGATTATCGCTGATGCCTGCGGGTGTGAAGTGATCAATGAGCCGCGTTTACGCGAATTACATATGGGCGTGCTGGAAGAACGTATTCTGGACGGGCTGACAGAGCAGGAAGAAGTATGGCGTAAGCAGATGGTCGATGGTTCACCGCAGGGGCGTATTCCTGAAGGTGAAACGATGACGGAGCTGGCTGCGCGTATGCGTGCGGCGCTCGACAGTTGCCTGGATTTGCCTGAAGGAAGTAAGCCTTTGCTGGTCAGCCACGGCATTGCGCTGGGCTGTCTGATCAGCACGATCCTCGGGTTGCCAGCTTATGCGGAACGTCGTCTGCGTCTGCGCAACTGTTCACTTTCGCGTGTCGATCATCAGCAAAGTGCCTGGCTGGCGAGCGGCTGGATTGTGGAAACGGCGGGCGATGTCTCACATCTGGAACTGCCCGCATTAGACGAGTTGCAACGCTAACGCCAGAAGGCGTTAGCGGCGGATTGGGATCAGGTAATCACACTGTATTTCGGTTGGCGCGGTGCCCGGAGCACGGCCATTCGTGTAAAAGCGTTCGATATCCTGTCCCTTTCTGCGGGTCAGTTTCAATGTTGGCAGACACGTGCTGTACAACGTCAGAATGAATTCCTGCAAATGCTCCGGCGCGCCATTGTAGTGGAACATGGCGTACTCACCGTGCTGCAAGACAATCGGCTGACCTTCAACGTTTTCCGGCAAGTGCTGAGCTTCCAGCGCGGTCGTGTACAATACTTCCTGCTCGTCATCTTTTTCCTGGCTTGGACGCGAATGGTGCAGGCCATAAAGAATCGGCGGCAGCGTTTTCGCTTCACCAATATACTGGCGCCAGAAATGACGACGCATCTCGTTACGGTACGTGGTGATTTGCTCCAGCGTACAGGCGTAACTTTGCGTCATCCCGACCAGGTGCTGTTCCGGCAGTGAGATATATTCAGGCTGCGGCAGAATAAACGCGCCCAGCCGGATTGGCGGACAAATGCCGAACGAATGCCAGTCTTCAGCACGACGATACAGTGCCGGTGTTTGTGCAAATTGTTTTTTGAATGCCCGGGTAAATGTCTGTTGCGAATCAAAACGATACTGAAGGGCGATATCTAAAATCGGGCGACTGGTGAGACGCAATGCGACGGCCGCTTTAGAAAGGCGGCGGGCACGGATATAAGCGCCAATAGCATTATTAGTGACATCTTTAAACATGCGCTGCAGGTGCCATTTGGAATAGCCGGCCTTGGCTGCAACATTGTCGAGTGACAAGGGCTGGTCTAAATGGGTTTCTAACCAGCTAAGAAGGTCACGAATGATTCCTGCTTGATCCATAGATCGTCCTCGTTGAACTAAGATAAATGCACAGAATGATGGGCGGCATAATAGCAACTTTTTACCGATAAGACTTCCTAAGAATTTTTTGGCTATCAGTGCTATTTGCCTGTGTTACAGAGTATTTCATTCCGAAAGTGTGAATACACGCTTTCCCTGTAGGGTTTCTTTATAAAACAACGTCATGCTGATGACGTGGAGTAACGTAATGAATAGATGTTGGATTTTTGTTTTTTCGATGTTTGCTTTTTGTTCTGCAGCAGCACATGCAGAGCAGGTCGGTTCGGTCGATACGGTCTTCAAACTCTTTGGTCCCGACCATAAGATTGTCGTGGAGGCCTTTGATGATCCTGATATTAAAAATGTAACTTGTTATATCAGTCGTGCGAAAACCGGCGGCATTAAGGGCGGTTTAGGGCTGGCAGAAGATACCGCCGATGCGGCGATTTCGTGTCAGCAGGTGGGGCCGATCGAGTTGAGCGATAAGATTAAGCAAGGCAAAGACAAGGGAATCGTTGTTTTTCAGAAGCGCACATCGCTGGTGTTTAAAAAGCTGCAGGTGGTTCGTTTTTATGATGAGAAACGTAATGCGCTTATCTACCTGAGTTATTCCGATAAAGTGGTGGATGGTTCACCGAAAAATGCACTAAGCGCCGTGCCGATTATTCCCTGGGCGCACGCCGCTCCGTGAGTTTTTAGTCATACGCGCAAAACAAAAGGCCAGCTTTCGCTGGCCTTTGACGTTTGTTTTACCGGATACAGTGCGGTTGGCAACCTTCTGTATCAGTCTTCCAGATCACCGCAGAAACGATAGCCTTCGCCGTGAATGGTGGCGATGATTTCAGGGGTGTCAGGCGTCGCTTCGAAATGCTTACGGATGCGACGGATGGTGACGTCAACGGTACGGTCATGAGGTTTCAGCTCACGGCCCGTCATTTTCTTCAGCAAATCGCCACGGGTTTGGATCTTGCCCGGGTTTTCACAGAAGTGCAGCATGGCGCGGAATTCGCTGCGCGGTAACTTGTACTGCTCACCCTGCGGGCTCACCAGCGAACGGCTGTTGATGTCGAGTTCCCAGCCATTGAATTTGTAGCTTTCAACCAGACGACGTTCTTCGCCGGTCGTGCCCAGATTCATGGTGCGGGACAGCAGGTTGCGTGCGCGGATAGTCAGTTCGCGAGGGTTGAATGGCTTAGTGATGTAATCATCAGCACCAATTTCCAGACCCAGAATTTTATCAACTTCATTGTCGCGGCCGGTCAGGAACATCAGAGCAACGCTGGCTTGTTCGCGTAATTCGCGTGCCAGCAACAGGCCGTTTTTGCCTGGCAGGTTGATGTCCATGATAACCAGATTGATGTCATTTTCGGACAGAATGTGGTGCATTTCTGCGCCATCATTGGCTTCATGTACCATGTAGCCTTCTGCTTCAAAAATGCTCTTTAACGTATTACGTGTCACTAACTCGTCTTCGACGATCAGAATATGAGGGGTCTGCATGATTGCTACCTAAGATTGCCAACAAATAGAAAATAGGAGTACAGAAGTCCTTGTTATCCCAAAGAATTTTGATGCCTTTTTGGGCATCTCACTCGTTACATGACTAAAGTACGTAAACGCGTTCTCGATGCAATTTCCATCAACGACAACAACATCGCAAGCTCGGTCAGGGATTCCACTTTCTGCAGTTCCACGGGGTCCTAAAGCGGCGCATATCCTAACCCTATTAACAGCAATATAACAGCGAGTGCCGAAATTACCACTCAACAAAATTACGGTTTGTTGACATATATCAAGTTCAATTGTAGCACGGTAACAGAACAGTGAAAAACACTTACAAGAATGCACGCTTGAGTCACATTTCGGCATTTATTGTACACGATTCAGCAAATGATTAAGAATCGAAAGATAAATGCAAAATCGTTATGAATCATTATTATATATCCACATGAAAAATAATGATAATTTTTTCTATCTTGTTTGCTTAACCGGGCCAGCACCTTTTTTACCTGCAAGGTAACGTTTTCCGATAAAATAAAAGAATATATTGAGCCGACTGTTAAGTTCTTGTGAAGAATATAAGCCATGAATAGATTTGGAACAGGGTAAAATTTCATCGCTTAAATACCGACGGCAATTTCTTTCTCCCTTTGCAAAGGCCCGACATGCAACTTCATATTATTTTGGTTTCCCCGGCTCGCCCGGAAAATGTCGGTGCGGCAGCCCGTGCAATGAAAACCATGGGTTTCGCATCGATGCGTATTGTCGACAGCGAGGCGCATCTCAAGCCGGAAGCCGGCTGGGTTGCGCATGGTTCGCAGGAGATCCTGCAAAATGCGCTCCATTTCAATACTCTGGCCGAAGCACTGGCTGACATTGATTTTACGGTTGCCACGACCGCCCGCAGCCGGGCTAAATTTCACTACTACTGTACGCCACAGGAATTGCAGGTGCAGCTCGAAGAAAAGAGCCAGTGGGTGAATCATGCTGCGCTGGTGTTTGGTCGTGAAGATTCCGGCCTGACCAATGAAGAGCTAGAACTGGCGGATGTGCTGACCGGCGTACCGATGTTGGCTGATTATCCATCGCTCAATCTGGGGCAGGCGGTGATGGTCTTCTGTTATCAGCTCTCTTCCCTGAACCAGGTCACGTCGGCAAAACCTGAGACTGCCGAGGCGGGTCAGCTTTTGGCATTACGTGCCAGAGTCAGGCGTTTGCTGGAAAATGTAGGGGCAGAAGATGACCAGAAATTGTCCGACTGGCTGCATCAGCGCCTCGGTCTTTTGCAGCAGCGCGACGCGGCAATGCTGCATACTTTGCTGCATGACATCGAAAAAAAGCTGACCTCATGATGTGAGGGGATTCTCCTCCTGAACAGTTCGATATCCGGTAAGATAAGAACAGATCTGGTGATCGTACTGTAAAGGGTTTTAATGGCAGAGAATTATACAGTTGATTTTGTCCGTGACTAACCGGTCAAAAACAGAAAAAAATTGACTTGTGGTGCCTTATGCTTTAGCTAATAGAGGCAGACAGAGTACAAACCATAAGACAGACAGAAAATAAAATGCGAATCATCAGCCTGAATACAACGATTATTACCACCACCGATACCACAGGTAACGGGGCGGGCTGACGCGTACAGGAAAAAGAAAAAAAGCCCGCACCTAACCAGTGCGGGCTTTTTTTTTACATTTAAACGAGAGCTTGAGGAGAGAACCAGAAATGCGAGTGTTGAAATTTGGCGGGACCTCGGTAGCAAACGCAGAACGCTTCTTGCGGGTTGCGGACATTATGGAAAGCAATGCGCGTCAGGGACAGGTCGCAACGGTATTATCCGCGCCTGCCAAAATTACCAACTATCTGGTCGCCATGATTGAGCGAACTGTCGCAGGACAGGACATTCAGACCATCATGAGCGATGCCGAAAACATTTTTGGTCAGTTGATTAACGGCCTGGCAGCAGCGCAGCCGGGCTTCGATTTGCCGAAGGTGAAAGCGTTTGTCGATCAGGAATTCGCCCAGCTTAAACAGCTGATGCATGGTATTACGCTGCTGGGCCAATGCCCTGACAGCGTGAATGCCTCCATTATCTGTCGTGGCGAGAAGCTCTCTATCGCCATCATGGAAGCGGTATTTCTGGCGAAAGGATTTGGCGTTACCGTCATCAATCCGGTTGAGAAACTGCTTGCTCAGGGGCATTACCTCGAATCCACCGTGGATATCAACGAATCCACCCGCCGTATCGCTGCCAGCGCCATTCCCGCCGATCACATTGTGCTGATGGCCGGTTTCACAGCCGGTAATGAAAAGGGCGAACTGGTGGTGCTGGGCCGTAATGGTTCCGACTATTCAGCCGCCGTGCTGGCCGCCTGTCTGCGCGCTGACTGCTGTGAAATCTGGACTGACGTTGACGGCGTTTATACCTGTGATCCGCGCACTGTGCCGGATGCCCGCCTGCTGAAATCGATGTCGTATCAGGAAGCAATGGAGCTTTCCTATTTTGGCGCGAAAGTCCTTCACCCGCGTACCATCCTGCCGATTGCCCAGTTCCAAATCCCTTGCCTGATTAAAAACACCACTAACCCGCAGGCACCGGGTACCCTGATTGGCAGTGAAAGTCTTGATGACAGCACGCCGGTAAAAGGCATCACTAATCTGAATAACATGGCGATGATCAACGTTTCCGGTCCGGGAATGAAAGGGATGATCGGCATGGCTGCGCGCGTATTTGCCGTAATGTCCCGTTCAGGGATTTCCGTCGTGTTGATCACTCAGTCTTCTTCTGAATACAGCATCAGTTTCTGTGTGCCGCAAAGCGAGCTGCAACGTGCCCGTAAAGCGCTGGAAGACGAGTTCTATCTTGAGCTGAAAGATGGCCTGCTTGAGCCGCTCGACGTGATGGAAAAGCTGGCGGTAATTTCCGTCGTCGGCGACGGGATGCGCACGCTGCGAGGTATCTCGGCGAAATTCTTCTCGGCGCTGGCCCGTGCCAACATCAATATTGTCGCGATTGCTCAGGGCTCTTCCGAACGTTCTATCTCCGTTGTGGTTAATAATGACGATGCCACCACCGGCGTGCGTGTAAGCCATCAGATGCTGTTCAACACCGATCAGGTGATCGAGGTATTCCTGATTGGCGTCGGCGGCGTGGGCGGGGCATTGATCGAACAGATCCGCCGCCAGCAGCAATGGCTGAAAACCAAACATATCGATCTGCGCGTATGCGGTATCGCTAACTCCCGTGCATTGCTGACCAATGTTCACGGCATTGCGCTCGATACCTGGCGCGAAGAACTGGGGGCTGCGAAAGAGCCGCTGAATCTGGGGCGTCTGATCCGTCTGGTGAAAGAATATCATTTGCTGAATCCGGTGATCGTTGACTGTACCTCGAGTCAGGAAGTTGCAGATCAGTACGCTGATTTCCTGGCAGACGGCTTCCACGTGGTTACGCCAAACAAAAAGGCCAACACCTCGTCGATGAATTACTACCATCAGTTGCGCAAAGCAGCCGATGGTTCACGTCGCAAATTCCTTTATGACACCAACGTCGGTGCAGGTTTACCGGTTATCGAAAACCTGCAAAACCTGCTGAATGCCGGTGATGAGTTGCTGCGTTTCACCGGTATCCTTTCCGGTTCGCTGTCCTTCATCTTTGGTAGGCTGGATGAAGGCATGTCCTTGTCGGCCGCGACCTTGCAGGCCAAGGAGATGGGCTATACCGAACCGGATCCACGTGATGATCTTTCCGGTATGGATGTGGCGCGTAAGCTGCTGATCCTGGCGCGTGAAGCGGGTTACAAACTCGAGTTGTCAGATATCGATGTGGAATCTGTTTTACCGGCTTCTTTCAACAGCGAAGGCGACGTGAATGAATTTGTCGCGCGTCTGCCGGAACTGGATGCACAATTTGCAGAGCGCGTCGCGAAAGCGACTGCCGCAGGCAAAGTATTGCGTTATGTCGGGGCTATCGAAGACGGTCAGTGCAAGGTAAAAATCGACGCCGTCGATGGTAATGACCCGCTATATAAAGTAAAAAATGGTGAGAATGCGCTGGCGTTTTACAGCCGCTATTATCAGCCGTTGCCGTTGGTTCTGCGTGGCTACGGCGCCGGGAATGATGTGACGGCGGCAGGTGTGTTTGCCGATCTTTTGAGAACGCTGTCATGGAAGTTAGGAGTTTAATATGGTTAAGGTGTATGCCCCGGCTTCAATCGGGAACGTCAGCGTAGGCTTCGATGTTCTGGGCGCGGCCGTGTCTCCGGTAGATGGCACGCTGCTGGGCGACTGCGTTTCTGTTGAAGCAGCCACAGAATTCAGTCTGAAAAACGAAGGCAAGTTTGTGTCCAAACTGCCAGACCGCATGGAAGACAATATCGTTTATCAGTGCTGGCAGCGTTTCTGTCAGGAAATCGGCAAAGAAGTGCCGGTGGCGATGACCCTGGAAAAAAACATGCCGATCGGTTCCGGATTAGGTTCCAGCGCCTGTTCGGTGGTCGCCGGTCTGATGGCGATGAACGAATTTTGCGGTAAGCCGCTGAATGAAAACCAGATGCTGATGCTGATGGGCGAGCTGGAAGGGCGTATTTCCGGCAGTGTGCATTTCGATAATGTCGCGCCATGCTATCTGGGCGGCATTCAGCTGATGCTCGAAGAGCTCGATATCATCAGCCAGAACGTGCCAAGCTTTGACGACTGGCTGTGGGTGATGGCGTATCCGGGCATCAAAGTTTCGACTGCAGAGGCGCGCGCTATTTTACCCGCGCAGTACCGCCGTCAGGATTGCATCAGTCACGGTCGCTATCTGGCGGGCTTTATTCATGCCTCCCACACGCAGCAACCTGCGCTGGCTGCAAAACTGATGAAAGATGTGATTGCTGAACCTTACCGCACCCGTCTGCTGCCGGGCTTTGCCGAAGCGCGCAGCGCCGCAGAAGAAATTGGTGCGCTGGCTTGCGGGATTTCCGGTTCCGGTCCGACGCTGTTTGCCGTTTGTAATGACAGCGCAACAGCGAAACGTATGGCTGACTGGTTGCAGACGCATTATCTGCAAAATGACGAAGGCTTTGTTCATATTTGTCGTCTTGATACCGCGGGCGCGCGGGTATTGGGATAACTCGTTAATTTATTGGGATAACTAATGAAACTGTACAACCTGAAGGATCACAACGAGCAGGTCAGCTTTGCTCAGGCCGTTAAACAAGGTCTTGGAAAACAGCAGGGTTTATTCTTCCCGCTGGAACTGCCTGAATTTGAACTGACTGAAATCGACCGCTTGCTGGAACTGGATTTCGTCACCCGCAGCAGCCGCATTCTTTCTGCTTTCATCGGCGATGAAATCCCGGAAGAAGAATTACATCAGCGCGTGAAAAACGCGTTTGCTTTCCCGGCGCCTGTTGCCAAAGTGGAAGAAGATATTGCCTGTCTGGAGCTGTTCCATGGCCCGACCCTGGCGTTTAAAGATTTCGGTGGCCGCTTCATGGCGCAGATCCTGACGCAGGTTTCAGGCGATCAGCCGGTCACCATTCTGACGGCAACTTCCGGCGATACCGGCGCAGCAGTGGCGCACGCCTTCCACGGTCTGAAAAATGTCCGCGTCGTTATCCTGTATCCGCGTGGCAAAATCAGTCCGTTGCAGGAAAAACTGTTCTGTACGCTGGGCGGCAATATTCATACTGTCGCCATCGACGGTGATTTCGACGCCTGCCAGGCGCTGGTCAAACAGGCGTTTGATGATGAAGAACTGAAACACGCGCTGAAGCTGAACTCGGCCAACTCCATCAATATCAGCCGTCTGCTGGCGCAGATTTGCTACTACTTTGAAGCCGTCGCTCAGCTGCCACAGGAAGCGCGCAATCAGTTGGTGATTTCTGTGCCAAGCGGCAACTTCGGTGATCTGACGGCCGGTCTGCTGGCGAGATCTCTCGGCCTGCCGGTGAAACGCTTCATCGCTGCGACCAACGCCAACGACACGGTGCCGCGTTTCCTGAGTAACGGGGAATGGGATCCGAAGAAAACCGTTGCGACGCTTTCAAACGCGATGGATGTCAGCCAGCCTAATAACTGGCCGCGTGTGGAAGAGCTGTATCGTCGTAAAACCTGGCAGCTGAAAGACCTGGGCTTTGGCACGGTCAGCGATGACACCACCGAAGACGCGATGCGTGAGCTGGCGAATATCGGTTATATCTCTGAACCTCATGCGGCGATTGCCTACCGTGTGCTGCGTGATCAGCTGCAAACCGGCGAATTCGGCCTGTTCATCGGCACCGCGCATCCGGCGAAATTTAAGGAAAGCGTGGAAGCGATTTTGGATCAGGACATCGGTTTGCCGAAAGAACTGGCCGATCGCGCGGATCTGCCATTGTTGTCGCATAACCTTCCGGCTGATTTCAGCGAAATGCGTGCATTCCTGATGGCGCTGCCGCAATAAAACCGTCGATTCAGAAATGCAAAAGCCCTCTTCGCGAGGGCTTTTTTATACGTACAACGTTGGAAATCAGCGTTCCGGGCGGGTAAATACCAGCTCATTGCCCCGCGAACGTGATTCATCAAATTCGTAACCTTCCAGATTGAAATCCTGAAGCTGTTTCGGCTTATCAAGACGCTCTTTGATGATGAAGCGGCTCATCAGACCACGCGCTTTTTTGGCGTAGAAGCTGATGACTTTGTATTTACCGTTCTTCTCGTCGAGGAATACCGGCTTGATGATTTCGCCATCCAGCAGTTTCGGTTTCACTGCTTTGAAGTATTCGTCAGACGCCAGATTCACCAGCACTTTGCTTTTTTGCTCGCGGAGTAACAGGTTAAGTTTTTCAGTCAGTAATTCGCCCCAGAATGCATACAGGTTTGCGCCCTGCGGGTTTTCCAGACGGATCCCCATTTCCAGACGATAAGGCATCATCAGATCCAGCGGGCGCAGCAGGCCGTATAAACCGGACAGCATGCGCAAATGTTTTTGGGCAAAATCGAAATCTTTTTCGCTAAAATCTTCCGCCTGCAGGCCGGTATACACATCACCTTTAAAAGCCAGAAGCGCCTGACGGGCATTTTTCGGGGTGAAATCAGGATGCCAGTCATTGAAACGTTCGGCGTTGAGATGCGCCAGTTTATCGCTGATCCCCATCAGTGAAGATATCTGCGCAGGGGACATTTTACGCGCCACGGTGATCAGCTGACTGGATTTATCCAGCAACTCCGGTTGGGTATAGCGCGTTGTCGCAAGCGGGCTTTCGTAATCGAGCGTTTTGGCAGGTGAAATAATGGTCAGCATAATCTCGTCCGTTGGTCAGTGACGGTTCAAATTCAGAAATTTTCGTTGCCATACTGTAGCAAAAAAGTCACGGCGATGGGGGCATGGCAGCAATAGGCAAAAGCGTGGAAATCAGCGGGGAGAAGACGTTTTATCCCACACGCCCGGTTCAAGCTGGCCGCGTAATTCAGGGTAATGATCAGGATTAAAGACTGGTATTTTCCCCATCCGCCGCTGACGCTCGTAATCCTTAACCACTTTTATCGCGATGCCGGAAAGCAGCAGCAAAGCGGTGAGATTCAGAATGGCCATCAGCGCCATGAAGATATCAGCCAGTTTCCAAAGCATCTGGAGTTGCATCAGACAGCCGCCGAAAACCATCGCAATCACCAGCAGCCGGAAAATCAGCAATTTAGCTGGTGCGGCGCTGTGAACAAAGCTGAGATTGTTTTCGGCATAGACATAGTTACCGGCTATTGAGGTGAACGCAAAGGAGAACACCAGCATCGCCAGGATAAACGAACTCCAGCCGGGTATTGTCGGGTCTATGGCCAGGCGGAGCAGGCGAATTCCCGTGGATTCCCCGGGAATATCCAGTACGCCAGAGGTTAAAATAATCAGCGCAGTGGCCGTGCAAATCACCACCGTATCGATAAATACCGCCAGCATCTGATTAAATCCCGACGCCGCCGGATGGCTGACTGCCGCCATCGCCGCCACATTTGGTGATGAACCGACACCGGCTTCACTGGCGAATGCGCCACGCTGCATACCCTGAGTTACGCCATACGCCAGTGCGCCGGACGCAGCTTCCTGCAACCCGAAAGCGCTTTTGAAAATCAGTGCGAACACCTGCGGAAGTTTTTCGACATGGTGGCCAATGACCCAAACGGCCAGCAGCAAATAGGAGAAAGCCATCAGGGGGATCATCCATTTGGACAACCAGGTGACGGCGCGAATTCCACCGAAAATCAGCGAGGCGACCAGAGTCGACAAAATACAGGCGGTTGTCAGCGCCGGAACATGCAGAAGATGAAACGAGGCCTGCGCAATCGAATTGGCCTGCAGCGCGCTGAAAATAAAGCCGCAGGAAATTACCATCAGGAAGGAGAACAGGATCCCCATCCAGCGCATTCCCAGACCTTTCTCCATGTAATCTGCCGGACCACCGCGAAATTTGTTACGCGCACTGGTGCCTTTATAAATCTGGGCCAGCGTGTTTTCTATCAGCGCGGTCGCCATGCTGAAGACGGTAATAATCCAAATCCAGAAAATGGCTCCCGGCCCGCCGAGCACAATCGCAATCGTCACACCGGTCAGGTTACCGGTACCAATTCGAGAGGCCAAACTCAGACAAAGTACGCGCCAGGGTGACGTTCCGCGGGGATCGGCACTGCGCTTAAAAAGTGACGGAGAGAAGAGGTGGCCGAAGCGGCGAAACTGAATGAAACCAAGACGGAAAGTGAGATAAATACCACTGCCTAACAGCAGGTAAATCAGGACTGTGCTCCAGAGAATTGTGTCAAAAAAATCCAGCAAGTCATTCATAAATTGTCCTTGGTTGATTTACCCTTCATCGTTTTTATTAATTGGCTTAAGGGCAATGACCACTTTGGATGGCTAACATACCTTTTTTATCAAACCGGTGACATATGCATTTTGGCTGAATTTGTGTGTTTTGGAAGGTGATAAATCCATAGATGTTCGTAGCCGAGCATGCCATGAGAAGCGCCTTGCGCGTGGCTTTTTGCATGTTATCATCAGCCAAAGGCAAGGCATGAAAATGCCTATACGAAAACGTCCAAACGATGAGATATGCCAAAATGACCGATAAACTGACTTCCCTACGCCAAATGACTCAGGTTGTTGCTGACACCGGAGATATCGCGGCAATGAAGTTGTACCAGCCGCAGGATGCGACCACCAACCCGTCACTGATCCTCAGCGCTGCGCAAATTCCTGAATACCGTAAACTGATCGACGAAGCAATCGCCTGGGCACGTGACCAGAGCAGCGATCACGATCAGCAGATTACTGATGCAGCTGACAAACTGGCAGTCAACATCGGTCTGGAAATTCTGAAACTGGTCCCGGGCCGCATTTCAACTGAAGTTGATGCCCGTCTGTCTTACGACACTGATGCGAGCGTGGCGAAAGCTAAACGTTTGATCAAACTTTACAACGATGCGGGCATCACTAACGACCGTATCCTGATCAAACTGGCTTCCACATGGCAGGGTATCCGCGCTGCGGAAAAACTGGAAAAAGAAGGCATCAATTGTAACCTGACCCTTCTGTTCTCCTTCGCTCAGGCGCGTGCTTGTGCTGAAGCGGGCGTGTTCCTGATTTCTCCCTTCGTTGGCCGTATCCTCGACTGGTACAAAGCTAATGGCGACAAGAAAGAGTTCGCACCGAATGAAGATCCGGGCGTTGTGTCTGTGACCGAAATTTACGAATATTACAAACAACACGGCTACGAAACTGTCGTGATGGGCGCAAGCTTCCGTAATATTGGCGAAATCATCGAGCTGGCTGGCTGTGACCGTCTGACTATCGCCCCTGCGCTGCTCAAAGAGCTGGCAGAAAGCGAAGGCCCGCTGGAGCGCAAACTGTCCTTCTCCGGTGAAACCAAGCCACGTCCTGCGCCACTGACTGAAGCTCAGTTCTACTGGGATCACAACCAGGATCCAATGGCTATCGACAAACTGGCTGACGGCATCCGTAAGTTTGCTATCGACCAGGGAAAACTGGAAAAAATGATTTCTGATCTGCTGTAATCAGCGCTCAGTTTTCGACAAAAAGCGGCTAATCAGCCGCTTTTTTTGTGACTGCGATAAAACCCTCGTCCTGTTCCCGATATACTGAGACAAATCTCGAAGAAAAATGCTGTGGAGAAATAGCATGAATACATTGCGAATTGGTCTGGTGTCAGTGTCGGACCGCGCGTCAAACGGTGTCTATCAGGATAAAGGCATTCCGGCGCTGGAAGAGTGGCTGGAAAAAGCGCTTATTACGCCGTACAAACTGGAAACAAAACTGATCCCTGATGAGCAGCCGCTGATTGAACAGGCGATCAGCGAACTGGTCGATGAAAGTGGCTGTCATCTGGTTCTGACTACCGGCGGAACCGGTCCTGCGAGGCGTGATGTCACGCCGGATGCCACGCTGGCTGTTGCCGATCGGGAAATGCCGGGTTTCGGTGAGCAGATGCGCCAGATTAGCCTGCACTTTGTGCCGACGGCGATTTTATCGCGTCAGGTGGGAGTGATACGTAAACAGGCGCTGATCCTCAATTTACCCGGTCAGCCGAAATCCATTCAGGAAACCCTGGAAGGTCTGAAAGATGCCGACGGTAAGGTGATTGTTTCCGGTATTTTCGCCAGCGTGCCTTACTGTATCCAGCTACTCGACGGACCTTACGTTGAAACGCATGATCACGTGGTAGCAGCTTTTCGTCCAAAAAGTGCCCGCCGCGATACAAAAAGCTGAATCCCCCGCGATTTCAAAATTTAGAGAAGTTACGCGTCAGTCACTCTGGTGTGAAAATTATTTGCCGTTATAGTAATGATTACTTTACAAGAGGTGGCAAAACCTTTTTCCATTTTTCACTCTGGTGTCTGACGGTATCCCTATGCAACACGCACAATCGCGCCGGTTGAACCGGCAGGACTACAAAACGCTGTCTCTGGCTGCATTGGGCGGCGCCCTGGAATTCTACGACTTCATCATTTTCGTCTTTTTCGCTGCGGTGATTGGCGATCTCTTCTTCCCGGCAAATATGCCCGACTGGCTGCGTCAGGTTCAGACCTTTGGTATTTTCGCCGCCGGTTATCTGGCACGCCCGCTGGGCGGCATCATTATGGCGCACTTCGGGGATGTAGTCGGTCGTAAGCGCATGTTCAGCCTGAGTATTCTGCTGATGGCTTTGCCGACGCTGGCGATGGGCTTGTTACCCACTTACGCTTCAATTGGCATTGCAGCACCGCTGCTGTTATTGCTGATGCGTGTGTTGCAGGGCGCAGCGATTGGCGGTGAGGTGCCGGGTGCGTGGGTGTTTGTGGCCGAACATGTACCGCGCAGTCGGATTGGCTTTGCCTGCGGAACCCTGACGGCCGGTTTAACGCTGGGGATCCTGCTCGGTTCTCTGGTGGCAACTTTATTGAACACCAGCATGACACCCGCAACAATCAGCCAGTATGGCTGGCGTATTCCGTTCTTTATTGGCGGGATTTTTGGTCTTATCGCCATGTACCTGCGCCGCTGGTTACAGGAAACGCCGGTCTTTATCGAGATGAAAGCGAAAAAGGCGCTGGCAGAAGAGTTGCCTCTGAAAGCCGTTGTTTCTAATCATAAAAAAGAAATCGTGGTATCGATGTTGATGACCTGGCTGCTGTCAGCCGGTATCGTGGTGGTTATTCTGATGACGCCAACCTGGTTGCAGAAACAGTTTGGCATTCCGGCGGCAGTAGCATTACAGGCAAACTGTCTGGCCACGGTGGCGCTGATGCTGGGTTGTATTATCTCGGGCAGCATTGTGGATCGTCTGGGTGCCAGCAAAACCTTTATCTTCGGCAGTCTGTTTCTCGGTATTTGCACCTGGTCGTTCTATCACATGGTGGCAGCTGATACGTCGGTGCTGATGGGCATGTACGCGCTGGCTGGACTAAGCGTGGGCATAGTCGGTGCGGTACCGTATGTGATGGTGCGGGCTTTCCCAGCGGAAGTGCGTTTTACCGGCATTTCATTTTCATACAATGTGGCTTACGCGATTTTTGGCGGCCTGACACCGGTATTTGTCACGCTGATTATGCGCCTGACGCCGATGGCTCCGGCTTATTATGTGCTGGCGCTTTCGGCAATTGGATTGCTGACCGGAATTTACCTGAGCCGTGACCTGAACAGTGAAGCGGCGAAAGAAGCGAAGTTTGCCGAAGGTGTGGCATCCGGCCAGTAAGTTTGTTTCAGATATAAAAAGCCCTGCCATTGGAATGCAGGGCTTTTTCGTCTCAGCTCTGATTGTTATGCCACGACAGCATTAACCTGCGGAGCATGATTTTTCGGCTCGCCGATAGGCAGAACAGTACGGCCATACTGTTCGTTTATCACTTCAGCCATCGCCAGATAAATCGCGCTGGCGCCACAGAAGATACCTTCAAAGCCAGCAAAATGAAGAACAGCTGTATTTCCGGTCATATTTCCGTAGCACAGCAGGGCGAACAAAATCGTCAGGCTGCCGAAAACAACCTGAAGACCGCGGTTTGCTTTCAGGGTGCCAACGAACATGAATAAAGTGAAAACGCCCCACAGACCGAGGTAGGCGCCCAGGAAACTTTCGCTGCTGGCGTCAGCCACGCCCATGCGTGGCAGCATCAGGATGCCGACAAGGCTCAGCCAAAAGGCGCCGTAAGAAGTGAACGCGGTTGTGCCGAATGTGTTCCCTTTTTTGAATTCCATCATTCCGGCGAGGATCTGAATCAGTCCACCATAAAAAATGCCCATACTCACAATCACTGCGGTGAGAGGGAAAAAGCCTGCATTGTGTAAATTCAATAAGATAGTGGTCATACCAAATCCCATCAGCCCGAGGGGGCCTGGGTTTGCCAAGGGTTTGCTTTGCATAGATCCTCTGTATCGGAATTATTATTAATTGATAATCGGGGGAAGAAACGCTTGGAAATGGGTAAAAAAGCCACATATCTTTGGAAGCGCGCGGCATCATAAGTAGGGTTGCGTCAGCAAACATTGATCTGGCGTAACAGCAATTAAAGATTTTTTTTCACTTTGCCCCTTGATGATGAGCCGCATGGCCCCATCTTATTCCCAACCGCAGTTGTTACCGTCGGGAAATCCGTTAAATGGGGCTGTTGAAATCGTAAAGATCGGCCACATATACAGTAGCAACCTGAACGAATATGAATTTAAGTGGAGACGTTTTAGATGGGTAAAATTATTGGGATCGACCTGGGCACCACCAACTCTTGTGTAGCTATCATGGATGGCACGACTGCTCGTGTACTGGAGAATGCTGAAGGCGACCGCACCACTCCTTCCATCATCGCTTATGCGGCAGATGGCGAGACTCTGGTAGGTTCTCCGGCTAAGCGTCAGGCTGTGACTAACCCGCAGAACACTTTGTTTGCGATCAAGCGCCTGATTGGCCGTCGCTTCCAGGATGAAGAAGTACAACGTGATAAAGGCATCATGCCTTATCAGATCGTAGGCGCTGACAATGGCGACGCCTGGATCGATATTAAAGGTCAGAAAATCGCACCTCCGCAGATCTCTGCAGAAGTGTTGAAGAAAATGAAGAAAACCGCTGAAGATTACCTGGGCGAACCGGTAACTGAAGCTGTTATCACCGTACCTGCATACTTCAACGATGCTCAGCGTCAGGCAACGAAAGACGCCGGCCGTATCGCAGGTCTGGAAGTCAAACGTATCATCAACGAACCCACCGCAGCGGCACTGGCTTACGGTTTGGATCGCGAAGTCGGCAACCGCACTATCGCGGTATACGACCTCGGTGGTGGTACTTTCGATATTTCAATTATCGAAATTGATGAAGTTGATGGCGAAAAAACCTTCGAAGTTCTGGCAACCAACGGTGATACACACCTCGGTGGTGAAGACTTCGACAGCCGTCTGATCAACTACCTGGTTGAAGAGTTCAAGAAAGAACAAGGAATGGATCTGCGTAACGATCCACTGGCGATGCAACGTCTGAAAGAAGCTGCTGAGAAAGCGAAGATTGAACTGTCTTCTGCTCAGCAAACTGACGTCAATCTGCCATACATTACTGCGGATGCAACCGGTCCTAAGCACATGAACATCAAAGTGACCCGTGCAAAACTGGAATCTTTGGTTGAAGACCTGGTTAACCGTTGTATCGATCCGCTTAAAGTGGCTCTGAAAGACGCGGGTCTGTCAGTATCTGATATTCAGGACGTTATCCTGGTCGGTGGTCAGACTCGTATGCCAATGGTTCAGAAGAAAGTCGCTGAATTCTTTGGTAAAGAACCACGTAAAGACGTGAACCCGGACGAAGCTGTGGCAATCGGTGCAGCAGTTCAGGGTGGTGTATTGGCAGGTGACGTTAAAGACGTTCTGCTGCTGGATGTGACTCCGTTGTCTCTGGGTATCGAAACCATGGGCAGCGTGATGACTCCGCTTATCACTAAAAACACCACCATCCCGACTAAACACAGCCAGGTGTTCTCTACTGCAGAAGACAACCAGTCTGCAGTAACCATCCATGTGTTGCAGGGTGAACGTAAGCGTGCAAGTGATAACAAATCTCTGGGTCAATTCAACCTGGATGGTATTCAGGCAGCGCCTCGCGGTCAGGCACAGATCGAAGTCACCTTCGACCTTGACGCCGATGGTATCTTGCATGTGTCTGCGAAAGACAAGATTACCAACCGTGAGCAGAAGATCACCATCAAGGCATCTTCTGGTCTGAGCGAAGAAGAAATCCAGAAAATGGTCAACGATGCTGAAGCTAATGCTGAATCTGACCGTAAGTTTGAAGAGCTGGTTCAGACCCGCAACCAAGCGGACCACCTGATCCATGGTACCCGTAAGCAACTGGAAGAAGCCGGCGACAAACTGCCAGCTGAAGACAAAACCGCTGTAGAAGAAGCCCTGAAAGCACTTGAAGTTTCTGCTAAAGGTGAAGACAAGGCTGACATCGAAGCGAAAATCCAGGCGCTGGTACAGGTTTCCGGCAAACTGATGGAAATGGCTCAGCAGCAAGGCCAGGCCGAAGGCGGCGATAACAGCGCGCAGAAAGATGACGACGTTGTTGACGCTGAATTCGAAGAAGTGAAAGACAAAAAATAATCGCCCTTAAGCGGGCACAGTAAGAAGTTTTACTGATAACCAGCACGGGCGTCGAGGAAACTCTACGCCCGTGCACGCATGTTGAGGGTAGGTTAAAGCATGGCGAAGCAAGATTTTTACGAGATTTTAGGCATATCCAAAACAGCGGATGAGCGTGAAATCAAAAAGGCTTATAAGCGCCTGGCAATGAAACATCACCCTGACCGCAATCAGGGCGATAAAGATTCCGAAGCTAAATTTAAAGAAATTAAAGAAGCTTATGAAATCCTGACCGATGCGCAAAAACGTGCGGCCTACGACCAGTATGGTCATGCAGCCTTTGAACAAGGTGGCATGGGCGGTGGTGGTGGCTACGGCGGCGGCGGTGCAGATTTCAGCGACATCTTTGGTGACGTCTTTGGCGACATCTTTGGCGGCGGTCGCCGTCAGCGTGCCAGCCGGGGTTCTGATCTGCGTTACAACATGGATCTGACTCTGGAAGAGGCCGTTCGTGGTGTCACCAAAGAAATCCGCATCCCGACATTGGATGAATGTGACGTCTGCCACGGCAGCGGCGCAAAAGCGGGTAGCTCTCCGACCACTTGTCCAACCTGTCATGGCGCAGGCCAGGTTCAGATGCGTCAGGGCTTCTTCACCGTCCAGCAGGCATGTCCGACTTGTCAGGGGCGCGGTAAAGTCATCAAAGATCCGTGCAACAAATGTCACGGTCATGGTCGCGTAGAACGTTCTAAAACCCTGTCAGTGAAAATTCCTGCGGGTGTGGATACCGGCGACCGTATTCGTCTGGAAGGTGAAGGCGAAGCGGGTGAGCACGGTGCGCCGTCAGGCGATCTGTACGTCCAGGTTCAGGTTAAAGCGCACAAAATATTTGAGCGTGAAGGCAACAACCTGTACTGCGAAGTGCCAATCAACTTTGCCATGGCAGCACTGGGTGGCGAAATTGAAGTGCCAACGCTGGATGGCCGTGTGAGTCTGAAGATCCCTGCTGAAACGCAAACGGGCAAGATGTTCCGTATGCGCGGACGCGGTGTGAAATCTGTCCGCGGTGGTGCTCAGGGCGACCTGATGTGCCGCGTGGTAGTGGAAACGCCGGTCAGCCTGAGCGAAAAGCAGAAGCAGTTGCTGCGTGATCTGGAAGAAAGCTTTGGTGGCGTTTCGGGTGAGAAAAACAGCCCGCGTTCCAAAAGCTTCCTGGATGGCGTGAAAAAGTTCTTTGATGATCTGACCCGCTAATCTGTCGCTGATTTCAGCGGCTGAAAGCCAGAAAAAATCCCCGGCAGCGGTTCGCGCTCCGGGGATTTTTTTATGATTTTTTTAAGAAGTTCTGTGAAAAACGGTAAAATAGAATGATTCGTAAAAACCGAGTTATACTCCAGAAATAATCGACTTTTTACGAAGTGATTCTGTGCGTACAATTCGCGCATTCATTGTGGCAATCCCTTTCTCGCCACGGTTTTTCTACAGGAGAGTCAGAATGTCGAATATCATTCGTCAGTTTTTACGCTTAGAGGCAGCAGGCGGTATCGTATTGATCCTTGCCGCTATCGTGGCGCTTATCATGGCGAATACTCCATTGCAGGGAGCCTATCAGGCTTTTTTGGATATTCCCGTCACCCTTCGTTTTTCCGAGTTATTAATCGACAAATCGCTTTTGCTATGGATTAACGATGGCCTGATGGCGGTATTTTTCTTGATGATTGGCCTGGAAGTGAAGCGTGAGCTTTGCGAAGGCGCGCTGGCGAATCGCGAGCAGGCATTGTTCCCGGCGATTGCCGCACTCGGCGGCATGATTGTTCCGGCTCTGATCTATTTGCTGTTTAACGGCGGTGACGAAATCGCCCGTCAGGGATGGGCCATTCCGGCTGCCACGGATATTGCTTTTGCGCTGGGCGTGATGGCGCTGCTGGGTTCGCGCGTGCCGACAGGCCTGAAGGTGTTCCTGCTGGCGCTGGCCATCATTGATGATTTGGGTGCGATCATTATCATCGCGTTGTTCTACAGCCACGATGTTTCGATGATCGCGCTGGGACTTTCTGCGGCGTGTATTGCGGTTCTGGCCTGGCTGAACTGGCGCGGTGTAACCAAACTGACGCCTTATCTGCTGATTGGTGCGGTGTTCTGGGTGTGCGTATTGAAATCAGGGATCCACGCAACGCTGGCAGGGGTTATTCTCGGATTCCTTATTCCGCTGAGAACCAAAGAGAATAAAACATCACCGGCGCGCCGTCTGGAGCATGGAATTCATCCGTACGTTGCCTGGTTCATTCTGCCTGTTTTTGCTTTCGCCAATGCCGGTATCTCGCTGCATGGCGTGGCGGCTGCCGGTGCGTTCTCAATGTTACCGATGGGGATCATGGCGGGGCTGTTGCTGGGTAAACCGTTAGGCATCATTCTTTTTGGCGGTCTGGCACTGAAACTGGGCCTCACCCGTATGCCATCCGGCATTACGTTTAGCCAGATTGCAGCGGTGTCCGTGCTGTGCGGAATTGGTTTCACCATGTCCATTTTTATCGGCTCACTGGCATTTGCCTCACTGGATCCGGCGCTGCTGACTTACGCCAAAATGGGCATTCTGATGGGCTCCGTGGCTTCAGCTATTATAGGTTTCCTGATGCTGAGCCGTGCATTGCCGAAAAAAGCGCATCATTAATACACATGCTGTGCGGGAAACCGCGCAGCATGATGCTGACTTCATACTTCAGGAAAGGATGACACCATGCCTCATATTAACTACAACCATTTGTATTATTTCTGGCACGTGTGTAAATCAGGTTCTGTCGTGGGAGCCGCAGAGGCGTTATATCTGACGCCGCAAACCATCACCGGCCAGATTAAATCGCTTGAAGAAAGGCTGGGTGGCAAACTTTTTAAACGCCAGGGGCGCGGTCTGGTGCCCTCTGAGCTGGGCCAGCTGGTTTATCGTTATGCCGATAAAATGTTTACGCTTAGCCAGGAAATGCTGGATATCGTGAATTACCGCAAAGAGTCGAGTCTGCTTTTTGATGTGGGCGTGGCGGATGCGTTATCGAAACGACTGGTCAGCCGGGTGCTGGAAGCGGCGGTTCCGGAAAATGCGCAAATTCACCTGCGCTGTTTTGAATCGACCCACGAAATGTTGCTTGAGCAACTGAGTCTGCACAAGCTGGATATGATTTTGTCGGACTGCCCGGTAGATTCCACGCAGCAGGAGGGATTGTTCTCCGTCAAACTGGGTGAAAGCCCGATCAGCTTTTTTTGCTGCCAGCCGATGTCAGGTATGAGTTTTCCAGCCTGTCTCGAGCAGCAGCCGTTGCTGATCCCCGGTCGTCGCTCCATGCTGGGGCGTAAGCTGCTTAACTGGTTTAACACGCAGGGGCTGAACGTCAATATTCTCGGTGAGTTTGATGATGCGGCGCTGATGAAAGCTTTCGGCATGAACAATAATGCGATTTTTGTCGCACCGGCTATCTATTCCTCGACAGAATTTCAGGATGAAAAAATTGAAGAAGTCGGGCGGCTGGAGGGGATCATGGAAGAGTACTACGTGATTTTTGCGGAGCGTATGATCCAACATCCTTCGGTACAGCGGATTTGTCACACCGATTTCACGGCGCTTTTTGTGTAGCTTTTAGCGTTGACACCAAATTTCAGATATAAAAAAACCGGCGTGAGCCGGTTTTTTTATCAAGCATTTCAGCGTAATGCGATTATTGCATTGCGTTGATTTGCGCAGTCAGATTTGACTTATGACGCGCTGCTTTGTTTTTGTGGATCAGGCCTTTGCAAGACTGACGGTCCACGATTGGTTGCATTTCGTTAAATGCGTTTTGTGCAGCAGCTTTGTCGCCTGCTGCAATAGCCGCGTATACCTTCTTGATAAAGGTACGCATCATAGAACGACGGCTCGCGTTGTGCTTACGGCGTTTTTCTGACTGTACGGCGCGTTTCTTAGCTGATTTGATATTAGCCAAGGCCAACTCCCAAATATTTTTCTATTGATGAACAATTCAAAGGCCGAGGAATATGCCTTTTCGGTCTTCTTTTGTCAACGGATTTGTGCAAATAAGCGGCGTTTTGAAGAGTAAACTTCGATCGTCACTTGTTACGTTGTGATGGCGCAGGATTTTAACAGCTTCCGGCATCGGAATACAGTCTTTCGCGAGAAAAATCGACAGGAGAGTGTACAAACTGCCCACTACGGCCATTAACGCTTTGTTTATGCGAAAAGTCACGCATTCCCTGTATGCAACGAAAGATTTTCATCGCCACGCCGCCATTTGAACCGCAATATCTGCCGTATGCAAGAGAGAATGGTGAGATCCTGCTAATCGCTGGTTAACCTTGGAGGCTGTACAAGGTATAATCCGCCGATTTCCATCGTTATGAGTCAGCATTGGATTTGAGCCAGCTATGGAGCTAATTCGCGGAATACACAATATTCGAGCACGTCATCATGGATGTGTGCTGACTATTGGCAATTTTGATGGTGTACACCGTGGCCACCAGGCCCTGATTGAACAGCTGAAGCTGGAAGGTCAACGTCTGGGGTTACCGGTGATGGTAATGATTTTTGAGCCGCAGCCACTGGAACTGTTTGCCGGTGATAAAGCACCTGCACGACTGACCAGCTTGCGTGACAAAGCCAAGTATCTGGCAGAGTGTGGCGTTGATTATCTTTTATGTGTGCGTTTCGAACCCCGGTTCGCCGCCCATATGGCGCAGGCCTTTATCTCGCAACTGCTGGTTGAGAAGCTGGGCGTTAAATTCCTGACTGTCGGGGATGACTTCCGCTTTGGTGCCAGTCGTCTGGGAGATTTTGATCTATTGCAGAAAGCCGGTGAAGAATACGGCTTTGAAGTGATCAGCACGCAAACTTTCCGTGAAGGCGAGAACCGCATCAGCAGCACGGCTATCCGTAACGCATTGCGGGATGATGATTTAGCACTGGCCGAAAATTTACTGGGCCACCCGTTCAGTATCTCAGGGCGAGTGGTGCACGGCGATAAGCTGGGACGCACCATTGGTTTCCCGACGGCGAACGTCCCACTCAAGCGGGTCGTTTCTCCGGTACGCGGTGTTTACGCTGTGGAAGTCTTAGGGCTCGGGCCTGAACCTTTACCGGGTGTCGCGAATATCGGGATACGTCCGACCGTCGGTGGCGTGCGCAAGCAGTTGGAAGTGCACCTTCTCGACACCACATTAGATTTATACGGGCGCCACATTGATGTGGTGCTCCGCGCTAAATTGCGCAACGAACAGCGTTTCTCCTCGCTTGATGCTTTAAAGCAACAGATTGCGAACGATGAAGTGACGGCCCGGGCGTTTTTTGGGTTAAAGACACTGCGCTAAACATGTACTGACAGGCGTGTAACAAAGCCTGGAATCCAGCCGAAAACGGAACCGAGAATCTATGAGTGACTACAAGAACACCCTGAATTTGCCGGAAACAGGGTTCCCGATGCGTGGCGATCTGGCCAAGCGTGAACCTGACATGCTGAAAAATTGGTATGACCAGGATCTGTACGGGATTATTCGTGCTGCCAAGAAAGGCAAAAAAACCTTTATTTTGCATGACGGCCCTCCGTATGCGAACGGCAGCATTCATATTGGTCACTCAGTAAACAAAATTCTTAAAGACATGATCGTTAAATCCAAAGGGCTGGCGGGCTTTGATGCGCCGTATGTTCCGGGCTGGGACTGTCATGGTCTGCCAATCGAGCTGAAAGTCGAGCAACTGATCGGCAAGCCGGGTGAGAAAGTCACTGCGGCCGAATTCCGTGAAGCTTGCCGTAAATATGCAGCAGAGCAGGTTGAAGGTCAGAAGAAAGACTTCATCCGTCTGGGCGTATTGGGCGACTGGGACCATCCGTATCTGACCATGGACTTCAAAACTGAAGCCAACATCATTCGTGCGCTGGGTAAAATCATCGGTAACGGTCACCTGCACAAAGGGGCTAAGCCGGTTCACTGGTGTACAGATTGCGGTTCATCACTGGCAGAAGCAGAAGTTGAGTACTACGACAAAGCGTCTCCTTCTATTGATGTGGCGTTCAACGCGACTGATGCTGCCGCCGTGGCTGCGAAGTTTGGCGTATCTGCCTTCAATGGCCCGATCTCTCTGGTTATCTGGACCACCACACCGTGGACCATGCCTGCTAACCGCGCTATTTCACTCAATCCTGAGTTTTCTTATCAGCTGGTTCAGGTTGAAGGTCAGTGTCTGATCCTCGCAACCGATCTGGTTGAAAGCGTCATGAAACGTGCCGGTATCGCAGAATGGACCGTGCTGGGCGAGTGTAAAGGTGCAGATCTCGAACTGCTTCGCTTCAAACACCCGTTCCTGGGTTTCGACGTTCCGGCGATCATGGGCGACCACGTGACGCTCGATGCCGGTACCGGTGCTGTGCATACCGCACCAGGCCACGGTCCTGATGACTTTGTTATCGGCCAGAAATACGGTCTGGAAGTGGCGAACCCGGTAGGGCCGAACGGCTGCTACCTGCCAGGCACTTACCCGACGCTTGACGGTAAATTCGTCTTTAAAGCCAACGATCTGATTGTTGAGCTGCTGCGCGAAAAAGGCGCATTGCTGCACGTTGAGAAAATCACGCACAGCTACCCGTGCTGCTGGCGTCACAAAACGCCGATCATCTTCCGGGCTACGCCACAATGGTTCATCAGCATGGATCAGAAAGGCCTGCGTCAGCAGTCTCTGGAAGAGATCAAAGGCGTGCAGTGGATCCCTGACTGGGGCCAGGCGCGTATCGAAAACATGGTCGCTAACCGTCCTGACTGGTGTATCTCCCGTCAGCGTACGTGGGGCGTGCCGATGTCTCTGTTCGTTCACAAAGACACTGAACAACTGCATCCGCGCAGCCTTGAACTGATGGAAGAAGTCGCTAAGCGTGTTGAAGTGGATGGCATTCAGGCGTGGTGGGATCTGAATCCGGAAGACATTCTGGGTGCGGATGCTGCTGATTACGTCAAAGTGCCGGATACGCTGGACGTATGGTTTGACTCCGGTTCAACGCATTCTTCCGTTGTGGATGTGCGCCCTGAGTTCAACGGCCATTCACCGGACTTGTATCTGGAAGGTTCTGACCAGCATCGCGGCTGGTTTATGTCTTCCCTGATGATCTCGACGGCAATGAAAGGCAAAGCGCCTTACAAACAAGTTCTGACGCACGGTTTCACCGTGGATGGTCAGGGCCGTAAAATGTCTAAATCCATCGGCAACACCATCGCGCCGCAAGACGTGATGAATAAGCTGGGTGGCGATATCCTGCGTCTGTGGGTGGCGTCTACGGATTACACCGGCGAAATCGCGGTATCTGACGAAATTCTCAAACGTGCTGCCGATTCTTATCGCCGTATCCGTAACACCGCGCGCTTCCTGCTGGCGAACCTTAACGGTTTCGATCCGGCGCTGCACAGCGTGGCTCCGGAAGAGATGGTTGTGCTGGATCGCTGGGCCGTTGGCCGTGCCAAAGCCGCACAGGAAGAAATCATTGCCGCGTATGAGGCCTATGATTTCCACGGTGTGGTTCAGCGCCTGATGCAGTTCTGCTCGATCGAAATGGGTTCCTTCTATCTGGACATCATTAAAGATCGTCAGTACACCGCGAAAAGCGACAGCGTCGCTCGCCGCAGCTGCCAGACTGCGCTGTACTATATCAGCGAAGCACTGGTTCGCTGGATGGCGCCAATCATGTCGTTTACCGCAGATGAAATCTGGGCTGAGCTGCCGGGCAACCGTGAGAAATTCGTCTTTACCGAAGAATGGTATGACGGTTTGTTCGGTCTGGCGGGCAACGAATCCATGAACGATGCGTTCTGGGATGAACTGCTGAAGGTGCGTGGCGAAGTAAACAAAGTCATTGAACAGGCACGTGCTGATAAACGTCTGGGCGGTTCTCTGGAAGCGGCGGTCACGCTGTATGCAGATGATGCACTGGCGACTGACCTGCGTTCTCTGGGCAACGAACTGCGCTTCGTGCTGCTGACTTCAGGTGCGAAAGTTGCCGCCCTGTCTGAAGCTGATGATGCAGCTGTGCCAAGCGAATTGCTCAAAGGCCTGAAAATCGGTCTGGCGAAAGCGGAAGGCGACAAATGTCCGCGCTGCTGGCATTACACTACTGACGTCGGCCAGAACGCGGAACACAGCGAGATCTGCGGCCGTTGTGTCACTAACATCGCTGGCGACGGCGAAGAGCGTAAGTTTGCATAATGAGTAAATCGATTTGTTCCACCGGACTCCGCTGGCTCTGGCTGGCGGTCGTGGTCATTATCGTGGATCTGGGCAGTAAGTTTCTCATTATGGGAAATTTTCAGCTCGGTGAATCCATGCCTTTGATCCCGTATTTAAATCTGTTCTATGCTCAGAATCACGGGGCTGCATTCAGTTTCCTGGCAGATAAAGGCGGCTGGCAGCGCTGGTTCTTTGCGTTAATCGCACTGGTTATCGTCGTGGCATTAGTCGTGCTGATGTACCGCGGCAACGCGAAGCAAAAGCTGAACAATATTGCCTTCGCCATGATTATCGGTGGCGCACTCGGCAACTTGTTTGACCGCCTGTATCACGGTTTCGTGGTCGACTTTATCGATTTCTATGTCGGTAACTGGCACTTCGCGACCTTCAATCTGGCCGACAGCTTTATCTGCGTCGGTGCGGCAATGGTGGTGCTGGAAGGTTTTCTGGCTAAACCGAATGAAGCTACGAAGAGCAAAGGATAAGAATTATGTCTCAACAGGTGAAACACGACAGCGCCGTGCTGGTGCATTTTACGTTGAAGCTGGAAGACGGCTCGACGGCAGAATCAACCCGCGCCAATGGGAAACCTGCGCTGTTTCGCCTTGGCGACAGCAGCTTGTCTGACGCGCTTGAAAATCAGCTGTTAGGGCTGAATGTCGGGGATAAACGTGCGTTTACGTTAGCCCCAGAATCTGCATTTGGTACCAAAAATCCGGATCTGGTTCAGTTCTTCTCCCGCCGTGATTTTCAGGAAACAGGGGTGCCGGATGTCGGCACCATCATGTTGTTCAGCGGCCGTGATGGTAGCGAGATGCCGGGCGTGGTGCGCGAAGTGACAGACGATTCGATTACTGTAGATTTCAACCATCCGCTGGCAGGGCAACATATCGATTTCGATATTGAAGTGCTGGAAATCGACCCGGAGCTTGAGGGGAAACATGCAGATATTGCTGGCTAACCCGAGAGGGTTTTGCGCAGGCGTTGACCGCGCAATCAGTATCGTTGAGCGTGCGCTGGAAATTTACGGCGCACCGATTTATGTGCGTCACGAAGTGGTCCACAACCGCTATGTGGTCGACAGCCTGCGTCAGCGCGGCGCTATTTTCATCGAGCAAATCAGCGAAGTGCCGGATGGCTCAATCCTGATTTTCTCCGCCCACGGTGTTTCGCAGGCAGTACGCGCAGAAGCGAAAGCACGCGACCTGACGATGCTGTTTGATGCGACCTGTCCGCTGGTGACCAAAGTGCATATGGAAGTGGCGCGTGCCAGTCGTAAAGGCACCGAAGCCATTTTGATTGGTCATGCCGGACATCCGGAAGTGGAAGGCACAATGGGCCAGTACAGTAACCCTAACGGGGGAATGTATCTGGTTGAAGCACCGGAGGATGTGTATAAATTGCAGGTGAAAGACGAAAACAACCTGTGCTTTATGACGCAAACCACGCTGTCGGTTGATGATACTTCAGCAGTGATTGACGCTTTGCGCCAGCGTTTCCCGAAAATCATCGGGCCGCGCAAAGACGACATTTGTTACGCCACCACGAACCGTCAGGAAGCCGTGCGTACACTGGCAGATGGCGCGGATGTTGTGCTGGTGGTCGGTTCGAAGAACTCCTCGAATTCTAACCGACTGGCGGAACTCGCTCAGCGCGTCGGCGTGCCTTCTTATCTCATCGACTCGGCGGCAGATATTCAGGAAAGCTGGCTGAAAGATGCGAAAAGCATTGGCGTAACGGCAGGCGCATCCGCCCCCGATATTCTGGTGCAGGACGTGATCAGCAAGCTGAAAACTTTCGGTGGTCTTGATGTGATTAACATCGAAGGACGCGAAGAAAATATCGTGTTCGAAGTGCCGAAAGAGCTGCGTGTGGATGTGAAACAGATCGACTGACATTAAAGTGTTCAAGCTTTTGTTTCAGACAATGTGTTTCAGAGAATGGGATGCCCTGACCGGCATCCCATTTTTCTTTTCATTGCATAGAGATTAATCGATTAACCTTTTATACTGAAATCGTCTGTTTTTCCTTGGGCGGAGTTTACAGATGCGAAATATAGAGATGACTGCGAGTTCCGGTTTACCCGTTCGGGTTGACCTGCTCACTGGGCACTTTGATGCCATAAATGTTCAGCACAAATCGACCTGTATGCGCGATCTTCAGGGGGTTTTTTCCGATGATGCAGCGCGTAAAGCATTGCCAGAGGATTTTGAGGTCTATCACGTTGAAATGCTGGCATCTCCCCAGCAGGAAGGGGAACTCCACACCGGCACGACTCACCTGATGCCGGGTAAAGTGGCTGACGAGTTCTTCATGACGCGGGGACATTTCCATCAGCGCCGTGAACAGGCCGAATTTTATTTTGGTCTGCGCGGTGAAGGCATTTTATTGCTGCAGCCTGAAAATGCCCCGGCCTATACCGAGCAGGTTTTTGCCGGCAGCGTTCACCATATCCCTTCTTTTACCGCTCACCGTCTGGTGAATACCGGTCACGATGTGCTTTCAGCCTTAGCCGTCTGGCCTGTTATCGCGGGGCATGATTACCAGAGTTTGCAGCCTGATGGCTTTCGGATACGGGTTTTTGATCGCGATGGCAAAGTGTCGCTGGAGGTTGCCGGTGTCTGATTCCAGCCTTCAGGATTTCGGACTGCCGCTGAGTATTACGCAGCAGCCAATGGGATTTATTTATCAGGAAGACGTCACAGGGCCGGTGCCGGAGATCCGAACGCTGGATCAGATCCGGCCTTCGTTGCGCGATCCCACCTGTGACGGACCGGAACAGGTCTACGCGATTGCCATGGATGTTGCCCGCAAAATCCATTATCAGGAATTACAAAACCGGATGCTTCTGTTTGGTGTGGTGACCTATGCTTGCGGACGTCTCGGGGATGAACCGGTGCGCAGTCAGGGGCATGTTCACCGTATCAGCCAGCACAGCGGATGGTCTCCGCCGGAGCTGTATGAAATCTGGCAGGGAAAAGCGGTGATTTACATGCAGGAATATGTGGAGCAGGAACCGGGCCGCTGTTTTGCTATCCATGCCGCGCCGGGAGATAAAGTATTGGTACCGCCGGGTTGGGCGCATGCCACTATTTCCGCCGACCCTCATGTGCCGCTGACTTTTGCGGCCTGGTGCGATCGCGAGTATGGCTTTGAATATGATGCCGTTCGTCAGCATAAAGGTTTAGCCTGGTATCCTCTGCTGCAGGGCGATCACATTACCTGGCAGCGAAATCCCCACTATTCGCCGACCCGCCTGTATGCGACGCATCCAAGACAATATGTAGAATTTGGTATCACAGATGAACCGCTTTACCGGCAGTTTGAACAGGATCCGGCGCGCTTTCAGTTCATCTCTGATCCGGGAAGCGTTGCGAATAAATGGGTGAATTTTGTGCCCTGATATGACGGATATTTCAATAAAAACGGGCGACTGAATATGTCGCCCGTGTTATCTCAGAAAGACGATTTAACTTTTATCCAAATACGCCCACTGCGACGCCGAGTGCTGCCAGAACCAGTAAACTTAACATCGCTTTTACCGGTGACAAGCCCCGTTTGGCCATGAAATACCAGACACTGACCACGACGACCAATGGCATAAGCTGAGGGAAAATCCCGTCAATCATCTGCTGGACGTGAATATTCACGCCATCTTTGGTGACGAACTGCAGGTTGGTTCCCAGTTTGACATAGCTGGCTGCCACGCCGCCCATGACGAATACCCCTAACAGGGAAAGCGCCTCACGCGCCTTATTCGACTTGTTGCTGACCAGCATTTCCACTGAACCTGATCCCATCCGGTAACCTTTCATGAACAGCCAGTAGGAACCGCCGATCATGATCGCGTTAAAGGAGAGGATGTAAAACAGCGGCCCGATGATGCTGCCACCGGCGGCCAGCGCCATACCAATACTGAGTAAGATTGGGATAAGCATCCCAGGGATCATCGAATCCCCGATCCCGGCTATTGGCCCCATCAGCCCGACTTTCAGGGTGTTGATGGCTTCGCCATCAATCGGCTCACCGTTGGCCTTTTTCTCTTCTAACCCTACGGCCATACCATTAACAATGGCGCCGATTTGCGGTTCAGTATTATAAAAAGACGCATGGCGACGCATGGCTTCAATACGTTGTTTGGGATCGCTGTAGAGTTTTTTGATAGCAGGCATCATGCTCAGGCAAAAACCGAACGACTCCAGCCGCTCAAAACTCATGGACGACAGGTTGTACATCATCCATGCCCGCCAGCAGCGGCGCAGATCCTTTTTATCGAGTAAAACGGGTGTGGTATTCATCAGAATTCATCCTCGTCATTAGCGGGTGTCGGTGACGCGCTGGCGCTGACCGGCTCCGGTTTGTAGTTATAGTGAATCAAAGACAGCAGGGCACCGACGATCACCAGCGCCACCATGTTCAGATGCAAAAAGACGATGCAGATGAAACCCACCAGAAAGTAAATCCACAGCGTGTAGCTTTTTATAATCTGTTTGAGGAGGATGGCGATCCCAACCGCTGGCAGAATGCCTCCGACCACGCTCATGGTGGTAATGATCATCGCGGGCAGGCTGTCCATAAAGGCGCTGATGTACTGTGCGCCGAAAAACACGGCAATAAAGGTAGGGATGAATCTAAGTAAAAAGTTGGTGATCTGAGGGCCGATTGCACTGTTGAAATACACACCGCGATCGTCGCCTTTTTCCAGCGACACGTCGGCACGATGATTCCAGTAGGAGTTCAGAACCATCATAGCGTTGAACAAAATGGTACCGGCAATACCAATGGTGGCCGCCAGTGCCACGGCGACATCAGTGCCTTTGCCGGATAAGATCCCTAATGCTATCGCCGGGAAAGCGACAAAGTTGAGATCAGAAGGCATCGATCCTCCCGGCGTCACCAGGGCGATATACACTGCCTGAACGGCCACGCCGATGATGATGCCGGTCGTTACATCGCCCAGAACCAGGCCGACTAACATGCCTGAGACTAAGGGGCGGGTGATGGTATACCAGCCTCCTGTCAGGCCCAACAGCCACGGCGTACTGAGTGCACCGAGATAACACAGGATCCCGATAAGTGTTGCTTCAAACCACATAAGCCACCCCTGTTAATTGAGTTTTTTTTGGGCATCCTGCCACGTATAAAAGCTGCTATCCGGCACCAGTCGAAATTCGATCCGGTATCCGAGTTCACTGAGATAGTTGAAAGCTTCGATTTCTTGCGAGTTCACTGACTGATTGGGGCCGATGACCCGAGTGTTGCTGCGCGAACTCATCGGGCCGACGTTGATTTTTTTATTCAGATTAGTGAGATCGATCCCAGCCTGTGCCAGACGCTGCAACGTCACCGGTGATTTTCCGATGACGAAATAGCGCTTATCGCTGGCGATCACTTTGGGTAATTTAGCGATTGCTGTGGCGATGTCGAACAGCCAGACTTTAGTATCGGAAACCGCCCCTTTCATCACGGAAGAAAGCAGTGGATCTGCGGCCACCTCGTCATCAATAGCCACAATGCCGTCGCAGGGGAGTTCTTTCGCCCAGCGCGTCACCAGTTGCCCGTGAATGACCCGGTCATCGATGCGTACAAAAGATAAAGCCATAATGACTCCTTAGAATTCTTCGTCTGATTGGGCGAGCGGGGGCGTGGCGAAAAATATCGTTTCTGCTGTTTGCCGGACCAGAATTTCGGCAACATGAAAGACATCGTTCTCTTTGAGATAATCCATGCTCATGAGCAGCATAGGGAAATTCACGCCGCAGAGGGCAGCCACCGGTGTGGGCGCGTCCGGCGAAAAGGCATGGCAGCACGCCACGTTCCAGGGCGTACCGGATTGCATATCACAAAGCACCAGAATGCCGTCTGCGTGCTCACTTCTGAGTTCGATTTCGCGGGCAAATTCCTTTTTAAAAGCTTCAATGCCGCCTTCTTCCCGCAGGCTGACGAAAGAGGTCTGCGCCAGTTCGCCATAAACCATCCTTGCGCTGTCCAGAAGTCCCTCTGCGAGTTTGCCGTGCGTGGCCAGAATGACATGAATCATGTTTATCCCCTTACCCAGGCTTTGAGAGTTGCCAGCGTTTTCCCGTCCGGGTTAACCGGGCGAATGCGGTATGCGCCCACGGCAGCAGGGATAATGAAAGTTTCAGCGTAATGGACGGTGAAAGGTTCGAAACGATGGTCCGGGCTTTCAACAATGGCTTCATCTCCCTGAACCAGATTCAGAACGTTGACGCGGCCTTCAGTGTGGTGATCGACAGCTTCGCTGAACCAGTGGCGACGGGTTTCAATAAACTCGCGCTCATGCAAGCCGGTGCGTTCTTCGCGCCAGCCTTCGCCGTGCCCCAGCGGTTCGATATGGTTGATCAGGTGGGACTGCACCCAGGCGGTATCGCGCTGCCAATCAATCACCTGTTCACCATGCTCAATATGAACAGGGCGCGGAAGTCCGTCGAGACCCACTCGTCCCCAGTCCCAGAGTTTGAAGGTGAAAATATAAGGTGTAGCGCTGATTTCCAGCACCATGGTGCCTGCGCCAGAGCAGTGAACCGTACCCGCAGGGATCAGAAAATGATCGTGTGCTTTTGCCGGGAAACGGTTGATGAACTTCTCATCGTCAAAAGCCTTTTCACCCCGCTGTGCGGCCCGCAAATCCTCAAGCATGGCCTGTGGCTCAATGCCGGTTTTGATACCCAGATACACCTCAGCATCCGGCTCGGCGGCGAGAATGTAGTAGCTCTCATCCTGCGTATAGTGCATGCCAAAGTTTTGCTGAATATATTCGGTAAGCGGATGCACCTGACAGCTTAGATTCTGGCCTCCAATAGTATCGAGAAAATCAAAGCGGATCGGGAATTCTGCGCCAAAACGCGCATGGACTTTTTCACCCAGCAGAGCCTGTGGGTAGAGTAAAACCAGATCCTGAGAGGGGATCTCAACCCGAACGTTGCCGAAACGCATTAGCAGGCTGTTTTCCTCGGGCACGCAATCAAAACACCATGCGTAGTTCGGGGCTTCCGGGTCGAGATCAAACTGATGCTTCATCCACTGACCGCCCCAGACGCCGGGGTCAAAGAAGGGGACGACGCGAAAAGGTTGCGCTGTGGTCTGGCGCAGTCCGGCATGGAAAGCTTCGCCGGAAACCATCACCGGATGTTGCGGGCGATTGGTATCGAGAATGAAATCCGCCGATTTCAGCAGCGGTGTTTTGTGGCGGTCAAACACGCGCCACTCAATGAAAAAGGCACGTTTATAGCGGCGCAAAATATCTTCATCGGTATTGTTGACGCCCCAGTTCCCCAGTTCGCCACGGCGATACCGCTGCTGAATTTCCCAGCGGGCCAGATCGGCATAAACCAGAATGTCACCACGGGTAATCAGTGCCGCGCCGGGACCGTACACCACCACCAGACCTTCCGCCGCGCTGATTTTCGCCTGAAGGTCGCGGATTTTGTCACTGTCAAAAAACTCATCTAACTGATGGCATGAGATGACGCCAAAGACACGATCGTCAGTCAGATTGCGTTTGATCAGCGCGTGGATGTCCGCCTCTGAGCGTTTGGCCTGGTCCGCATCGACGGTCAGGGTGGCTGGCAACGCCTGAATCATATGATCCTGCAACTCAGTGAGATCCACGCCCGGATAACAGTCAATCACCAGTACGGTTTTGGTCGCGCTACGCTGGGTGATTTTCTGCAAAAGTGTGCGGGCAATGGTTTCCCATCCTTCACACGCGGCAAGTTCAAAACCCTGAACGTAAATTTCCGGGGATTTATCGTAAGAGGCAGTACGTAGTGGTGATGACATATTCCGCTTTCCCTCTGGTGTTGTATTTTTAAGCATTTCTGAAATTAAGATTAATCGATTAACTGCCTGCTGCACTAGGCTGCTAAATGGGATTAACCTCAAGAAACCGGATGAAACAGGCCGATAGTGGACATGTTGTGAGAGTGCTCACGAAAATAATGATAAAAATGCACATTTTTAGGTTAATCGATTTATCTTGTCATTATTCACGCAGAAGATTCACACAGGAGGTTGCGATGGCAACCATTACGCTGGCTGACGTCGCAGCGCATGCTCAGGTTTCTACGGCAACGGTATCCTTGGTTCTGCGCAACCAGGGGCGGATTTCGGACGCGACCCGCAAACGGGTGCTGGCTGCTCTGGAAAAACTGGGCTACGTCTATAACCAGACGGCGGCGAATCTGCGCAACCGGAGCAGCAATCAGGTCGGGCTGTTACTGCATGACATCACCAATCCCTTCTATGCAGAAATGACGGCGGGATTAAGTGACGAGATGGAAAGTCATCAGATGATGTTATTTCTGGCCAATACGGCGGAATCGGCACAGCGGCAGCAACGGTTTGTCGATTCCCTGCTGCAAAACAGCGCCAGCGGTATGGTGATGTGTGCGGCGAGACAAACTCCGGCGCTGTTTTATGAAAGCCTCAGACGGCGCCAAATCCCGGTAATTATGGCGGTTCGCTCTCCCCCGGACAGCGGGTTCGATTATGTAGGAACGGATAACTTTCTCGGCATCCAACTGGCGACACAACATTTGCTCAATCAGGGACACCGGAATATTGCGTTTATTGGCGGACAGGAAGGATCCTCGACCCGCGCTCAGCGTCTGGGAGGTTACAGCAGTAAATTACTGGAAAATCAGATCCCCGTGCGCAGCGAATGGATAGTCAGTTGCGAAGCGACACAGAGTTCCGGCGCGCAGGCCTGTACCGCGTTACTGGCCGCTTTCCCGCAGATTACGGCGGCGGTGTGTTATCAGGATATTGTGGCGTTAGGTGTCATGCTGGCGCTGCGGCAAAAAGATAAAGTCATCGGCCGCGATTTTTCGCTGGTAGGGTTTGATGATATTTCAGAAGCTTCACTGGTTCAGCCAGGCCTCACCACGGTTTCCGTTGCGGCACGTGAAATAGGGCGCAAAGCCGGGGAGCTTTTATATAGCCGGATCCAGGGGAATGACGAACCGCCGAAACGGATCATTTTGCCCCCATCGCTGGTGATCCGTGAGTCTTGCGCAAGTGCGAAGTTCCAGAGAGGGTAGGTAAACGCCGGTTGTCCGGCGCCTCACTACATCAGAGTTTAAACAAGTTTTGCGGTATCCCGACCGTTGTCGTTTCCACATGCAATAACGCACCTTCCAGTGCATGCGGCGCGTCGAGATTTTTGCGGGCTGAGGTGATAAACAGCTCTGTCATATCCGGACCACCAAACGTGCAGCAACTCGGTTGTGTGACCGGCACCGGTTGCGTATCCAGCGTCAGTAATTCGCCCTGATTAATTTGCTGGCGCAGCAAACATTTTGAACCCCAGCAGGCAGTGATCAGCCAGCCATTTTGTGTCAGTGCTGAGCCGTCGGGGATTTTATCGCCCGAAGAAAAACAGGATATTTTCAGCGGATTGATCCGGCGGGCGTTGGCGGAAAAGAAGCGTTTTTTCTTGCTGTCGGCGAACCAGACTTTGCCTTCATACCAGACCAGCGTGTTGGTACACCCGACTCCGTCGAGCATCATCTCAGGTTTTTCATCGCCCGTTTCATAGCGGAACCATTCGCCGTTGTCTTTCTCTTCTTTTATATCGAGCGTGCCAAACCACAGCGAGCCGTCGGGGGCGACAGCGGCTTCATTAGGACGCGTACCTTCTGCACCAGGATAATCGCAAAGCTTCTGGCGGGATTTCTGTTCGTAATCGTAGAGATGGATCCCATCGACGGAAACCAGCAAAAACTGATTTCTCTTTTCAGTCAGCAATACGGCGCTGGTGAGAGCGGGAAGTTCATGAATTTCGGTTTGCCCGGTATCAGGCCAGTAGCGCAGAACGCGCTGAGCCAGAATATCGACCCAAAGCAAAGATTGTGTGCGCTGGCACCAGACGGGAGTTTCACCCAATTCGGCTCGATAGTCGCCAATGGCAGTTACGTCGGACCGGAAAAATGCTGACATCGCAAAGCTCTCCTGCAGGTTACAAAGTGGATATAGCGACAGCTGTCTCTATGAGTCTAGTCTGGCTTTGCGTTCGCGGGATAGATGAAATGATGTAAAAAGAAAGGGCCAGCCCGTCAATAAGACGTAAAGCTGGCCCTTAAAGCTTAGCCGTTAAGGCTTAGAAGTCGTAACGCAAACGGATCAGGTTCATATCACCGAGGTTATCGGTAGAAGACGTGAACACGTGTTCGTAATCAACACGGAAACCGTAGTCGAGCTGGAAAGACACACCCAGACCGTTATCAATACGCTGGTAATCGCGGCCAGTCACATAGGTCAGACGGTCACCCATGAAGTATGGCTGGATAGTTTTGACGGCCAGCTGATTGATTGGGAAGGCGTAGCCCAGGAAGTATTCCAGACCGTATGCATCACCTGCGAAGAACTGGTCTTCATTTTTCAGGCCCGTGGTCAGGAAGTCATGGTAGTAACCGCCACCGAAGGAGGCTGTCCAGTTGCCTGGTTTCCAGCTCAGTGCGGTACCGATAATGCTCTGGTTGTAGTCTTTAGACGTGTTATCGCCCGGATTTCTCATTTCTGCGTCGGTGTAGTTGTACGCAGTACCCCACGTCAGCTCTTTGGTGATGTGGTAATCCACACCGACGGAACCGCCGCCGTTACGTTTGTAACGCAGGCCATTTTTGCCGGTCAGCAGTTCGCTGTCTTCAAACAGGTAGGATGCATAAACGTCCGCATCACCAAAGGTGTTTTTGTATTTCAGCATCTTACGTGAGCGGTAAGAACCATCGTAGTCGCCGTTCACACCATTGCCTGGCGCCTGGGCGAGCATGTCGTAATCCCAGATATCGGTTTTCGCACCGACCACATCGTAATAAACGCTGTTTTGCTGGCCGAAGGTCAGCTGACCGTAGGTTTTGCTTTTCAGACCGGTATAGAGCATACGACGGGTGGTGTTATGAGCCCCTTTCGCATAATGGTTATCCCAGCCTGTAATTGCCGGCAGATTGACACCCAGCTCGTAGTAGTTAATCCAGCTGATATCATCAAACAAATAATAATCAGTGGAGAAACGAAAACGCGTGCCGCCATCAAAACCGTTGGTTTTGTAGTTTTTCACGCCGTTCTGGAATTGCCACTGCGGACGAATGCTCCCGCCAACCTGAAATTGCAGGCGGCTCAGCGGATCGTTCGGCTGCGGATCTTGTTTAATCAGGGTGATTTCTGCGTGTGAAGCGAAAGAGGCTAAGCCGAACAACAGGCCAGCCGACGTCGCTTGTGCGACTTTGTTTAGTTTGAATTTCATATTAAGTCCCTGTGCCAACATAATGATCCGAAAAATCGGTAACAATATTGGCCCTGTATTTTTATTTTTCCCCTCACCGATGACTGTCTGGTAAGGGTGAAGACGCGCCTTATGAAGCCTGGCTACTTATTTTAACTGCGCTAAAATCAAATTTCGGTAGTTAAAATTAGGTTGCTATTTATTACCACAATCATTGTATTTATCAATATTATTTATCTACATATAATAAAAATTTAATGTTTCAGATCTAAGAAAAGTGGCGTTTGCTGTTTTATTTGTCATTGCAGGAGCAGGACTTAAACGCTTGCAGATATTGGCGTCATATTCGCTTTTATCCTGAATAACATATTGTCAGACGGTGCCCTGAAGGACGGTGTTAAAATCAGGAAGGCGGGTGAAAAGGTGACTGAGGTGTTTGAATCGTAAAGTTTATGCACGATACTGCATGATTATGCGAATAGGGCGTTTACGGGCTTTGCCGTGGATTCAGTCAGGCAAGTTCCAGTTCCATCTGCGGTTTAACACAAAATTCTACGTTTAGTAACCTGAAACCGGATGGCTTTTACTGATATTAACCGGCCTGTATCATAATTTTCTAATTATGAGGCAATTTCGCTGGCTCCCTCATGGCGGGGCCGATAACCTGATTCTGTTTTACGGCAGAACCCCTATAAGAAGAGAGTAATTATGAGTAACGCAGATATTCGCATGGCCATTGTTGGCGCTGGAGGCCGCATGGGCCGGCAGCTGATTCAGGCTGTGTCTGATGCCGATGGCGTAGTGTTAGGCGCAGCGCTGGAGCGTCCGGGCTCTTCCTTAGTCGGTGCCGATGCGGGCGAACTGGCCGGTGTGGGTAATGCGGGCATTAAAGTGCATGACAACCTGGATGCTGTGGTAAATGACTTCGATATCCTGATCGACTTCACCCGTCCGGAAGGCACCCTGGGCCACCTCGAATTCTGCCAGAAACACCTTAAAGGCATGATTATCGGGACTACAGGCTTTGATGATGCCGGTAAGGCTGCAATTCAGCAGGCTTCAGAGGTTATTCCGGTCGTTTTTGCGGCCAACTTCAGCATCGGCGTGAATGTTGTCCTCAAGCTGCTGGAAAAAGCGGCCAAAGTCATGGGCGATTACACGGATATTGAAATCGTAGAAGCGCACCACCGTCATAAAGTAGATGCACCATCAGGTACAGCACTGGCGATGGGTGAAGCGATTGCAGGTGCATTAGGACGCGATCTCAAAGATTGCGCAGTGTATGCCCGTGAAGGTCATACCGGCGAACGTGATCCAAAAAGTATTGGTTTTGCCACTATTCGTGCCGGCGATATCGTCGGTGAACATACCGCGATGTTTGCAGATATCGGTGAGCGTGTAGAGATTACCCATAAGGCTTCCAGCCGCATGACGTTCGCTAATGGCGCTGTTCGTGCCGCGAAGTGGATTTTCTCGCATAAAACGGGTCTTTATGACATGCGGGATGTGCTCGGATTAGATGATTTGTAATAAATGATTTAGATGTGATGTGGTTGTATTGGTCATAATCTTTTGATAAAAGGGCAGTTCCTTGATTGCCCTTCTCTTTTTATTTAAAAAAACACATTGGATTGATTTTTTTTGTCTGATGGTTTTTTTGTGATGTTATCTCCGGTTTTTAATGACGGGTTGTTCGTTTTTTACACATGGCAACGCTACCGTTCTGCAATAATCCCGCTTTCTTCGTCATTTTTCAGACATCCTCTCCCGCAAACGGTTACTATGCTCACTTAGACGCTATTTTTATGGCAGTCATAGAGCCTTTTCTCTGAGTTGTGCGAAAAGGATAGAAATATTGGTGCTTTTGGTAGACAAACGGAACTGCCATCATTAGAATGCGCGCAATTTGCCAAAAATTGCCTTTGGGAGCGATTTTTGCATTGATTTAGATCGGGTTATCTGAATTAATATGCAGATATTGTGATTTATTATTCTTGGAGGATGCTTTGATAAAGTCAGCGCTATTGGTTCTGGAAGACGGAACCCAATTCCACGGTCGGGCCATCGGGGCAGAAGGGTCGGCAGTGGGGGAAGTGGTCTTCAATACGTCGATGACCGGTTATCAAGAAATCCTCACTGATCCTTCCTATTCCCGCCAGATTGTCACTCTCACTTATCCCCATATCGGTAATGTCGGCACTAACGCCGCTGATGCAGAATCCTCCGCAGTACATGCTCAAGGCCTGGTCATTCGCGATTTACCTCTGATTGCCAGCAACTACCGTAGTGAAGAAAACCTCTCAGATTATCTCAAGCGCAACAACATCGTTGCCATCGCCGACATTGATACCCGCAAACTGACCCGCCTGTTACGTGAAAAAGGCGCGCAGAACGGCTGCATCATTGCGGGCGATTCACCGGATGCTGAACTGGCGCTGCAAAAAGCAAAGGCATTCCCGGGGCTGAAAGGGATGGATCTGGCGAAAGAAGTCACCACGACAGAATCCTACAGCTGGCAACAAGGCAGCTGGACGCTGGAAGGCGAGCTGCCGGAAGTGAAGAAATCTGAAGAGCTGCCATTCCATGTGGTGGCCTACGACTACGGCGCGAAACGCAATATCCTGCGCATGCTGGTGGATCGCGGTTGCCGCCTGACGGTAGTTCCGGCGCAAACGCCGGCAGAAGAAGTTCTGAAAATGAATCCGGACGGCATCTTCCTGTCCAACGGCCCGGGTGACCCGGAGCCTTGCGATTATGCTATCGCGGCCATCAAAACTTTCCTCGAAACTGATATTCCGGTATTCGGCATCTGTCTTGGCCATCAGTTACTGGCTCTGGCCAGCGGCGCGAAGACAGTCAAAATGAAGCTCGGCCACCACGGCGGTAACCACCCGGTGAAAGATATCGATAAAGATATCGTAATGATCACCGCCCAGAACCACGGTTTTGCGGTTGATGAAACCGGCCTGCCGGCTAACCTGCGTGTGACTCACAAATCACTGTTCGACCACACGGTGCAGGGGATTCATCGCACAGATAAAGCGGCGTTTAGTTTCCAGGGCCACCCGGAAGCGAGCCCGGGCCCGCACGATGCGGCTCCGCTGTTCGACCACTTCATTGAACTGATTGAAGCTTTTCGCGCTACAAATAAAAACGACGCCACTCTTATAGGCAAATAAATCAGGAGCAAGAAAAAATGCCAAAACGTACAGACATAAAAAGCATCCTGATCCTGGGCGCCGGCCCGATTGTTATCGGCCAGGCTTGTGAATTTGACTACTCGGGTGCGCAGGCCTGTAAGGCGCTGCGTGAAGAGGGTTACCGCGTCATTCTGGTGAACTCCAACCCGGCGACCATCATGACTGACCCTGAGATGGCCGATGCGACTTACATCGAGCCAATTCACTGGGAAGTGGTGCGCAAGATTATCGAAAAAGAACGTCCGGACGCCGTGCTGCCAACCATGGGCGGCCAGACCGCACTGAACTGTGCGCTGGAACTGGAACGCCAGGGCGTGCTGGAAGAATTCGGCGTGACCATGATTGGCGCAACTGCCGATGCGATTGATAAAGCGGAAGACCGTCGCCGTTTCGACGTGGCGATGAAGAAAATCGGCCTCGACACTGCGCGTTCCGGTATCGCACACACCATGGAAGAAGCGCTGGCGGTTGCCGCTGACGTCGGCTTCCCGTGCATCATTCGTCCATCATTCACCATGGGCGGCACCGGTGGCGGTATCGCGTATAACCGTGAAGAGTTCGAAGAGATTTGCGAACGCGGTCTGGATCTTTCCCCAACCAAAGAGCTGCTGATTGATGAGTCGCTGATTGGCTGGAAAGAGTACGAGATGGAAGTGGTGCGTGATAAAAACGACAACTGCATCATCGTCTGCTCTATCGAAAACTTCGATGCGATGGGTATCCACACCGGTGACTCCATCACCGTGGCGCCTGCTCAGACTCTGACCGACAAAGAATACCAAATCATGCGAAACGCCTCGATGGCGGTACTGCGTGAAATCGGCGTAGAAACCGGGGGTTCAAACGTCCAGTTCTCGGTAAACCCGAAGAATGGCCGTCTGATTGTTATCGAAATGAACCCGCGTGTATCACGCTCTTCCGCGCTGGCCTCTAAAGCGACCGGTTTCCCGATTGCTAAAGTCGCGGCGAAACTGGCGGTGGGTTACACCCTCGATGAACTGATGAACGACATCACCGGCGGTAAAACTCCGGCGTCATTCGAACCTTCTATCGACTACGTCGTGACCAAAATTCCTCGCTTTAACTTCGAGAAATTTGCCGGTGCCAACGACCGCCTGACTACACAGATGAAATCTGTCGGTGAAGTGATGGCGATTGGCCGCACGCAGCAGGAATCTCTGCAGAAAGCGTTACGCGGTCTGGAAGTGGGCGCGAGTGGTTTCGACCCTAAAGTGAGCCTGGACGACCCGGAAGCACTGACCAAAATCCGTCGCGAGCTGAAAGAAGCCGGTGCCGAGCGTATCTGGTACATCGCCGATGCTTTCCGTGCCGGGATGTCCGTTGACGGTATCTTCAACCTGACCAACGTGGACCGCTGGTTCCTGGTGCAGATTGAAGAACTGGTGAAACTGGAAAATGAAGTGGAGGAAGGCGGCTTCAACATCCTGACCCACGACTATCTGCGCATGCTCAAGCGCAAAGGTTTCGCGGATCTGCGCCTGGCGAAACTGGTTGGTGTATCGGAAAGCGAAGTGCGCAAACTGCGCCACAAATACAACCTGCATCCGGTCTACAAACGTGTCGATACTTGTGCGGCGGAATTCTCTACAGATACCGCGTACATGTACTCCACCTATGAAGAAGAGTGCGAATCCAACCCGACCAATGACAAACCAAAAATTATGGTGCTGGGCGGTGGTCCAAACCGCATCGGTCAGGGTATCGAGTTCGACTATTGCTGCGTACACGCCTCGCTGGCGCTGCGCGAAGACGGTTACGAAACCATCATGGTTAACTGTAACCCGGAAACCGTGTCTACCGACTACGACACTTCCGACCGTCTGTACTTCGAATCCGTCACACTGGAAGACGTGCTGGAAATCGTGCGTATCGAACAGCCGAAAGGCGTGATTGTTCAGTACGGCGGCCAGACTCCGCTGAAACTGGCGCGCGAACTTGAAGCCGCTGGCGTGCCAATTATCGGCACCAGCCCTGATGCCATTGACCGTGCCGAAGACCGTGAGCGTTTCCAGCAGACGGTTCACCGTCTGGGTCTGAAACAACCGGCGAACGCCACGGTGGCGACTATCGAACACGCCGTCGAAAAAGCCGCCGGTATCGGTTATCCGCTGGTGGTGCGCCCGTCTTATGTACTGGGCGGCCGTGCGATGGAAATTGTATACGACGAAATCGACCTGCGCCGTTACTTCCAGAATGCGGTCAGCGTTTCCAACGACGCGCCTGTTCTGCTGGACCGCTTCCTGGATGACGCGGTTGAAGTTGACGTTGATGCTATCTGCGACGGCGAACGCGTGCTGATTGGCGGCATCATGGAGCACATCGAACAGGCGGGCGTTCACTCCGGTGACTCTGCATGTTCACTGCCGTGCTACACGCTGAGCCAGGAAATTCAGGATGTGATGCGTCAGCAGGTTGAGAAACTGGCATTCGAACTGAGTGTTCGTGGTCTGATGAACGTCCAGTTTGCAGTGAAGAACAACGAAGTCTACCTGATTGAAGTTAACCCGCGTGCTGCACGTACCGTACCGTTTGTTTCCAAAGCAACCGGTGTACCGCTGGCGAAAGTGGCGGCGCGTGTGATGGCGGGTCAGACGCTGGCAGAGCAGGGCGTGACCGAAGAAGTTATCCCGCCTTACTACTCTGTGAAAGAAGTGGTGCTGCCGTTTAACAAATTCCCTGGTGTTGACCCGATTCTGGGGCCGGAAATGCGTTCGACCGGTGAAGTCATGGGCGTCGGCCGCACCTTCGCTGAAGCCTTTGCCAAAGCGCAGCTGGGCAGTAACTCTGGCATGAAGAAAGCCGGCCGCGCTCTGTTGTCTGTCCGCGAAGGCGACAAAGGCCGTGTGGTAGATTTAGCCGCGAAACTGCTCAAACGCGGTTTCGAGCTGGATGCAACCCACGGTACTGCGGTAGTGCTGGGCGAAGCCGGGATTAACCCGCGTCTGGTCAACAAGGTGCATGAAGGCCGTCCGCATATTCAGGACCGTATCAAGAACGGCGAATATGTGTACATCGTCAACACCACGGCGGGCCGTCAGGCGATTGAAGACTCCAAGCTTATCCGTCGCAGTGCGCTGCAATACAAAGTGCATTACGACACCACGCTCAACGGGGGGTTCGCCACCGCGATGGCGCTGTCCTCTGACCCGACCGAACAGGTGATTTCAGTGCAGGAAATGCACGCGAAAATCAAAGGCTAATGGGATAATTGACGGGTTACAGTCGGTAAAAGGCGTAGCGAAAGCTGCGCCTTTTTCATTTTATACCCGTCATACTTCAAATCGCCGATGCGTTGGCTACATTCAGTCACCCGAATCACTTACCTGAGTAAGCTCATCGGGATTTCTTCACTTCCGACTTCCTGCGATGCGAATTATTTAGGTATAACGCGTGGACTTTTTACCAGAAAGCCCAAAATTGCGTATGCTGAAGTAAAGCTAATAAGACAAGAGACCTGCATGATTTTAATCATTTACGCCCATCCTTATCCGCGCCATTCGCGGGCCAACCAGGGATTACTGGCGGCCGTGAGCGATTTGCCCAACGTCGAAGTGCGCTCGCTGTATGACCTTTACCCTGATTTTAATATCGATATTGCCGCTGAACAGAAAGCGGTCGAACGGGCAGATCTGGTGGTATTCCAGCATCCAATCCAATGGTACAGCCTGCCGCCGCTGATGAAGCTTTGGATCGACAAAGTGCTCGAGCACGGCTGGGCTTACGGTCACGAAGGCAATGCGCTCAACGGCAAACATTGCCTGTGGGCAGTGACGACCGGTGGCAATGAGCATCATTTCGAGCTGGGTGATCATCCCGATTTCGACGTGCTGGCGCAGCCGTTACAGGCGACAGCCATTTACTGCGGTATGCACTGGCTGCCGTATTTTGCTGTCCATAACACCTTCGTTTGTGACGAAATTGCGCTGAAAGCGGCAGGCGAAGAGTATCGCCGTCGCCTGACTGCCTGTCTGAGCCTGAAAGAAGGCTGCCCGCCGGAGGTGGATTTTGGATAACCATAACCTGATGATAGAAGGGCTGATTTATCTCGGCTCCGCGGCGCTGTTTGTGCCGATTGCAGTAAGACTGGGGCTGGGATCAGTGCTCGGTTATCTGATTGCCGGTTGTATTATCGGCCCGTGGGGACTGAAACTGGTCTCTGATGCAGAGTCGATACTGACCTTTGCGGAAATCGGCGTGGTGCTGATGCTGTTTGTCATCGGACTGGAGCTGGATCCAAAACGGTTGTGGACGATGCGTGCCTCAGTATTTGGCGGCGGCAGTATCCAGATGGTCGGCTGTGGCGTGGTGCTCAGCGCCTTCTGTTATTTCCTCGGCCTCGACTGGAAAATCGCGCTGCTGATTGGCCTGACGCTCGCGTTGTCTTCAACGGCGATTGCCATGCAGGCGATGAGTGAACGCAGTCTGACAGCTTCACCGATCGGCCGCAGTTCGTTCGCCGTGTTGCTGTTCCAGGATATCGCTGCGATCCCGCTGGTGGCGATGATCCCGTTACTGGCGAGCACCGGTGAAGCGACCACACTCATGAGCTTTGGGCTCTCGGCGGTAAAAGTAGCGGGCGCGCTGGTGCTGGTTATTCTGCTCGGACGCTATGTCACCCGGCCTTTACTGCACTTCGTCGCACGTTCCGGTATGCGCGAAGTGTTCAGTGCTGTTGCGCTGTTTCTGGTATTCGGTTTTGGTATTTTGCTGGAAATGGCCGGGATGTCGATGGCGATGGGTGCGTTTCTGGCGGGCGTATTGCTGGCGAGTTCGGAATACCGTCACGCGCTGGAAAGCGATATTCAGCCGTTCAAAGGGCTGCTCCTCGGCCTGTTCTTTATCGGTGTCGGTATGTCTATCGACTTCGGTACGCTGGTCCATCAGCCGCTTTTGATCGCCACATTGCTGGTCGGATTTATGGCGCTGAAAGCTGCGTTACTGTGGCTGATTGCGCCGTGGCTGGGTGTGCCGAAAAAACAGCGTGGCCTGTTTGCCATTTTAATCGGGCAGGGCAGTGAATTTGCCTTCGTGATTTTCAGTACCGCGCAAATGGCCGGTGTGTTGCCGGTGGAATGGTCGAAAGCCTTGACGCTGGCCGTGGCGCTTTCCATGGCGGTGACACCGCTGCTGCTGGTGCTGTCCGCGCGGCTTGAACGCAACGCGCCAAAAGATGACCGTCCGCAGGACACCATCGATGAAGAAAATGCGCAGGTAATTATCGCCGGTTTCGGCCGCTTTGGTCAGATTGCCGGTCGTCTGTTATTGGCAAACAATGTACATACCGTGGTTTTGGATCACGATCCGGACCATATCGAAACGCTGCGTAAATTTGGCACCAAAGTGTTTTACGGCGATGCCACCCGCGTTGATTTGCTGGAATCGGCCGGTGCGGCGCAGGCCAAAGTGTTGATTAACGCCATTGATGATGTGGAAGCAAACCTTCAGCTGACTGCGCTGGCGAAAGAGCACTTCCCTAATCTTAAAGTGATCGCCCGTGCCCGTGATGTTGACCACTGGTATCAGCTGCGTCAGTTAGGTGTGGAAGCACCGGAGCGTGAACTGTTCGAAGGGTCACTGCGTGTCGGCCGCGATGTGCTGGAAGCGCTGGGGCTGGATGCCTATGAAGCCCGCGAGAAAGCCGATTTGTTCCGCCGTTATAACCTGAAAATGCTGGAAGCAACTCTCGAGAATTATGAAGATACCGAATTCCGCATTGCCAGCATGCAACGTGCGAAAGATATGCTGACGGCAGCGATCGAGCAGGATCAGGAGCGTCTGGCATCCGATCAGCAACATGGCTGGCGCGGCAGTATTGACGGAAAAGCCCCGGAGAAAGAGGTGATTGAAGCGAAGGGGTAAACAGACTCAAAACTGAAAGCCGGTGCCTGATGCACCGGTTTTTTTCTTTCTGAACTTAGCTAAGCGCGACTTTAATACCCAAACCAATCAGCACGCCACCCAGCAGCTTATCGATTATCTTCTGCGCTTTTGCCAGACCGCGACGCACCGGCGGGCTCTGGATCAGTAACGCCAGTGACGGCCACCAGATTGCTGACAGGCCGACGATAATCGAGGCATACCACAGTTTTTCACCGACGGTGGAGTTGATCTGCAAGACCTGCGTGAACATCGCCAGGAAGAACAGCGTCGCCTTAGGATTGAGCAGATTACACAGATAGCCCTGCACGAAAGCCGTACGCATTTTCACCTGCTGTGGTTCCAGGCCATCGAGATTCATCTTGCTGTTGCTGCGCGAGAACAGCGCCTGAATACCGACCCAAATCAGGTATGCGGCACCGACGTATTTCAGCAAATCGAACAACCACGGCGTCGTGGTGATCACTACCGCCAGACCGGCCACGCAGTAAGACATATGCGTGATCACACCGCAGATGACACCCAGTGACGTCATGAGTGCGGCCATGCGGGGATAGCGGGCTGCATTTTTGATGACCAGAAAGAAATCAGGGCCGGGAGAAAGCATGCCGAGGAAGGCGATACTGGCAACAAAAAGGGTGGTTTCAAGCATGAAAATAACCGTCGTCAATGTTCAGAACAAAAGAAGGCGGCATAATACGCCAATCCCCGGCAAGTTAAATCACTCTTATTGCTTTTTTTGCAGGCAGCTATAATGATCTGTACCGTAAACGCCCCGGTGTGTAAGGGTTGTTGTACAGCGTGGATGAACAATGCAAGTTGCAAAGGAAGGGCTCAGCATTTTCGACTGGATTACGGCGAAAGCTTCCTGCTTTTGACCGCCCTTTACCGCCTGAACTGGTACTTTTGACGGGGAATATCCCGGCACAGTTAAAGCTCTCTTATATCTTTGTAAAGCGCAGGTCTTCCTATCGACGGCTGATAGGGCTTTCCGTATAGTGTCAGCTCTTTTTTCGGGTCACGCACCAATTCCTTTTCTACACAGGGCTTCACAATGATTATTAGCCTGATCGCCGCACTGGCGACCGATCGCGTTATTGGCATGGAAAACGCTATGCCTTGGCATTTACCCGGTGATCTGGCCTGGTTCAAGCGTAATACGCTTAACAAACCTGTCATCATGGGACGCAAGACGTTTGAGTCAATCGGACGCCCTTTGCCTGGCCGGCTGAATATCGTCATCAGCACTAAACCTGGCGAGCATGAAGGCGTGACCTGGGTAACGTCTGTTGACGCTGCGCTGGCTGCTGCCGGTGATGTGGAAGAAGTGATGGTGATGGGCGGAGGCCGCGTGTACGAACAGATGCTGCCAAAAGCCAACCGTTTATATCTGACTCACATCGATGCAGAAGTGGAAGGCGACACGCATTTCCCTGACTACGAGCCGGATGACTGGGAAAGCACGTTCAGCGAATTCCATGATGCGGATGAGCAAAACTCGCACGGCTATTGCTTCGAAATTCTTGATCGTCGCGCCTGATCCCACGAGCGCGTGGGATGTGTGACAATAAAAAGGCACCCTTCGCAGGTGCCTTTTTGCTATCTGATTGCCTGAGATTGAATTAAATCACTTTCGGGATCTCAGAATGTTCTTTTTCACTGTGACGGTTTGACGGCTGCGTGAAGTAGGTTTTATCTTCCCAGCGTAACATCGTCAGATCGCCGCCCCAGCAACAGCCGGTATCAAGTGCATAAATGCCTTCCGGTGCGCCTTTTCCTTCCAGCGACGCCCAGTGACCAAACGCAATGCTATAACCCGCTTCCTGTACCGGACCCGGAATATCAAACCAGGGTTTGAGCGGTTTTGGCGCGCTTTCCGGCACATCTTTGCAAATCATATCCAGCTGACCGTTGGGGAAACAGTAGCGCATACGGGTAAAGGCGTTGGTGCTGAACCGCAGACGAGCCAGACCGGAAAGCTCCGGATGCCAGTTGTTGGGCATGTCGCCATACATTGCATCCAGAAACAGCGGATAAGTATCGCTGCTCAGCACGGATTCCACTTCACGGGCACACATCTGCGCGGTTTCGAGATCCCACTGCGGTGTGACCCCGGCGTGCGCCATGACCAGCTTAAGCTCTTCATCTACCTGCAACACCGGCTGGCGTCGCAGCCAGTTGATCAGCTCATCCGCATCTTCTGCTTCCAGTAATGGCGTAATACGGTCTTTCGGTTTGTTAAAACTGATCCCCGCGTAAACCGCCAGCAGATGCAAATCATGGTTACCGAGCACCATACGCACCGAATCGCCCAAACCGCTGACAAAACGCAGCACTTCGAGGGAAGACGGGCCGCGTGCAACCAGATCGCCTGTTAACCACAGGACATCATTTTGCGGATCAAAATCCACCTGCGCCAATAGCGCCTTGAGTTCATCGATGCAGCCGTGAACATCACCAATAAGATATGTCGACATGAGGATTAATTTATCAGCGTAGGGATGGCGAGGCGGAAGACCGGAACGGGCACACGGAAGGCTTCACCGTCTTGTGCGACCATTTCATAATGGCCTTCCATCGTGCCCAGCGGCGTTTCTAAAATCGCGCCGCTGGTATAGTGAAATTCATTGCCGGGCAGGATCAAAGGCTGCTCACCGATAACCCCTTCGCCCTGGACTTCAGTCTGGCGGCCGTTACTGTTGGTAATCAGCCAGTAACGGCGAAGCAGTTGTACATTAAAACGCCCCAGATTGCGGATGGTGATGGTGTAAGCGAAGACAAAACGTTCTTCTTCCGGTATCGACTGTGATTCAACGTAGATACTTTGCACCTGAACACAAACGCGGGGCGAATTAAGCATAACGCTACTCCTGAGGTTCCGGGGTTTTAGGTCGTGTAGACAACCAGTTAGCCAGTTTACAGAATTGCTCTACAGAAATATTTTCAGCACGCATGCTGAGATCTAAGCCCAGTTCAGTCATTTGTTCTTGTGTGAACAGATGGCCAAGACTGTTGCGCACTGTTTTGCGACGCTGGTTGAACGCATCGGTGGTCAGGCGGCTCAGAATGCGAATATCCGGTACCGGATAGGGGATCACTTCATGCGGCACTAAACGTACCACTGCGGAATCCACTTTAGGCGCCGGTGTGAAGGATTCTGGTGGAACTTCCAGAACCGGGATCACGTTGCAATAATATTGCGCCATCACTGTTAAACGACCATACGCCTTGCTGTTCGGGCCTGCAACCAGACGGTTTACCACTTCCTTCTGCAACATGAAATGCATGTCTTTGATGGCGTTGGTATAGGTAAACAAATGGAACATCAGCGGCGTAGAGATGTTGTACGGCAGGTTACCAAAGACGCGCAGTGGTTGACCGAGTTCTTCAGACAGCTCGCCGAAATTGATTTTCATCGCGTCAGACTGGATGACACGTAATTTACCCTGAAACTTAGGGTTATTTTCCAGACGCGTTGCCAGATCACGGTCGAGTTCGATAACCGTCATACTGTCCAGGCGGGAAGCGACAGGCTCAGTTAATGCCGCCAGACCCGGACCGATTTCAACGACAGCCTCGCCCGGCATAGGATGAATGGCCGATACGATGCTGTCGATAACAAACTGATCGGTTAAGAAGTTTTGCCCAAAACGTTTACGGGCAAAGTGACCTTGGTGGACTCTACTATTCATTGTTGTTATTTATCGTTGCTGTTATTTGCCATGTGGATGGCGAGATTTATTGCTGTCTTGAAACTGCCCGCATCGGCGGTGCCGGTGGCGGCGAGTTCAAGGGCGGTACCGTGATCAACGGAAGTCCGGATAAAAGGCAGGCCGAGCGTGATATTCACAGCGCGACCGAATCCCTGATATTTTAGCACCGGAAGGCCCTGATCGTGATACATCGATAAAACAGCATCGGCATGTTGCAGATATTTAGGCTGGAATAACGTATCAGCGGGCAGCGGGCCGATGAGATCCATTCCTTGCTGGCGCAGTTCGTCCAGTGCAGGAATGATAATGTCGATCTCTTCGTGCCCCATGTGGCCACCTTCGCCGGCATGTGGATTCAGACCACACACATATATTTGCGGCTCGGTAATACCAAATTTGGTTTTCAGATCATGATGCAAAATGGTGATGACTTCATGCAGGCATTCGCGAGTAATTGCGCCCGGCACCGCCAGTAAAGGCAGATGCGTCGTTGCCAGCGCCACACGCAGTTCTTCGGTTGCCAGCATCATCACAACGCGGTTGCAATGGCTGCGGTCGGCAAAGAATTCGGTGTGGCCGATGAAGGGAACACCCGCATCGTTGATAATACTTTTTTGAACCGGACCGGTAATGAGCGCGGAGAATTCACCACTCATAGCACCGTCACAGGCTCGTGCCAGCGTTTCTACCACGTAAGGCGCGTTAGCAACATCCAGTTTGCCGGCAGTCACAGGTACAGCGAGTTTAACCGGCAAAACGGTCAGTGTGCCTGCGGCCTGTGGCTCTGACGGACGACCTTGCTGATAATCGCGCAACTGAATGTTCAGGCCCAGTTTCTCAGCACGTTCAAGCAGCAGGGCCGGATCGGCACATACCACTAACTCAACAGGCCATGCCTGCTGAGCCAGAGCGAGTACCAGATCCGGCCCAACCCCGGCTGGCTCGCCGGGGGTGATGACCACAGATTTTGTCACGGAAGTATTATTTTCCATTACCATCCATAATTTTCACATACGCTTCAGCACGTTGTTCCTGCATCCACGTCTGAGCCTCTTCCGCAAATTTGCGGTTGAACAGCATGCGGTAAGCACGTTCTTTTTGCGCTGCATCAGTTTTGTCAACCTGACGGGTGTCGATCAGTTGGATCAGGTGCCAGCCGAACGAAGAGTGGACCGGTGCGCTCATTTCGCCTTTTTTCAGGTTCATCAGTGCATCGCGGAACGCCGGATCGTACATGTCTGGTGAAGCCCAACCTAAATCGCCACCCTGATTGGCAGAGCCCGGATCCTGAGAAAGCTGTTTGGCTTCATCAGCGAAGGTGGCTTTACCACTCTTAATATCGGCTGCCACTTGTTCCAGTTTTGCACGTGCCTGTGCATCGGTCATCACCACTGAAGGTTTCAGCAGGATGTGACGGGCGTGTACTTCGGTCACGGAAACAGTTTTGTTATCGCCACGGATATCGTTCACTTTCAGGATATGGAAGCCTACGCCTGAACGGATCGGCCCGATAATCTGACCTTTCTGCGCGGTGCTTAACGCCTGTGCAAACAGGGAAGGCAGTTCCTGCAATTTGCCCCAGCCCATGTTGCCCCCTTTCAGCGCCTGGGAGTCAGCAGAATAAGTGATCGCCAGTTTGCCGAAATCCGCACCACTGTTCAGATCAGCAACGATTTTCTTCGCCAGCTGTTCAGCAGCATCAACCTGATCTTGAGTCGGGTTTTCTTGCAATGGCAACAGGATATGGCTGAGGTTGAATTCAGCACCGCTGCCGTTTTGCGCAGCTACCTGTTTGGACAGTTGATCCACTTCCTGAGGCAGGATAGTGACGCGACGACGTACTTCGCTGTTACGTACTTCGCTGATGATCATTTCTTTGCGGATCTGAGCACGGTAAGCGTTGTAATTCATACCGTCATAAGCCAGACGGCTGCGAAGCTGATCAACGGAAATGTTGTTCTGCTGGGCGATGCTGGCGATAGCTTTATCCACATCCTGATCGTTTGGCGTGATCCCCATACGGGTCGCCATCTGCAACTGGATCTGATCCATGATCAGGCGATCGAGGATCTGGTGACGCAGTGTCGCGTCATCCGGCAACTGCTGTTTAGCCTGCTGAGCCTGCTGTTTGACCGAGTTAAACAGACTATCTACGTCACTTTGCAATACGACGCCGTTGTTTACGACGGCAGCAACTTTATCAACTTCCTGAGGGGCAGCAAACGCAGTGCTGGCACAAAGCGTCACGCCGAGGAGAAGTGTTCTCCAGTTCTTCATACTTTTTCCATTTGTCTAATCCGCAAGCGCGGGTTTCAAGTTCACTGAGTTCGTAGTGTCTTCACTAAATCAGCCCCGTCCGCACGAAACTGGCTGCGGACGGGAACTCAAGAGTGTCGTCGGGCTTAGAAAGCTCGCTGATATGGCAGTATGCCGCTGGCCAACATTTCTTTTGTTCCGAGGGTTTGATTGTTACCCAGGCCCCTAAGTTCAATATTGAAACCAATCTTATTGTCATACTTACTTTCGGACTTGGTGGTGTCGTAGTTGGTTATCTTACGTTCGTAGCCAACATTGACTGCCCAGCAGCAGGTATTGTATTGCAGGCCGATCAATTGGTCAGCGCTCTGCTGTGCTTTAGTATCGTAATAATACGCACCGACGATGGACCAGCGGTCGGCAATCGGCCAGCTGGCAATCCCACCCACCTGAGAAATACCGTCCTGATATCCCGGGTTAGTCACGTTAGGTAACGTAGCCTGAATATATTCCGGGCTGGCATAACGGTAGCTCAACTGAATCATTTTTTCCGAGTCAGCGCGATATTCAAGCACGGCATCGCCCAGCGCCAGCGCATCAAGACGGGTGTCATACTGCACACCGCCGCGAACGCCCCAGAAGTTATTGATTTTGTAATAAGTGTCACCCGCCCAAACCAGGCTACCGGTGTCATCACTTTTATCCAGCGCACTGTTCTGATCGCCAGTACGCGGTGGCTGGAAGTAATAGATCTGTCCGGCAGAGGCATTAAAGCGCTCTTCCAGATTTTCGTCATAAATACGGGTAGTTAAACCGCTTGCTACCTGATTCGCAGAGGCTATGCGGTCAAGACCACTGTAACTCTTATCGCGGAACAGGCCGGTATAGTCGGACTGCAACAACGTGGAGTCATAGGTATTGATCGAGCTTTGATTACGATACGGGATGTACAGGTACTGCACACGCGGCTCGAGGGTCTGGGTGTAATCACTGTTCCAGTCCATCGTGCGGTCAAACACCATTTTGCCGTCGGTTTTAAACTCAGGCATCACGCGGTTCACGGATGAACGCAGTTTGCTGTTCGGGTTCGCATCAAAATACGCATCCGGAACATCCTGCTGATAGTGTGTTGCCATCAGCTTGATTTCGTTATCCAGACTGCCCCAGCCGTTACTGAGCGGCAGGCTGAGCGTCGGTTCGAAGTGCGTACGCACCGCTTCCGGGTTATCCGGATTCACACTGGTGAATTTGACCGCCTGACCGTAGAGGTGCAGGTCGAACGGACCCAGATCGTTTTTATAATAGTTAATGTCCAGCTGTGGCTGGGCACGATAAGCATTCTGGTTACCGTAGTCAGTGAAGACCTGGAACTGTTTACTCGCCAGCGTGACGTCCCAGTTTTCGTTCGCGTATCCTACGCTGAATTTCTGCGTGGAATAGCCATCGGTACTGGAGCCGTATTTCGAATCGAAATCGGTGAAGTAGTAAGGGTCACTGACCTTGGTGTAATCGACGTTGAAACGCCACACCTGATCATAAACGCCCGAATGACGCCAGTAGTACATCCAGCGTTTGGTGGAGTTGTCACTGGTACGGCCTTCATCCTTGAGGAACTGATCGTCGATCTTCTTATCATTGCCCAGATAATCGAACTCCATCAGGCCTGCACCGGCGACGGTCAGATAGCGGAATTCGTTCTGCAGCTGCAGACCACGATCGCTCATGTAGTTTGGCGTGATCGTGGCATCGTAGTTTGGCGCAATGTTCCAGTAATAAGGAACCGTCAGGCCTAAGCCATTGTTGCTGCTGTATTTGGCATTAGGGATAAGGAAACCGGAACGGCGCTTATTCCCAATCGGTAACTGCATATACGGGCTGTAGAACACCGGAACCGGGCCGATATGGAAACGTGCGTTCCAGATCTCAGCCACTTCTTCCTGGCGGTCCTGAATCACTTCCGAACCGACCACGCTCCAGCTGTTATCGCCTGGCAGACAGGTCGTGAACGTGCCGTTATCCATGATGGTGTAGCGGTTGTTGTCACGCTGCTTCATCTTATCAGCCTGGCCACGACCCTGACGGCCCACCATCTGATAATCACCATCCTGAACATCAGTGTCTTTCGTGGTCAGGTTTGCAAAGCCTTTAGGGCCATTCAGCTTGATTTGATTATCGTTATAACGCACGTTCCCGGTCGCTGTGGCGGTACGGGTCGGCGTTGGCTGATTAGGATTGGCGATTTGATTGAGCTGAACGTGATCAGCATCCAGCGTGCTGTTACCCTGAACAATGTTAACGTTGCCGCTAAACAACGCGCTGTCGGGATAGTTACCTGTTGCCTTATCGGCGTTAATAGTGACAGGCAGTGAGTTAGGATCACCCTGCACCAAAGGTTTGTCATAGGTCGGAACGCCGAGCATACATTGTTCTGCGAGATCGGCCATTGCGCCGTGACTGTACAATACTGACCAGATTGTTGCGGCCAGCATTGTCGGTAAGCGTGTTTTCAGACGTCTGTTTTTCATACGTAAAATGGTGTTCCGTCATCAGAGGCATCATGCCGGCAAACGGTCAGAGACTATCTCACTCATCATGGTTGCGCTAGTGTTAAATCCCACCTGTTACGTTGCCGCCGTTAGGCACAACGATAAATGCCGGTTATGATAAAGCAATTTTTAAGCGACGGCATGGCGAATTGAGGAGTATATGCAGTATTGGGGAAAACTGCTCGGACTTATCCTTGGCTTATGGTCAGGTTTAGGCTTCTGGGGAATTGTTGCAGGGCTGCTGATAGGGCATATGTTTGATACCGCGCGTTCCGCGAAACGCCGGGGTTTTTTTGCCGATCAGCAGACACGTCAAACCATCTTTTTCCGCACCACATTTGAAGTGATGGGGAATCTGACTAAATCAAAAGGCAGGGTTACCGAAGCAGATATTCAGATCGCCAGTCTTTACATGGAACGTATGCAATTACACGGCGAGCAACGTGAAGCCGCGCAGCGCGCCTTCCGCGACGGCAAAGAAGCCAACTATCCTTTGCGGGAAAAAATGCGTGAATTGCGCAGTGCGTGTTTTGGTCGTTTTGACCTGATACGGACTTTTCTGGAAATTCAGATCCAGGCCGCATATGCCGACGGTTCATTGCATCCTAATGAACGTGAAGTGCTGTATGTGATTGCCGAAGAGCTCGGAATTTCGCGGATGCAGTTCGATCAGTTCCTGCGCATGATGGAAGGCGGCCAGCAGTTTGGCGGCCATCAGCAGGGCGGTCAGTCCTATCGCGGCGGTTATCATCAGACGCAGCAAGGCCCGACGCTGGCGGATGCCTGCAAGGTGCTGGGCGTGAACGCGACTGATGACGCAACGACCATTAAGCGTGCTTACCGCAAACTGATGGGCGAGCACCATCCGGATAAACTGGTAGCGAAGGGTTTGCCGCCGGAAATGATGGAAATGGCGAAGGAAAAAGCGCAGTCAATTCAGGCTGCGTATGATTTGATTAAGCGTGAGAAAGGTTTCAAGTAAGCCGTCACAGCCTTAACAAACCCTCGAATAAACAAAAGGCGCTGAGTTCAGCGCCTTTTTTCTTGCTCATTTTAACCCTGACGGACGTCAGAAATCCGGTTCGCAGTTAAACACCAGCGGGGCATCGGTGATCGGATGATAGAAGGATAATTCCTGAGCGTGCAGTTGCAAGCGATCCGCTGCCGCCAGCGCCTGCGGATGGGCATAGAATTTATCGCCCAGAATCGGATAACCGAGCGCCAGAAGATGCACGCGCAACTGATGTGAGCGGCCGGTGATAGGACGCAGTTTCACCCGCGTAGTCCCGTCTTCATCCCAGGACATGACCTCATACTGGGTCAGCGCCTTTTTACCAGTTTCGTGACAGACCTTCTGTTTTGGCCGGTTGGGATAATCACAAATCAGCGGCAAATCGATAATGCCGTATTCTTCTTCAACCCGTCCCCAGACCCGTGCGATATACACTTTCTTAGTTTCACGCTCGCGGAACTGACGTTTCAGTTCGCGCTCGGCGTCCTTGGTCAGTGCCACCACGATCACGCCGCTGGTGGACATATCCAGACGATGAACAGATTCCGCTTCGGGAAATTCCTGCTGAATGCGCGTCATCAGACTGTCCTGATGCTCGGCTAATTTCCCCGGCACCGAAAGCAGTCCGCTTGGCTTATTCACCACCATGATGTGTTCATCCTGAAAAATCACCTGTAACCAGGGATCGGTCGGCGGATTGTAATTCTCCAGCGGCCGGGTTTTGGAAGGCTCAGGGATGGTGGGTTGATGTTCGCTCATAGCGGTTTCAGTCTGTGTCCGTATTAAAGAGAAGAAGGGATGCAGACTGTCTGCATCCCGTCGGGCTTACTGATGGCTGACCACCACAAGGCGGATAGCATCCAGACGCCAGCTGGCATCGTTGAGATTCGCCAGCACCTGCTTACGGTTAGAGTCTACCGATTCCAGTTCGTCATCACGAATGTTCGGGTTCACTTCTTTCAGCGCTTTCAGGCGATCCAGCTCCTGAGTCAGTTGCTCGTCGGCTTCGACTTTCGCCGCTTCAATCAGCGCGCGTGCCTGCTCAGCGATTTCTGCTTCGGCCTGTTGCAGCATGGCGTGGACATCCTGCTGCACCGCATTCACCAGTTTGCTGGAGTTATGACGGTTGATGGCGTTCAGCTGACGGTTGAAGCTTTCGAATTCTACCTGAGCCGCCAGATTGGTGCCTTTGCGATCCATCAACATACGCACCGGTGTCGGTGGCAGGAAGCGGGTCAGTTGCAGATGTTTCGGCGCCTGACATTCCACCACGTAAACCAGTTCAGCCAGCAGCGTACCGACCGGCAGCGCTTTGTTTTTCAGGATCGACACCGCACAACTGCCGGTATCGCCGGAAAGGATCAAGTCCAGACCGTTACGCACGATCGGATGTTCCCAACTGATAAACTGTGTATCTTCACGCGACAGCGCCTGCTCACGATCAAACGTCACGGTACAGCCGTCTTCCGGCAGACCCGGGAAATCCGGCACCAGCATGTGATCTGACGGTGTCAGCACGATCAAATTATCGCTGCGATCGTCCTGATTAATCCCGACGATATCGAACAGGTTCAGCGCAAAGTTCACCAGATTAACGTCGTTATCCTGCTCGCCTATTTCTTTCGCCAGTTGCTGTGCGCGCTCGCCGCCGTTGGAATGCATCTCCAGCAGGCGGTCGCGGCCATTTTCCAGCTTTTCTTTCAGTGCATCGTGTTCTGTGCGGCATTCAAGGATGAACTCGTCCAGACCCGTCTGCTCGGCAGGCGTGGCCAGGAACGCAATCAGCTGTTCGTAGGCGCTGTCATAAATGGTACGGCCGGTCGGACAGGTATGTTCGAACGCATCCAGACCTTCATGGAACCAGCGAACCAGCACCGACTGCGCGGTCTGTTCGAGGTAAGGCACCATGATGTCGATATTATTTTGCTGTCCGATACGATCCAGACGACCGATACGCTGTTCCAGCAAGTCCGGGTTAAACGGCAGATCGAACATCACCATTTTGCTGGCGAACTGGAAGTTACGGCCTTCGGAGCCGATTTCAGAACACAGCAGAACCTGCGCGCCTTCTTCCTGCGATGCAAAGTACGCGGCGGCGCGGTCACGTTCAATGATCGACAAACCTTCGTGGAACACGGCGGCACGGATAGCTTCGCGCTCACGCAGAACCTGTTCGAGCTGCAGCGCAGTCGCAGCTTTGGCGCAGATCACCAGCACTTTCTCGTCGCGGTTGGCGGTCAGATAACCGAGCAACCATTCGACGCGCGGATCAAAGTTCCACCAGGTGGCGTTCTCGCCTTCGAATTCCTGATAAATCTGCTCCGGATACAGCATGTCGTGCGCACGGGCTTCAGCCGTTTTCTTCGCGCCCATAATGCCCGAGACTTTAATCGCGGTCTGATACTGCGTCGGCAGCGGCAGTTTCATCGCATGCAGGTGACGCTCAGGGAAACCTTTCACACCGTTACGGGTGTTACGGAACAGCACGCGGCTGGTGCCGTGGCGGTCCATCAGCATCGAAACCAGCTGTTTCGCCGCCGCTTCGTCACCGTTGTTGGCGGCGGTCAGCAGGGCATCGGTATCGGCGTTGCCGACACTTTCACCGAGCAGCGCCAGGGCTTCTGGCGTCAGCGGCTCTTTGTTGAGTAACAGCGTGACGGCATCGGCCACCGGCTGGTACTGCTGTTGTTCCTGGATAAATTCTTCGTAATCGTGGAAACGATCCGGATCCAGCAGGCGCAGACGCGCAAAGTGGCTCTCCTGACCCAGCTGTTCCGGCGTTGCCGTCAGCAGCAGAACGCTTGGGATCTGCTGGGAGAGCTGCTCGATAACCTGATATTCACGGCTCGGCGCGTCTTCGCTCCACACCAGATGATGCGCTTCATCGACCACCAGCATGTCCCACGCCGCATCTGAAAGTTGCTCAAGACGGGATTTATTGCGGCGCACGAAATCGAGGGAGCAGATCACCAGCTGTTCGGTTTCAAACGGGTTGGTCGCTTCATGCACGGATTCGGCGTAGCGGTCATCATCAAACAGAGAGAAGCGCAGATTGAAGCGGCGCAGCATTTCCACCAGCCACTGGTGTTGCAGGGTTTCCGGCACCACGATCAGCACGCGCTCGGCACGGCCAGACAGCAGTTGCTGATGGATGATCATGCCCGCTTCGATGGTTTTACCCAGACCCACTTCATCGGCCAATAAAACGCGCGGCGCGTGACGCTGACCGACTTCGTAAGCGATGTGCAACTGATGCGGGATCAGGCTGGCGCGCATACCGCGCAGGCCACCGAATTCCAGACGGAACTGTTCACGCTGATATTTACGGGCACGGAAACGCAGGGCGAAGCGGTCCATACGGTCAATCTGACCGGCAAACAGACGGTCCTGCGGCTTGCTGAACGTCAGCTTGCTGTCGAGCAGGACTTCACGCATCGCGACGCCGGTTTCTTCGGTGTCCAGACGGATGCCGATGTAAGTCAGCAGGCCTTTATCTTCGACGACTTCTTCAACCTGTAACTGCCAGCCTTCGTGACAACTGATGGTATCACCGGGATTGAACATCACACGGGTGATCGGGGAATCATTTCGGGCATACAAACGGTTTTCACCGGTGGCGGGGAAAAGCAGAGTAACCATGCGCACGTCCAGTGCTACTACGGTCCCTAATCCTAATTCGCTTTCCGTATCGCTTATCCAGCGTTGACCCAATGTAAACGGCATAATCTCTCTCTGTGTTGTTTGCACTATATACGGCGACTGCGCAATGCTTGTTCAGCCCGCGAACTTTCTCGGGCAATAGTTTTCTTTCCCCGCCAGATGGCGCGGAATAGTTCGCTGTGTGAGGATGTTTCAGAAATGGGAAAGGGCGCTATGGTAAAGGAAGGTAAGCCTTTCGTCACCTGCGAATCAAAGAGCAATTCTTTTTTTGCTCAGAATAATCCCATCTGACCTGTAATCAGTGTAGCAAAGTCATCGTGCAGGAAAGGCAAAATACCGTCGGCAACCGGCTCCAACTGACGTTCGATGTAATGATCGTAATCGACGGGGGACTGGCGGTTCTCCAGTGGCTCAGGTCCGGACGTGGTCATCACGTAACTTATCCAGCCACCGTTCTGGTACTGCTTTGCGCGCCCGTGCAGAACATTATAGTCATCCGCCAGCCTCGCCGCACGGACATGTGGCGGGACGTTTTTTTCGTAGTCACTCAGTTTTCGGCGCAGGCGTTTGCGGTACACCAGCTTGTCATCGAATTCGCCGCCGAGCGTGCGCGCGACGTAATCGCGGACGTAATCCTGATACGGCTGACGATGGAAAATACGCTGATACAGTTCCTGCTGGAACTCCTGCGCCAGTGGCGTCCAGTCGGTGCGTACGGTTTCCAGCCCTTTATAAACGATGTGCTCGCCGTCAGCGTCATTCACCAGACCGGCGTAACGTTTTTTACTGCCGGTTTCAGAACCCCGGATGGTCGGCATCAGGAAGCGCTGGTAGTGCGTTTCAAATTCCAGTTCCAGCGCGCTTTCCAGTCCGTATTCCTGTTGCAGATGTTCTTTCCACCAGGCGTTCACCTTTTCAACCAGATGGCGGCCAATCGCGCTGGCGTCTTCCTGAGAATGGGCTTTGTTTAGCCAGACAAACGTGGAATCGGTGTCACCGTAAATCACCTGATAGCCTTCGGCTTCAATCAGCTCGCGGGTCTGGCGCATGATGTCGTGCCCGCGCAGCGTAATCGAAGACGCGAGACGCGGATCAAAAAACCGGCAGCCGCTGGAACCGAGCACGCCATAAAAGGCGTTCATGATGATTTTCAGCGCCTGCGAGAGCGGTTTATTTTTTTGCTTTTTGGCTTCCTCGCGGCCCATCCAGATCTGGCGGACAATTTCAGGCAGACAATGTTTTTGCCGCGAAAATCGGGCGTTGCGGTAACCCGGCACCGAATGTTCGTCGTCCGGTTGTTGCAGTCCGGCGACCAGCCCGACCGGGTCGATCAGAAAGGTGCGGATAATCGACGGATACAGACTTTTGTAATCGAGCACCAGTACGGAATCATACAATCCGGGGCGTGAATCCATCACAAAACCACCGGGACTCATTTCGCCCTGTAACTCGCCCAGATTCGGCGCGACGTAACCGGCGCGGTGCATGCGCGGTAAATAAAGGTGGGTAAACGCCGCCACGGAACCGCCACTGCGATCTACCGCCAGACCCGTCACCGAAGCGCGTTCGAGCAGAAAGGGCATCAGCTCGGTTTTGGCAAAAATCCGCGTCACCAGCTCGCAGTCTTTCAGGTTATAGCGTGCCAGCATCGGTTTATCTTCACGAAAACGCTGCTCGATTTCGGCCAGCCGCTGATAAGGATTGTCGCTGGCTTTGCCCTCGCCCAGTAAACTTTGCGAGACAAATTCCAGACTGAACGAATTGAAGTTCCAGAATGCCGATTTCAGTGCTTCAATGCCGTCAATGATCAAACGACCGGCGGCGGCAGCGAAAAAGTGTCCCTGTTTAAACCCGTGCTCACGCCATTCAAGTTCACCGCCACCGCGTCCGAATTTCAGCGGGATTTTGTAGCGGTCAGCGTGTTTTTGTAAAACCCGCAGGTCAAACTGCACCACGCTCCAGCCAATAATGGCATCGGGATCGTAAGCTTCCAGCCACTCATTGAGTTTTTCCAGCAACTGCGGGCGGCTGTCGACGTAAACCAGATTGAAATCGAACTGAGCATCAGGCGCACCGTTGGGCGGGCCAAGCATATAAACGTGGCGCTGCCCGCAGCCTTCCAGCCCGATGCAGTACAACTCGCCGTTACCGCTGGTCTCTATATCCAGCGAACACAGTTTCAGCGGCGGACGGTAGTCCTCCGCCGGCTTCATTTTGGTGTCGAGCAGCAACCTGTCTGAGGCGGGTTTACCGCTAAACCAGACCGGCGCGGTGATGTAGCGTTCCATCAGAAAACGCTCCGGCGGACGGATATCCGCTTCGTAAACATTGACGCCGTTTTCTTTCAGCAGTTTTTCTATCCGCATTAACTGCCGGTGTTGCGGGCAGTACAGGCCAAGAACGGCACGGGAATGGAAGTCCTGCAACGGAAGCGGACGCAGACTGATATTTTTTTCGTCTGCGAGAATACGCTCCGCCTGTGCCCGCTGTTCGGCGGGAATAAACGCCACCGACTCCTGCAAAGGCAGGCGTACTTTTTGCGGGCCGTCGTCGGTTGCCAGCCATAAATCGACCTCCGTACCCCGCGGCGTGTCGCGCCAGTGGCGGGTCAGCACAAATCCCTGACGCGGCGCCGTGTCAGTGGTTCGGGCAGATGAGGATACGGAATTTGCGTTAATAAGCGCCTCGGAACAGGTGAAATAAAAGATGAAATACCAGGACAGAGTATGGTTATTTATACAGTCTTTGTCTACGTCTCAGGTTTCTGCCAAATACGCATACAATTACGCGGTTGACTGCGATAGTTCATGCGCTGACAATTCAGCCGCTTGATGTATTTACTACAATGAGAATGCAGAAAACTCACACTTGTCTTATTTTTCTACGCAATTGGCGTAGGCGTAACTGAATTCTGGGAATTTATGGAAGCCTATCTACAACATCTGGTCGCTCAGTCGGTGGGCTTCGCATTAATTATTGTCGCAGTGGTGGCTTTCTTCGAGTCGCTGGCGCTGGTCGGACTGATCCTTCCCGGCACCGTGATGATGGCAACGCTCGGCACGCTTATCGGCAGCGGTCAGGTGGGGTTATACGAAGCGTGGCTGGCGGCGGGTATAGGCTGTTTTCTTGGGGACTGGGCTTCGTATTTCATTGGCCGCGGTTTCAAGGAACCGCTGCACCGGTGGCGTTTCCTCAAGCGTTATCAGTCACTGCTGGATAAAACCGGTTACGCGCTGGACAGACACAGTTTTGCCACCGTGATCATCGGGCGTTTTATCGGCCCGACGCGCCCGCTGGTGCCAATGGTCGCGGGGATGCTGAATCTGCCGCCTTACAAATTTGCGCCGCCGAACATCATCGGCTGTATTTGCTGGCCTCCGGTGTATTTCCTGCCCGGTATTCTGGCTGGCGTGGCGATTGATATTCCGGCGGGGCACAACAGCGTGGTCTTTAAATGGCTGTTATTGCTCTGTGTGGCGCTTATCTGGCTGACGGCGTGGCTGGCCTGGCGCTGGTTCCGTGCCGGAAAAGGGGCATCAGACGCCCTGACCAAATGGCTGCCTTTACCGCGTTTGCGTGTGGTGTGTATTCTGAGTCTGCTGGCGACGGTCGTCAGTTTTGTGATGCTGAGCCAGCAGCCGATGCTGCCGGTTTACGGTCATTTACTGTGGAAAGTCATCACCCGCTGATTTCAGGCGGACTTTCTTAAACGTCTGTCCCTGAAACGTTTATCCCCAATACTCTGGCCTCCTGCGCACTGCCGTCGGCCAGCGCCTGCGTCGGCCCGTCGTAGAAAATCCGGCCATCGACAATCAGCAACGTGCGCGGCGCAATCCGTGCCGCATCGTCCAGATTATGCGACACCATCAGCAGCGTGAGATTACGCTGTACGCATATCTTATCCAGCAAACTCAGCATTTCACTGCGCAGCGCCGGATCGAGCGCCGAAAAGGGTTCATCGAGCAGTAAAACCGGCTGACTGCGTAACAGACAACGCGCCAGTGCGACACGCTGACGCTGGCCGCCGGAAAGCTGTGACGGCAGGCGGTCAAGGCAATCACTCAGCCCGACCTGTTGCGCGATCTCTTCCAGTTCCAGCTTTTGCTGCACGCTGAGTTTCAGCCCCGGATGCAGCCCCAGCCCCATGTTCTGCCGCACCGTCAAATGCGAGAACAGATTGTTTTCCTGAAACAGCATCGACACCGGTCGCTTTGCCGGAGTCGTCGCGCTGTGATCTGCACCATTGAGCCAGATCTGCCCGCTGACCGGCGCCAGAAAACCCGCCACCAGACTGAGCAGGGTACTTTTCCCCGCGCCGCTCGGACCAAGGATCGCCACGCGTTCACCGGCTTCAATTTGTAAATCGAAGCGCATCGGCAGATGTTCGTACAGGTACGTCAGTTTATTCAGCGTCAGCATGGCGGCCCGGCAATTTCTCAATCAGGGTGAATAACAGGAAACATAACAGCAGTAATATCAGCGCCGTTACCGCACCGTCCTGGCTGCGATAGGAACCGATCTGCTGATACAAATAAAACGGCAGGGTGCGGAAGTTCTCGTTACCGAACAACGCGATGACACCGAAATCCCCCAGTGACAGCACGCAGGCAAACGCCAGCGCTTGCGCAATCGGGCGTTTCAGCGCGCTCAGTTCCACCCAACGCAGCCGCTGCCAGCCGCGCATATCGAGTGAAATACACAACGGGTTATAGCGTTCCGCCACGTCGCGCATCGGGTTATCCAGCACTTTTAATGCGTAAGGTACCGCCATCAGCGCATTGGTCATGATGACCAGCGGCCACGGCGATTGTGGCAATCCGGTGGTATCGCCTAGCAGCAGGAAAAAGCCGGTCGCCAGAACGATGCCGGGCATCGCGAGGATCAGCATACCGCTGAGATCCATCGCCTGCGCCCAGCCATTTCGCTGACGCAAACGCAGTTCACGGCTGCTCCACAGCAACATCATCGTCAGCAGCACACACAATACGCCGCTGCCCAATGCGATGCGCACGGATGTCCATAATGCCTGCCAGAGCTCGGGTTGCTGCAAAACACCGATCGCAGCCCGGTTGATACCGTCAGCCATCACGGCGAGTAACGGCGGCAGGATCAGCAGCAATGCGAGACCAATTAGTACCGCATCGCCAGTACGACGCAGCAGGGAGTCGTCGAGATTTCGCCAGCGCTGAGAATGCGTCTGGCCGACCGGCAGTGCCTGGCTGAGTTTCTGACTGAGCAATACCAGCACCATACAACAAAACAGCTGGATGAGCGCCAGCGTGGCCGCACGGCTTAAATCGTAGTCGTAACTCAGCGCCTGATAAATCGCCAGTTCTATAGTGGTCGCCTGCGGGCCGCCGCCCAGTGAAAGCACCGTGGCAAAGCTGGCGAAACACAGCATGAAGATCAGAGCCGCAGCGGGGAAAATCTGACGGCGGAGGGCAGGCCATTCAACAAAGCGGAACTGCTGCCAGGTATTCATGCCCAATTGCGCGGCCAGCTGGCGCTGCTCGACGGTGATATTTTCCAGCGCCTGCACCAACAGACGTGTCGCCAGCGGCAGATTGAAAAACACGTGGGCCAGTAAAATGCCCTGTAAACCATAAGGCGAGAAACGATAATTTACACCCAGCCAGCCACAAATCTGCGCCAGCCAGCCCTGCCTGCCGTAGACGCTGAGAATGCCGAATACTGCCACCAGAACCGGCAGAACCAGCGTCATTGCGCACAAGCGTAATAACAGCTGACGGCCGGGAAAGCGGCGACGAAACAGGGCGCGGGCAAGCCAGATGGCGGGCAGCACCGAGCAGAGCGCCGAAAGCAGCGCCTGCCAGAAGGTAAAGCGGATCACATGCCAGAGATACGGATCCTGCCACAGCGAGACACCGCTCATCTGTGGCGCATGACGCCACAGTGAACCTAACGCCAGCGTCGCTACCAGCAGCATCAGCAGTGAGGCGATGGCGCCCGGCCACAGCCAGCGTGGGATCAACGGCTGACGGCGTTCTGCCATGCCTGGATCCACTGGCTGCGATGAGTTGCGACATCCTGCGCGTTGTATTGCAGCGATTTCGCCGGTACGGTCAGCTGTTTAAAGGCGTCAGGCAGCGGCGTGTTCACCACCGGATACATCCAGTTACCGGTCGGGATCACGTTCTGGAAATCTTCGGTGGTGACGAATTTCATGAATTCTTCGGCCAGTTTGGGTTGTTTGCTGTTAGCCAGCTGACCCGCTACTTCGACCTGCATATAGTGACCTTCGGTAAAATCAGCCGCCGCGTAGTTATCTTTCTTCTCTTCAACGATGTGGTACGCCGGAGAAGTGGTGTAGCTCAGCACCAGATCGCTTTCGCCTTTCAGGAATAACCCGTAAGCCTCACTCCATCCTTTGGTGACGGTGACGGTTTTCTTCGCCAGTTTTTCCCACGCAAGCGGTGCTTTATCGCCATAGACTTTTTGCATCCACAGCATCAGACCCAGACCCGGCGTGCTGGTACGCGGATCCTCATAAATGACTTTCCAGTTTTGATCGCTGTTGATCAGCTCATCGAGGCTTTTTGGCGGATTCTTCAGTTTGTTTTTGTCATAGACGAAGGCGAAATAACCGTAATCGTAGGGCACGAAAGTGGTGTTATCCCAGCCACCAGGTACGGTCAGTTTGGCATCGGTTTTCGGCGCTTTGGCAAATAATCCGGTTTGCTCAGCAGCCTGCAACAGGTTGTTATCCAGCCCCAGCACGACGTCGGCTTTGCTGTTTTTGCCTTCCATCCGCAGACGATTAAGCAAAGACACGCCATCTTCCAGCGCGACATATTTCAGCTCGCAGCCGCACCGGGCTTCAAAGGCTTTTTTGACTGCCGGACCGGGACCCCAGTCCGCAGAGAAAGAATCGTAGGTGTAAACCGTCAGAACAGGTTTTGCAGCAAATGCCGGTGCAGAAAGTATCAGCAGGCAGGACAATAATTTTTTCAACTTTGCGCTCCAAAAAAATGAAAGGGCAAAGGATTTTGAGTAAGCATCGCGCAGTCTCAAATCCCTCCGCCGGGATTAACCGGATCAGGTTCGACGGGTATACTCTCAGCCTTTTAAACTTGCTGTGCGTGTGTTGATCGGGCGTCGTGCAGCGCTCGAAATGCTCACGTACTTTGTGTACGCTCCGCTTTCTGTGCGCTGGACTTCACCCGCTGGACACGCGCTCGCGGCGTTTAAAGATAGAGTTCATTCTTCATTTAAAGAACGCACTCTGGCACCCCGTTGAGAACGGATGTCATTCTAGAGATTAACGGCGCGATGCGATAGTCCGATTAACTGTCCGGTGGCGCAAACCAGGCGGATTTGAAGTCGAACCAGCCGAGAGTGTTCATGCGCACGCCGCGCATACTGCGTTGCCCCTGCAAGACTAACCAGTGATGGAACAGCGGGTGGATCTGATAATTTTTGATTTGTTTCTGTCCCCATTTTGCCATCGATAATTTCCCTGCGTGCCAGAGCGCTGCGTCCTCGCTGATATCGTCGCTAAAGCAATGTCTGGCCAGAGGCAGCTCATAAAAATGAGCAAACAGGGAGAATTCCAGCGGTAGCGTGAAATTAGCGCTCCCCAGCCACAGGTCACTTTTTGCGTCGCCGCGATGCCAGACGGCATAGTCAACAATCTGAATAATCAGTTCGATGCCCTCTGCCACCAGCAGCGGGCGCAGTGCGTTGCAGATGGCCTGATGCTCGGAATGCTCACCGTAGAATGTCAGTGTCACCTGGCTGAGTCCTGCCGGTTTTGGCGGGCGCGGTTGCGGGTCTACATGATGCCAGCGGGGCAGCAGGCCATAGGCCGGGGACCAGTAGCGCTGATAAATGGGCTCGGCGACGTTTAGCAGGGCAATCGGATTGAGCAAATCACACAGCCACTGGCGGATTTCATTGTTTTGCCCGACCGGCGAGCGCTGGTCAAATAACAGAAAATAACAGCCTTCCTCGAGGCGGCTTTCCAGTTCGCTTTTGCCGGATTCATCCGCCTGGAGCTGAACGCCGGAATGCACCAGTTCCTCGCTCAGTTCCGGTAAAACCCAGATATTCACTTCGTCGATCAGCGCGCGAAAACCAAAGTAATCATCAAAAGCGCGGATGCGCAACTGGGTTTTCAGATTACGCACCACCGCATAAGGGCCGGTGCCTACCGGATGGCGGGCAAAATCAGGCAGCGATTGCCACTCCTGCGGCAGGATCATGGCGTGGACGTTCCCAAGCAGCCAGGGCAGCCAGTGGTCGGGAGAGTTCAGATGAACATCAATGACATTCGGTGTCGGTGATACCACCAATGACAAATTACCGAAAAGCGGATGCGTTTTGAGCCGGTTAAAGGTCGCAATGATATCCGCCATCTCCAGCTCACGCCCGTGATGAAAATGAATCGCCGGACGCAGATAAAAGCGCCAATGCTGCGGTGTGATTTCCTGCCAGTGATGGGCTAAATCGCCTTCAGCTTCCCCGTTTTCCTCATTTATGCGCGTCAGTCCGCTAAAAATTTGCCGGGCAATATGGGTTTCTGAGCGGCGCAGCATGGTGCCGGGAAGCAGGTTAAACAACGGACGATAATACAAAACGCGCAGGATATGCTTGCCCTGACGGAAGCTGCGTCCCAGCTGTGAAAGCAGCATCTGCCGCACCATGGTTTTGTCGCCGACCAACTGCACCAGCTGGTCGATATGATCCTGCTCCAGCAGCGCTTCGGCGCGCTGCTGCTGGAGTGCCAGCCCGGTGTAAAGAAATTTCAGGGTCGATCGCTTTCCCCGTCCGGCTTGTGCATCCCACATCAGCCAGCCTTGCTCCTGCATGGTACTGAGTAAGGATCGCATATGCCTTCGTGAGCAGTTCAGAACTTCCGACAGTGCCTGTAACGTGGTTTCGGTTTCTTCACCGTGACAGCTTTGCCACAGGCGGATGAACTGTTGTTGCAAACGGGACGAGGACATAAAAGAGGAACTCCGTGGGCAGTTTTCATCAATTTATCTTTCCTCATATTACGCTGATACTGTTTCTCAACGAAAGCCTGTTGTGAATCACCGGAGGTCAGCATGAAACGTAGTCTGAACGCCCGTTTCTACCAGCGTTACTTCGAAGCTATTAAAAGGAACGCCTCTAAAAATCATGCAGACTGGCTGTCTTGGGTTCCGGTGCAATACCGTCTGGATATTCTGTCCCGCCTCACGCAGTGGGATATGGAAACGCTGGACGATGAGCAGTACCGCCGTCAACTGTGACTTCAGGTCTGACTGAATTCGATTTTCTGAGTAATGGTGTATTGTCACCAGCCAGTGAGGCAACTCACTGGTTTTTTTACACGCTTTTTTTGTTCATTCCCCAGAACTTCCTGAAACTTCGCTACACTGTCTGTCTTGTTTTATGGGCTTTCATTTCTCAGGGACGACGTTATGCCAAAACCTCGTTTTAATCGTATTTATGTCACCTTTCTGGTGGTCTCCTTGCTGTGCGGCGTGGCGGGGGCATTACAGGCGCCGACGCTCAGTCTGTTTCTGACCAACGAAGTGAAAGTCCGTCCGCTGTGGGTGGGGCTCTTTTATACCGTGAATGCCATCGCCGGGATTGCAATCAGCTTCCTGCTGGCAAACCGCTCGGATAACAAAGGCGACCGGCGCAAATTGCTGATGTTTTGCTGCCTGATGGCGCTGGGAAATAGCCTGGTGTTTGCCTTCAGCCGCGATTATCTGGTGCTGATCACCGTCGGTGTGCTGCTGGCGGCGATCGGGAATGCGTCGATGCCGCAGCTGTTTGCGCTGGCGCGTGAGCATGCGGATCGCTCCGCCAGTGAAGTGGTGATGTTCAGCTCGATGATGCGTGCGATGCTCTCGCTGGCCTGGGTGCTCGGCCCGCCGCTGTCGTTTATGCTGGCGCTGAACTACGGCTTTACGCCGATGTATCTGAGCGCCGCCGGGGTGTTTGTCAGCAGTATATTAATGATCTTTTTCTTCCTGCCCTCTGTGCCGCGCCTCGAACAGCCGGTGGACGAAAAAGTGGTGCCGGTGAGCGCCTGGCGCAACAAAGATGTGCGTCTGCTGTTCTTTTCCTCCCTGCTGATGTGGACCTGCAATATCATGTATGTCATTGATATGCCGCTCTACATCACCAGTGACTTAGGCCTGCCGGAAGGGCTGGCAGGGCTGCTGATGGGGACGGCCGCCGGGCTGGAAATTCCGGCGATGCTGCTGGCGGGCTATCTGGTGAAACGTACCGGTAAACGCAAACTGATGCTGTATGCCGTGGCCAGTGGTGTCGTTTTCTATGCCGGGCTGGTGGCATTTCAGTTCAAGGCGGCGCTGATGATCCTGCAACTGTTTAACGCGATTTTCATCGGGATCGTGGCCGGGATAGGGATGCTGTATTTTCAGGATCTGATGCCGGGAAGGGCGGGTTCGGCGACCACGCTGTTCACCAACAGTATTTCCACCGGTGTGATTTGCGCAGGCCTGTTACAGGGCTTTATCGTGGAAAACTTCGGGCATTATCCGGTGTACTGGGCGGCAACCGTTCTGGCGGTGGTGGCGCTAGGTTTGATGTATAAAGTGAAAGACGTCTGACCCGACTATGATGCTGATAAAGAAAAACCCGCGAATTTCGCGGGTTTTTTTATGCTCACAGCTCAGACATCACTGCATAAAGGCAGGCTGATTTTTCTCGTAGCTGGAAATATTCCCTTCGTGTTGCAGGGTCAGGCCGATGCTGTCCAGGCCGTTGATCATGCAATGACGGCGGAAGTTGTCGATGACGAACGGATAGCTTTTCTCGCCTGCTTTGACGGTCTGCGCTTCCAGATCCACTTCAAACTGGATGCCTTCGTTGTTTTTCACCAGCTCGAATAATTCATCGACTTCTGCTTCGCTCAACGTGATGGGCAATAACTGGTTGTTGAACGAGTTGCCGTAAAAAATATCGGCAAAGCTCGGCGCGATAACGGCGTGGAAGCCATAATCAGTCAGCGCCCACGGCGCATGCTCACGGGATGAACCGCAACCGAAGTTTTCGCGTGCCAGTAAAATGCTCGCGCCTTTGTAGCGCGGCTTATTCAGCACGAAATCAGGGTTAGGCACCTGACCAGCGTCGTCCAGAAAACGCCAGTCGTTAAACAGATGCTGACCGAAACCGGTGCGGGTAACTTTCTGCAAAAACTGTTTCGGGATAATGGCATCGGTATCGACGTTTGCTGCATCCAGCGGAACCACCAGACCGATGTGTTGGGTAAATTTAGCCATGGTGTTTTCCTCAGTTCAGTTCACGGACATCAGCGAAACGGCCAGTCACCGCAGCGGCAGCGGCCATCGCCGGGCTGACCAGATGGGTACGGCCGCCACGGCCCTGACGGCCTTCGAAGTTACGGTTACTGGTAGACGCGCAACGCTCGCCCGGCTCCAGACGGTCATTGTTCATCGCCAGACACATAGAGCAGCCCGGCAGACGCCATTCAAAACCGGCTTCGATGAAAATCTTATCCAGACCTTCTTCTTCCGCCTGCGCTTTTACCGGACCGGAACCCGGAACCACAATCGCCTGTACGCCAGTTGCGACTTTACGGCCTTTGGCAATCGCTGCCGCAGCGCGTAAATCTTCGATGCGGGAGTTGGTGCAGGAACCGATAAAGACTTTATCAATCGCCACGTCAGTCAGTTTAATGCCCGGTTGCAAGTCCATGTACGCCAGCGCTTTTTCAGCGGAAGCACGTTCTACCGGGTCCGCAAATGAGGCCGGATTCGGGATGGTCTGATTCACCGCCATTACCTGACCCGGGTTAGTGCCCCAGGTGACCTGTGGTGCGATTTCAGACGCGTCCAGCGTGACAATACTGTCGAACTTCGCGCCATCTTCGGTTTTCAGGGTTTTCCAGTATTCGACTGCCGCGTCCCAGTTTTGATCTTTAGGCGCAAACTGACGGCCTTTCAGATACGCAAACGTGGTCTCATCAGGAGCCACCAGACCGGCTTTGGCACCCATTTCGATCGCCATGTTGCACAGAGTCATACGACCTTCCATGCTCAGCGCCTCAATGGCTTTACCGCAGAATTCTACAACGTGACCGGTACCACCAGCGCTGCCAGTTTTACCGATAATCGCCAGAACGATATCTTTTGCGGTGATACCCGCAGGTGCATCGCCGGTGACTTCGATTTTCATCGTTTTGGCACGACCCTGTTTCAGGGTTTGCGTCGCCAGAACGTGTTCCACTTCCGAAGTCCCGATACCGAAGGCCAGTGAACCAAACGCACCGTGTGTGGCGGTATGGGAATCGCCGCAGACAATGGTCATGCCCGGCAAGGTCATGCCCTGCTCAGGACCAATGACGTGAACAATGCCCTGATACGGGTGGTTCAGGTCATACAACTGCACGCCGAATTCCGCACAGTTTTTGATTAATTCCTGCATCTGGATGCGCGCCATTTCGCCGCTCGCATTGATGTCTTTAGTTTGCGTGGAGACGTTGTGATCCATGGTCGCAAAGGTTTTACCCGGCTGACGCACCTGACGGTCCATCGCGCGCAGACCGTCGAATGCCTGCGGAGAGGTCACTTCGTGAACCAGGTGGCGGTCGATGTATAACAATGGTGTTTCGTTTTGCGCTTCGTAAACCACGTGCGCATCAAACAATTTCTGATACAGAGTCCTGGACATGTTATGCCCCTTCTTTCACAAAGCGGGCAATGATATCGCCCATTTCACTGGTGCCCAGTGCCTGCTGGCCGTTAGCCAAATCGCCGGTACGATGGCCAGCTTCCAGTACTTTATTGACGGCCTGCTCAATCGCATTGGCGGCGTCATCCGCTCCCAGGCTGTAACGCAGCAACAGCGCGGCAGACAGGATTTGTGCAATCGGGTTAGCGATGTTTTTACCGGCGATATCCGGTGCAGAGCCACCCGCAGGTTCGAACAAACCAAATGCCTGTTCGTTCATGCTGGCAGAAGGCAGCATGCCCATAGAGCCTGTGATCATCGCGCATTCGTCGGACAGGATGTCGCCAAACAGGTTGGAACACAGCAGCACGTCAAACTGGGACGGATCTTTAATCAGCTGCATAGTCGCGTTATCGATGTACATATGGCTCAGGCTGACATCCGGATAATCTTTGGCGATTTCGTTAATCACTTCGCGCCACATAATCGAGGTCTGCAAGACGTTCGCTTTATCGATAGACGTCACTTTGCTGCGACGTTTGCGTGCAGATTCAAAGGCGATTCGGGCGATACGTTCGATCTCAAAACGGTAATACACTTCGGTATCAAAAGCTTTCTCATGCGCGCCCTGACCTTCGCGGCCTTTAGGCTGACCGAAGTAAATGCCACCGGTCAGTTCACGCACGCACAGAATATCGAAACCTTTTGCGGCGATATCGGCACGCAGCGGGCAGAACTCTTCCAGACCCTGATACAGACGGGCAGGGCGCAGGTTGCTGAACAGTTTAAAATGTTTGCGCAGTGGCAATAATGCGCCACGCTCAGGCTGATCGTTTGGCGGTAAATGTTCCCATTTCGGGCCACCGACGGAGCCGAACAGAATCGCATCAGCTTGTTCGCAACCGGCGACGGTCGCTTCCGGCAACGGGCTGCCGTGTTTGTCGATGGCTGCGCCACCCACATCGTATTCGCTGGTGGTGATCTTCAGGCCGAAACGCTGACGAACTGCTTCCAGAACTTTATATGCCTGGGCCATAACTTCCGGGCCAATTCCGTCTCCGGGTAAGACGGCAATATGATGGGTCTTGCTCATGTTCACACCGTTTCCTGATTATTTTGAATGTTGTTGTGTTGCTGACCTGCCTGCTGCAAACGTTGTTTTTCGATCTCAACTTGTTTGCTGCGCCAGATGTTATTCAGTACGTGCACCATCGCTTTAGCGGAAGATTCCACTATGTCCGTCGCCAGACCGACACCGTGGAAACGGCGGCCATTGAAGGAGACAACCACGTCTACCTGACCCAGTGCATCGCGGCCCTGGCCTTTCGCGCTCAGTTGGTATTTCACCAGTTCAATCTGATAGCCGGTGATGCGGTTGATAGCCTGATAGACGGCATCAACCGGACCGTTGCCGGTGGCGGCTTCGGTGATAATTTCTTCGCCGCAGGACAGGTTGACTGACGCGGTGGCGGTAATTTTGGAGCCGGACTGCACGCTGAAATTATCCAGACGGTAGAATTCAGGCTCTTCCTGCTGCTTACTGATGAAGACCAGTGCTTCTAAATCGTAGTCGAAAACCTGCCCTTTTTTGTCAGCCAGCTTCAGGAACGCGGCATACAGATGATCCAGATTGTAATCGGCTTCTTTGTAGCCCATTTCTTCCATACGATGCTTAACGGCAGCACGACCGGAGCGGGAAGTCAGGTTCAGTTGCACCTGATTCAGACCGATAGATTCCGGGGTCATGATTTCGTAGTTTTCACGGTTTTTCAGCACGCCGTCCTGATGGATACCGGAGGAGTGTGCGAAGGCGTTTGAGCCGACAATCGCTTTGTTGCCCGGGATCGGCATGTTGGTAATCTGGCTGACAATCTGGCTGGTGCGGTAAATTTCTTTGTGATTGATGTTGGTGTGAACGTTCATGTAGTCGCTGCGGGTGCGGATCGCCATGATCACTTCTTCCAGCGCAGTGTTACCGGCGCGTTCGCCGATACCGTTCAGCGTCCCTTCAACCTGACGCGCACCGGCCTGAATGGCGGCGATGGAGTTACCGACCGCCATGCCCAGATCGTCGTGGCAGTGAACGGAGATAATCGCTTTATCAATGTTAGGCACACGTTCATACAGATTCGTGATGATGCCGCCGAACTGAACCGGCGTGGTGTAACCGACGGTGTCAGGAATGTTAATGGTGGTCGCGCCAGCTTTGATTGCGGCTTCTACGACGCGGCACAGGTTATCCAGCGGCGTACGACCGGCATCTTCGCAGGAGAACTCGACGTCATCGGTATAGTTGCGGGCACGCTTCACGGAATGCGTTGCCATCTCCAGCACCTGATCAAACGAACGCTTCAGTTTGGATTCAATGTGCAGGGTAGAAGTGGCCAGGAATACGTGGATACGGAAAGCTTCTGCGACACGTAAGGCTTCGGCCGCGGCGTCGATATCGCCGTCCACGCAGCGAGCCAGACCGCAAACACGGCTGTTTTTAATCTGGCGCGCAATAGTTTGTACAGACTCGAAATCGCCAGGAGACGAGACCGGGAAGCCAACTTCCATCACGTCAACGCCCATTCTTTCCAGCGCCATTGCAATCTGAATCTTCTCTTTAACACTCAGGCTGGCCTGTAACGCCTGTTCACCGTCACGCAGCGTGGTATCGAAAATAATGACTTGCTCGCTCATGGGTTGTTCCTTGTCTGCTTCTATTTTCGCGCCCTGCGGAGGTAAAAAAAAACCCGCGCATCGGCGCGGGTTTATTGTCTGTGGAAGTTAAAATCAGTTTTGATTTTCGCCCACTGGCTTACCGCGCAAATTTTCTGCGTTGAGTAGTAGGCCTAGGAGACGGGTCATCATGAACATGTGTTTTCAGCTTCTCGTAATGGGGTGGTCAGAACGGACATCGTTCAAACAGTGCTTAAAGTGATACGGGAATGTGTGCGGTATGTCAACACTTCACTGTGTGGAAATTCCAGTAAATTGCAAAAATGATAGTTCATCTCATTTAGCATTAAACACTACTTTTCTAAATGTATCTGGAATGAAGATTTTTGTTCATCCGGGTGGGTGTAGAGAGAAAAAAGCAGTCCAAAAATGGACACTACCTTTCTCGTGTGGAAGGAATAAACTATTTAATACAATAGGTTGGAAATGATTTAGCGCGGCTTAACTTATTATTCATTTTTCGCATGTTGTTTCTATAAACATTTTATCGTTCTATATCATCAGCTTCACCCTAGCGAAATGAAGATAGCATTTAACTTTCTGATTATTGGAAATGAGAGTCGATTTCTTTCCGAAATTAGGAACGCATTAAAGTACCGAGTTTATCCGCCGGTCTTCTGTATGTCAGAATTCATTCCGGTGCCATTTTAAATAAAACAAATAATTAAAGATAATCAGTCTTAAGCAGGTTGAGGTATCTTGAATGGGAAATGTAATGTCTGATCTGACGACAGATAATCAAACTAAACCTACTGAAGCGGATACGCATCTTCGCAATGTTGATTTGAATTTGTTAACGGTATTTGATGCCGTTATGCAATTACAAAACATTACTCGTGCGGCCAATATGTTGGGAATGTCCCAACCTGCGGTGAGTAACGCCGTTGCCCGGTTAAAAATCATGTTCAATGATGATTTATTTGTCCGCTTTGGCCGCGGCATCCAGCCAACCATGCGTGCGCGCCAGTTATTTGGCCCGATCCGCCAGGCGCTGCAACTGGTGATGAACGAACTCCCGGGAGCTGGTTTTGATCCTAACGTGAGTATTCGTGAGTTCAATGTGGCAATTTGCAGTCCGCTGGATAAACGATTAACTTCGCAGGTACTGAATGCGGTCGATGCTTTATCAACTGATGTCAGTATTAAATTGCAAACAATTGTGAACGACAATATTGAGCATCAGTTACGTTATCAGAATATTGAATTCATGATCAGCTATCGTAAATTCGATCGCCCGGATTTTTGTAATCAGGCTTTATTTAATGATGAGCTGGTGCTGGTAGCGGCACAAAAACATCCCCGTATCAGTCCGCATATGTCAGATGAAAAATATCTGAAAGAAAAACATGCCGTAATGATGTTGGATCGTTTTTATTCATTCAGTTCACCTTATTATGATGACCCTGAAATGCATTCGCTGATTGCTTATCAGGGAACGGATCTTTCCAGTGTAATGGAAATTGTTTCGAAAACAGATATGGTCGCACTGGTACCGCGCTGGATTGCTCAATCGAGCGCCGGAATATTAAATCTGTCCGTTATCCCTTTACCCTGGATGAAGAACAGCCTGACCTGTTATCTGTCATGGCATGAATCTTCCAGTAAAGATAAAGGCAATATGTGGATGAAGTCGTTATTAAGCCAATGCATTCTGTCTTTATAGCGGGTCACTCTGGTACATCCCATTTTTACTGTGGCTGATTGCGCAGTAAAAATGGCTAGTTATGGTTTTATTTGTGGTTTTTTATCCTGCCTGGTTTTTGCTCCTCGTTAAAGCTAGGCAGGTTTTTTTCATTCCTGAATCCCTCCGTCCGTTTTTCCAAAAGAGCCGTTTTGCTTCTACAATTTGATTTCGCCGTGCAATATTTGCCGGTAGACTGCGTTAAATCTTTGTAACAGAGCAATGCAGTCAGCTCCCTCCCTTATCTGATTGCACTGGACGCCGGTATAGACGCTCAATGAATCCAACCTTAAATGACTACCATCTGATCACCCGTTTTCGCCAGCAAGTTATCAGCCGTGCTGAAAATATCGCATTCCGTGAATGGTCGCCTGTGGCAGAAAGCGCGCTCACCTGGCGTGAGCTTGGGGAAAAAGTCGATGCGCTGTCCGACGTTTTACTGCAGGAAAACGTGGGTGTTCAGGAACGGATCGCTATTTGCGGAAATAACTCCATCGCCTGGGCGATGACCGATCTGGCGATTTTGCAGTTACGTGCCGTCACTGTACCCGTGTATGCGACCAATACGCCCGCGCAGTCAGCCTATGTGCTTAATGACGCTGATATCCGTATTTTGTTCGTTGTCGGACAGAGTCAATACGATGCGGCGGTGGCATTGCGTGAATTGTGCCCGCAGCTGAAGCATATTTTTGTGCTCGATAACGACGTGGATTTACGTGGTGTGCCCATTGCCCGGCATGTTTCAGGCATTGTTCCTCAGGACCACGCTCTGGCGGCTGAACGTGAGGCGCGGGTTAACGCCTGCCAGCTCAGCGACCTCTTTACGCTGATTTACACCTCGGGAACCACGGGTGAAGCGAAAGGCGTGATGCTGGATTACATCAGTATGGCGACGCAGCTTAAGCAGCATGAAAAACGCCTGAGCATTTCTGACCGCGATGTTTCGCTATGCTTCCTGCCCCTGGCTCATGTTTTTGAGCGCGCCTGGAGTTTCTTCGTCATGCACTGCGGCGCGCAGAATGTTTTCCTGCGTGAAACCGATCTCGTGCGCGATGCATTGCAGGCGGTGAAACCGACGGTGATGTGCGCCGTTCCGCGTTTCTATGAAAAAGTCTTCAGCGCCATTCACGACAAAGTGGCCCGTGCCGGAAGCATCAAAAAACGGCTGTTTCACTGGGCCGTCGCGCAGGGCAAAGAGAAGTTTCTGACTGAACGCCGTAAAGCGCGTTATCCCTTCTGGCTTTTGGTGTCGCACTTTATCGCGGATAAGCTGGTGCTGAAAAAACTGCGCAATCTGCTGGGCGGCAATTTACGCTTTCTGCCGGCAGCGGGCGCCAGTCTGGACGACAACGTGATTCTGTTTTTCGAATCGCTTGGTTTGAAAATCAAATACGGTTATGGCCTGACCGAAACCTGCGCGACCGTCACCTGTTGGGAAGAGAACGATTTCCGCTTCGGTTCGGTCGGTACAGCGTTACCCGAGATTGAAGTGCGTATTGGCGAAGAGAACGAGATCCAGGTCCGCGGGCCGACGCTGTTGCGCGGTTATTTCAATAAGCCCGGGGAAACGGCGGCCAGTTTTACCGCTGATGGCTGGTTTAAAACCGGCGATGCCGGGAAAATGGACGCCGAAGGCAATGTGTTTATCACCGAACGGCTGAAGGATCTGATGAAGACCTCGGGCGGCAAATACATCGCGCCGCAGCGCATCGAAGGCACGCTGGTACAGGATCGTTATATTGAGCAGGCGGCGGTTATCGCCGATGAACGTCATTTTGTTTCGGCGCTGATTGTTCCTGATTTTGATGTGCTGAACGCTTACGCGCAGAATCACCATATCGATTATCTCAACCGCACCGGTCTGGTTAAAAACGAGCAAATCATTTCACTTTTTGCGCATCAGCTTCGCGAGATACAGCACGAGCTGGCCGGTTTTGAGCAGGTGAAAAAATTTGTGCTGCTGACCAAGCCTTTCACGATGGAAGACGGCGAGCTGACGCCGACGCTCAAGCTGCGACGCAAAATAATCTTCAGCCGTTACCAGAAAGAAATCGACCAACTGTATCGCGAGTAATTCCTTCCCGAACTGTTTCCCGTTTTCCCTGCACAATCACCGGCGAACATGTGTCTGCCGGTTCATCCTCATTTTTACGCCCGTCACGGACATAATTTAATACTGTAATTTTTCGGGCCTTCCTGATATTTCTGACTGGTTGTTACGCTCAGGCAGTGTTTTGTGCCGGGCAGAAGAATGAAGGCAGTGCGAGCCGATATAACGACATTTACTGACTCTTTTTGGCGTTTGCCTGACTCAGATTCTGACGCTAAGGTACTGAGTTAGATTCGTGAACGCCAATAAGAACAGCAGGGTTTTTTAATCCCGATAGAAAGTCCTAAAATTCAGCGATTTACCCGTAAGTCGTTGCCTGATAGAACAGCTAGCTGAAATAAAAAGTCATCCTATAGAAGAAGCAAAAAGCCTGGAGGCAAAACCATGGAGATGTTGTCAGGAGCCGAGATGGTCGTCCGGTCGTTAATCGACCAGGGCGTTAAGCACGTATTCGGTTATCCCGGCGGAGCGGTGTTGGATATCTATGATGCCCTGCATACGGTCGGTGGGATAGATCATGTGCTGGTGAGACATGAACAGGGTGCTGTTCATATGGCTGACGGTTATGCGCGCGCCACGGGTGACGTGGGCGTGGTGCTGGTGACTTCCGGTCCCGGCGCAACCAATGCTATCACCGGTATTGCCACGGCTTATATGGATTCCATTCCGCTGGTGGTGCTATCAGGCCAGGTTCACAGTTCACTCATTGGGTATGACGCGTTCCAGGAATGCGACATGGTGGGGATCTCCCGCCCGGTGGTGAAACACAGTTTTCTGGTAAAACGCGCGGAAGATATTCCGACTGTACTGAAAAAAGCGTTTTATCTGGCGTCTACCGGCCGTCCTGGTCCGGTGGTGGTCGACTTGCCAAAAGACGTGGTAAATCCGCAGGTCAAACTCCCTTACGCCTATCCTGAACAGGTTGCGATGCGCTCCTACAACCCGACGGTGCAAGGTCATCGCGGGCAAATGAAACGCGCCGTGCAAACCTTACTGGCGGCTAAAAAACCGGTGCTGTACGTCGGCGGTGGTGCGATCAATTCTGAGTGTGATGCTGAGTTGCTCCAGCTGGCAGAGAAACTGAATCTGCCGGTGACCAGTTCCCTGATGGGGCTTGGCGCTTTCCCGGGCACTCATCGTCAGAGTCTGGGCATGCTGGGTATGCACGGCACTTACGAAGCCAATATGGCGATGCACAACGCGGATCTGATTTTCGGCGTGGGTGTGCGCTTCGACGACCGTACTACTAATAATCTGGCGAAATACTGCCCGAATGCGACGGTCATGCACATTGATATCGACCCGACGTCAATCTCCAAAACCGTGAATGCGGATATCCCGATTGTCGGCGACGCGAAACAAACATTGGTTCAGATGCTGGAACTGCTGGCGCAAAGCGATGAGAAGCAGGAATTCGATGCACTTCGCGACTGGTGGCAAAATATCGAAAACTGGCGTGGGCGTGAATGCCTGAGCTATGACAAAAATACCGGCACCATCAAGCCTCAGGCGGTTATCGAAACATTGCACCGTCTGACCAAAGGCGAGGCCTATGTGACGTCCGACGTCGGCCAGCATCAGATGTTTGCTGCGCTGTATTACAAATTCGACAAGCCGCGCCACTGGATCAACTCCGGCGGTCTGGGCACGATGGGCTTTGGTCTGCCAGCCGCGCTGGGTGTGAAACTCGGCCTGCCGGATGAAACGGTGATTTGCGTAACCGGTGACGGCAGTATTCAGATGAACATTCAGGAACTGTCGACTGCGCTGCAATACGATTTACCGGTGATCGTGGTGAACCTGAACAACGGTTACCTCGGCATGGTGAAGCAGTGGCAGGACATGATTTACTCCGGTCGCCATTCCCAGTCCTACATGCAATCGCTGCCTGATTTCGTGAAACTGGCTGAAGCTTACGGCCACGTGGGTATTGCAATCCGCACGCCGGATGAGCTGGAAAGCAAACTGGCGCTGGCGCTGGAACAGAAAAATCGTCTGGTATTTGTGGATATCAGCATAGATGAAACAGAACACGTTTACCCGATGCACATCCGTGGCGGTGCGATGGACGAAATGTGGTTAAGCAAAACGGAGAGGACCTGATCATGCGCCGGATTTTATCAGTATTACTGGAAAACGAATCGGGCGCGTTGTCCCGCGTAGTCGGCCTGTTCTCTCAGCGTGGCTACAACATTGAAAGCCTGACCGTAGCACCGACGGACGATCCAACTCTGTCGCGCATGACCATTCAGACCGTCGGTGATGCCAAGGTGCTCGAGCAAATCGAAAAGCAGCTACACAAGTTGGTGGACGTGCTGCGTGTGACTGAACTGGTGCAGGGCGCTCACGTTGAGCGTGAAATCATGCTGGTGAAGGTGCAGGCATCCGGTTATGGCCGTGAAGAAGTGAAACGTTCCACCGAGATTTTCCGCGGGCAGATTGTGGATGTTACCCCAACGCTTTACACCGTTCAGCTTGCGGGAACCAGTGACAAGCTTGACGCATTTTTAGCCAGCATTCGCGACGTAGCTGAAATTGTCGAAGTGGCACGTTCCGGCGTAGTCGGTGTTTCGCGTGGCGATAAAATCATGCGTTAAAGCGTAAATAATCAGCAAGATGTAACTTTTGTTTGCTCACTGAAAGCCCGACTTTGACGTCGGGCTTTCTTTTTTGCGAATCAGGTGAAGCGATTCGGTAAAACACCTTGCCCGGCAGGGGCTTCTGCGGTTAGATAAAGCATTATCTTTATTAAGGGGTTTGCTCAGTGAAGCTGGATGAGATCGCGAGGTTAGCGGGCGTTTCGCGTACCACTGCCAGTTATGTGATTAATGGCAAGGCGAAACAGTATCGTGTCAGCGATAAGACAGTCGAGAAAGTCATGGCTGTCGTGAAGGAACATAACTATCACCCGAACGCGGTGGCAGCGGGTTTGCGCGCTGGTCGTACCCGCTCTATTGGTCTGGTGATCCCTGATCTGGAAAACACCAGCTATACCAAAATTGCCAATTTCCTTGAGCGTCAGGCCCGTCAGCGCGGCTATCAGCTGCTGATCGCCTGCTCTGAAGATCAGCCTGATAATGAAATGCGTTGCATCGAACATCTTCTGCAACGTCAGGTCGATGCGATCATTATTTCCACGTCTTTGCCACCGGAACATCCATTCTATCAGCGCTGGGCGAACGATGATTTTCCGATCATTGCGCTTGACCGCGCCCTGGATCCTGAGCATTTCATCAGCGTGGTCGGGGCCGATCAGGAAGACGCCCTGATGCTGGCGCAGGAGCTGCGGACATTTCCTGCTGAATCGGTACTCTATCTTGGCGCACTGCCAGAGTTATCAGTGAGTTTCCTGCGCGAACAGGGATTCCGTCAGGCATGGGCTGAAGATCCCCGTCAGCCAAAATATTTGTATGCGAATGCGTACGATCGCGAATCGGCTGCCGTCGTTTTTGCCGAATGGCTGAAAACCAACCCCATGCCGCAGGCGTTATTTACCACCTCATTCCAGCTTTTGCAGGGCGTGATGGACGTTACGCTGAAAACGGAAGGGCGTTTGCCGGTCGATCTGGCGATTGCCACCTTCGGCGATAACGAGCTGCTCGATTTCCTCGAATGTCCGGTTCTGGCGGTAGCGCAGCGTCACCGCGATGTGGCTGAACGCGTGCTGGAGCTGGTGCTGGCCTGTCTTGATGAGCCCAGGAAACCGAAAGCAGGGCTGACCCGTATCCGCCGCAACCTGTTCCGTCGTGGACGTCTGAGTCGTAAATAAATCCCTGACGGGTATTCATCCTGATTGCCCGTCGCTCCCCTTCGCAGCAGCGCGTTTATCATGAACGAATAATGGTTCTTGCCAGTTCTGTTAATCGCATGTGAAGAATCCCATATAAGTTCCGCGGTTAATTTAGGAGCATTCTCAGCCTGCTGAATTATTAACAAATATTTTCGCCTTTCTTTTGCTGATATAAACCTGCCAATCAATTTCTAAAATACGTTAATGTTGCCTGCAAAAGTGCTGTAGAATTCCCCGCTTAATTTCCTGGGATCAGTGTTTGCCTCTGTTCTTATGGTTTTTAACAATCCTTAAAACGCCTGTGTCATGCGGGTTGGCATTAAAAATGATGATGATTTAGCAGTGATAGCCTGAAAAAAAGTAAAGACGATTTTTCTTAGGGCTAAAAGGTTAAGAAATGAGAGTTAGATAGCAGAAGAATATAAATAGTTAAATAATGTTCAGTTTGGCTTTTTTTTAAACGAAATTATTAACCCTCCGAAATTTCTTCAACTAATCATGACGTTATTTTCTATTCCGCCTCTAAAACACCTCCCACCATTGCGCTGCATTTTCGTGTGCCTGCGTAAATATTGCCAAACCGCCTCTGCTCTGGCTTGACAAGGTTTTAAAACCATCCGTAAACTCTTTTCTGTGGGAATTTGTGGGGGAAAGTGGTGAAAAGGGTCACAGAGGGGTAGATCGGGCATGTTTCGTGGCGCGACGTTAGTTAACCTCGACAGCAAAGGGCGACTTGCCGTACCCACCCGTTATCGGGATTTGCTGAGCGAAGAATCGCAAGGTCAAATGGTTTGCACCATAGACCTCCATCACCCATGTCTCCTCCTTTACACCCTCCCTGAGTGGGAAGTTATTGAACAAAAATTGTCCCGTCTGTCGAGCATGAATCCCGTAGAGCGCCGTATTCAGCGCCTGTTACTCGGGCATGCCAGTGAATGTCAGATGGATAACGCCGGGCGCCTGCTGATTGCAACGACATTGCGACAGCACGCCGGGCTCGCAAAAGAAGTGATGCTGGTTGGGCAGTTCAATAAGTTTGAACTGTGGGATGAACAGACCTGGTATCAACAAGTTAAGGAAGACATCGACGCTGAACAATCGTCTCAGGAACCGCTTTCTGACCGATTACAGGACTTGTCATTATAAGCATGGTTGAAAACTACAAACACACTTCCGTTTTGCTGGATGAAGCCGTTAACGGCCTCAATATTCGTCAGGACGGCATTTACATAGACGGAACTTTTGGCCGCGGTGGCCACTCACGTCTGATTCTGTCCCAGCTTGGGCCGGACGGACGCTTGCTGGCGATTGACCGTGATCCACAAGCGATCAAAGCCGCAGAATCCATTGATGATCCTCGTTTTTCGATTGTTCACGGACCTTTTTCCGATCTCGCGGATTATGTGCGTGATCGCGGTCTGGAAGGCAAGATCGACGGCGTATTACTGGACTTAGGCGTTTCCTCTCCGCAACTCGACGATCCTGAACGTGGATTCTCGTTCATGCGCGACGGGCCTCTGGATATGCGTATGGATCCGACCCGTGGCTATTCTGCTGCTGAATGGCTGATGAAAGCCGAAGCCGAAGACATTGCCTGGGTGTTGAAAACGTTCGGTGAAGAACGTTTCTCCAAACGCATTGCGCGCGCGATCGTCGAACGCAACCGTGAGTTGCCGATGACGCGGACCAAAGAGCTGGCTGATCTGATCGCCAATGCCTCGCCGGTTCGTGAAAAGCATAAGCACCCGGCCACGCGCAGCTTCCAGGCTATCCGTATTTACATCAACAGCGAGCTGGAAGAAATCGAACGCGCGCTGGATGGCACACTGGAAATTCTGGCACCTGAAGGGCGTTTATCGGTCATCAGCTTCCACTCGCTGGAAGACCGCATTGTGAAGCGTTTTATTCGCCAGCACAGTCGTGGCGCGCAAGTGCCAGCAGGTATCCCGATGACCGAAGCGCAAATCGCTGAGCTCGGCGGTCGTTCACTGAAATCCGTCGGCAAAATGATGCCTACTGAGGCTGAAGTGGCGGAAAACCCACGCGCCCGCAGTTCCGTTTTGCGTTTTGCTGAGAGAACGACAGCGTGATAGGCAACGAACGCCACGGATTAGTGGGAGTGATCGCCAGCGATATCCTTCGCAACGGTAAAATTCCCCTGATTCTCCTGATCGCCGTTTTGGTCAGTGCGGTTTTAGTCGTTACCACTGCTCACCGTACGCGCTTGCTGACGGCTCAGCGTGAACAATTAGTACTGGAACGGGATGCGCTGGATATCGAATGGCGCAACCTGATCCTGGAAGAGAATGCCCTCGGCGATCACAGCCGGGTAGAACGCATCGCAACGGAGAAATTGCAGATGCAGCACGTTGATCCATCTCAAGAAATTATTGTGGTTCAGCCTTAAAATGCGCACGGAGAATACAGGCAGCTAATGAAAGCAACACGCACCGCGAAGTTAAAGCGTCCAGAAGATCAAGCCAGCTTTATCAGCTGGCGTTTTGCGTTGTTGTGCGCCTGCATCCTGCTGGCATTGGTTGGCCTGATGTTGCGTGTGGCCTATCTGCAGGTGATTAATCCAGACAAACTGGTCAGAGAAGGGGACCTGCGTTCCCTGCGCGTGCAAACCATTCCGACCTCACGTGGCATGATAACCGACCGTTCCGGCCGCCCTCTGGCGGTCAGCGTGCCGGTCAATGCTATCTGGGCAGACCCGAAAGAAATTAACGATCGCGGCGGTATCACCGTCGATACCAAATGGAAAGCGCTGGCTGATGCGCTGAACATGCCGCTTCCCCAGCTTTCCGCCCGCATCAACGCCAATCCCAACGGACGCTTCGTTTATCTTGCCCGTCAGGTTAACCCTGCCGTTGGCGAATATGTCCATAAGCTCAAACTTCCGGGGATTTCCCTGCGTCAGGAATCGCGCCGCTACTATCCGGCCGGACAGGTGACGTCGCATGTTATCGGCGTGACCAACATCGACGGCGAAGGTATTGAAGGCGTTGAGAAGAGTTTTGACCGCTGGCTGACCGGTAAACCGGGCGAACGTACCATTCGTAAAGACCGCTTCGGTCGCGTCATCGAAGATATTTCAACCGTCGACAGTCAGGCTGCGCACAATCTGGCGCTGAGCATCGACGAGCGTTTGCAGGCGCTGGTTTACCGCGAACTCAATAATGCGGTGGCGTTTAACAAAGCTGAATCAGGTACCGCCGTGCTGGTGGATGTTCAGACCGGTGAAGTGCTGGCGATGGCCAATAGCCCTTCTTACAACCCAAACAACATGCCGGATACGCCGAAAGATGTGATGCGTAACCGTGCGATCACCGACATTTTTGAACCGGGTTCTACAGTGAAACCGATGGTGGTGATGACGGCACTGAAAAACGGCGTGGTGCGTGAAAACAGCGTGCTGAACACCCTGCCGTACCGGATTAATGGTCATGAGATTAAAGATGTTGCGCGTTATGCGGAGCTATCCGTGACGGGCATCTTGCAGAAGTCGAGTAACGTCGGTGTTTCACGACTGGCGTTATCGATGCCATCCGCTGAGCTGGTAGATACTTACTCGCGATTCGGATTGGGAAAACCGACCAATTTGGGGCTGGTTGGAGAAAGCAGTGGCATATACCCTAAAAAACAACGGTGGTCTGACATAGAGAGGGCCACCTTCTCTTTCGGCTACGGGCTAATGGTGACACCTCTCCAGCTAGCGCGAGTCTACGCAACGATCGGCAGCATGGGCATTTATCGCCCATTGTCGATCACGAAAGTTGATCCGCCGGTCTCCGGCGAACGTATTTTCCCTGAACCGCTGGTGCGCACCGTCGTACACATGATGGAAAGCGTGGCACTGCCTGGCGGCGGCGGCGTGAAAGCTGCGATCAAGGGTTACCGCATCGCGATTAAAACCGGTACCGCGAAGAAAGTCGGTCCCGACGGTAAATACGTCAACAAATACATTGCCTATACCGCCGGCGTTGCGCCAGCAAGCAATCCAAGATTTGCGCTTGTAGTGGTTATTAACGATCCGCAAGCAGGGAAATATTACGGTGGGGCCGTTTCCGCACCGGTGTTTGGCGCCATTATGGGCGGCGTGTTGCGCACCATGAACGTCGAACCGGATGCGCTGACTGCCGATGAAAACGCAGACATAGTGAATAATCAAAAAGAGGCTTCAGGTGGCAGATCGTAATTTGCGCGACATCTTAGCGCCCTGGGTGAGTGATGCCCCGGCGGTAGCGCTAAAAGACATGATTCTGGACAGTCGCGTTGCGGCTGCCGGCGATCTGTTTGTCGCGGTTTCAGGCCATACCAGTGACGGGCGTCGTTTTATTCCCCAGGCAATTGCCCAGGGCGTCGCTGCCGTCGTGGCCGAGGCAAAGGGTGAACAAGAGCACGGAACGGTCTGCCAGATGCATGGTGTACCGGTCATTTATCTCGAAGATCTCAATGCTCTGCTGTCAGAACTGGCGGGACGTTTTTACCAGCAGCCGGGCAAAGCATTACGTCTGGTGGGCGTAACAGGCACCAATGGCAAAACCACTACCACACAGCTGCTGGCGCAGTGGAGCCAGTTACTGGGCGAAACCAGCGCAGTGATGGGCACCGTGGGTAACGGTTTGCTGGATAACGTGATACCGGCGGAAAACACTACCGGTTCAGCCGTGCAGGTTCAGCACATTCTGGCTGACCTGGTGAAACAGGGCGCAACTTTTGCCGCGATGGAAGTTTCTTCCCACGGGCTGGTTCAGCACCGTGTCGCCGCATTACCGTTTGCCGCTGCGGCATTCACCAACCTGAGCCGTGATCATCTTGATTATCACGGTGATATGCAGAGTTACGAAGAGGCCAAATGGCAGCTTTTCTCCTCGCATCAGGTCGGCCAAAAAATCATTAATGCTGACGACGACGTCGGGGCGCGCTGGTTAGCGAAAACGCCTGATGCCGTGGCCGTCAGTATGGAAGACAAGATCCCGGCAGGCTGGAAAGGCCGCTGGCTGGTGGCGCGTAGCGTGAATTATCACGATAACGGCGCCACCGTAAATATCGATTCAAGCTGGGGCGAAGGTAAGTTCGACAGCCGCCTGATGGGCGCTTTCAACGTCAGCAATTTGCTGGTTGCGCTGGCAACGCTGCTTTCCCTGGATTATCCGCTGGCGCAATTACTGGCAACGGCTTCTCAGCTGCAACCGGTTTGCGGTCGCATGGAAGTCTTCAATGCACCGGGTAAACCTACCGCGGTGGTTGATTATGCCCATACGCCAGACGCGCTGGAAAAAGCGCTGGCGGCAGCCCGTCTGCATTGCCGTGGCACGCTGTGGTGTGTGTTTGGTTGCGGCGGTGATCGCGATAAAGGTAAACGTCCGCTGATGGGCGGTATTGCTGAGCAATTTGCCGACCGTGTGATCGTCACTGATGACAATCCGCGCAGCGAAGAGCCTCGCGCTATCGTCGCGGATATTCTGGCCGGTCTGCTGGATGCCGGACGCGCACAGGAAATTCATGGTCGTGCAGAAGCTGTCACCAGCGCGATTATGCAGGCCAAAGAAGAAGACGTGGTGCTGATTGCCGGTAAAGGGCATGAAGATTATCAGCTGGTCGGTAATCAGCGTCTGGATTATTCAGACCGCGTGACAGTCGCCCGTTTGCTGGGGGTGATCGCATGATCCGCGTTTCCCTGCAAACTCTGGCGGATGCGCTCAACGCTGAGCTCACCGGCACAGACACCCAAATCGACAGCGTGACCACGGATACCCGTCAGGTCACCGAAGGCTGTTTGTTTATCGCGCTGAAAGGCGAGAAATTCGATGCTCACGATTTTGCGGCTGATGCTGTAAAAGCCGGAGCAGGGGCTTTGCTGGTGAGTAAGCGCTTACCGGTAGACGTTCCGCAATTAGTGGTGGCTGACACCCGCATCGCTCTCGGGCAACTGGGTGGCTGGGTGCGCCAGCAGGTTCCTGCGCGCGTAGTGGGCCTGACCGGTTCTTCCGGCAAGACGTCTGTGAAAGAGATGACGGCGGCAATTTTGCGTGAGTGTGGCAACGTGCTTTACACCGCAGGCAATTTTAATAACGACATCGGCGTTCCGCTCACCTTGCTGCGCCTGACCGCAGAACATGATTTTGCCGTCATCGAAATGGGCGCGAATCATCTTGGTGAAATCGCCTATACCACTGAGCTGGCACAACCTGAAACGGCACTGGTGAATAACCTGTCAGCCGCGCATCTGGAAGGCTTTGGTTCTCTGGCTGGCGTGGCTCGTGCGAAAGGCGAAATTTTTGATGGTCTGCCGGATAACGGCATTGCTGTGATCAACGCAGATAATAACGACTGGGCGAACTGGCAGCACAAGCTCAGCGGTAAAAGGGTCTGGCGTTTCTCCCCGGCTTTCGGTGAAGGCATCGACTTCAGTGCGACTGACGTCAAAATCAGCCCGCTGAATACCGCGTTCACCCTGCATTCTCCTCTGGGCAGCATTGACGTTTCGCTGCCGGTTCCGGGGCGTCACAACATCGCTAACGCACTGGCTGCGGCTGCACTGGCAATGTCTGTCGGTGCATCGGCGCAGAACGTGCGTGCCGGTCTGTCGACCCTGCAATCTGTGAAGGGGCGTTTATTCCCGATAGCACTTTGCGAAGGCAAAACCCTGCTTGATGACAGCTACAACGCCAACGTCGGTTCCATGACAGCCGCTGCACAGGTGCTGGCAGAAATGCCGGGCTACCGCGTGATGGCGGTGGGTGATATGGCGGAGCTCGGTGCAGAAAGCGCAAGCTGTCACCGTCAGGTTGGCGAAGCCATCCGCGACGCAGGTATCGACAAAGTATTCAGTATTGGCCATGACAGCCGCATCATCAGTGATGTCAGCGGATGTGGTGAGCATTTAGAGGATAAGGCAGCCCTGACGGCCCGTTTAACGAGCTTACTGTCTGAACACGCGGTAATTACCGTTTTGATTAAAGGTTCACGTAGTGCCGCAATGGAGCAGGTAGTACGCGCGTTACAGGAGAATGCAACATGTTAGTTTGGCTGGCCGAACACTTGGTCAAATATTATTCCGGCTTCAACGTCTTTTCCTATCTGACGTTTCGCGCCATTGTCAGCCTGCTGACCGCTTTGTTCCTGTCGCTGTGGATCGGGCCTCGCATGATTGCCCGTCTGCAAAAAATGTCTTTCGGTCAGGTTGTCCGTAACGACGGCCCGGAATCACATTTCAGTAAACGCGGTACGCCAACGATGGGCGGCCTGATGATTCTGGCGTCCATCACCATTTCGGTACTGATGTGGGCGTATCCGTCCAACCCGTACGTGTGGTGCGTGCTGTTTGTTCTGATTGGCTACGGCATCGTGGGCTTTATCGATGACTACCGCAAAGTGGTCCGTAAAGACACCAAGGGCCTGATTGCCCGCTGGAAATACTTCTGGCAGTCAGTTATCGCGCTGGCCGCAGCTTTCACCATGTACGCCATTGGTAAAGACACGCCGGCGACTGAGCTGGTGGTGCCTTTCTTTAAAGACATCATGCCGCAGCTCGGTCTGATGTACATCCTGCTGAGCTACTTCGTTATCGTGGGAACCAGTAACGCCGTCAACCTGACCGATGGTCTGGACGGTTTGGCGATCATGCCAACGGTCTTCGTCGCAGCAGGCTTTGCGCTGGTGGCATGGGCGACCGGTAATATGAATTTCGCCAGCTATTTGCACATCCCTTATCTGCGTCATGCGGGGGAACTGGTTATCGTGTGTACGGCGATTGTCGGCGCAGGGCTTGGGTTCCTGTGGTTTAACACCTATCCGGCACAAGTCTTCATGGGCGACGTCGGCTCTCTGGCTCTGGGCGGTGCGCTGGGTACTATCGCCGTGCTGCTGCGTCAGGAATTCTTACTGGTGATTATGGGCGGTGTGTTCGTGGTCGAAACACTGTCGGTCATCCTGCAGGTTGGGTCCTTTAAGTTACGTGGGCAGCGCATTTTCCGTATGGCGCCTATCCATCATCACTACGAACTTAAAGGCTGGCCGGAACCGCGCGTCATCGTGCGCTTCTGGATTATTTCGCTGATGCTGGTGCTGATTGGCCTGGCGACTCTGAAGGTACGGTAATTATGGCTGACTATCAGGGTAAAAAAGTGGTCATCATCGGGCTGGGTCTGACCGGCCTGTCTTGTGTTGATTTCTTTGTTGCACGGGGCGTGATGCCGCGTGTCATTGATACCCGCGTCAGCCCGCCAGGACTCGATAAACTGGCGGATAACATTGAGCGTCACCTGGGTTCGCTCAACGAAGACTGGCTGCTGGATGCCGATTTAATCGTTTCCAGTCCGGGCGTTGCGCTGGCGACACCGGCACTGAGCGCGGCTGCTGAGGCTGGTGTGGAAATTGTCGGTGATATCGAGCTGTTTTGCCGTGAAACGCAAACGCCAGTTGTCGCTATCACCGGTTCTAACGGTAAGAGCACTGTCACCATGCTGGTGGGCGAAATGGCGAAAGCGGCGGGCTGGCGTGTTGGTGTAGGCGGCAATATCGGCCTGCCGGTGCTGAGCATGCTGGGCCACGAATACAGTCTGTTTGTGCTTGAGCTTTCCAGCTTCCAGCTTGAAACCACATATAGCCTTCACGCGGCGGCGGCGACCATTCTGAACGTGACGGAAGATCATATGGATCGCTATCCGTTTGGTTTGCAGCAATACCGTGCGGCAAAACTGAAAGTGTATGAGAACGCTGCGCTTTGTGTCGTTAACGCAGACGATGCGCTGACTATGCCGGTGCGTGGCGCAGATAAACGTTGTGTGAGCTTTGGTGTCGATGTGGGTGATTACCATCTGACCCGTCAGCAGGATGATATCTGGCTGCGTGTTCATGGCGAAAAAGTCCTGAACACCAGTGAAATGCCGCTGACTGGCCGCCACAACTACACCAATGCGCTGGCGGCTCTGGCGCTGGCGGATGCGGTGGGTATTCCTCATGCGTCCAGCCTGAAAGCGCTGACCACCTTTACCGGTCTGGCTCACCGTTTCCAGATAGCCTGGCATCATAACGGCGTGCGCTGGATTAATGATTCCAAAGCCACCAACGTGGGCAGCACCGAAGCGGCGCTGAACGGGCTACAGGTTGATGGAACGCTGCATCTCTTGCTGGGTGGCGACGGTAAATCTGCCGATTTCGCGCCACTGACGCGTTATCTGCAGGGCGATAATCTGCGTATTTATTGCTTTGGCCGTGATGGTGCCGAACTTGCACAGCTGCGTCCTGATGTTTCCTCACTGTTTGAAACGATGGAACAGGCGATGTGTGAAATCAGTAAGCATGTGGCTTCCGGCGACATGGTTCTGTTATCTCCGGCATGTGCGAGTCTGGATCAGTTCCGCAGTTTTGAACAACGTGGTGATGTCTTTACCGCGCTGGCGAAGGAGCTGGGCTGATGCGGTTGCGTATTCCGGGGCTGAGCCTCGTCGGAAAATTTAATGACTGGGTGATGGGGGTAAAGGAAAACGACTCCGTCACGCTGGTGCTGTACGACCGGACTTTATTGTGGCTGACCTTTGGTCTGGCGATCGTGGGTTTTGTGATGGTGACGTCGGCCTCCATGCCTATCGGTCAGCGTCTGGCAGACGATCCGTTTTTGTTTGCTAAACGTGACGCCATTTATCTCGGTCTGGCTTTTGGTTTATCGCTGGTGACGCTTCGGGTGCCGATGGCAGTCTGGCAGAAGTACAGCAATGTTCTGCTGCTGCTTTCGGTGGTGATGCTGCTGGTGGTTCTGGTGGTCGGCAGTTCGGTCAACGGGGCCTCGCGCTGGATTTCACTCGGGCCGTTGCGTATTCAGCCTGCTGAATTCTCAAAGCTTTCGCTGTTTTGCTATCTCGCCAGTTATCTGGTGCGCAAGGTGGATGAAGTGCGCAGCAACTTCTGGGGCTTTTGCAAGCCGATGGGCGTGATGGTCGTGCTGGCCGTTTTACTGCTGGCTCAGCCTGACCTGGGCACCGTCGTTGTACTGTTTATTACCACGCTGGCGATGTTATTCCTGGCGGGGGCGAAAATGTGGCAGTTCCTGGCCATCATCGGTTCCGGTGCGTTTGCGGTTGTGCTGCTGGTTCTTGCCGAACCGTACCGTATGCGCCGTGTGACTTCGTTCTGGAACCCGTGGGCCGATCCGTTTGGCAGCGGCTACCAGTTAACCCAGTCGCTGATGGCATTTGGCCGTGGTGAATTCTGGGGGCAGGGCTTAGGAAATTCAGTACAGAAACTGGAGTATTTACCGGAAGCGCATACCGACTTTATCTTCTCCATTCTGGGTGAGGAGCTGGGGTATTTCGGTGTGGTTTTGGCCCTGTTGATGGTATTCTTCGTCGCTTTTCGCGCGATGTCCATCGGACGTCGTGCGCTTGAGATTGATCAGCGTTTTTCCGGATTTTTGGCCTGCTCAATTGGCGTGTGGTTTAGCTTCCAGGCGCTGGTCAATGTCGGGGCTGCGGCGGGGATGTTGCCGACCAAAGGTCTGACGCTGCCGCTGATCAGTTACGGTGGTTCGAGCCTGATCATTATGTCGACGGCAATCGTGTTATTGCTGCGAGTGGATTTTGAAACGCGGCTGGCAAAAGCCCAGGCGTTTGTAAGGAGTGCCCGATGAGTGGCAATACCCGGCGTTTAATGGTGATGGCTGGCGGTACCGGCGGGCATGTGTTCCCAGGGCTGGCTGTGGCGCATCACCTTATCGCGCAAGGTTGGGAAGTTCGCTGGCTGGGTACAGCAGACCGGATGGAAGCGGATCTTGTGCCTAAACATGGCATCGACATTGATTTCATTAAAATCTCAGGATTACGTGGGAAAGGTCTGAAAGCGCAACTCACCGCCCCGATTCGCATATATCATGCGTGGCGTCAGGCGAAGGCCATCATGAAACGCTTTCAGCCCGATGTGGTGTTGGGCATGGGCGGATACGTTTCCGGCCCGGGCGGTCTGGCGGCATGGTCACTGGGTATTCCGGTGGTGTTGCACGAACAAAATGGCATTGCGGGCATGACTAACAAAGGTCTGTCGCACATTGCTACCAAAGTATTGCAGGCGTTCCCCGGTGCTTTTTTGAAAGCGGATGTGGTGGGAAATCCGGTGCGCACCGATGTGCTGGCGCTGGAGTTGCCAGAAACGCGCTTAGCCGGACGTGAAGGCCCGATCAGAGTCTTAGTGATCGGTGGCAGTCAGGGCGCACGGGTACTTAATCAGAGCATGCCGGAAGTGGCGGCACTGATGGGCGATAAAATCACGCTGTGGCATCAGGTCGGTAAAGGTGCGCTGGAGTCAGTGAATCAGGCTTACGAAAAAGCCGGTCAGACTCAGCACAAGGTCACCGAATTTATTGATGACATGGCAGCAGCTTATGCCTGGGCGGATGTGGTGGTTTGTCGCTCCGGCGCGTTAACGGTCAGTGAAATTGCTGCCGCAGGTTTGCCGGCCATTTTTGTGCCCTTCCAGCATAAAGACCGCCAGCAGTACTGGAACGCATTGCCGCTGGAAAAAGCGGGTGCTGCAAAGATTATTGAGCAGAAGGATTTTAGTGCCGCAGCCGTCGCTGATCTGATGGCCGGATGGGACAGAACCCATCTGATGGAAATGGCAAAGGCCGCGCGTGGGGCCGCTATTCCTGATGCGACAGAGCGTGTCGCCGCAGAAGTGGTTGCCGCCAGCAAAAAATGAAATTGAACGGGCCACGCAGTGTGTGGTCCCAGCCGTAAGAAACGGATTAATCAGTAACCTGAAATAGTGAATAAAAACGTGAATACACAACAATTGGCGAAACTGCGTACCTTCGTGCCCGAGATGCATCGTGTCCGGCACATTCACTTTGTTGGCATCGGTGGTGCCGGCATGGGTGGTATCGCCGAAGTGTTGGCAAACGAAGGCTATCAGATCAGTGGGTCTGACCTGGCACCGAATCCGGTAACACAGCAACTGACGGCTTTGGGCGCGACGATTTATTTTAATCACCGCCCTGAGAACGTGCTGGATGCCAGCGTAGTCGTGGTATCGACGGCGATTTCTTCCGATAACCCGGAAATCGTTGCCGCCCGCGAAGCGAGAATACCTGTGATCCGCCGCGCGGAAATGCTCGCTGAGCTGATGCGTTTTCGTCACGGTATCGCAGTGGCAGGTACGCACGGCAAAACGACGACCACGGCGATGGTCACCAGTATTTATGCCGAAGCGGGTCTGGATCCGACTTTCGTGAACGGCGGACTGGTTAAAGCGGCGGGGACACATGCGCGTCTGGGTTCCAGCCGTTTTCTGATTGCCGAAGCTGATGAAAGTGATGCGTCGTTCCTGCATCTGCAACCGATGGTGGCGATTGTGACCAACATCGAAGCGGACCATATGGATACTTATCAGGGTGACTTTGAAATCCTGAAGCAGACGTTCATTAATTTCCTGCACAACCTGCCATTCTACGGACGTGCAGTGATGTGCATTGATGATCCGGTGATCCGCGAGCTGATCCCGCGCGTTGGCCGTCATATGACGACGTACGGTTTCAGCGAAGACGCCGATGTGATTATCGAAAATTACCGTCAGGTCGGCGCGCAGGGCCACTTTACCGTCCGCCGTCAGGACTTGCCGCTCATCAGCGTTACGCTGAATGCGCCAGGTCGTCATAATGCCCTGAATGCCGCAGCCGCCGTGGCCGTTGCGTCAGACGAGGGGATCAGTGATGACGCTATTCTTCGCGCACTGGCAGGTTTCCAGGGAACAGGACGTCGTTTCGATTTCCTGGGCGACTATGCGCTGGATAACGTGAATGGCAAAACCGGCAGCGCAATGCTGGTTGATGACTACGGCCATCACCCGACGGAAGTGGATGCGACGATCAAAGCGGCACGTGCTGGCTGGGCGAACAAGCGTCTGGTGATGATTTTCCAGCCGCACCGTTACACGCGCACCCGTGATTTGTACGACGATTTCGCCAATGTGTTGTCTCAGGTTGATGTGCTGATCATGCTGGATGTGTATCCGGCCGGAGAAGCGCCAATCCCGGGAGCAGACAGCCGCTCGCTGTGCCGCACCATCCGTGCACGCGGGAAACTGGATCCGATTTTGGTTTCTGATATTGAAGCCGTGCCGGAAAGTCTGGCGCAGATCCTCGAAGGTGACGATTTAGTTCTGGTTCAGGGCGCCGGTAATGTCGGCAAAGTGGCCCGTAAATTGGCTGATCAAAAGCTGCAACCAGTAAAGAAAGGTGAAGAACATCATGTCTGAGAAAGTAGCGGTATTGTTGGGTGGTACTTCCGCAGAACGCGATGTGTCATTACAGTCCGGCGCTGCGGTGCTGGCTGGCTTACGTGAATCCGGCATTGATGCGCACGGTATCGATACCAAAACGTTTAATGTGGCGCTTCTTAAACAAGAAGGCTTTAGCAAAGTATTCATCGCACTGCACGGTCGCGGTGGCGAAGACGGTACATTGCAGGGCTTACTGGAACAAATTGGCCTGCCTTATACCGGCAGCGGCGTGATGGCGTCTGCGCTGACCATGGATAAATTCCGCACCAAGCTGGTGTGGCAGGCATTAGGTTTACCGGTCGCCCCGTTTGTGACACTGCATCGTTCACAAATTGAAGAAGCAGGGCAGGGCGCTCTGGCGGCAAAAATCGCCCAATTAGGTCTGCCGGTGATCGTTAAACCGAGCCGCGAAGGTTCCAGCGTCGGCATGAGCAAAGTGACAACTGAAAAAGAGTTGCTGCCAGCCCTGCAGGAAGGCTTCCGTCATGACGATAACGTACTGATCGAAAAATGGCTGAGCGGCCCGGAATACACGGTCGCCATCGTGGGTGACGAAGTGATGCCATCCATTCGCATTCAGCCAGCCGGAATATTTTATGACTATCAGGCAAAATATCTGTCTGATGAAACACAATATTTCTGCCCAAGCGGTTTAAGTCAGGAGCAGGAACAACAGTTATCTGCGCTGGCATTACAGGCCTATCAGGCGCTTGATTGCAGCGGCTGGGGACGTGTTGACGTGATGCAAGACAGCGACGGCAGCTTTAACCTGCTGGAAGTGAATACGTCGCCCGGCATGACCAGTCACAGTCTGGTGCCGATGGCAGCCAAACACGCCGGGTTAAGTTTCCCGCAGCTCGTTTCCCGTATTCTGGCACTGGCGAACTGATATGTCTCAAGCCGCCCTGAATACCCGAGAGCGTGAGACGGTCGAAAACAACGGCCGTCGCAGTAACGGTGGCCAGCTGGCAGGGATCGTGTTTCTGTTGTTGGTAGTAGGTACGATTTTATGGAGTGCGTGGGCCGTAGTTGGCTGGATGCAGGATGCGAACCGGTTGCCGTTGTCCCAGTTAGTGGTTACAGGGGACCGTCATTACACGACCAACGATGATATTCGTCAGGCGATCCTGTCTTTAGGGGCTCCGGGAACGTTCATGACGCAGGATGTAAACGTCATTCAGCAGCAGATTGAGCGTTTACCCTGGATAAAACAGGTCAGCGTCCGTAAGCAATGGCCGAATGAATTGAAGATACACCTGGTGGAGTATGTGCCGGTCGCACACTGGAATGATTTGCATATGGTGGATGCCGATGGCAAATCTTTCAGCATACCCGCTGAGCGTGTGGTCAAACAGAAAATGCCGTTGCTTTACGGTCCGGAAGGCAGCGAACAGGATGTTTTGCAGGGCTTTCAAACAATGAGCCAGGCGCTGGCCGCCGGTAAGTTTACGTTGAAAGCAGTGGCAATGAGTGCGCGTCACTCGTGGCAGTTAACTCTGGATAATGACGTCCGGCTGGAATTAGGAAGAGATGACCGGATGGGACGTTTACAACGTTTTATCGAGCTCTACCCGCGATTCCAGCAACAGGCAGATGCCGATAAGAAACGCATCACTTATGTCGATTTACGTTATGACAGCGGTGCGTCGGTAGGTTGGGCGCCAGAGTTTATTGACCAGCAAAACAGTAATCAGCAACAGAATCAGGCACAGGCTAAACAACAATGATCAAGTCGACGGACAGAAAACTGGTAGTTGGGCTGGAGATCGGTACGGCAAAGGTCGCCGCATTGGTGGGGGAAGTTCTGCCCGATGGCATGGTCAATATTATCGGCGTGGGCAGTTGCCCATCCCGTGGCATGGACAAGGGTGGCGTGAATGATCTGGAATCGGTGGTGAAATGCGTTCAGCGCGCCATCGATCAGGCTGAACTGATGGCTGATTGCCAGATTTCCTCTGTTTACCTTGCTTTGTCTGGTAAACATATCAGTTGTCAGAATGAAATAGGGATGGTTCCTATTTCAGAAGAGGAAGTCACGCAGGAAGATGTAGAGAACGTGGTGCATACCGCAAAATCGGTACGCGTGCGTGACGAGCATCGGGTTCTGCATGTGATCCCTCAGGAATATGCCATCGATTATCAGGAAGGGATCAAAAATCCGGTGGGACTTTCCGGCGTGCGTATGCAGGCTAAAGTTCACCTGATCACCTGCCATAACGACATGGCGAAGAACATTGTTAAAGCGGTAGAACGCTGCGGCTTAAAAGTGGACCAGCTTATTTTTGCCGGTCTGGCAGCCAGTTATGCCGTTCTGACCGAAGATGAACGTGAATTAGGTGTCTGTGTGGTCGATATTGGTGGTGGAACCATGGATATCGCGGTTTATACCGGCGGCGCACTACGTCATACTAAGGTCATCCCTTATGCAGGGAACGTGGTCACCAGCGACATCGCTTATGCGTTTGGTACACCACCGACCGACGCCGAAGCGATCAAAGTTCGCCACGGTTGTGCATTAGGATCGATTGTCGGCAAAGACGAAAACGTCGAAGTGCCGAGCGTAGGTGGACGTCCACCACGCAGTCTGCAACGTCAGACACTGGCTGAAGTTATCGAGCCACGCTACACAGAATTGCTGAATTTAGTGAACGACGAAATTTTGCAATTGCAGGAGCAGTTACGTCAGCAAGGCGTAAAACATCATCTGGCCGCGGGTATTGTTCTGACAGGCGGTGCAGCACAAATTGATGGTCTGGCAGCCTGTGCGCAGCGGGTATTCCATACCCAGGTGCGTATCGGGCAACCCCTGAACATCACCGGGCTGACAGATTATGCGCAGGAACCTTACTACTCAACGGCTGTAGGGCTGCTGCACTACGGGAAGGAGTCTCACCTGAGTGGTGAGGCCGAAGTGGAAAAACGCGCCTCAGTGGGCAACTGGTTCAAACGAATCAACAGCTGGCTGAGAAAAGAGTTTTAATGGTTTAACAACGGGATCATGCTGTTAAGGTTTTTGATCCCGACGCGACAGGCACAAAACGGAGAGAAACTATGTTTGAACCTATGGAACTGACCAATGACGCGGTGATTAAAGTCATCGGCGTCGGCGGTGGCGGCGGCAACGCTGTCGAACACATGGTGCGCGAGCGCATCGAAGGTGTTGAATTCTTCGCCGTTAACACCGACGCTCAGGCGTTACGTAAAACGGCAGTAGGCCAGACTATTCAGATCGGTAGTGGTATTACCAAAGGTCTGGGTGCTGGTGCGAACCCGGAAGTGGGTCGCAATTCTGCAGAAGAAGACCGTGAAGCCCTGCGCGCTGCGCTTGAAGGTGCGGACATGGTCTTTATCGCAGCGGGCATGGGCGGCGGTACCGGTACCGGTGCAGCGCCAGTGGTTGCTGAAGTAGCAAAAGATTTAGGTATTCTGACCGTTGCTGTGGTGACTAAGCCTTTTAATTTCGAAGGCAAAAAACGCATGGCATTCGCGGAGCAGGGTATCGCTGAACTGTCCAAACATGTGGACTCCCTGATCACTATCCCGAACGACAAGCTGTTAAAAGTTCTGGGTCGCGGTATCTCTCTGCTGGACGCTTTCGGTGCGGCCAACGACGTCCTCAAAGGCGCCGTGCAGGGTATTGCAGAGCTGATCACCCGTCCGGGTCTGATGAACGTCGACTTCGCTGACGTGCGCACCGTAATGTCCGAAATGGGTTATGCCATGATGGGTTCCGGCGTGGCATGTGGTGAAGACCGTGCTGAAGAAGCGGCTGAAATGGCGATCTCCAGCCCGTTGCTGGAAGATATCGACCTGTCAGGCGCTCGCGGCGTTCTGGTCAACATCACCGCTGGCTTCGACCTGCGTCTGGATGAGTTCGAAACTGTGGGTAACACTATCCGTGCTTTCGCCTCTGACAACGCGACCGTGGTTATCGGTACTTCCCTTGACCCGGAAATGAATGACGAATTGCGCGTCACCGTGGTAGCGACCGGTATCGGCATGGATAAACGTCCTGAGATCACTTTGGTGACCAATAAGCCAGCCGCCCAGCCAGTGATGGATCATCGTTACCAGCAGCACGGGATGTCTCCGCTGCCGCAGGAAACGAAACCCGCTGCTAAAGTGGTCAATGATCAAAGCGCGCAATCTAATAAAGAGCCCGACTATCTGGACATCCCGGCCTTCCTGCGTAAGCAGGCAGACTAGTCCGAATTGTAGGATCTCCGCTCTTTGTGCTAAACTGTCCCGCCGACCTTAAGGTATGCTTAGGTCGGTTGGATGGATAAACATTGCGAGATAAAAACGATGATCAAACAACGTACATTAAAACGTATCGTTCAGGCGACGGGCGTCGGTTTACATACCGGCAAGAAAGTCACCCTGACTCTGCGTCCTGCACCGGCAAATACCGGGGTCATCTATCGTCGCACTGACTTGAATCCACCGGTTGATTTCCCGGCAGATGCAAAATCCGTGCGTGATACCATGCTCTGTACTTGCCTGGTTAATGAGCATGACGTGCGTATTTCTACGGTAGAACACCTTAATGCGGCATTAGCTGGCCTGGGCATTGATAATATTGTTATCGATGTCGATGCGCCTGAAGTGCCGATTATGGACGGTAGTGCTGCACCTTTCGTCTATCTGCTGATGGACGCAGGGATTGAAGAGCTGAACAGCGCCAAGAAATTCTTGCGCATCAAAGAAACCGTGCGTGTTGAAGACGGTGATAAGTGGGCTGAGTTCAAACCATTCAATGGTTTCTCTCTGGACTTCACTATCGACTTCAATCACCCGGCGATTGATTCCAGCTCACAGCGCTACAAAATGAACTTCTCCGCAGAAGCATTTGTTCGCCAAATTAGCCGCGCACGTACTTTTGGTTTCATGCGTGATATCGAGTACCTGCAGTCACGTGGTTTGTGCCTGGGTGGCAGCTTTGATTGCGCAATCGTTGTGGATGATTACCGTGTGCTTAACGAAGATGGCCTGCGTTTTGAAGACGAGTTCGTTCGTCACAAAATGCTGGATGCTATCGGTGACCTGTTCATGTGTGGACATAACATCATTGGTGCGTTTACCGCATTCAAGTCTGGCCACGCATTGAACAACAAGTTATTGCAAGCGGTACTGGCTAAGCAGGAAGCCTGGGAATTAGTGACGTTCCAGGATGAAGCTGAATTGCCACTGGCTTTTAAAGCGCCTTCCACAGTATTGGCGTAATCGATACTCGTATTACTTATTACGACTGGTTGTTTTGGCACCCTCTCCGGCTAACCCAGCCAGTCGTTCTAATGCCTTCCTCAGTTTTTCCGGGCTACGGCTCGCCAGTCCTCTTAATTCCTCAGCACTTTGCGCACTCAAATGTCTGACCGGCATGGATTGTGAAGCGATCGCTTGATTTTTAATCGCAATCTGCGAAGCATTTTCCATTTTCGCCATGAGCGAAGGATTAATCCTGATGTCGATTGATGACAATGATGGTAGAATTTGCGCTCGAAGTGCAGAGAGTAATGCAGGCTGTTCATAGCGTAATCGCATCATCCAGCTGGCATTAGCAATCTCGAGCACTAAAACACCCTGTCGATAATTACCGACACGACACCATGGTTGCATGGGCGTTGGTAACAGACCTTTCACTGCGCGGTTGAGTTTTAATAACGCCGCCGCACGCTGTTGAACAATACGCAGCGGGCTTTGCTCAGTGGAAGAGGCGTCATCGAACAGGATATCTAATAATTGTGGGCGACTATCGCGCATGACGGGCTCCGGCGGATTGTAAACTTGTGATTGGTATTCTAAATCGTTGGCGACAATTTGGCAGAAGGTATTTTTGGCCGCATCTCCTTTTGGGGATGGTCGCGGCGAGCCTTGGCGTGTCAACGAACCTGTCGCAAACGGAACTGCCTGCGGTTCCCAATACGTCCTCAAGTCTAAACCGTCTTAACATCGGTAGTACAGGGCTGAGTAATCTTGCATTGCTCCAGGCGAATCGCCGCCCGTCTTTCGGTGTGGATTACTGGCAGCAACATGCGTTGCGCACAGTCATCCGTCATCTCTCTTTTGCTCTGGCTCCGCAGGTAGTTTACACCGTTGCCGCGCCGGAAGTGGTGGCTGAAGAAGCCGGACCATTACACGTTCAGCAACTGGCTCTGCTGGTTACTCTGAATGCTTTACTGACCCATGAATCCAAACCACCGGTTATCATCCGTCAGACGCAACAACCTTTTCTAACCTTCTACTTACCGCACCAGACTGGCCTGTGGTTAGCACAGGTGCAAGGCATCCGTGCGGGCCCAACCTCCCTGATTTAACAGACTGTAATTTTAAACTCTATCTATAAATCAATAAATTAGTGGCCATTTTACGTGGTCTCCAAGAGATATTAAGCATAATGTTAATCAAATTATTGACCAAAGTTTTTGGTAGCCGTAACGATCGTACACTGCGTCGCATGCGTAAAGTTGTTGACCTGATCAACCGCATGGAACCTGAAGTTCAAAAGTTGACGGATGAGCAACTGCAAGCGAAAACCAACGAATTCCGTGAGCGTCTGGCTAAAGGTGAAGTACTGGAAACCCTGATCCCGGAAGCTTTTGCCGTGGTTCGTGAATCCAGCAAACGTGTATTCGGTATGCGCCACTTTGACGTGCAGTTACTCGGCGGTATGGTACTGAACGAACGTTGCATCGCGGAAATGCGTACTGGTGAAGGTAAAACGCTGACCGCAACGCTGCCAGCCTACCTGAACGCACTGAGCGGTAAGGGCGTTCACGTCGTTACCGTCAACGACTACTTAGCCCAGCGTGACGCCGAAAATAACCGTCCGTTGTTTGAATTCCTTGGCCTGAGCATCGGCATCAACTTGCCTGGTATGCCTTCACCGGCTAAGCGCGCGGCTTACGCTGCTGACATCACCTACGGTACAAACAACGAATACGGCTTTGACTACCTGCGCGACAACATGGCGTTTAGCCCTGAAGAACGTGTTCAGCGCAAACTGCACTACGCGCTGGTGGATGAGGTTGACTCCATCCTGATCGATGAAGCACGTACTCCGCTGATCATCTCCGGCCCGGCTGAAGACAGCTCAGAAATGTACACCCGCGTGGACAAACTGATCCCTAAACTGATCCGTCAGGAAAAAGAAGATTCCGACACCTTCCAGGGTGAAGGCCACTTCTCTGTGGATGAGAAAGCGCGTCAGGTTCACCTGACCGAACGTGGTCTGGTACTTATCGAAGAAATGCTGGTTGAAGCAGGCATTATGGAAGAAGGCGAATCTTTGTATTCCCCGACCAACATCATGCTGATGCACCACGTGACTGCGGCACTGCGCGCGCACGTACTGTTCACCCGCGATGTCGATTACATCGTGAAAGACGGTGAAGTTATCATCGTCGATGAACACACCGGCCGTACCATGCAAGGTCGTCGCTGGTCTGACGGTCTGCATCAGGCTGTGGAAGCCAAAGAAGGCGTTGAAATTCAGAACGAAAACCAGACGCTGGCTTCGATCACCTTCCAGAACTACTTCCGTCTGTATGAAAAACTGGCCGGTATGACCGGTACTGCGGACACCGAAGCGTTCGAATTCAGCTCTATCTACAAACTGGATACCATTGTTGTGCCAACTAACCGCCCTATGGTGCGTAAAGATATGGCCGACCTGGTGTACATGACTGAGATGGAAAAAATTGGCGCGATTATCGAAGATATCCGTCAGTGTACCGCGAACGGTCAGCCGGTTCTGGTCGGTACCATCTCGATTGAAAAATCAGAAGTGGTTTCTAACGAACTGACGAAAGCGGGCATCGCGCATAGCGTTCTGAACGCCAAGTTCCACGCCAAAGAAGCAGACATTGTTGCTCAGGCGGGTCAGCCAAGCGCGGTCACCATCGCCACCAACATGGCGGGTCGTGGTACCGATATCGTACTGGGTGGCAGCTGGCAGGTTGAAGTTGAAAACCTGGGCGAAGAAGTCACCGACGAGAAAATCGCTGAAATTAAAGCCGCATGGCAGATCCGCCACGACGCGGTTCTGGCTTCAGGTGGTTTGCACATCATTGGTACTGAGCGTCACGAATCACGCCGTATCGATAACCAGCTGCGCGGCCGTGCGGGTCGTCAGGGTGATGCCGGTTCATCTCGCTTCTACCTGTCAATGGAAGATGCCCTGATGCGTATCTTCGCCTCTGACCGTGTATCAAGCATGATGCGCAAACTGGGTATGAAACCAGGCGAAGCGATTGAGCATCCTTGGGTGACCAAAGCGATTGCCAACGCTCAGCGTAAAGTTGAAAGCCGTAACTTCGATATTCGTAAGCAATTGCTGGAATATGATGATGTGGCGAGCGATCAGCGTCGTGCGATCTATAGTCAGCGTAACGAACTGCTGGACGTGTCTGATGTGAGCGAAACCATCACCAGCATCCGCGAAGATGTGTTCAAAGTGACTATCGACAGCTACATTCCGCCACAGTCTCTGGAAGAAATGTGGGACGTGAAAGGTCTGGAAGAGCGCCTGAAGAACGATTTCGAGCTGGAAATGCCGATTTCAGAGTGGCTGGATAAAGAGCCAGAACTGCATGAAGAAACCCTGCGCGAACGTATCATGGAGCTCGCGAAAGAATCTTACGCCCGTAAAGAAGAAGTCGTTGGCGCTGAAATGATGCGTAACTTCGAGAAAGGCGTGATGTTGCAGACCCTCGATTCCCTGTGGAAAGAGCATCTGGCAGCGATGGATTACCTGCGCCAGGGCATCCACTTACGCGGCTACGCGCAAAAGGATCCTAAGCAGGAATACAAACGTGAATCCTTCGCGATGTTTGCTGCGATGCTGGAATCCCTGAAATATGAAGTGGTCAGCGTGCTGAGCAAAGTTCAGGTGCGTATGCCTGAAGAAGTTGAAGCGATGGAGCTTCAGCGTCGTGAAGAAGCTGAGCGTCTGGCGCGTCAGCAGCACCTGAGCCATCAGGATCAGCAGGAAATCGAAGTGGCCGAAGCGGCGCGTCTGGCAGCATCTGGTGAACGCAAAGTGGGACGTAACGATCTCTGTCCGTGCGGTTCCGGTAAGAAATACAAACAATGCCATGGCCGCCTGCAAAAGTAAGATCTCAGGCTAAGTCATCGTGTTAATCTTAAAGGCGGCTAATCACCGCCTTTAATTTTGTCTAAAAGTTCGTACAGGACAGTCTTTGCAGTCAGCGGATAGGTGGATATTGTGATGCTCAATCAACTGAATATCTCAGTCGGCATTATTCGTAATGCTCGGAAAGAAATCTTTATTACTCAGCGCGATGCGTCATCGCACATGGCAGGTTTTTGGGAGTTTCCCGGCGGAAAAATCGAAGCAGGTGAAACGCCAGAACAAGCGGTGATCCGCGAGTTGCAGGAAGAAGTTGGCATAGATGCAAAGTCCCCGGTGCTGTTGAAAACGCTGGAGCATCGTTTCCCTGACCGTATCATCACTTTGTATTTCTTCATGGTAGAAGAGTGGCAGGGTGAACCTTATGGCAAAGAAGGACAGCCCAAGCGCTGGGTTGCGCAGTCTGATTTGAAAGAGGAAGAGTTTCCTGTGGCTAACGAAGTCATCGTTACTGCCCTAAAAAACAATCAGTACTGATAACATGTTGAATTTAAAGACACAAAAAAGGGGGCAAAGCCCCTTTTTCCATGCCCGTTTCTGACTTAAATCTCTTCTTCGCTCCAGTCATCCAGATCATTCACATCGCCTTTGCTCGGGATGCGTTTCTCTTCATCGGCCCATTCACCGAGATCAATCAACTGGCAGCGCTTGCAACAAAAAGGGCGGAAAGGGCTTTGCTCGCCCCACACCACCGTTTTGCCACACGTCGGGCAATTTACTTCAATAATTTCAGGATTCATTTGCAACTCCTAGCAGCAGGCAAGTTCGAAATTCAGTCGCGCGGGAACCACGCCATGTTCGCTGTCCAGGGGTAAAAAGCGAATGGCATAACGGGTTTTATGCCCGGATACTTGCGGATAAAGTTGGTTTTCCATCGAGAGGCGCAATCGTAACAGATCTGCGCCTTCGGCGTTGTCCTGGAAAAATCCATTCAGGCTGATCTGATTACGAAACACGCCGGACTGGCGGATCAGATCGAGAACCATTGTGAGCGAGTTATTCAGCGGGGCCAGCGTTTCGAGCCAGTTTTGTACTTCACTGTCACGCAGGGACTGAGCCAGATGCAGCCAGATATGCAGCGTCGGAAGATCAAAACTACAGCAGCCACCCGGAATGCTCAGACGCTGGCGGACCAGGGCAATCAGGCGATCTTCCTTCAGCGCCTGTCCGATACGCGGGGCTTTCATCAGCACGGTCGCACACTGTTTGAGGTCGGCACGCAGTCCGTCAATTCTTGACAGGTCCACGCCCGGAACGTCTTTCCACTGAGATAATTTTTGTTGCTGGCGTTCCAGCTCTTTCAGTAGATCAGTACGGACTTCTCCGCGCTCCAGAACGTCGAGCAAATCGGATGCGGTTCGGAAAAATAACAGGGCAGAAGCAATCGAAGTGATTTGCGAATTAGAGTGCATCTGTTGCAACAAAAACTCGATACGCAGCCAGGTGCGCATCTTCTCATTCAATGGATGTTCAAAAAGAACGGTTGCAGCTACATCAGTCATGCTTGGCAATATCCTGTCTGTTTACTGATGCCGCAAATTCCAGATAGCGGCGATGTAATAAGGCAACACGCGGTTCGATAGATTTCGGGTCACCGCTGTTATCAATGATGTCATCCGCACAGGCCAGCCGTTTTTCACGAGTGACCTGCGCAGCAATAATATTTTCAGCCTGCTGCCGACTAATTCCGTCACGAAGCATGGTGCGTGAAAGCTGAATCTGAGGCTCAATATCTACTACCAGTACGCGATTTACCCGCGTCTGTAATCCATTTTCGATAAGCAATGGCACCACCCAGAGCACATAGGGCGTATCAGCCTGTGCAAAAAGCTGCTGTGTTCTGGCATGAATAATCGGATGCAGTAAGTGGTTAACCCATTCTTTATCAGGCGGATAACTGAAAATGCGCTCCCGCAGAGCCGGGCGGTTCAGTGAGCCATCCGCAAGAATAATTTCGTGACCAAATCGCTGATGGAGCTGTTTTAGCGCAGGTTCCCCCGGCGCAACCACCTGACGGGCAATAATATCAGCATCGACAATGCTCACACCGTGGCGGGCAAAACTTTCGGCAACGGTACTTTTTCCACTCCCGATACCTCCGGTCAATGCAACGATATAGCTCATGCTGATGCTCTGATAAAATTAGTTAGGTAAATGATAAAGAGATTGTGATTAAGTGCAAGCCGTCGTCGTCCCGCTTTTCATGCGAAAATTATTCAGCAGCACAATCAAAAGTCTGTGATGTGAATTGCAAAAGCCATCTTGCCGTTGTCATTTTCCTGTGTATGATAAAGTCACTGGAAAGGGTGTCTAAAAATTTGCTGTACACCCTAGCGACCCGTCGCCAAACCAGGACAAACCCGTCATGCGCATTGAAGAAGATTTGAAGTTAGGTTTTAAAGACGTACTCATCCGCCCTAAACGTTCTACTCTCAAAAGCCGTTCCGAAGTTGAACTGGAACGCACATTCACATTTAAACACTCTGGTATCAGCTGGTCTGGCACCCCGATTATTGCCGCGAACATGGACACCGTCGGAACATTCCGTATGGCGACCGTTCTGGCTTCTTTCGGCCTTCTGACCGCTGTACATAAGCATTACACCGTAGAACAGTGGCAGGCATTCATCACTTCAGCCGATGAATCCGTTCTGCGCAATGTGATGGTATCGACCGGAACGTCAGAAGCGGATTTCGTTAAAACTCTGCAAATCCTTGCTCTTTCGCCGCTGCTCAAATTTGTTTGTCTGGATGTCGCGAACGGGTACTCCGAACATTTTGTCGGTTTCCTGCAACGCGTACGTGAAGCCTGCCCGGATAAAGTGATCTGTGCCGGTAACGTGGTCACCGGTGAAATGGTTGAAGAACTGATCCTTTCCGGTGCAGATATCGTTAAAGTGGGTATCGGGCCGGGGTCGGTATGTACCACCCGTGTGAAAACCGGTGTGGGTTATCCGCAGCTTTCCGCCGTGATTGAATGTGCCGATGCCGCTCACGGTCTTGGCGGTCAGATTGTCAGTGACGGCGGTTGCGCGGTTCCCGGCGATGTGGCGAAAGCCTTCGGCGGCGGTGCTGATTTCGTCATGCTCGGCGGTATGCTGGCTGCGCATGAAGAGTGTGAAGGCACGGTCGTTGAAGAAAATGGTGAGAAGTTCATGCTTTTCTATGGCATGAGCTCAGAATCTGCCATGAAACGCCACGTCGGTGGTGTTGCACAATACCGTGCGGCAGAAGGTAAAACGGTAAAATTACCTCTGCGTGGTCCGGTTGAAAACACCGTACGTGATGTCCTCGGTGGCCTGCGTTCTGCCTGTACTTATGTCGGTGCTGAGCGTCTAAAAGAACTGACCAAACGTACGACCTTTATCCGTGTAGCGGAGCAGGAAAACCGCCTGTTCGGCAGCAAATAAGTCAGTTATGTCTGATGCGGCGAGACTCGTTTTCGCCGCTTTCTGCTCCTCAACCTTCTGCTTTACCCTTTCTCCTATCCCATCACCGACCCCAGCTGGAATATCGGCAGATACATCGCAATCACCAGCCCGCCCACAATGATCCCCATTACTGCCATCAGCACCGGCTCAATGGTTTGCGACAACGTATCCGCCAGTGAATTCGCTTTATGGTTATGCAGCTGCGCAAGTTTTTGCAGTAATTCATCGAGAGAACCTGACTCTTCGCCGATTTTAATCAGCTGATGGCATAAGGTCGGAAACAGCGGTGACTGAACAAACGCTTTGTGTAAGGGGATCCCTTGCATGATCTGCTCACGTATCTGGCTCAGTGCCGCCTGAAAATGCAAATTAGATACAGAAGCAGAGGCCGCCGCCAGCCCGGCAATTAACGTCATTCCCGCCTGTTGTGTCATGGCCAGTGTTTGAAAAATCTGGCCGAGGCAGCTGTCTGTTACCAGCCGCGAAGTCAGGGGCAACCGTAGCAGAAGCTTTTGCTCACGTAGTTTCCAGCGCGTGTGCGGATGCATTTTTTGCAGATATCCAAAACAACTTAGCAAAAGCGCTCCTGCTACCCACGGGCCTGTTGTGACCAACGCTTCCGAGGTGTTGATCAGCATCTGAGTAAACCACGGCAACTTAGCGTCAAAGGATGCATAAATCTTCGCAAACTCCGGCAGAACCAGCGTCAGCATCAGCAGGGTAACCACAGTGGCAATCGCGCTGACGATAAGCGGATAACGCAGAGCCTTTTTCACTTTGCTTCTCAATTCAGCTTGTTGTTCCTGCTGAGTTGCCAGTTGCAGACAGCATCTGTCCAGCTGACCCGTCAGTTCGCCTATTGAAATAATTTGCCGGTAAATATCAGGGAAGGTATCGGGATACTGTCCCAGCATTTCTGAAAGCGGTTTTCCCTCGCGGACTCCTCTGGCGATATTCAACAGCACGCAGTTCCATGCCGGTTTCGTATGTTCGTTGCCCAGCAGCGTCAGGCTATTCATCAGGGGTAATCCGGCCTGGAGAAGCGTCGCCAGTTGTCTGACAAAGGCGACGCGCTCCTGATTCTTCCAAAATTGCCTTCTCAGGCGTTGCTTCATTTTGATATTTACCGGCTGTAAACCTGCGGCAAAAAGCTGCCGGTAAATGCCGTCTTTATTTATTTCAATGCTGTTGCCTTGCTGAATACTGCCCAGCGTATCGACGGCCTGCCATTGATAAAGCCGCCACTTTTTAGAAACAGCCCCGGTTTCGCTCATAAGCCGGTGTCTTCGCCGGTGACTCTGTAGAGTTCTTCAAGCGAGGTAATACCTTGTTCAACCAGCAACATTCCCGCTTCCTGCAAGGTTTTCTGTCCCTGCTCGCGGGCGATTTTACTCAGTTCAGTGACGCCTGCCCCCGCGACCAGAGCCTGCTGCAACCGGGGGGTAATATTGAGCGTCTCGTAAATCCCCGTTCGTCCGTAGTAGCCGGAAAAACACTGATGGCAACCTGCGGCTAACCAAAGTGGCATTGTGCTGCTGCGGCCATCAGGGCCTTTTTCGACCAGTGACATATGTGCTTTGCGACAATGCGGGCAAAGTTTTCGAACCAGTCGCTGAGCGATGACCAGACGCAAACTGGCTGCTATATGAAAGCCCTCGATCCCCATTTGGCGAAGACGGGTCAGCGTCTCGCAGGTGGAATTGGTATGGAGGGTAGAAAGCACCATATGGCCGGTCTGCGCCGCTTTTACAGCAATCTCGGCGGTTTCTTTATCCCGGATTTCACCGACCATAATCACATCAGGATCCTGACGTAATAATGCCCGCAGGACACCGGCAAAACTCAGATCCGTTTTGCTGTTGATCTGCGTCTGATTAATGCCGCTGACCGGGATTTCGATCGGATCCTCAACGCTGCAGATATTTCGGGTAATGGCATTCAGATGGCGCAGGCCGCTGTAGAGCGTCACCGTTTTTCCGCTGCCTGTCGGACCGGTGACCAGAATCAATCCCTGCGGATGTTTCAGTGCTGCTTTGAAATAATCGAGATCGCGCGGCGTGAATCCCAGCTGTGACATCGACAGATCCTGCTGCGTCATATGGAGTATCCGCAGCACAATCTTTTCACCGTGCAGCGTCGGCAGGGACGAGACACGCATCGAATAGCGCTGATTTTGCAGCATCACTGAAAGCTGTCCGTCCTGCGGCAATCTACGTTCTGCCACGTTGAGCTGCCCCATAATTTTCAGGCGTGCGCATACGCTGGCGGCCATCGAAAACTCAGGGCCGGGGATTTCCTGTAATACACCATCAATCCGCACGCGAACCCGGAAGCTGTGCTCAAAAGGTTCAAAGTGAATATCCGAGGCGCGACGGGTAATGGCGTGCCTGAGGATCTGGTTAAGCACATTGATGACCGGTGCATCGCTTTGAGCGTTTAGTTCATTCTCATCACGGGGAGCAGGTGGGGTTGACTCCTCTCGGGCGGCATTTTGCTGCGAGCCGGAATGGCCTTTTTCCATTACCTGTTCCAGCCGCGCCTGTGGCCAGCGTTCAAGCTGCACTTTCAAGCCGGTGGCGAAACGCAGCACGTTGCCCAGTGATTCCGTATCCGCCTCGCTTTCATGACAGGCAACGCGAAGGGTCTGCGGGTCTCGATGTAAAATGACGGCTTTATATCGCTGGCACAGGGCTTCAAGCGAAGCTTCACTTTGCTGCCTTTCGCTGCGTACCGGCGACACAGGATCCAGGGGGGTATCGGTCATTGAGTGGCTCCCTGACTGTCAAAACGGAACACGCTTTCGCAGGCATCAACCATCGAAGTATTGGTGGCGTTCGTGCAACTACGATTCCAGACGATCCCTCCTGCCAGATTATCGACCACCGGCGTCATGACGACGCTGAGCCCTTCCAGCGCCTGTTGCCCGGTGAGCGAGATGACCCCTGCGCTGACGCGTACCTGGCTGACGTAACGGCTGCTGGTTGCGGCGGGGATCCCCTGAGTCCCTGCGTTGCAGCCCGTCAGGGTTCCGGCATCAATCACACACAATTCGACACCGGTTTTATACGGCACCATCGTTTGCAGCATGTCGGTCATGGCGGCTTTCTGGATATAGCTCTGGTAAGCGGGTATGCCGATGGCGCTGAGAATCGCAATAATCGCGATCACTACCATCAGTTCAATAAGGGTAAATCCTTGTTGCCGGTGCATGGCGTTCTCCGTTGAGTAAAACTGCGTGGGTAAAGCTGTGGCAGCAAACTAAACGCAGATATCACCGGACTCCAGCCCCGTTGTTGGCTTCTCCGCGATGTCTTCCAGGATAAATATGTATGTCATTACGGACGGCAAAATTTTTGCGCGATGTCCCGCAACAATGAAGATGAAATGAAAAAGGGGATAGCAGTCAGACCGTGAGAATGCGAGGGTAGTGCGGCAAGATGAAATAGACCGGAAGAAGTCGAGTTGCCCCTGAAAAGGATGCCAGGGGCAACAGCGTTGCGATCAGCTAAAGCGCATGGAGAGATCCATCGCTCTGACATGTTTGGTCAGCGCACCGACGGAAATGTAATCCACGCCGGTTTCTGCGAACTCACGCAGCGTTGCTTCCGTAACATTACCGGAAACTTCCAGCAGCGCGCGACCGGCGGTCAGTGCCACCCCTTCGCGCATCATTGGTACGGTAAAGTTATCGAGCATGATGATGTCCGCTTTAGCATCCAGCGCCTGCTGAAGTTCATCGAGGGATTCGACTTCGACTTCCACAGGAACGTCGGCATGGATCCACAATGCGCGCTCGACTGCCGCTTTAATTGAGCCACAGGCAATGATGTGGTTTTCTTTGATAAGAAACGCATCGGCCAGACCCAGACGGTGATTGCTTCCGCCACCGCAAAGCACGGCATATTTCAGTGCAGTACGCAGACCCGGCAACGTTTTGCGGGTGTCCAGCAGCTTGGTTTTTGTGCCTTGCAGAATCTTCACATAGTGATTCACTTCGGTTGCCACGCCGGAGAGAGTTTGCACAAAATTCAGCGCGGTACGTTCGCCGGTCAGCAACATACGTGCGGAGCCGGAAAGTTCGCATAATGTCTGGTTTTCAGAAACGGCGTCGCCGTCTTTAACATGCCATCTGACGGTGATTTTATCCCCGGCCAGTTGCTTAAAGACTTCATCCAGCCAGCGTTGCCCGCAAAAAATACCGGGTTCACGGGTGATGATTGTGGCGGTCGCGTTTTTATCCTGCGGCAACAATTGCGCCGTTAAATCATTGTTAGCATTAGCTTCGCCGCCGAGGTCTTCGCCCAGGGCTTGAGTCACAAGAGAAGGAATATCATTCTGGATACGTTCGAGTAACTGTGCGCGGCGACTTTCAGGGCTGTAGCTGCGGGTAGACATACAAATACTCCGAAATGGCGGATAAGAAGGACAAAAAAACATGCTACCCTGTTGCTGTGATAAGTACCACACAAGCACATCATTGAGGTCTTTGATGCACTTAGAACAAGGCTGGATAGCCGAAGCCCGGCGGGTCGTTTCTCCCCATTTTGATCTCCGCCCTGACGATGAAATCCCCTCATTGCTGGTTGTCCACAACATCAGTTTGCCGCCCGGAAAATTCGGCGGTCCTTATATTGATCAACTTTTTACCGGTACCCTGAATCCGCAGGACGATCCTTACTTTGAGGGGATCCACCAGTTGCGTGTTGCGGCGCATTGCCTGATCCGTCGCGACGGCGAAATTGTCCAGTACGTCCCTTTTGATAAACGTGCCTGGCATGCTGGGGTTTCCAGCTGGCAGGGGCGTGAACGTTGCAATGATTTCTCCATCGGCATTGAGCTGGAAGGCACGGATTTTGAGCCTTTTACTGACGCGCAATATCGCAGTCTGGCCGCTGTTACTGAGTTGTTAGTTAAGCACTATCCCATTAATCTTGATGCCATTACCGGACACAGTGATATTGCTCCGGGGCGTAAGACCGATCCCGGCCCTGAATTTGACTGGGCATTTTATCGCAAGCTGATAGCGCTGCCGGTAGGGCAGAATAGTTCTTCTGACCAGTGAGTTAACGCGGCCTCTGGTGTGTGTTTTAAGCCTGTGATGTGTTGAGAGAGAGTGACAATCGATGACGTTATTTACTTTGCTGCTGGTGCTGGCTTGGGAGCGGCTGTTCAAACTGGGTGAACACTGGCAGCTGGACCACCGGTTCGAGGTGATATTTCGCCGCGGGCGGCAGACTTCGTTAGTGAAAACGCTGGCTATCATGGTCATCTGGATGGCGGTGATCTGGGGCGTTCTGCGTGCCCTACAGGGGATCTTCTTTGGTGTACCGACGCTGATTTTGTGGGTGATTTTGTGCCTGTTGTGCATTGGCGCAGGGATTAAACGTAAGCATTATCGCGCTTATCTTAAATCAGCCCGTCAGGGCGATGCCGACGCCTGTAACGAAATGGCTGAGGAACTGGCGCTAATCCATGGCCTGCCGACAGATTGCACGGAAGAAGCCCGCCTGCGGGAACTGCAAAATGCGCTGTTATGGATAAACTACCGCTATTATCTCGGCCCGTTATTCTGGTTTGTGGTGTGCGGTCCTTTCGGGCCGGTGGCATTAGGCGGATATGCGGCTTTGCGTGGTTATCAGACCTGGCTGGCGCGCCATATGCCGCCTTTAAAACGTGCGCAATCCGGCGTTGATGCTCTGCTGCATATTCTGGACTGGATCCCGGTTCGTCTGGCGGGTGTGGCTTATGCACTGCTGGGCCACGGTGAGAAAGCTCTGCCGGCCTGGTTCGCTTCGCTTGGCGATATTCACTCGTCGCAGTATCAGGTGTTAACCCGTCTGGCGCAGTTCTCGCTGGCACGTGATCCGCATACCGATCCGGTACAAACGCCACGCGCTGCGGTGAGTCTGGCACGCAAAGTGACGATGATTATTCTGGTCGTTGTTGCGCTTCTGACGATTTACGGCACGCTGATTTAACGAGATTTTGCTGCACCTCTTTTCAATGCAAAGCATCAGTAAAAAGCCCGGTACATTTTCGTGTCCGGGCTTTTTTGCTTTTATCCGCGCTGCTTTTGTAAGGTCAGCGGCCGGTTATCGGCGACGGGTTCACCGAAATCTGGCATCCCGTTATCATCCCAGCGGAAGGCTTTGATGCGCGTATGCCGGTTCGGGTCATACAACGGATCCCCTTCAATTTCCGTGTAATTTCTGGCGTGATAGACCAGCACATCTTCGCCCTGTTCGTTGCGGGTAAAGCTGTTGTGGCCAGGACCAAACTGTTTGTTCTGCGCCTGAGTGGTGAACACCGGATGCTGAGATTTATGCCAGCTTTCAGGATCCATCAGATTGCTGCTGAGATCTGCCCAAAGCAAACCGATACAGTAATTTTCGTCGGTGGCGCTGGCGGAATAAGTGATGAAAATTTTATCGCCATGCGTAATCACCGCCGGGCCTTCGTTGACCCAAAAACCGATGATTTCCCAGTCCAGTTCAGGTTTGGTAAGCATCACGGGCGGTGATTTCAGCGTCCACGGGTTTTCCATTTCAGCCAGATACAGATTGGAGTTTCCGCGAATTGCCGGGTCTTTCTGGGCCCACAGATAATAGCTTTTGCCCTGATGCTCAAAGTGCGTGGCATCCAGCGAGAAGCTGTCGATTGGCGTCTGGATGCGGCCCTTCTCCTGCCATTTTCCCGTAAGCGGATCGGCTTCTTCGCACACCAGTGCATACATCCGGTGCTGGAATAATCCGTCCACAATCTCCTGCGATGGCGCAGCGGCGTAATAGATAACCCATTTCCCGTCGATAAAATGCAGTTCCGGCGCCCAGATAAGCGCGCTCATCGGGCCGGTTTCAGGTTTATGCCAGACGACGGTCGCTGGCGCGCTGGCAAGGCCGGTCAGCGTTGGCGAGCGGCGGATCTCCAGCCGGTCATATTCAGGAACCGATGCGATAAAGTAATAGTTTGCGTCGCTGTGCAGCCAGATATGCGGGTCTGCGCGTTGCTCAATCAGCGGGTTAGGGTAATTACTCATGTTTCAGCTCCTTGCTGTTCAGTGAGACGCTGGCGATATCCGCATCTTGTGCATTTTTTGCGTCGTGATATTCATTCAGCTCGCGGTAATTACGGCGACGAATTTCCAGATCAGCCTGAATGGTGCGCATGGTTTCGCGATCCACTTTCAGTAATCGTACAACACCGGCAGTAATCAGATATCCCACGCCAGGGATGATGGTGAACAACAGCACAATGCCGTTGATTGCGTGGTCACTTTGCTGCGCTGCTCCGGCGTTATAGCCATAAGAGGAGAGCAGGAAGCCGACCATCGCGCCGGCGACTGCCAGTCCGCATTTAAGGAAGAACAGGTTGCCGGAGAAGCTGATACCGGTGACGCGTTTACCGGTTTTCCATTCGCCGTAATCATCGACATCGGCCATCAGCGACCAGTGCAGCGGGGAAGGGAGCTGGTGCATGATGTTCAGGATGAAATACGCTACCAGGATCAGCGTTGTGGCGTGCGGATCAAGGAAATAGAAGCCGCAGGAGAAAATAGTCAGGATAATGTTGGCCCAGAAGAACACTTTCAGTTTGCAGTATTTATCGGTCAGCGGTTTTGCCAGCGCGCTGCCGATCATCATGCCCACTACGCCCAGGCTGATAAACATACTGGCGAACGACGTGGATTTTTCCATCACCCAGGTGACGTAATACATGGTGGCTGCCATACGGATGAAGCCCGGACAGACGTTGCAGAATGTCAGCAACAGGATGCGCACCCACTGGTCATTTTTCCATACATCTTTCAGATCAGATTTCAGGGCGTGTTTAGAAGGTACCGCAGGCTGGATACGTTCTTTCACCGAGCTGAAACAGAACAGGAACATAAACAGCGCGATGATTGCCATCACGCCCATCGACATCTGATAGCCCTTAGCTTTGTCCGCGCCGCCGAAAAAGTCCGCCATTGGCAGAAGAGTCGATGACAGGATCAGTGTCGCAATTCCGACCATAAAGAAGCGGTAAGACTGACAGGCCACACGTTCATGCGGATCGGCAGTAATCACGCCGCCCAGTGAACAGTAAGGAATGTTAATGGCTGTGTAAGTCAGGGACATCAGGAAGTAGGTGACAAAAGCATAGATAACCTTGCTGTTGTAGGTCCATTCCGGCGTGGTGAACATCAGTACGCTGAACAGAACATACGGCACCGAAACCCATAACAAATACGGGCGGAACCGTCCCCAGCGGGTGGTCGTGCGGTCAGCAATTGCACCCATAATCGGGTCGGTGACGGCGTCGATGACGCGTACTGAAAGCAGTAATACGCCGACCAGCGCTGGCGCTAAACCGAAAACGTCAGTGTAAAAATAATTAAGAAACAGCATGATGGCGCCGCCAATCATATTACAGCCCGCATCCCCCATGCCGTACGCTACTTTCTCTTTGAACGACAGCCCGCCTTCCTTCATGGATGTTCTCTCCGGATAGATGTCAAAAGGACAGTTGTTAAAAAACTGTTTGATAGCCCAGAGTATTGGCTCAGGAAGGGAATATGAGTCAGGAGGTAAGAGTCGTGAAGATGGACAATTTGGTCATCTCAAAAAAAGTGTGACCTACATAACAAGACGCCCCGGTAAGTGACTTAGCCGGGGCGTCTGAGGATTTTAAACAATCACTATTGCTTAAGCGTTAACGGATTTCCCGCTTTGCTGATTCTTGATCCAGTAACCGATGCCCAGAACTACCAGCCAGACCGGGATCAGCCATACGGAGATCGCCATGCCCGGAGTGATAGCCATGATCACCAGAATCGCCGCCATAAACAGCAGACAGATGTAATTACCCAGCGGATACAGCAGCGCTTTGAACTTAGGTTCCACGCCTTCACGACGTTTCGCCTGACGGAATTTCATGTGCGCAAGGCTGATCATCGCCCAGTTGATCACCAGTGCGGAAACCACCAGCGCCATCAGCAGACCAAACGCTTCTCCCGGCATCAGGTAGTTAATCAGAACACACAGTGCGGTGGTGGTGGCAGAAACGAGGATGGAAGCCACCGGCACGCCGCGTTTGTCGACTTTCATCAGGGATTTCGGTGCGTTACCTTGCTGAGCCAGACCGAACAACATGCGGCTGTTACAGTAAACACAGCTGTTGTAGACCGACAGGGCAGCAGTCAGGATCACCACGTTCAGGGCATTCGCCACCAGTGCATCACCCAGTTCATGGAAGATCAGGACGAACGGGCTGGTGTCCGGCCCGACGCGGGTCCACGGCATCAGGGAAAGCAGCACGGCCAGTGAGCCCACATAGAAAATCAGGATGCGGTAGATAACCTGATTGGTCGCTTTAGGAATGCTGATTTCCGGGTTATCCGCTTCAGCAGCGGTAATGCCGACCAGCTCAAGGCCACCGAACGAGAACATAATGATAGCCATCATCATGACCAGTCCCGTCATTCCATGCGGCAGGAATCCTCCATGCTCCCACAGGTTGCGAACAGTGGCCTGCGGGCCTGCGGTATCGCTGAACAGTAACCAGCCACCAAACAAAATCATCGCCACCACGGCAACCACTTTGATGATCGCAAACCAGAACTCCATCTCACCGAACACTTTTACGTTAGTGAGGTTGATGGCGTTGATCAGGACAAAGAACACTGCCGCAGAGGCCCAGGTCGGGATCTCCGGCCACCAGAATTGAATATATTTACCGACGGCGGTTAGCTCCGCCATCGCCACCAGCACGTACAGAACCCAGTAGTTCCAGCCGGAAGCAAAACCCGCGAACCCGCCCCAGTATTTATAAGCAAAGTGGCTGAACGAGCCGGCAACCGGCTCCTCAACTACCATTTCACCTAACTGGCGCATGATTAAAAAGGCAATAAAACCTGCAATTGCGTAGCCCAGAATAATCCCCGGCCCCGCAGACTGAATGACGGAAGCGCTGCCCAGAAACAGCCCTGTACCGACGGCCCCGCCTAGTGCAATCAGCTGAATATGACGGTTTTTCAGACCGCGCTTCAGCTCATCGCCTTGTTGTTGATCAACCATTTACCTGTCCTCTGTCATTGGGGCAAAACCCATAACATTCTGCGTGTTAGAAAGAATGTAAGGCGATAATTACACTTTTTGTATTTAATTATTTACGGCTGGATTGTGCCTAAAAAGCAGCATCATCTACCGTTCGGCCAAGAATAGTGGTATGCGCAAAAGTTTGCACGGGGTTTATGCATCATTTGCATAACAAATAGCCAAATTGACTGGAAAATTGTTCAGGATCTAAAAAATGTGATCTGAGGCTGGGTAAAAAAGATAAATGATAAGAATTTGTTAAAATGTGCGGGGTCGACGCATTTACTGGGTAGCCATATGGACACAAGGTGAATACTTTGTTACTTTACGGCCACGTTTTTTAAATTGGTATTACCAATTGACTCCGGCAACTTACAGAGTCGCTACTCGCAGAGAACAGCACATATATGGCTTACAGCAAAATCCGACAGCCTAAGTTATCCGATGTGATCGAGCAGCAACTTGAGTTCCTGATCCTCGAAGGCACCTTGAGACCCGGGGAAAAGCTTCCGCCAGAGCGCGAACTGGCCAAACAGTTTGATGTATCGCGACCTTCTCTGAGAGAGGCAATTCAAAGCCTGGAAGGGAAGGGGCTACTCCTGCGCCGTCAGGGTGGTGGTACTTTCGTACAAAGTAATCTCTGGCAAAGCGTGAGTGACCCGCTGGCCGAATTACTGGCCGACCATCCTGAATCACAATTCGATCTCCTTGAAACACGCCATGCCCTTGAAGGGATCGCTGCCTATTACGCGGCGCTTCGTGGCACAGAGGAAGATTTGCAGCGCATTCGCGATTGTCATGTGGTCATTCAGACTGCACAAGACAGCGGGGACCTGGACGCAGAAGCCGACGCGGTGATGCAGTATCAGGTTGCTGTAACAGAAGCAGCGCATAATGTCGTGCTGCTGCATCTGGTTCGCTGTATGGGACCGATGCTCGAGAAGAACGTTCGACAGAACTTTGAATTGCTATACTCACGCCGCGAAATGTTGGCGACGGTTAGCAACCACCGCGCCAGTATTTTCGAGGCGATTGTTGCACGGGAACCAGAAATAGCACGTGCCGCATCTCACCGTCACCTGGCGTTCATTGAAGAAGTTTTGCTGGATCTCAGCAGGGAACACACCCGGCGGGATCGGTCTTTACGACGACTCCAGCAACGAAAAGATGAAAGTTAACCCACGAGGTTAATTTTTAGAGCCTTCATTTGAGGGCTCACGGCAACTACATGACGGGCCTGTCTTCGTGTGCTTTCTCATCACCAAGACCGTTTTAGAAAGAGCGCAGGAAGACAGGCTCCAGATAAACCAACGTATTAGATACAGATAAGGAAAAGCACCATGTCAGAACGTGTAAATAATGACGTGGATCCGATCGAAACTCGCGACTGGCTACAAGCGATCGAATCGGTCATCCGTGAAGAAGGTGTTGAGCGTGCACAGTTCCTGATCGATCAGGTTCTGAGTGAAGCGCGTAAGGGCGGCGTGAGCGTCGCTGCTGGTGCAGCCAGCCGTAACTACGTCAATACCATCGCTGTTGAAGACGAACCTGAGTACCCGGGTAACCTGGAGCTGGAACGTAACATTCGTACCGCTATCCGCTGGAACGCCATCATGACCGTTCTGCGTGCGTCCAAGAAAGACCTGGAACTCGGCGGCCACATGGCTTCTTTCCAGTCTTCTGCGACCGTGTACGAAGTGTGCTTCAACCACTTCTTCCGCGCACGCAATGAAAAAGATGGCGGCGATCTGGTGTACTTCCAGGGCCACATCTCTCCGGGCGTTTACGCACGTGCTTTCCTTGAAGGCCGCCTGACAGAAGACCAGATGAACAATTTCCGTCAGGAAGTTCACGGTAAAGGTCTGTCTTCTTATCCGCACCCTAAACTGATGCCTGAATTCTGGCAGTTCCCAACCGTTTCTATGGGTCTGGGCCCTATCGGTGCTATCTATCAGGCTAAGTTCCTGAAATATCTGGAACACCGTGGTCTGAAAGACACCTCCGCGCAGCGCGTTTACGCGTTCCTGGGCGACGGTGAAATGGACGAACCAGAATCCAAAGGTGCGATCACCATCGCCACCCGTGAGAAACTGGACAACCTGTGCTTCATCATCAACTGTAACTTACAGCGTCTTGATGGCCCGGTAACCGGTAACGGCAAAATCATCAACGAACTGGACGGCATCTTCGCAGGCGCTGGCTGGAACGTGATTAAAGTGATTTGGGGCAACCGTTGGGATGAACTGCTGCGTAAAGATACCAGCGGTAAACTGATCCAACTGATGAACGAAACCGTTGATGGCGACTACCAGACCTTCAAGTCCCGCGACGGCAAATACGTTCGTGAACACTTCTTCGGCAAATACCCTGAAACCGCCGCTCTGGTCAAAGATATGACCGACGACGAAATCTGGGCGCTGAACCGTGGCGGCCATGATCCGAAGAAAGTCTTCGCTGCACTGAACAAAGCACAGAACACCAAAGGCCAGCCGACCGTTATCCTTGCGCATACCATTAAAGGTTATGGCATGGGCGACGCTGCCGAAGGTAAAAACATTGCTCACCAGGTGAAGAAAATGAACATGGATGGCGTGCGCTATATCCGTGATCGTTTCAGCGTGCCAGTTACCGATGAAAATCTGGAAAAACTGCCGTACATCACTCTGGACAAAGACTCTGCAGAATCCAAATACCTGCATGAGCGTCGTGCTGCGCTGAAAGGCTACCTGCCGACTCGTCTGCCTAACTTCACTCAGAAGCTGGAAATGCCGAAACTGGAAGACTTCTCACAACTGCTGGAAGAGCAGAAGAAAGAGATCTCTACCACTATCGCTTTCGTCCGTGCCCTGAATGTGATGCTGAAAAACGACTCCATTAAAGACCGTCTGGTCCCGATCATCGCCGACGAAGCGCGTACATTCGGTATGGAAGGTCTGTTCCGTCAGATTGGTATTTACAGCCCGAACGGTCAGCAGTACACCCCGCAGGACCGCGAGCAGGTTGCTTACTATAAAGAAGACGAGAAAGGTCAGATTCTGCAGGAAGGTATCAACGAACTGGGCGCCGCTTCTTCATGGCTTGCCGCAGCAACTTCTTACAGCACCAACGATCTGCCAATGATCCCGTTCTACATCTACTACTCCATGTTCGGTTTCCAGCGTATCGGCGACCTGTGCTGGGCAGCGGGTGACCAACAGGCGCGTGGCTTCCTGATCGGCGGTACTTCAGGTCGTACTACCCTGAACGGCGAAGGTTTGCAGCACGAAGATGGTCACAGCCACATTCAGTCTCTGACTATCCCGAACTGTATTTCTTACGACCCGTCTTACGCTTACGAAGTCGCTGTCATCATGCATGACGGTCTGGTTCGTATGTACGGCGACGCGCAGGAAAACATCTACTACTACATCACTACGCTGAACGAAAACTACCATATGCCAGCCATGCCAGAAGGCGCGGAAGAAGGCATCCGTAAGGGTATCTACAAGTTAGACACTCTGGAAGGTAGCAAAGGTAAAGTACAGCTGCTGGGCTCCGGTTCAATTCTGCGTCACGTACGTGAAGCGGCTGAAATCCTGTCCAAAGATTACGGCGTAGGTTCTGACGTATACAGCGTGACTTCCTTCACTGAACTGGCCCGCGACGGTCAGGACTGTGAGCGCTGGAACATGCTGCACCCGACAGAAACCCCACGCGTTCCGTACATCGCCCAGGTGATGAGCGACGCGCCAGCGGTTGCGTCTACTGACTATATGAAACTGTTTGCTGAACAGGTTCGTACTTACGTTCCGGCCAGCGATTATCGCGTACTGGGTACCGACGGCTTCGGTCGTTCAGACAGCCGCGAAAACCTGCGTCACCACTTCGAAGTGGATGCTTCCTACGTTGTGGTTGCTGCGCTGGGTGAATTGGCTAAACGCGGTGAAATCGAAACGTCTGTAGTGGCTGAAGCCATTAAGAAATTCGATATCAACCCTGAAAAAGTTAACCCGCGTCTGGCATAAGAGGTAAAGACAGATGGCTATTGAAATTAACGTACCGGATATCGGTGCAGATGCAGTGGAAGTCACCGAAATTATGGTGAAGGTGGGCGATACCGTTTCTGTTGAACAATCGCTGATCACCGTTGAAGGCGACAAAGCTTCTATGGAAGTGCCTTCTCCACAGGCTGGCGTGGTCAAAGAAATTAAAGTTGCGGTCGGTGATACCATCGAAACCGGCAAACTGATCATGATCTTTGAAGCCGCTGACGGTGCTGCTGATGCAGCACCGGCGAAACAGGAAGCGAAAGCAGAAGAAAAACCTGCCGCCGCCGCCCCTGCTTCGAGCGAAAGCAAAGAAGTGAACGTGCCTGATATCGGTGGCGACGAAGTTGAAGTCACTGAAATCATGGTCAAAGTAGGCGACACCGTGACAGCTGAGCAATCGCTGATCACCGTAGAAGGCGATAAAGCCTCTATGGAAGTCCCTGCGCCGTTCGCGGGCAAAGTGAAAGAAATCAAAATCGCTGCGGGCGACAAAGTCAGCACCGGTTCTCTGATCATGGTCTTCGAAGTTGCAGGTTCTGGTGCAGCCGCACCGGTCGCAGCAGCAGAAACCAAATCAGACGCAGCACCTGCTGCACCGGCTCAGTCCGGCAGCAAAGAAGTGAACGTACCTGATATCGGCGGCGACGAAGTCGAAGTCACTGAAATCATGGTTAAAGTTGGCGACAAAATCAGTGCTGAACAGTCACTGATCACCGTTGAAGGCGATAAAGCTTCAATGGAAGTCCCGGCACCGTTCGCGGGCACCGTGAAAGAAATCAAAATCGCTGCGGGCGACAAAGTCAGCACCGGCTCTCTGATCATGATCTTCGAAGTAGAAGGCGCTGCGCCTGCTGCTCCGGCGGCTAAGAAAGAAGCAGCAGCTGCGCCTGCGAAACAGGAACAGAAAGCTACTGCCCCTGCTGCTTCAGCCGCGAGCAAAGGCGAATTCGCTGAGAACGACGCTTACGTTCACGCCACGCCGGTTATCCGTCGTCTGGCCCGTGAATTCGGCGTTAACCTGGCGAAAGTCAAAGGGACTGGCCGTAAAGGTCGTATCCTGCGCGAAGACGTTCAGACTTACGTGAAAGACGCGGTCAAACGTGCCGAAGCCGCTCCGGCAGCAGCAACGGGTGGCGGTCTGCCAGGCATGTTGCCTTGGCCGAAAGTGGACTTCAGCAAGTTTGGTGAGATTGAAGAAGTTGAACTGGGCCGTATCCAGAAAATCTCTGGTGCGAACCTGAGCCGTAACTGGGTGATGATCCCGCACGTTACGCATTTTGACAAAACCGATATCACTGAGCTGGAAGCGTTCCGCAAACAGCAGAACGATGAAGCCGCTAAACGCAAACTGGACGTGAAATTCACCCCGGTGGTCTTCATCATGAAAGCCGTTGCTGCAGCGCTTGAGCAGATGCCACGCTTCAACAGTTCCCTGTCTGAAGATGGTCAGAAACTGACCCTGAAAAAATACATCAACATTGGCGTGGCGGTTGATACGCCAAACGGTCTCGTTGTTCCGGTCTTCAAAGACGTGAACAAGAAAGGCATCGCCGAGTTGTCCCGTGAGCTGATGGCTATCTCCAAGAAAGCCCGTGACGGTAAGCTGACTGCTGGCGAAATGCAGGGCGGTTGCTTCACTATCTCCAGCCTCGGTGGTATCGGGACGACCCACTTCGCGCCAATCGTCAACGCGCCGGAAGTGGCTATCCTCGGTGTTTCCAAGTCTGCTATCGAGCCAGTCTGGAACGGTAAAGAGTTCGCACCGCGTCTGATGATGCCAATGTCGCTCTCCTTCGACCACCGCGTTATTGACGGTGCCGATGGTGCGCGCTTCATCACCATCATCAACAACGTGTTGTCTGACATTCGCCGCCTGGTGATGTAAGTGAAAAGCCGGCCAATCGGCCGGCTTTTTTCTGGTAATCTCTTCATGCTGTTTGAGATTTTCCGGGGCTAAGCACAAATCGTATGCCGTTTGTTGTTTCAAATTTGTTAACAATTTTGTAAACTGCGGGCGGATAGAACGACCCGGTGGATGATGGGCGTTGCGACATAAAAATGACGTCAGACCCGCCGGACATAAATTAAGAGGTCATGATGAGTACTGAAATTAAAACTCAGGTCGTGGTACTTGGGGCTGGCCCTGCGGGCTATTCTGCTGCTTTCCGTTGCGCTGATTTAGGTCTTGAAACTGTTCTGGTTGAGCGTTATGCCACCCTCGGCGGCGTGTGCCTGAACGTAGGTTGTATCCCTTCTAAAGCTCTGCTGCACGTCGCGAAAGTGATTTCTGAAGCAAAAGCACTGGCAGAACACGGTATTGTTTTCGGTGAGCCGAAAACTGACATCGACAAAGTTCGTGTCTGGAAAGAAAAAGTCATCAACCAGCTGACCGGTGGTCTGGCAGGTATGGCGAAAGGCCGTAAAGTCAAAGTCGTGAACGGCTTAGGCAAATTTATTGGCGCAAATACTCTGGTTGTTGAAGGCGAAAACGGTCCTACGACCATCACTTTCGACAATGCCATCATTGCGGCGGGTTCCCGTCCAATCAAACTGCCATTCATTCCACATGATGACCCGCGCGTATGGGATTCTACCGATGCGCTGGAACTGAAAACCGTCCCTGAGCGTCTGCTCGTGATGGGTGGCGGTATCATCGGTCTGGAAATGGGCACCGTTTACCACGCGCTGGGTTCTCAGATTGATGTGGTAGAAATGTTCGATCAGGTTATTCCTGCGGCTGACAAAGACGTGGTGAAAGTCTTCACCAAGAAAATCAGCAAGCAATTCAACCTGATGCTGGAAACCAAAGTAACTGCGGTAGAAGCCAGAGAAGATGGCATCTACGTTACAATGGAAGGCAAAAAAGCCCCTGCAGAACCACAGCGTTATGACGCCGTGCTGGTGGCTATCGGCCGTGTTCCTAACGGTAAACTGCTGGAAGCGGGCGCTGCGGGCATTGAAGTTGACGACCGTGGTTTCATCCACGTCGACAAACAAATGCGCACCAACGTGCCACACATCTTTGCCATCGGCGATATCGTCGGTCAGCCAATGCTGGCGCACAAAGGTGTTCACGAAGGTCACGTGGCTGCCGAAGTGATCTCTGGCAAGAAACACTACTTCGACCCGAAAGTCATTCCATCCATTGCCTACACTGAGCCAGAAGTTGCCTGGGTTGGCCTGACTGAGAAAGAAGCGAAAGAAAAAGGCATCAGCTACGAAACCGCCACCTTCCCGTGGGCAGCTTCTGGCCGTGCTATCGCTTCCGACTGTGCAGACGGTATGACCAAACTGATCTTCGACAAAGAATCTCATCGTGTAATCGGTGGTGCGATTGTCGGTACTAACGGCGGCGAGCTGCTGGGTGAAATCGGTCTGGCTATCGAGATGGGTTGTGATGCAGAAGATATCGCACTGACCATCCATGCTCACCCGACTCTGCATGAGTCCGTGGGTCTGGCAGCAGAAATCTACGAAGGCAGCATTACCGACCTGCCAAATCCGAAAGCGAAAAAGAAGTAACTTTCTGATGACAGTAATTTTCTGATGCAGATAAGAGAAACGGCCCCGCGGGGCCGTTTTTTTGCCTGTATCCGGTGCGGAAAATCAGTATTCGTCTGGCAGACGCTTATTGATGGCAATCAGTTTACCGTTCTGAATATCGATATAGCCACCTACGCGTAAATCCGCCAGAATCTTCATGACGCCACTGCGCGCTAAATTCGAACGCTCGAGAATGAAATTAGCCATGCTGTTTTTGCGGCGAAATTCTTCCGGTAAGCGCTCCATTTCGAGCAGCAAACCGCAAATAATGTCATAGGCGGTGCGGTTGATCATCAGATCAGAATGGTAGCTGCGGTAGTCGGTAAAGCTGGTGGTATAGGCGATAAGCTCTCTCACCAGCCCGTGTTCGGCAATCAGGTCGATAGCGACATCGCGCGGCAACACCCAGACCTTACTGTCCTTATTGGCTTTAAAAATGAAAGAGGTGCTGCTGTATTCTGACGTCATTAACCCCAGCATGGCGGGCGCGCTGGCAATGCCGTACAGCAGGTTGTCAGAAGAGCGATAACCTTTGATATCCCCTTCGACCAGCAAAATGATTTGCTGCTTCCCGTCTTCAGCATTCATGGTGATAGGAATATTTTTCTCGTCTGCCACCACGGCAGTTGCGTGGGGTAAACAGACTTCAACCAGGCGAGTGATAGCCTCCAGAGGTTTCTGACCCGGTGGCGATTTTTTGCCATTGCTGGAAAGATTATTGTTTGTCTTCATGGGAGATAAGTTTCTCGTCGGAGGGCCAGATCATTGCGTCATCCGGACAGTTTGGCCAGAAGCTTGTTGATGAATTATAAACATTAAAATGTTTTCCCGCACGCCTGGTTTTACCCGCATCGCAAGGTGGTTAGCCGATGCCTGAATGCCATATCGGAAAGGAATATTTTGTCCTTAACGATTCAGCAAGAATTTAATGTTGCTTTTTTGTAAACAGATTAACACCCCCTGAAAATCCTGCTATGCTGCTTCGGCGCTAAGAGACACTGTGCTCCGGTTCAGGACGTGTCGTATATCGACAATGAAACAATCATACCCGCAGTGTCCCCGACTCATCAGACAATCCGATATTCCGCTGTCCCTGCAGGATTACTACCGGTCTGATGAGGGAAGCCAGGCATAATAAATGACAATGAGAGCGAGGAGAAAGTCGTGCTAGAAGAATACCGTAAGCACGTAGCCGAGCGTGCTGCAGAGGGCATCGTCCCTAAGCCACTTGATGCTTCACAGATGGCAGCGTTGGTTGAGTCCCTGAAAAATCCGCCGAAAGGCGAAGAAGAGACTCTGTTAGACCTGCTGATTAATCGTGTTCCACCGGGCGTCGACGAAGCCGCCTATGTTAAAGCCGGGTTCCTGGCCGCAGTCGCCAAAGGCGAAACTACCTCCCCGTTGGTCACTCCTGAAAAAGCCGTTGAACTGCTGGGTACCATGCAGGGCGGTTACAACATTCATCCGCTGATCGACGCACTGGAAAGTACAACGCTGGCACCTATTGCCGCCAAAGCGCTGTCTCATACGCTGCTGATGTTTGATAACTTCTACGATGTGGAAGAAAAAGCACACGCCGGCAACGAATACGCGAAAAAAATTCTACAGTCATGGGCTGATGCCGAATGGTATCTGGCGCGCCCGCAGCTGGCTGAAAAAATCACCGTGACTGTATTTAAAGTGACGGGCGAAACCAACACCGATGATTTGTCACCGGCTCCGGATGCCTGGTCCCGTCCAGATATCCCGCTGCACGCGCTGGCAATGCTGAAGAACGAACGCGAAGGTATCCATCCGGATCAACCTGGCAGCGTTGGTCCGATCAAACAAATCGATGAACTGAACAAAAAAGGCTTCCCGCTGGCTTACGTTGGTGACGTAGTCGGTACCGGATCCTCACGTAAATCAGCCACCAACTCCGTGCTGTGGTTCATGGGCGATGATATTCCTCATGTGCCGAACAAACGCGGCGGCGGTGTGGTTCTCGGCGGTAAAATCGCGCCAATCTTCTTCAACACCATGGAAGATGCCGGTGCATTGCCTATCGAAGTGGACGTGTCTGACCTGAATATGGGCGATGTTATCGACATCTATCCGTACAAAGGCGAAGTGCGTAACCACGAAACCAACGAAGTGATTGCGACTTTCGAACTGAAAACCGACGTGCTGCTCGATGAAGTGCGCGCCGGTGGCCGTATTCCATTGATCATTGGCCGTGGTTTAACCACCAAAGCCCGTGAGTCACTGAAACTGCCTCAGAGCGAAGTGTTCCGTATTGCCAAACCGGTGGCCGCAAGCAACAAAGGTTTCTCGCTGGCACAGAAAATGGTTGGCCGCGCCTGTGGCGTTGCCGGTATTCGTCCGAACGAATATTGCGAACCAAAAATGACGTCTGTTGGTTCTCAGGACACCACAGGTCCTATGACCCGGGACGAACTGAAAGACCTGGCGTGTCTGGGCTTCTCTGCTGACCTGGTGATGCAGTCGTTCTGTCATACCGCTGCGTATCCTAAGCCGGTTGACGTGACCACGCACCACACGCTGCCAGATTTCATCATGAACCGCGGCGGTGTTTCACTGCGCCCTGGCGACGGTATCATCCACTCGTGGCTGAACCGTATGCTGCTGCCGGACACCGTCGGTACCGGCGGTGACTCCCATACCCGTTTCCCGATCGGGATTTCCTTCCCTGCAGGTTCTGGTCTGGTGGCGTTTGCCGCAGCGACCGGCGTGATGCCGCTGGATATGCCGGAATCCGTTCTGGTGCGTTTCAAAGGCAAAATGCAGCCGGGTATCACCCTGCGTGACCTGGTGCATGCGATCCCTTACTACGCGATCAAAGAAGGTCATCTGACCGTTGAGAAGAAGGGTAAGAAAAACCTCTTCTCTGGCCGCATTCTGGAAATCGAAGGTCTGCCGGAACTGAAAGTAGAACAGGCATTTGAACTGGCGGATGCTTCCGCAGAACGTTCAGCGGCAGGTTGTACGATCAAACTGGATCAGGCGCCGATCAAAGAATACCTGAGCTCTAACATCGTGCTGCTGAAGTGGATGATCTCTGAAGGTTACGGCGATCGTCGTACCATCGAGCGCCGCATAAAAGGCATGGAAGAGTGGCTGGCTAATCCAAACCTGCTGGAAGCCGATGCCGATGCGGAATACGCGGCGGTGATCGAAATCGATCTGGCTGACATCAAAGAGCCAATCCTTTGTGCGCCAAACGATCCGGATGATGCGCGTCTGTTGTCTTCCGTCCAGAACAGCAAAATCGACGAAGTGTTTATCGGTTCCTGCATGACCAACATTGGTCACTTCCGTGCGGCCGGTAAACTTCTCGACAGCCATAAAGGCGCGTTGCCAACCCGTCTGTGGGTTGCGCCACCGACCAAAATGGATGCGGCTCAGCTGACCGAAGAAGGCTATTACAGCGTCTTTGGTAAGAGCGGTGCGCGTGTAGAAATTCCGGGCTGTTCACTGTGCATGGGTAACCAGGCGCGTGTGGCAGACGGTTCTACCGTCGTTTCCACCTCTACGCGTAACTTCCCGAACCGTCTGGGCAACGGTGCCAATGTGTATCTGGCATCGGCTGAACTGGCGGCTGTCGCTTCCCTGCTTGGCCGTCTGCCAACGCCGGAAGAGTATCTGGGTTACATGGCTGAAGTGGATAAGACAGCGGCAGATACTTACCGTTATCTGAACTTCGACAAGCTGAGTGAATATACGGATAAAGCTGACGGCGTGATCTTCCAAACCGCAGTCTAAATCGTTATATTTGCGCCAGTGTTGAAAAGGGAGCTTCGGCTCCCTTTTTTATTGTGATTTTTTCAGAGGACAGCACCATGGATTACGATTTTTTGCGCGACATCACCGGTGAGGTCAAAGTGCGTTTCTCAATGGGCCACGAAGTGCTCGGTCACTGGCTCAATGAAGAAGTGAAGGGCGATTTAACCGTACTGGATAAAGTCGAAGCGGCGCTGAGTGAGCTGAAAGGCAGTGAGCGCCAGACGCAAATGGTCGGCCATGAATATACGCTGCTGTTAGCCGACGATGAAGTTATGATCCGCGCCAATCAGCTGGATTTCGACGGCGATGAGATTGAAGAGGGCATGAGTTACTACGACGAAGAGAGCCTGGCGTTTTGCGGCGTCGAGGACTTTCTGCAAGTCCTCGCCAAATACCGCTCTTTCGTCACGACCTATCGATAAGGTTATGACCGACCGATACGTTTATTTGCCCCGTGAGGCGGTCCAGCACAGCAGCGAACCGCCGACCACCATCAGCACGCCCGGCCAGAAACTCGCGCCCGGCAACGTGTGCAGCCACAATCCTGCAATCAGAATCGATGACAGCGGCGTGAAATAAGACAGCGCAGCGACCAGCGTCGCATTGCCTTTTTTCATCGCAATATCCCAGCACTGATACGAAATGGCTGTCACTGCACCCATCGCCAGCAATTCGATAATTGCCGGTAGCGTCAGGCTGATGCGATTCGATGAATAGGTGAAATAAAGCGCCCAAAGCACCGCCCCGGTTGCCAGCAGAAACAGCGGCAGCACGCCTTTGCCTTTACACAATACCCGTACCAGATTGGAATACAGCGCCCAGGAAATAGCAGCGCCAAGCGCCAGACTGTAGGCGACCGGATTGCCGCGCACATTGCGCATCAGCTGATGAATATCCAGCCCGTGACCGCCGCTGATGGCCCACAGCACACCGGCAAACGCCAGAATAACACCCGGCCAGATCCACCAGCGCACGCGTAATTTCAGCAACGGCACCGCAAACAGCAGCGTCAGGCTCGGCCACAAATAATTGATAAGCCCCAGTTCCAGCGTCTGCTGACGGCTGTGCGCCAGTCCAATCGCCAGCGAAAACGCCACCATATAAAAGATAAACAGCAGACCGCAGACGATGAGATAGGCGGGGGATTCTCCGCGCAGCGTCGGCTTGCCGCCCACCATCCAGACCATAATTCCGCTGACAGTATAAATAGACGCCGCCGCACCAAAAGGCCCCAGAGATTCAGACAAACTGCGGGTGAGCGCCACGCTCATGCTCCACAATAAAATGGCGAGAACGCCGAACAGCGTTGCGAAACGATCCATAAGAAAGGTAAGCCTCTGGAAAAGGAGGCTTTTAAGATAAGCGATTGTCCCGGTGATTTACACCGGAACAATCCGCTTGAGGCGCTTATTTTCTGACATCATCAGAAGTAGAAACCGACTTCCAGACCCATCGTCGAGGTGGTTGTCGCAGGCTGATAATAGCCGACGGTGCTGCCGTTCAGATCACCTTGTTTCTCGTCTGACTTACCGTATTTCTGGTGCACATAACTGGCTTTCACGAAGACATCGTTGTTGATGTTCCAGGTCAGGCTGGTGAACGGCGAGAGCTTAGATTTCGGCTCCAGCCAAACCGCGCCCTGATTGCTGTGCGTCCAGGTTTTAATCGGATATAACGCGCCGCCTTCCAGACTCAGACGTGAATTTGAGGTCATCTGCCAGTTCGCGCCCAGGGACGCTTTGGCGTAAGGCTGCAAAGTCACTTCCACGGCGGTGTACTGGCGTGTTCTGTCCTGTGAGGCAATATACACATCGTCAGAGCGGATGTTTCGCAACCACGCCTGGCCGCCGAGTGCGCCTTTCATATCGAAAGAAACACTGTCGGATGCCCGGTAACGGTAACCGCGCGTTATGTCCGCACTGTAGCCGGTGTAATAGGTTTTGCCTTTCAGCGATCCGTTCGGTACGTTGGCCTGATCGTCAAGCGTGCTGCCTTTATAACTGACGATCCCGAACATCACGCTCATGTCCCAGGCTTTTAATAAGCCGCTGGGTGCATCAAGGTAATTATTGGATCCGAAATTAACGCGCAGGCGCGGGCCATGTTCAGCAACATATTTACCGTCCATATTATCGACGGATTCGTCCCACTTATAATATTCAGCACCATAACTCACATAGTGCCGCATCCCTTCAGTATTGCTGCCTAACAAACTTTCCCCGGCCCGGGAAACCCCGGAAACCAATAAAGAACTCGTGACCAGCAGGCTGGATACGGTCTTTAATTTACTCATCGTCATTTTATATTTCTGCTTGCAGGTGGATGGAGCTGTTTGCTTAGTAAGCAATAACGCGATGCTAAAGGTCGGGCGGGGATATATAAAGGGATTTATCTGTTTTTAAGAAAAAAGCGATCTTTTGATCGGCCGTAAGCTAAATTATTGGTTATATGTGAATTATATTTGATTTATAGGCTGTGCATTGTTTTTGGAATTTGGCTTAGTTGTTAGATCGATTGGCGATTAATTTGACTTAAATAAGAATTTAATAAGTCTTTAAATATTAATTTGTCTTAAGGAGTATAGCCGGTTTTGATACCGGCAAAGTTATTTTACTTAAGTAATGCTTATTGAGTTTCAGGCGGGGGAATATTCAATATCAGAATTTGTCTATACAAAAAAAGGCCGGACATTTTACTCATGCCCGGCCTTATCTTTATTCAGCCCTGATCAGACCGACGGCAGATTGCGGCCGTAATAGATTTCCTGCATTTCCTTGTACAGCAAGTCGGTGATTTCTTTGCGCTCCTGCGCGCTCAGTTCATCCGGGCTGGCATTAAACAGGTAATGCTTGAGATCGAATTCCTTCAGTAACATCTTGGTGTGGAAGATATTTTCCTGATACACGTTAACGTCCATCATGTCGTACAGCGCTTTCATATCCTGCGACATGAAGTTCTGAATCGAGTTGATGGAATGGTCGATGTAGTGTTTCACGCCGTTCACGTCGCGGGTAAAACCGCGGACGCGGTAATCGATGGTGACGATGTCGGATTCGAGCTGGTGGATAAGATAGTTCAGCGCTTTCAGCGGTGAAATCACACCACAGGTCGACACTTCAATGTCAGCGCGGAAGGTACATAAACCGCCTTCGGGATGGCTTTCCGGGTAGGTGTGAACGCAGATATGGCTTTTATCCAGATGCGCGACCACGGAATTAGGTAACGGGCCAGGATGCTCGGTGGTATCCACATCACGCGGATCGACCGGCTCTTCGCTCACTAAAATCGTGACGCTGGCGCCCTGTGGTTCGTAATCCTGTCGCGCCACGTTAAGGACATTGGCACCGATGATCGAACAGGTTTCGGTGAGGATCTCCGTTAAACGGTTGGCGTTATATTCTTTGTCAATGTAGGCAATGTAGCCATCACGATCGTCTGCGGTTTTGGCATAGCAGATATCGTAGATACAAAAACTCAGGCTTTTGGTCAGGTTATTGAAGCCATGCAGTTTCAGCTTTTGCAATTTAGTTCACCCCCTTATGGATGCAGTATCAGCGCGTGGCTGACAGGGCATTCAGTAAATATTGCGGCAGGGCAAAGCTGCCGTGATGAATCGCCGGATTGTAATAGCGACAGGTGATGTCTGCGGCGTCAAAGCGCGCCTGCAAGGTTTTGCCGTCAATCTGGCGATATTCCGGGCTGTTGGTCGCCCAGGCAAAGGTCATGATGCCGCCGTAATAGGTCGGGATCGCGGCCTGATAGAAACTGACATCGCTGAAATAGTGGCTCAGTTTGGTGTGGCTGTTGACCGCTTCATCCTGCTGGAGGAAACAGACGCCATTTTGTGCCACGAAAATGCCACCCGGTTTAAGACAGCGGGCACAGCCTTCATAGAATGCGGACGTAAACAGACTTTCTCCGGGACCGATCGGATCGGTGCAGTCGGAGATGATCACATCAAAGGTTTCAGCAGTCTGATTAACGAAATTTACGCCATCGTCGATCACCAGTTTGAAACGCGGATCGTCATAGGCACCGGCGTTATGATTAGGCAGATACTGGCGGCAAAACTCCACCACACCGGCATCAATTTCCACCATCGTCACTGATTCCACGCCCTGGTGACGGCATACTTCGCGCAGCATTCCGCCGTCGCCGCCGCCAATGATCAGCACCTTTCTGGCGTTGCCGTGGGCGAACAAGGGCACGTGGGTTAGCATTTCGTGGTAGATGAATTCATCACGTTCGGTGGTTTGCACCACGCCGTCGAGCGCCATCACGCGACCCAGCGCGGCGTTCTCGAAAATCACCAGATCCTGATGCTCGGTTTTGTCACGGTATAACTCTTTATCGACGCTAAAATACTGGCCAAAATGGGCGTGCAGCGTCTCATACCATATTTCTTTGGATGACGAGCTCTGGGACATGTTGTTGTTTCTCCTGATCAATCGCAGCCATAAAAATGGGCACACATGATAGCTAACTCTGCCGGTCCATGCACGGTTGAATTTCAGACAAATCAATTTAGATTAAGTGTAGCCGAGGCAGGCGTGACGCGGATAACAGAGGGGAAAGGAAGCGGCTCCGGCAACAAAATGACGGAGCACAGAGCCTGTGAAAAGGCTGAAAAATTTAGTTGGTGTAGGCCAGCAAACTCAGGGAATCACGCGCCAGAGATTTGCATTTGGTCGGCTTAGGCACAGCGATACCACTCAGGTCACGATAACTGTCTTCGCCCATCGACTGCATATTAAAACTGTTGTAGTTGCTCAGATCCCAGCGGTTTTGCTGGGCGAAAAACACGATAGCCCGTTTGATTTGGGTATTCGGCAGTTGTTCGTAGCCGCAGTTATTTTTCAGATACACGAAGACTGCGGTCAGATCCGCCAGATCTTCCGCTTCTGATTCACTCAGCGCCTGACTGGCAGAGGAAAAGCCAAGCAGCGACAGTAATAGCAAACACAATGTTGTTTTTTTCATCGGCGTGTTCTTGTTCTTTTAGATAGAAAGTCAGAAAGACTTGGCTCACAAACAGTTAAAAGGACGTTACCATATTTGCACTGAGCGGCACCAAATTTCTTTTCCCGCTGAGCCACTTGACCTTCCCCTTAGGGGAAGGGGTAGGCTGTCGTACAATTATGGCACGCTTACGCCATCCGTCAGGCAATTGCCCCCTCATAAGGACTGAAAAATGAACCGTCGTGATTTCGTAAAGTGGACGACCCTGATGGGTGCCGCCAGTACGCTGCCCGGCTGGAGCCGCTTCGCGCTCGCCGCAGACCGCCCGGCATTGCCCATTCCTGCGCTGCTTGAGCCGGACATTCGCAATGCCATTATGCTGACGTTACAGCGCGGCCAGAGCCCGTTTTTGCCCGGCGTCAGCACCGAAACCTGGGGCGTCAACGGCAATCTTCTCGGTCCTGCGCTGCGCATCCGCCGCGGCAAACAGGTGGATGTCACCGTCAATAACCGGCTCGATGTCGCCAGCACCGTTCACTGGCACGGGCTGGAAATCCCCGGTGAAGTCGATGGCGGCCCTCAGGCTCTGATCGCACCGGGTGAGAAGCGCAAAGTCAGTTTCACGCTGGATCAACCCGCTTCAACCTGCTGGTTTCATCCGCATCCGCATCAGACTAGCGGTTATCAGGTAGCGATGGGGCTGGCGGGCATGGTGCTGATCGAAGATGAAGCCAGCGAACTGTTGCAGATCCCCAAACGCTGGGGCGTGGACGATATCCCGGTCATTTTGCAGGATAAACGCCTGAACGACGCCGGGCAGATTGATTACCAGATGGACGTCATGACCGCCGCTATCGGCTGGTTCGGGCAGCATATGCTCACCAACGGCGCGGTCTATCCGCAGCACGGCATTTCCCGCGGCTGGGTACGTTTTCGTCTGCTCAACGGTTGTAATGCGCGCTCGCTGCATATTGCTACCAGTGACCAGCGGCCGATGTATGTGATTGCCAGCGACGGTGGTTTTCTGCCTGAGCCGGTGAAAGTCAGCGATTTATCTTTGCTGATGGGCGAGCGTTTTGAAGTGCTGATCGATTGCAGCGACGGCAAAGCGTTTGATCTGGTGACGTTGCCGGTGAAGCAAATGGGCATGACGCTGGCACCGTTCGACAAACCGCTGCCAGTGCTGCGCATTCAGCCGACGCTGACCCAAAGTGGCAGTTCGCTGCCGGATACGCTGGTGCCGCTTCCGGCGCTGGTGTCCGTCGATAATCTGCCGACCCGCTGGCTGCAACTGATGATGGATCCGCAACTGGATCAGCAGGGCATGGCCGCGCTGATGAAGCGTTATGGTCACAATGCGATGGCCGGAATGAGTATGGATCACGGCGGAGGGGATATGGCGGCGATGCCGGGAATGTCCGGTTCAGAACATGACGGTCACGGCGGCATGGCGGGCATGGACATGAGCAAATCTTCCGGCGGCTATGACTTCATGCAGGGCAATAAAATCAATGGTAAAGCCTATGACATGAATGTGCCCGCATTCGATGTGAAACAGGGCCAGTACGAGAAATGGACCATTTCAGGCGAAGGCGACATGATGCTGCACCCGTTCCATATCCACGGCACGCAGTTCCGCATTCTTTCTGAAAACGGTCAGCCGGTTCCACCACATCGTCAGGGCTGGAAGGACATCGTGCGCGTTGAAGGGGCCCGCAGCGAAGTGCTGGTGCGCTTTAATCATCTGGCCGAAAAACAACATGCCTACATGGCGCACTGCCATTTACTGGAACACGAAGACACCGGCATGATGCTTGGGTTTACAGTATCCGCGTGATAATCCTGCCTGCAAAAGCCCCGGCGCGTGACCCGTCGCCGGGTTCTTTGATATAATCCTTTCCACTATATGGTCGCCATTTTGCTTAAAAGTGGCGATAAATATTCTTAAATCAGGTGGTTAGTCTTTATATGAAACATCGTGTTGACGTCATGATTTCCGAACAGGAAGTCAAAACCCGAATTGCCGAGCTGGGCCGTGAAATCACCGAAAACTACCGCGACAGCGGCAGCGAGATGGTGCTGGTTGGGCTGCTGCGCGGTTCCTTCATGTTTATGGCTGACCTGTGCCGCGCCGTGGATGTGCCGCACGAAGTCGACTTCATGACCGCCTCCAGCTACGGCAACGGTATGTCCACCACCCGCGACGTAAAGATCCTCAAAGACCTCGATGAAGACATTCGTGGCAAAGATGTGCTTATCGTTGAAGACATCATCGACTCCGGCAACACGCTGAGTAAAGTCCGTGAACTCCTGCAACTGCGCGGCCCGAAATCTCTGGCCATCTGCACCCTGCTGGATAAACCAGAACGCCGCGAAGTGGATGTAAAAGTCGAATACGTCGGCTTCCCGATCCCCGACGAATTCGTTGTCGGCTACGGCATCGACTACGCCCAGCGCTATCGCCATCTGCCGTATGTCGGCAAGGTAGTGATGCTGGACGAATAATTTCGTGAATGTGTATTCCATAACGGCTCCCATAACGGGTAATGCTGGTCACTTAAGGTGACCAGCATTGTTTTTTAAAGGATATTTCGACCTTTTTTCTCTCACTTCCCTTGCAT
>NZ_RAHH01000008.1 GCF_003602095.1 Rahnella woolbedingensis | reverse complement strand
CCGGCGCGAAACCTCACCTTTTGAAGAAGAGACACCGCTATGTCAGAACACAATGAAAACATCGTTATCCTGGAAGAGCCGATCAAGCGCGGCGACACCCCGATCACGCAGATTGAAATCATCAAACCGAACGCGGGACACCTGCGCGGGATTGGCCTGGCGGCGCTGGCGAATGCCGACGTTGACGCGCTGACCGTCATTCTGCCGCGCATTACCGTCCCGAACCTGACCACCCAGGATTGCAAAAGCCTGCACCTGCCCGACCTGATTGCCATGGCGGGCAAGGTGATCGGTTTTTTATCGCCGAAATCGGAACAGTAAACATTCCTGCGGCACTGACCGTTGATGACCTGATGGCGGACGTGGCGGTGATTTTTCACTGGCCGCCGTCAGAACTGAACCCGATGACGCTGACCGAGCTGCTGGTGTGGCGTCATAAGGCCATGCAGCGCAGCGGAGCCACCGACAGTGAGTAATTTAAAGTTAGAGGTGTTGTTAAAGGCGGTAGACCAGGCGACCCGCCCGTTCAAAGCGGTACAAAACGCCAGTAAGGCGCTGTCCGGCGATATTCGCAATTCACAGGGCACGCTCAAAGACCTGAACGCCCAGGCCGGAAAGATTGACGGTTTCAGGAAATCCAGCGCACAGCTTGCCGTCACCGGTCAGAAACTTAAAGGTGCCAAAGCGGAAGCGGCGGCGCTGGCTGTCCAGTTCAGAAACACCGCCAGCCCGACCCGCGCCCAGGCGCAGGCCATGGAGTCCGCGAAGCGCACCGCCGCGCAGTTGCAGACGCAGTTCAACGGGCTGCGGCAGTCGGTGCAGCGTCAGCGCACGGAACTCAGCCAGGCGGGCATCAGCACGCGCGCGCTGTCTGACTCTGAGCGTCGCCTGAAAACCTCCATCAGCGAAACCACCGCGCAGCTCAACCGGCAGCGCGGATCCCTGGCACGCGTCAGCGCGCAGCAGGCCAAACTCAATGCCGTGAAAGGCCGGTATCAGGCGGGCAAACAGTTCGCCGGTAGCGTGACCGGTGCAGGTGCTGCCGGTGTCGGGATTGCGACGGCGGGCACGGCGGCGGGTGTCGGGCTGCTTATGCCCGGATTTAACTTTGCGCAGAAAAACTCAGAGTTACAGGCGACGTTAGGATTAGAAAAAGACTCCGGCGATATGACCGCGCTGCGCGCCCAGGCGCGACAGCTCGGCGACAACACCGCCGCGTCTGCCGATGATGCCGCCGCCGCGCAAATCATCGTCGCGAAATCCGGCGCGGACAAGGACGGCATTCTGGCGGCGACGCCGACCATCCTGAATCTGTCCCTGGCAAACAAGCGCACCATGGAGGAAAACGCCACCCTGCTGATGGGCGTGAAGTCCGCGTTTGGCATGACCAATGACACCGTGTCTCACATCGGCGATGTGATTTCTACGGCAATGAATAAGTCTGCCGCCACCTTTGAGGGGCTGTCTGACACCATGACTTATGCCGCGCCGGTGGCGAAGCAGGCCGGTATCAGCGTCGAAGAAACGGCCGCGATGGCCGCCGCCCTGGCGGATGCCAAAATCACCGGCTCGATGGCGGGCACCGGTGCCCGTGCGGTCATTACCCGCCTGCAGGCACCGACGGGCACCGCAGCCGCCGCACTGGGTGAGCTGAAGGTAAAAACGGCGGACAGCAAAGGCAACATGCGCCCGCTGTTTACCCTCCTGAAAGAAATGCAAAAGAGCTTTGAGAAAAACAAGCTCGGCACGTCGCAGCGGGCGCAGTACATGAAAGCCATCTTTGGTGAGGAAGCCAGCTCGGCGGCGGCGGTGCTGATGACGGGTGCCTCCTCCGGCAAGCTTGATGAACTCACCAGGGCGCTGAAAACCTCGGACGGGAAAACCGGGGAGCTGGTCAAAACCATGCAGGACAACCTCGGCGGCGACTTTAAGGAATTTCAGTCTGCGTATGAGGCCGTCGGCACTGACCTGTTCGACCAGCAGGATTCGTCACTGCGCCAACTGGTGCAGACCGCCACCGGCTACGTGCTGAAACTCGATAAGTGGGTGGTGAACAATAAAGCCCTGGCGGAGACGCTCGGCAAAATTGCGGGCGGTGCGCTGCTGATTATCGGCGCGCTCGGCGTGTTTGGCCTGGTGGCGGGTCCGGTTATCGGTGGCATCAATCTGATTGTTGCCGCCGCCGGTATGCTCTGGAGCATCCTGGGCACAGCCGGTAGCGCCATTATCACCGCGATTGGCGGACTGACCTGGCCTGTTGTGGCCGTCGCGGCGGCCATCGTCGCAGGTGCGCTGCTTATCCGTAAATACTGGGAGCCGATCGGCGCCTTCTTTGCGGGCGTGATTGAAGGGCTGGGCATTGCGTTCGCGCCGGTGAAAGAACTCTTTGCGCCGCTTAAGCCGGTGTTTGACTGGCTCGGCGACAAACTAAAAATGGTCTGGCAGTGGTTCAAAGACCTGATCGAACCGGTCAAATCCACCCAGGAAACGCTGAACAGCTGCAAGGACACCGGCGTGATGTTCGGGCAGGCCATTGCCAACGCGCTGACCGCGCCGTTGCAGGCGTTCAACAAATTGCGATCCGGTGTCGACTGGCTGCTGGAGAAGCTTGGCATCATCAAGGATGAATCCGCAGACATTGATAAAACGGCGGACAAAGCTGACCGGCGTACCAGGCAAAACGGCGATACGGATCCGGCAGAACATCCGCTGGATAACCCCGCCCCGATTGTCCCGCCGTCGGGCGGTCTGCCGGGCGGCGGTTACACGCCGGTATCCGTCGGCGGCGGGCGCAGCTATATCGACCGCAGCACGCACCATTACACTATTGCCGCCGGTGCCGGTTTAGGCGTCCAGGACACCAGCCGCCAGATACGCGCCGAGCTGGAAGCCCGTGACCGCGCCCGCGCCGCCCAGCAACGTTCCCGCATGGATAACGATTAAGGAGAGAGCCGCATGATGTTAACGCTTGGTCTGTTTGTGTTTCAGCTGCAAACCGTCCCTTATCAAAGCTTGCAGCGCGACGTCGATTACCGCTGGCCTGCAAACAACCGCGTCGGCCTGCGTCCGCTGCCGCAGTTCCTCGGTGTTAACGAGGAGAAAATTACCCTGTCCGGCGTGCTGATGCCGGAAATCACCGGCGGACGGCTGTCACTGATGGCACTGAACCTGATGGCTGACGAGGGCAAGGCGTGGCCTCTGCTGGAAGGGAGCGGCACCATTTACGGGATGTTCGTGGTGAACAGCGTCAGCGAAACCCACACGGAACATTTCTCAAACGGTGCCGCCCGCCGGATTGAATTCACGCTGACGCTGACCCGCGTAGATGAATCCCTGGCGGCGATGTTCGGCGATATGAAAGCCCAGGCCGACGGTCTGCTCAATCAGGCCGGTGGGTTAACCGGTCAGCTGGGAGGGCTGCTGTGATTACCGATATGACCATTGGCGCCGGTGCGCTGTTTGCGCCGGACTTCACGGTGACCGTCGGCGGCAAAGACATCACCCAGGACGTCAGCAACCGGCTAATCTCGCTGACGCTCACAGATAATCGTGGCTTTGAGGCTGACCAGCTCGACATTGAGCTGAGCGACACCGACGGCCTCCTGGACATGCCGCCGCGCGGCGCGGTGATGAATATCGCGCTCGGCTGGAAAGGTCAGGCACTGACGAACAAAGGCGACTTCACCGTGGATGAGGTGGAGCACCGCGGAACGCCTGACACGCTGACCATCCGCGCCCGCAGTGCGGACTATCGCGGCAGCCTGAATTCCCGCCGCGACAACTCCTATCACGACACGACGCTGGAGGCGGTGGTGTCGGCTGTGGCGGCGCGCAATAACCTCAGGCCCGCAATTGCCGAGCCGTTCAGGAACGTGCCGGTGTCGCACATCGACCAGACCCAGGAAACGGACGCGAAATTTATCACGCGTCTGGCGGAGCTGAACGGCGCGGTGGTCGCCATCAAGGCGGGCAGCCTGCTGTTTATCAAGCCTGGGGCAGCAAAAACTGCCAGCGGGAAGCCCATCCCGCAGATGACGATTATCCGCAGCGACGGCGACGGGCACACGTTCAATATTGCTGACCGTGGGGCTTATACCGGCGTGTCGGCAAGCTGGCTGCATACCAAAGACCCGAAGCCAAAAAAGGTGAAGGTACAGCGCAAACCGAAAGTGCAGTACCTGCGTGCCCTGCAACATCCAAAGGCAAAGAAGACCAGCACGAAGGTGCAGAAAACGCCGGAGGCAAAGGAAGGGGATTATCTGGCGGGCAGTGATGAAAACGTGTTTAACCTCACCACCATTTACGCCACGCAAAAGGCCGCCATGCGGGCAGCCCAGGCGAAGTGGGACAAACTCCAGCGCGGCGTCGCCGAGTTCTCGATCTCCCTGGCACGCGGACGGGCTGACTTATTCCCTGAAACGCCGGTTGCCGTGTCCGGATTTAAATCCGTGATCGACGCGCAGCCCTGGATAATCAGCAAGGTGACGCACAGCCTGGGCGGCAGTGGCTTTGTGACGACGTTAAATCTGGAGGTATCGCTGTCGAATGTGAGTTATGAGGCGACGGAAATCGGCGGTGCTGAATAAGAGGAGTGTGTAAATCACTGTAATGTCAGATGTATGTTTTTGCGAATAACATACAATGATTGAATATGATTAAAATGATTACATGGTGATTATTATGATGCACTGCCCGAAATGCCAGCACGCCGCCCACGCACGTTCCAGTCGTTACCTGAGCATCAATACCAAAGAGCGTTATCACCAGTGTCAGAATATCAATTGCAGCTGCACATTTAAAACTCATGAGTCGATTGCTGACATCATTGTTGAACCAGGAACAGTTCACGCCGTGCAGTTGCATCCCGACAAGCATCAGCAGCAATCTCTCCAGATGCATTAAAACAAGAAACCCGCCAATGGCGGGTTTCTTATCTATTGTGCCTTATCAATGATTACAGGCTATGATTGCTAGCCGCATTAAAAGGTGGGGTGGGTAAACTCTACCGCCATTTCATCGCCATCACTAAGACCATGGCTAAAAAACAACTTTAGTAATAAACAAATAACATTATGAATTTGTTCAATTTAACTTGATTGTGTGAAGCGTTTTTTGGGCTTTAAGAAATAACAATTAGCTATAAGCCATACGTTTTCGTTGTTAGACAAGGCCAAACGCCGTCCTTACTCTTTGTCATGTTTTGTAAACCATTTGCACACCTTACAGACGAGGGATCTCTTTTGGCTACGTTATTACGTTCTGCTTTCGCGCCAGCCGCACAACGCGTGCGCCGCACTGCCTCTTTCAAAATCGCATTACTGGCCAGTGCCGTAATGTTGTCTTCCTTTGCTTACGCTGATGGTGTCTTAAAAGAAGGCATCACGCCGGCAACCGATGCCAGTCAGGTTCCTTCTGCTGCGAAACTGCGCACCGATACGGTGATCGCCGGGATCTCTGAACCTCAGGGGATTTTTAATCCTTACTTCTTCGTTAACGGCTGGGATGAAAACGTCACTAACGTGATTTTCGCCCGTCTGATTGACTGGGACAGCCAGGGCAAACTGATCCCTGGTCTGGCAGAAAGCTGGACGGTCAGCGCTGATGGCAAGACTTACACCATCAAACTGCATCATGATTTGAAGTTCAGTGATGGTTCTCCGCTGACGGCAGAAGACGTCGCATTCACGCTGACGGTGTTGTATGACCCGAAATACGACGGCGACACTGATATCACGCTGGCGCACATTGCTGGGGGTGATGAATATAAGCAGGGCAAGGCAGACAGCATCAGTGGCCTGAAAGTGATCGACCCGCTGACGTTGCAGGTCACCACCACGCAGCCGGGCGCCACTACGTTGCAAAAAATCGGTGGTCCGGTGCTTTCGAAAGCCTATTACGGCAAAGGTTACACGCGCGGAAATCTCGATTATCTGCGCATGTTGCATGGCAAACCGCTGGGCAATGGCCCGTATGTGTACGACAAATACATTCCGGGGCAGGAGATCCGCTTCCACGCCAACGCCAATTATTACCGTGGTGTACCGCCGACTCCGCGCTTTATCTACCGCGTGACCAATCCGTCGACTAACTTCCAGTTGTTCCAGACTGGTGATACCGATTACGACGCGTTCACTTCGCGCCCGGATGATATCGAACAGCTGAAAATGCTGGGTTTTGCCAACATCAATCTTTACGGATCCAGCGATTACAGCAAGATTGAGTTCAACGTCAGACGCCCTGCATTGCAGGATGTAAAAGTCCGTCAGGCGCTGATTTACGGTCTGGATCGCCAGAAACTGATCGACGTGGTGTATCAGGGCTACGGCTCTGTAGCGATCGAGCCAATCGCGCCGATATCCTGGGCGTATAACACTGAAGGTGTGAATCCGTATAAGTTCGATCCGGCGCAGGCAAACAAATTGCTGGATGAAGCAGGGTGGAAAGCAGGCAGTGACGGGATCCGCGTGAAAGACGGTAAGCGTCTGGAACTGACACTTCTGGTCAGTAAAAAAGTACTGAACGATGCGCTGATCCCAATTGCTAAAGAGAACTATCAGAAAATCGGCGTGCTGCTGAAACCTCAGGTGGTGGATTTCAACGCGCTGATGTCACAACGCAAGGCGGGGAATTACGATCTGGCGTCATTCAGCACCAGCACGCTCAACGATCCGCACGATGGCGTGTGGGATTACTACAGCACGGAATCCACGGAGTCTGGCTACAACAATCCTCAGGTCGACAAACTGATCAATGAAGGCAACGCCACGCTGGATATCGAAAAGCGCAAGACTATCTATCATGAGCTGTACAAAGTGCTGGCGAACGATCCGCCGGTGATCTTGCTCGGTAACCGTAAAATCCTTTCCGCCAGCAGCGCTCGTGTGACGGGGTTCAAACCGGATATTTACAACGGTCTGACCGGCAGTCTGCCGGATGTCAAAATCGTAAAATAATACCGTTCAACCACATTGCCGCCGCACTTTTGCCGGTGCGGTGGCCTTGGGAAAGTCATGAGAAATTTTATTCTGCGTCGTTTGCTTCAAACCATCCCGATGCTGTTCCTCGCCTCACTGCTCATTTTCATGCTGTTCGCCAAAACGCCGGGTGATTTCATCGACGGAAATATTACCCTGACCGCTCAGCGTGCCGCCGAACTGAAAGCACTGTACGGTCTGGATAAGCCTTTGCTCAGCCGTTATCTGCATTGGTTGGGTAATCTGTTGCGCGGCGACCTCGGCTTCTCAATGCAATATCAGATCCCCGTCAGTCAGCTGCTGAACCAGTACATCTGGAACTCCTTTCTGCTGGCTACCATTGCGATGGTGTTGTACTGGGGGATAGCACTGGCGGTGGGTATTGTCTCTGCAATGAAGCCTTATTCCCTGTTCGATCATGCGGTGAGTATTGTAATTTTTGCCGCAATGTCCTTCCCGACCTTCTTCCTTTGCCTGCTGTTGATCAAATGGTTCGCCGTGGATTTGCACTGGCTTCCGGTAGGCGGCATGACCAATACCGGCAGCGATGCTACGGGCTGGACGTGGGTAGCGCAGGTGGCAGCGCATCTGGTATTGCCGGTGGTGGCGCTGGTGATGTTGCAGGCAGGCAGTCTGACGCGTTATTTCCGCGCCAGCATGCTCGACGTCGTGCGTATGGATTTCATCCGTACTGCCCGCGCCAAAGGTCTGCGAGAGCGTACGGTCATCCTGAAGCATGCGCTGAGAAATGCTTTATTGCCGATTATCACGTTGCTGGGCTTTGAGCTGCCGGGGTTGTTTTCCGGTGCGCTGATCACCGAAAAAGTCTTTAACTGGCCGGGAGCAGGGCACATTCACATTGATTCACTGGCAGCCCGTGATTACCCGGTTCTGATGGGGTTTACGTTGTTTCTGGCGGTGCTAACCATTCTCGGCAACCTGATTGCTGATGTGCTGTATGCGTGGGCTGACCCGCGTATTCGTGTGAGGTCGTGATGTTTGGCTCTTTATTCTCTACTAACCGACGGTTACGCGAAGCACAGATCCCCGCGCTGGCACAGGTGACACCGTCACCTTGGTTGCAGGCGTGGCGTGCCTTGCGTCAGAACCGTTTGGCGATGTTTTGCCTGATTTTACTCGTGGTCATGGCGGTCTGGTGCATAGTGGGCCCTTACTATTCGCCATGGCGTGATGATACGACCGACGCGATGATGATCAACAAAGCGCCCAATACTGAACACTGGCTGGGCACCGATTTTCTCGGACGCGACGTGTATACGCGGCTGCTGCTGGCGGGGCGTATCTCGCTGATTATCGGCATGCTGACCATGCTGCTTTCCGTGACACTCGGCTATCTGATGGGCGCAGTATCCGGTTATGTTGGAGGTATCACCGACAAAATCATCATGCGTTTTGCCGATCTGGTGATGACCATACCGAGTTTGCCTCTGCTCATCGTCATGGGCGCGATGCTGTCTGAGCTGGATTTTTCGCCGGATTCCCGCGTGTACATGGTGATCGTCATGCTCAGTTTGCTGGAATGGCCGAAGCTGGCGCGCCTGGTTCGCGGGCAAATTCTTTCCCTGCGCGAGCGTGATTTCATGCTGGCGACACAGGTGCTCGGGTTGTCGTCGCGCCGCCGCCTGTTCGGTCATTTGCTGCCGAATACCGTACCTATCCTGGTGGTGATGGCAACGATGGCCGTGGCGAATGCCATTCTCAGTGAATCTGCGCTCAGTTATCTGGGATTAGGCGTGGTGCCGCCAACGCCGTCATGGGGAAATATGATGGACGCCGCCAACAGCCTGATCGACTTCCAGCGCCGTCCGTGGTTATGGATGCCGCCGGGCGTGGCGATTTTCATTACGGTAATTGCGATTAACGTGCTGGGTGACGGCCTGCGTGATGCGCTCGATCCCAAAATGAAACGGAGCAAAAAATGACTGAACCGTTGATCCGTTTTAATCAGCTTTCACTATCTTTTGCCAGCGATGAAGGGCGCGTGAGCGCGGTGCAGGATGTCACCTTCGACATTCAGGCCGGGCAGACTGTGGGTGTTGTAGGTGAATCAGGATGTGGAAAAAGCGTCACGGCGATGTCGCTGATGGGGCTGTTACCGCCACAGGCTGCCCGCATAGACGGGGGAGAAATCCTGTTTCAGGGGCGTGATTTGCTGAAACTACGTTCGTCGCAAATGGCCGATTTGCGTGGCAATCAGCTGGCGATGATCTTTCAGGAACCGATGACTGCGCTCAATCCGGTGCTGACCATTGGCGAACAACTGGTCGAACCGCTGATCCGCCATCGCGGTAAATCGCCGAAATCGGCGTGGGCCCATGCGACGCAGATGATCACCGAAGTCGGACTCGCGCGAGCGGAAAGTCTGATGACCAGTTATCCGCATCAGCTCTCCGGCGGAATGTTGCAGCGCATCATGATCGCGATGGCGCTCAGTTGTAAGCCACAGCTGCTGATTGCTGACGAACCGACCACCGCGCTTGATGTCACCGTTCAGGCGCAAATTCTGCGTTTACTGCGTGACCAGGCACAACAAAACCACATGGCGCTGATGCTGATCACCCACGATTTAGGTGTAATCGCCCAAATGGCGGATCACGTGGTTGTGATGTACGCCGGCAAAATTGTCGAGCAGGGCGCCACCGCCGATGTGCTGCGCAATCCGCTGCATCCTTATACTCAGGGGCTGATCGCTTCGCGTCCCACCGCGGGAGAACGCCGCCGCCGTTTGTATTCCATTCCCGGACAAGTGCCCAGCCTGGCAGCGTTGCCGCCTTACTGCGCGTTTACCGATCGCTGTGCCCGCGCTACTGACCGTTGCCGCGAGGGGATCCCGCTGCTGGAAGGAAAACACCGTCAGGCCGCCTGTTTCTACAGCGGATTAACAACAGCGCAAGAGAGTAAAGACACGGAGCTGCAACCATGAGCGTGGAATATCTGATTGAAGTCGACGGGCTGAAAAAGTATTTCCCGATCCGCGACGGAGTATTCGGTCAGGAAACCGGCCAGCTGCGCGCCGTGGATGGCGTCAGTTTTAACATCCGCAAAGGCACGATTTTCGGTCTGGTCGGCGAATCTGGCAGCGGGAAAACCACGGTAGGGCGCACGCTGCTGGGGCTGTATGACAAGACCGCTGGCAGCGTGAAGTTTCGCGGCGAAGATCTTCACGCCCTCAAGCCTAAACAGCTGAAGGCGCTGCGTCCGAAAATCCAGCTGGTGTTTCAGGATCCCTACAGTTCTCTGAACCCGCGGATCCGCGTTGGTGACGCTATCGGCGAGGCGATGCGTGAACATCAGTTATGTTCCCGCGCAGAGCTGCGGGAAAAAGTGCTGGAGGTGATGAAAATCTGCGGGCTGTCGCCGTTGCATTACAACCGCTTCCCGCACGAATTTTCCGGTGGTCAGCGCCAGCGCATCGGCATTGCCCGGGCGCTGATCTTGCAACCGGAATTTATCATTGCGGACGAACCTATTTCCGCGCTGGATGTTTCCATTCAGGCGCAGATCATCAATCTGTTCTCGGATTTACGTGACGATCACGGCGTGACGTTTTTGTTTATCTCGCATGATCTGGGCGTCGTTGAACATCTTTGTGATGACGTGGCGGTGATGTATCTCGGTCAGCTGGTGGAAACCGCCAGCCGCGATGTGCTGTTTCAGCGGCCTTTGCATCCCTACACGCAGGCTTTGCTGGCGGCGGTGCCGACGCTCGATCCAGACAGCGAACCGGTGGCGATGGTCAGCGGTGAAATTCCGGATCCGTCCAAACCGCCCGCCGGTTGTCGTTTTCACACCCGCTGCCCGCATGCCATGGCGCGTTGCCGCGAGGAAATTCCACTGTTACGCGAAGTGGAAAACGGCCACCGCGTAGCCTGCCATCTGGTATAGAAAAAGCGAAATAAACCCGCACCCGCCGGTATTCAGTCGTCCATTATCCGGCGGGCCTCCATCTGCATTTTCTGCCCGACGCTTTTCGTCACGTCGATCACTTTCTGCGTGGCAGGCGAAAGAAATGCGCCCTCCAGCCAGGTGATCCCAACCCGGCGTTCCATCACTAACTGATCGTTATCGATACGGATTAGCCGCGACAGAAATTCTTCTTCCACCAAAATGTTTTCTGATAAAAAGCTCAGCAATCCGCTCTTTGCAATCAGCCCCGGCACCGATGCCAGCGAACTGATTTCCACTTTCACGTCCGGCGGTGAGCAATGATTTTCATAGAACATTTTATCCAGCCACTGGCGCATCGACACGGTTTTCGCCGGTAAGATCCAGCCATAACGGCTGAGTTCGCGCAGACTGGCAGGTTTTCCGGCCAGCGGATGGTCGCGTGAGGCAGCGACGATCACCCGGTCTGCCGTCACCGGCAACTGCACCACCGGGCTGTCGTAATTAATCAGCGGCCCGATGATCACATCAATAGCATGACGTTCCAGAAGGGCAAAAAGCACATCGTTCATGCCGATCTGGATTTCCAGTTTCATGTTCGGCACCTGCGATTGCAGCATTTTGCAGATTTCAGGCAGCAGGAATTGCGTTGCGGAACCTGAGACACCCACGCGTACGATCCCGCCCGCGCCGCTGCTCAGTTCATTCATTATTTCGCCAATTTCCAGATAGGAACTTTGCAATGCCAGACCGCGCTGATATAGCACCCGCCCCGCTTCGGTCAGTTCGAGTCCGCGTCCTGCCCGTTTGAACAGTTTTATCTTCAGTTCTTTCTCTAAACGGGTGATGGATTTAGAAAGTGCAGGCTGAGTTATATTTAAATTTTGTGACGCAAGTCTCAAATTCATCAACTGTGCAGCCGTCACGAAGTAATCTAAATCTCTGTTATTTAACATGGATTCCTGAAATTCATCAATTCGGTAATAAAATATAGTAGAAGGCATGAGAGGCAGGGTCAATAATCACGCCGACGTTGCGACGGGCAAGCCGTTTTTGCAACACGAACGCCAGCGAATTTACCTGTTTTAAGTAAAATAAGAATCTAAGTGCATCTATGAAAATTGTTAATTTCACCATCAGCAAAGACCACACCAAAAGCTTCGGCATCTATAAAGAAGAGGGGATTGTCGACGTTGGCAGCCACTCAGGATGTCGCGATATTAACGAATTCATGGCACGTCATTCACTTTCAGAACTGCAACGCTATATTGCGCTGCCTGCGGATCTTCAGCTGAATGACATCCGTTTCCTGCCGGTTATCGACCGTCCGGGGAAAATTTTCGGCGTGGGTATGAACTACGCGGAAAAGCGCAAAGAATTTAACGAAACCAGCGACGCGCCAACGCTGTTTGTCCGCTTTGCGGATTCGCAGGTCGGCCACAACGGCACCATTATTAAACCGGCTTCTTCTGAGCAGTTTGATTATGAAGGTGAACTGGCGATTATTATCGGCCGCACGGGTCGCAATATTTCAGCGGATGACGCGCTCGATTTTGTCGCCGGTTACAGCTGCTATATGGATGGTTCGGTGCGCGACTGGCAGCATAAATGGTATACCGCCGGGAAAAACTGGCCGTCGACAGGCGCGTTTGGCCCGTGGATGGTGACGCCGGATGAAGTGGGTGACCCGCAAAACCTGAGTATCAAAACCTGGCTGAATGATCGGCTGGTGCAGGACGATACCACCGCCAGCATGATCCACACCATTCCACAGATGATCGCTTATATCAGCACCTTCACCCAGCTTTCACCGGGCGATGTGATCATGACCGGTTCACCCGGTGGCGTCGGTAAAACCCGCGTGCCGCCGTTGTTCCTGCATGAAAATGACAAGATTGAAGTGGAAATTGAAAATATCGGACGACTGACCAATCTGATTCAGAATGCACCGCTGTCTGAGATTTCACATTCAAAGACAGCGGCCTGATAAACCTCAGCGAGTCTGATTAACCAGAGGCCCCGTTTGTTCGGTGCCTTTATTTTTAACGACCATCAGATACGTCAGCGTAAAGGAAAGCCCCAGCGAGAGCACCACGCCCATCAGAATGTAGATGAAATACGGGCCGATGTAAGCGGGCAGGCTGAAAATGCTCGACAGAATATAGCCATACAACCGTACCCCGAAGAAGGCGATAAACGCGGACGCCACAGAACTGCTGATGGTGGTGGCGATAAACGCTTTTTTGTAGCGCGTCAGCACGCCAAACAGCGCAGGCTCAGTGATCCCCAGCAGACCGGAAATCGCCGCAGACAGCACCACGGATTTCTGCTCGCGGGTTTTGACATGGAAGTAAATCGCAAATGTCGATCCGGCAATCGCCATGTTGGCCATAAACATCATTGGCATCAGCATGTCCCAGCCCTGATCGGTGAAGTTCTGCAACGCAATCGGTGTCATCGCGTGGTGCATACCGGTGAGGATCGCCAACGGTCGGATCGCACCGACAATAAATCCGGCAAATACCGCCGACACATTGAATAACTCCTGAATGCCAAACGCCAGCAAATTGCCGAGATAAATCCCCGCCGGGCCGATCAACGTCAGTGACACCAGTGCGGCAATGAACAGAGTCAGCGTCGGCGTAAAGACGGTTTTCAGCACGTCCGGCATAATTTTATCCACCCACCGGTGGATGTAACTCAGCGCCAGCACCGAGAAAATCACCGGAATGACGCTCGCCGAATAGTTGAAAACGGATACCGGCAACGCATGCATAAAATACAACGCCGTCGGCGCGCCTGCGGTATGGCTGGCGAGCGCTTTGGCAGCGTCTATCAGCGTGGGATACATCAGGCAGGCTGCCACGGCGGCAGCGAGATATTCATTGGTTTTGAAAATCTTCGCCGCAGAAACCGCCAGGAAAAACGGCAGGAAGTAAAACACACCGCTGGCGATCAAATCGATGATCATCACCGTGTCACTTTTGGGAGAAATCACCTTCAGGGCGATTAATCCGGCCAGCAGGCCTTTGATCATCCCCGCCCCTGCAATGGCCGGAACGATCGGGCCGAACACGCCGGACACAGTATCCATGAACATCGTGATCAGACTTTTACGTCCTTTTGTGGAGACATTTCCTGTTGATGCAGCCGCGCTATCACTGATCGGCTCCAGCTGCGACACGATGGCTTCGTACCAGATATTCACTTTCGGACCGATGATGATCTGCACCTGGCCACTCTGACTTTGCGCGCCGAGTACGCCGGGCAGATTTTTAATTTCTTCCCAGGCCACTTTATTTTCATCACCTAAATCAAAACGAAGACGGGTCATACAATGCCAGACTTTATTAATATTTCCCGCACCGCCGACCAGTTTAATGACCGACTGCATTATTTCTGTATTCACCCTGAACCCCGCGAAGATAAATGAATTATTCTTTATTTGATTGACTGGGAGTGTAATGAGAGCAGTTTTCAAAAACAAACCAATAAAACAGGATCTTCATCACAAAACTTCACTGCCAGCCGCTGATTTAGTGCGTCATGGCTAAATTGGTCTGTTTTTTACTGATAATAAGGCATGCTTTCAAACCAAAATAAAAGCCTGAATTTTAGGTTTACAAACAGGATGAAAATACGGTGAAATAACCCTAATACGATTATTTCCGCCGCCTTTTTCATGAAAAAGGAATAACGGTTTTTATTAAGGATTTATCATGCAGCCTGTGCTGATCACAAATATCGAATGCCAGATAACACGTCCCGATCGTCATAATTTAGTGGTGGTCAGAATTGAAACTGATCGTGGCGTTTTCGGTCTGGGCTGCGCGACGTTCCAGCAGCGCCCGCTGGCCGTCAAACTGATGGTGGATGAATATCTCAAACCGCTGCTGATGGGACGCGATGCGAATCACATTGAAGATCTCTGGCAGATGATGATGGTGAACGCTTACTGGCGTAACGGACCGGTGATCAACAATGCTATCGCGGGCATCGATATGGCATTGTGGGATATCAAAGGTAAGCTGGCGAATATGCCTCTGTACCATCTGTTCGGCGGCAAATCGAAAGATGCGGTAACGGCCTACAGCCACGCAGCGGGTGAAACGCTGGAAGAATTGTACGGCGAAGTGGACAGATTGCTGGCCGAAGGTTATCGCCACATCCGCTGTCAGCTGGGCTTTTACGGCGGCAATGCGCAGGATTTTCACAGCACCCGCGAACCGACGGCGGGCGCGTATTACGATCAGGATCAGTACATCGACAACACGCTGGCGATGTTCAAAGCGTTGCGTGAAAAATACGGCAATCAATTCCACATTCTGCATGACGTTCACGAGCGTTTGTTCCCGCAACAGGCAGTGCAGTTCGCCAAAGCCGTTGAACAGTACCGGCCTTATTTTATCGAAGATATTTTGCCGCCGGACCAGAACGACTGGCTGGCGCAGATCCGCAGTCAGACCGCTGTTCCGCTGGCGACCGGTGAATTATTCAATAATCCCGCCGAATGGAAAGATCTGATTATCAACCGCCGGATCGATTTCATCCGCTGCCACGTTTCGCAAATCGGCGGCATCACACCGGCATTAAAACTGGCGCATTTCTGCCAGAGTTTTGGCGTGCGGCTCGCCTGGCATTGTCCTCCGGACATGACACCCATTGGCGCAGCGGTGAATACGCATCTCAATATTCATCTGCATAACGCGGCTATCCAGGAATTTGTCGCCTATCCGGCGAACACGCAGCAGGTGTTCCCCGGCGCACAGAAGCCCGAGAACGGCTATTTTTATCCGGGAGAAGAAGCAGGGATTGGTGTGGGCTTTAACCAACAGGCCGCCGCAGAGTTTCCGGTGGTGTACCGGCCACATGAATGGACGCAAAGCCGCCTGCCGGATGGCGTGATCCACACGCCGTAATCTGCTTATGTCTGGCGAAAGGCCAGATTGTCCTGATTAAACGGGATGACGTAGGTGCAGGAATAGTCGATATCCACAATATCGCTGAACGCATAAACCTTGCCGCCCTGCAAAATACCTCTGTTGGTAATATGCATGGCGGCGATCCCTTTTTTGCAGCCGAGGGTCTGCGCCTGTTCCTTACTGATATTCACGGCCTGATAACGGGTGAGGGAATGCGAAATCGCATAGCCCTTGCTCAGCACATATTGCTGAATGGAATGCTCAATGGTTTTCTGGTTCAGATCGGCAAACACTTCTGCGGGCATACGGGAATATTCAATCTGCACATTGCGCAGATTTATCCGCCGTAAGCGGGTGAACGCCCAGATAAAATCATCAGCGCTTAAACCGAAAACCTGCTGTTCCTCTTTATCCGGGCGGCGTTTGTGTAATTCCAGCATTTTGAAACTGATTTCAGCGAATTTCTTCTCAGTCACCGAGTTGTAGACCAGCGGATTGCTGCTGACGCCCGCATTAATGTAAATGCCGGAACCCTGCACGATATGCACCGCACCGATACTCACCAGTTTTTCCAGCGCCTTGCGCACCGTAAACCGCGAAACCCCATATTCTTCCGCCAGCTGGCGCTCCGGCGGCAACTTTTCAGGGACCGAACCGCTGTTCTGATAAATCTTGCTCAGTAAATCCTGAGCGATAAATTCGCTTTTTTTCATGGGGTTTCATCCGTGCGTGAAAAAGCTATTTGAGCATGACGGGGCGGCAATGGGCAAATTACAGCGTTTAAGCTGTATTGAGATTTAACAGCTTTTAGGCTGTAATATCCCCTGAAAGGGATATTTTAATTTTATCTGCTGTAAGGGATAGAAGTTGATTTATCCCTTACAAGGGATACACTGAAGTTATCCGCCGGGGAGGATAATATGAACATTACTTCTACAAAAATGCTCGCCGATGCGCTGCGTAATGAGCGAAAAAAGCGCAAACTCAGCCAAAGTAAAACGGCTGAAACCATTGGCCTGAAGCAGTCTACGGTTTCTGAGTTCGAAAATTATCCGGACGGTACACGTCTGGAAACCCTGTTCAAATTATTGGCGGCGCTGGATTTAGAGCTACAGATCACGCCAAGAGATAGTAATCCTAAGGAAAAGACGTCCTGGGATCAGGAGTGGTAATACATGGATAAGTTAACGCTCGCATTAAATGGCATTGCTGTCGGTACCCTGGAAAAAGGTGGCAGTGGTGAAATGTCATTTGTTTACCATCAAAGCTGGCTCGATCGCCCCGGAGCCCGCGCTATCTCATTATCATTACCTCTACAGGAAGATAAATTCCGCGGCGCGGTGGTGTACAATTTTTTCGATAATCTTCTGCCTGATAGTCAACAAATACGCAGCCGCATTCAGGCGCGTTTCCAGATCCCGACCAAACAACCCTTCGATTTGCTCTCGCGGATCGGCGGGGATTGCGTCGGTGCGATCCAGCTCTATCCTGAGGGTGATCAGGTTGCGCCTGTCACTGAAGTCCATGCCCGACCGCTTGGCGAGAAAGATGTCGAACAGCTTTTGCAGGGGTATAAAGATGCACCTTTGGGCATGGAGGCTGACATTGAAGACTTCCGCATTTCTCTGGCTGGTGCGCAGGAAAAAACAGCGCTGCTCTGGTATCGCGACCAGTGGCACCGCCCGCAGGGAAGTACGCCTACCAGCCATATCCTTAAACTTCCTATTGGTTATATCGCTAACAATGGCATTGATCTCAGCGAGAGCGTGGAGAATGAATGGTTATGTCTGAAGATAGCTGAAAAATTTGGATTCCCAGTCGCACGGTCTGAGATTGCCTGTTTTGGCACGCAAAAAGTGTTAGTCGTTGAGCGTTTTGACCGCCGCTGGTCGCAGGATGGATCCTGGCTGATGCGCTTACCTCAGGAAGATTTTTGTCAGGCGCTGGGTGTTGCTCCCGCATTGAAGTATGAATCTGATGGCGGCCTCGGAATTGCGCGCGCAATGAAGCTTTTACTGGGTTCTCAACGGGCGGGGGCGGACAGGGATATCTTCTTCAAAAGCCAGATCCTCTTCTGGATGCTGGCCGCCATTGACGGTCATGCTAAAAATTTCAGTGTTTATATCGAGCCGGGCAGCGCTTACCGCATGACGCCGCTCTATGACGTGATGTCAGCATTTCCTCTGATGAATCCACAAGGAATTCCGGTGAAGAAAGCCAAAATGGCGATGGCTGTATTAGGGAAAAACCGGCATTTTCACTGGGACAGAATTCTTCCCCGCCATTTTGTGTCGACGGCGCAACGCGTTGAGTACTCGAAAGAAAATGTCTCTGTAATGATGACGGAAATGAAGGAAAAAACTGAGCAGGTGATCGCAGATGTTGAAGCAATAATACCTGCTAATTTTCCGGCAAAAATCAGTGATGCAATTTTTGAAGGCCTGAGACGTCAGGCTGCGCGATTGCCTTAATCTTTCTAACAAAAAAGCCCGCCGGTTTGCACTGGCGGGCTTTGTCATTTACTGCGAAACCTTACTTCTCGTCAGGCAGTGCGTAGGCGATCACGTAGTCGCCGCGTTCTGCGGACTGACGTGCGCCACCGGCGCTGATGATGATGTACTGTTTACCGGTTTTCGGGGAAACGTAAGTCATCGGGCCAGACTGGCTGCCGACCGGCAGACGGGATTTCCAGATTTCTTTACCGGTTGCCGTATCGAACGCGCGCAGATAGAAATCCTGCGTTCCGGCGAAGAACAGCAGGCCGGATTGCGTGGACAGGCTCGCGCCCAGCGTTGGCATACCGACTTCCATAGGCATGCGCATTTTGATGCCCAGCGGACCGGTATCTTTCACCGTGCCGACCGGAACCTGCCAGACGATTTTACCGGTTTTCAGGTTAACCGCAGACATCGTACCGAACGGGGGTTTCTGGCAAGGGATGCCCAGCGGAGACAGGAAACGCTCGCGGACTGCGCCATAAGGCGTGCCGTCCATTGGCACCATGCCCATCTCGATGCCGCTCGCGCCGGTCGGAACCTGTGCACGCGGAACCATGTAGTTCGCCAGACCCAGACGCATATCATTCACGAACATGATGGCGTTGTTCGGGTCAACCGACACGCTGCCCCAGTTCATGCCGCCCAGAGAACCCGGGAATTGCAGGGAACGATCCAGGCCCGGTGGCGTGTAAACACCCTGGTGACGCATACCTTTAAATTCGATGCGGCACAGCAACTGATCCATCGGCGTTGCGCCCCACATGTCAGATTCTTTCAGCGTCTGGTTGCCGATGTTTGGCATGCCGACGGAGAAAGGCTGAGTTTTGGAATAGCGTTCGCCAGGGACGTTGCCCTGCGGCACTTCGCGGTTTTCGACTTTCGCGACCGGCTGACCGGTTTCGCGGTTGAGCATGAAGATCATGCCTTGTTTGGAGGTCTGCACCAGAACCGGCGTGCTGCCACCTTTACCGTCCGGCAGGTCATACAGCAGCGGCTGAGAAGGCAGGTCGAAGTCCCACAGGTCGTGATGAGTGGTCTGGAAAGTCCAGCGGACTTTACCGGTGGCCACGTCTACCGCGACAACAGAAGAACTGTATTTGTCATCCAGCTCGGTACGCGTGCCGCCGAAGAAGTCTGGCGTCGCGTTACCGGTTGGCATGTAAATCAGACCCAGTTTTGGATCGTATGACATGGCTGACCAGACGTTCGGCGTACCACGGGTGTAAGTCTCACCTTCCGGTGGCAGTTTGGTGATGTTCGGATTACCCGGATCCCACGCCCACACCAGTGCGCCGGTGTGCACATCAAACGCACGCACCACACCCGGAGGTTCGCCGGTGGAGAAATTATCTGCCACGCGACCACCGACAACGACCACGTTACCCGCCACCAGCGGGGTAGAGGTTTGCTGGTAGTAGCCTGGTTTCACTTCGCCCATGCCGACTTTCAGATCCACCACGCCGTTATCACCGAAATCAGCACAAGGCTTGCCGGTGTCAGCGTTGATGGCGATCAGACGCGCATCGATAGTGGGCAGGAACAGACGACGTTCGCAGGTACCGCTGACGGTACCGCCGGTCGCTGCTGGCGCTTGCGGTGCATTTGTTGCAGGTGCAGCCGCTTCAGAAGCCGCTGCCGGCGTGGCCGGTTCAGCCGCAGGAATTGCAGCAGGTTGTGCTGCCGGAGCCTGTGGCGCGGCGCTGTTATTGCTGCTGTTATCGAAATAGCCCAGACCACGGCAACGCTGCCAGTTTGGCGCGGTAGAGTTGGAGTCGTAAGACCACAGCTTTTTACCGTCATCCACATTCAGGGCGATCACTTTGCTGTAAGCGGTACAGACAAACAGCTTGTCACCAACCTGCAGCGGAGTGTTCTGGTCTTCAGCGCCGGAACCGTTGCTCTGCGGGATATCGCCGGTGTGGGCAGTCCACGCAACCTGAAGTTTACTGACGTTGGTTTTGTTGATCTGATCCAATGCAGCAAAACGGTCGCCTGCGGTGGTGTTACCCCAGCTTTCCCAGTTTTTCTGCTCTGCACCTTTTTCTACCGGTTTGACCGGCACCTGATCGTTGTCGGCGCTGATGATTGGCGTCGGGATGAAGGTGTTACCGAAAGCGGCAATCAGCGCAACGGCCAGAACCGCAGCCAGTGATAAGCTCGGCCCTTTACGCGCCACCAGACCCGCGCGTGCTTTCAGCAGCGGGTAAGCCAGTGCGACCAGGAATGCCAGAACGCCGAAAGTGAACAGGCGGGAGAACAACGGCCAGAACGTGAAACCTGCGTCCCAGACGGCCCAGATAATAGACAGCACAAACGCCAGGGCAAACAGCCATGCGCCGGATGGCTTACCTTTGAAGATTAAGACGGCGGAAACGATCAGCGCCAGCCCCATCAGCAGGAAGTAAACACTTCCTCCTAATGTGACCAGATACGCACCACCGATACCGAGCGTCAGGCCGATGACGAGCATCAGCGCACTCAGTAACCAGAGGAGCCACGTCCACTTGTTATTTGTTGTTGGCATGATTTATCTCACTGCATGGGTTTGTAGAAAAATAGTTGGTAGAAAGCTCTTGATACAAGCGAGTTACATTTGCGACCATCCGTCACCAAATGAACCAAGTAGAACAATTTCGCGCAAATAGTAATACTTCTCATCGAGGTTGTGAATGTGTAACGAAGAGTTTGAAATTAGGTAAATTAATATAGAGTGGATTACTATTTGCGCAGTGGTTTTTATGTATTGATTTTAAAGAATAAAATAAATGTAGTTATTCAATATTTAAATGAATTTAGCAAATGATATACGTTTTTCATCTAACAGTTTATACCAACTGTCCGCTCGTTTTTCATCATGAAGACTGAAATGTGATATTTTGGACTCATTGGTACGATTTTGGCGAACCAGACGGGGCGTTTTACAAATAACCTTCGATTAAGGTCTTCATTTCTTTGGTGATGTGCTCCACCAGACGACTTTTCGGGATTTGCGGCGGGAAAACGGCGAGATAGGCGATGCTGATATCCGGTGTAAAAGGTTTAAGAACCAGGTCACTTTTATGGCTGCGTGCCGTAATGAAATCGACCACGCCGACGCCCAGATTATTCCCGGCCATCACACAACAGTTGTTGAGCGAAGTTTCGATAGGATTGTTCAGGTATAAGTCCAGGCGACTCATCACCTGATCAAGTTGTTCACGCAGCGGAGTTTTGCGTCCGGGAATGATCGGGCGGTAACGTGTCAGATCCATAGCGGTCACGACGTCCTGCTTTGCCAGCGGGTGGCGCGGCGACATCACGGCAACGGCTTTGGCTCGCGCCAGCATTTCCGCTTCCAGGCCTTTCACATCCGGCTTGCCGAAAATAAACCCCACGTCGTACTGATTACTGGTGACCACATCCGTGATATGCGTCGTGCTTTCGATGTCCAGAAACAGCGAGATATCAGAAATTTGTTCGATCAGCGGCGGGAGGATATGCTCGACGCACAACGCCGATAACGCCGCCACGGAGCCAATGCGCAACACGCTGCCTTTGGAATGACGGATTTCGTCGGCGATATGTGAAATATGTTCAAGTCCGAGGTACAAACGCTCGACTTCGCGGTACAACTTGATCGCATCGTCACGCGGGATCAGCCCGCGTCCGTCACGGTCAAACAGCTTGAGATCTACCGCATATTCAAAGTCGCGGATCAACCGGCTGACCGCAGGCTGTGTGATGTTCATCATATTCGCGGCCGCGGTAATGCTACCTGTCAGGATCACTTTGTGAAAAGCTTCGACCTGACGGGGATTAATTTTCATAACATATCCTCAAAACCCATAACATTTGTTTATGGGTGTAACACAAAATACAATTTTCAATTCAGAAGTCCACCCCCTAGACTCCAGTTTACGATCTGACACACATTGCCTGAAAATCTAAAATAATTAAGGGTTAAATGCATGAGAAAGTCCGTACTGGCAGGAGTGCTTTCCTCAGCACTGGCCACGCTTTTCGTTTTTAATACCCCCTTTGCACAGGCAGCTGATTTGAAAATCGGCCTCGCCGCTTCCACGACTTCAATGGATCCGCAATTTTACGTCGGTGGCGCCAACAGCGCGATGGCGCGCAATATCTTTGACGGTCTGGTGAATCAGGACGAAAAACAACATATTACACCTGCGCTCGCGGTGTCCTGGAAAGTCATCAACGACACAACCTGGGAATTTGCCCTGCGTCCTGGTGTGAAATTCCACGACGGCAGCGATTTCACCGCGAAAGACGTGATTGCCAGCGTGAAACGCGTGGCGCTGGCCTCGAAAAACAGCCCGAGCGCTTATACACCGTACGTGAATGACATCGCTGATGTCACCGAAGTGAATCCTTTAACGGTGAGAATTATCACCAAAGCGCCAACACCTTTATTACTGAACAACTTAAGCCGCGTTGCAATTATGCCTGCGCGACTTGAAACCGTCGGGTCACAAACCCTCAATGAAGGGAAAGACGTGATCGGCACCGGTCCGTTCAAATTTGTCAGCTGGACGCCGGACGATAACGTGGTTCTGGCCCGCAATGACCAGTACTGGGGCGCAAAAGCGCAGTGGGATAATGTCACATTGCGCGTGTTCAAAAACCCGAGTGCCCGCGTAGCGGCGATGCGTTCCGGCGATGTGGACATGATTGAAAGCGTGCCGACGGCGGACGGGCGGGATCTGGGTAAACAAACCCGCCTGCATCTGGAATCTGTCGCCGGTAACCGCATTCTGTATTTACATCCGGACCAGGATCGCGATGTCTCACCATTCGCCAAAGGGCCGGATGGCAGCAATCCGCTGAAAAAACGTGAAGTGCGTGAGGCGATGTCGCTGGCGATAAACCGTCAGGCGATGGTTGACCGCATCATGGACGGGCAGGGCGTTCCGGCGTCGCAGCTGGTGCCGGCTGGATATTTTGGTTATACGCCTGCGATACCCGCCGCGGTTTATGACCCGGCGAAAGCTAAACAACTTCTGGCGCAGGCCGGTTATCCGGACGGTTTCACGCTGACGTTCCATGCGTCAAACGACCGTTATCCGAATGATTCTAAAATCGCACAGGCGCTGGGGCAGATGTTCAGCCGCATTGGCATTAAAACCGACGTCGTCACTATGCCGGGCAGCGTGTATTTCTCGCGTGCATCCAAACGCGATTTCAGCCTGATCATGGGCGGCGCGGCGATTGAAACCGGTGAAGCTTCCGGCGTACTGGGCCCGTTGCTGGAAACCTTCGGGCCGAATGGCGGACAGGGCAACCGCGGACGTTATTCCAGTCCTGAATTTGATAAAACGCTGGCAAAAGCGCGGGAAACTCTCGACGACGGCCAGCGTGAAAAGCTGTTGCAGCAGGCCACAGAGATTGCGATGAAAGACGAAGGCGTTATTCCGCTGCTGTTCCTTTCATACACCTGGGCGATGAAAACACCTTATACCTACGTTGGCCGCTCCGATGGCTACACGTTGCCGTACTTTGTGCATGAGAAACAATAAGTCAGCGCAGAGTGCATAACGAACCCAGGCGGGAATACAGCACCAACACCAGGGCTGTACTAAAGTAGTTGTTTACTAAAAGAGAGAGAAGCTATGACTTCTTTTAGCGGTGTGTATCCCTATCTGGTTTCGCCTGTCACTGATGGCGGCCAGATAGACAAACCAGTGCTAACCGCGCTGGTCGAACATCTGATTAACAGCGGCGTGCACGGTCTGACGCCGCTTGGCAGTACAGGTGAGTTCGCTTATCTCAATGCAGATCAACGTACGGAGATAGTGAAAACCGTCGTCGAAGCCGCTCGGGGCCGCGTTCCGGTCATTGCCGGTGTCGCAGCCACCACCATTCAGGACGCTGTAGCGCAAACCGCTCGCTACGCCGCTCTGGGTGTCGACGGTATTCTGGCGATCCTCGAAGCGTATTTCCCGGTGCCCGATCAGGGTGTCGAAGACTATTTTCGTGCCATCGCGACCGCAGCCGGAAAGCTGCCGCTCGTGCTGTACACCAATCCGCAGTTCCAGCGTTCGGATCTCAGCCTGCCGGTAATTGAGCGACTGAGCCACGTGGAAAACATTAACTATATTAAAGATGCGTCGACCAATACCGGCCGGTTGCTGTCAATTATTGAGCGCACGCAGGGGCGGATGCAGGTGTTTGCCGCCTCGGCACATATTCCGGCGTGCGTGATGCTGATTGGCGGCGTGGGCTGGATGGCCGGTCCGGCGTGTATTGTGCCGAAACAAAGTTTGGCGCTGTATGAGGCCGCCAGACAGGGCGACTGGAAAAAGGCGATGGAGTTGCAGCGTCCGCTGTGGCGCATCAACGAAATCTTTGCCAAATATTCCATCGCCGGTTGTATCAAAGCCGCGCTGCAATTGCAGGGTTTTGCAGTGGGCGATCCGCTGCCGCCGCAGGTGCCTCTGAACGAGGCCGCGCGTCAGGAAATTGCAGAGGTTTTACGTTCGGTGGGGGCCTTGTGAAAACCATACCGGTGATCATTGATTGCGATCCGGGCATCGACGATGCCATCGCACTGCTTAGCGCGTTTGTCGCGCCGCAGCTGAACATTCTTGGCATCTGCACGGTCTGCGGCAATCAGCCGCTGGCAAATACCACCCGCAATGCGCTGCAAATCACCGAACTGGGTTACCGGCTGGATATTCCGGTGTTTGCCGGTTGTCATCAGCCGATTCTGCGCGCGCCGATCCACGGCCAGTTTCACGGCGAAAACGGGCTGGGAAATACCGCTTTCCCCACACCGCAAAAACACGCCGAATCCCTTCATGCCGTTAACTTTCTGATCAACAGCTGTGAACAGGCGATAGCCCGTCATCAGCCGCTCACGTTATGTGTGCTGGGGCCGCTGACCAATCTGGCGACGGCACTGCGCATGAAACCGGAAATCGCCGCCGGTATTGGCCGCGTGGTGCTGATGGGTGGCGCATACCGTGAAGCGGGCAACCGCACCATGACTTCCGAATTCAATATGCTGGCTGACCCGCACGCCGCGCACGTTGTGTTCTCCGGTGATCTCAACATCACCGTATTGCCGCTCGATGCCACGCATCAGGTGATCCTCACACCCGAACACGTGGCAAATTTTGTGAAAGTCTCCGGACGCATTTCCTCCCAGCTTGGCGAGCTGATGGCATTCTGGGATCGCAATGACGTACGCCGTTATGGTTCACGCGGCGGCCCGTTGCACGATCCGCTGGTGATTGCTTATGTGCTGGCACCGGAACTGTTCGGCACTGAAAAGGCGCGGGTGTTTATCGAACACGACAGCGAGTTGTGCATGGGGCAAACCGTTGCCGACTGGTACGGTAAGTCGGGGCAAACCCCCAACGTTGATATCGTCACGCGCGTGGACGCCAACAAAGTCTTCGCGCTGTTTTACGAACTGCTTTCACGATATGCCGGGAAATAATCTTATGAGCCAGCGCATCATTATTGATACTGACCCCGGCGTGGATGACGCCATCGCCCTCTGGCTGGCGCTGGCCTCACCGGAACTGGACGTACTTGGCGTGACCGTCGTCGCCGGTAATGTGGCGCTGAAAGATACCGTGCGTAACGCCTGCAAGATTGTGGCGTTGTCAGGTAAAACGACACCGGTGTTTGCCGGTGCGCCCGGTCCGCTGGTGCGCGAGCAGGTTTATGGCAAATACGCGCACATCGGCGCATTCAAAAATGAGCTGGTGCCGGATTCGGATTTGCAACCGCAGGCCGAACACGCGGTAGATTTTCTGGTGCGGACCCTGCGGCAGGCCGCCGAAGATAACAGCCCGATCACGGTTTGTGCGATTGGTCCGATGACCAATATCGCGCTGGCGCTGGGGATGCATCCGGACGTCGCGCGCGGTATCAAACACATCGTTACCATGAGCTGCGCATTTACCGCACTCGGCCACCGCGTGCCGTGGGCGGAATTCAACGTGTATGCCGATCCGCACGCCGCCGAAAAAGTGTTTAACAGCGGCGTTCCGCTTATCATCATGCCACTGGATATGACCTTCCAGGCGCTGATCAGCAAAGATGATATCGAGGCGTTAAAACAGGATGGTGGCTTACCGGGCGAGTCTGTGGCCGCGCTGCTTAATGCGTTTGACCGCAGCGACCTCAATCGTTTTGGTCGCGAAGGCGGCCCGGTGCATGACGCCACCACCCTTGCATGGCTGCTGCAACCCGGCCTGTTTGAAGGCCAGTCTGCCCGCGTGGGCGTGGAAATCTCCGGTAAAACGGCCGGTTACACTTACGCGGATTTCTGGAACAAGCTGGCGACGCCTCCTAACGCTACGGTCATGCAGAAAGTGGATGAATATGGCTTCTTCAGCCTGATGCGCCGCATTTTCTCGCGATACGGCAACCACCCTGACGACGTTCAGGCATGAGCCGTTATCTGCTCGGGCGATTCGGACAGACATTTCTGACGTTGCTGGTGATGTCATTATTGGTATTCGGCGGCGTATATCTGGTCGGTAATCCGGTGGATTTACTGCTCAGCACCACCGCGACACCCGCCGAGCGACTCGGCGTGATCCAGTCTTTTGGCCTCGATAAGCCGGTGTGGGAGCAATATGGCCTGTTCGTGGTCAATGCCCTGCACGGCGACATGGGCAACTCCTTTATCTATAACCAACCCGCGCTGCACCTGATTTTTCAGCGTATGCCTGCCACGCTCGAACTGGCACTGGTGGCGTTTGTGCTGGCGCTGGTAATAGGTATTCCGCTCGGCGTATATGCCGGTCTGCGCCCTGACGGCTGGTTATCAAAGTCAGTCATGACTATCTCGATTTTAGGATTCAGCCTGCCAACGTTCTGGATTGGCCTGATGATGATCATGCTGTTCAGCGTCAAACTCGGCGTGCTTCCGTCCTCGGGGCGGGGCGCGACGGTGGATGTTTTCGGCGTCCCCGTCAGCCTGTTTACCGCAGACGGCCTCGCGCATCTGATCTTGCCCGCATTCAATCTGGCACTGTTTAAAATCTCGCTGATCATCCGCCTGACCCGCGCCGGTGTGCTCGAATGCCTGCAACAGGATTTTATACGATTTGCCCGCGCGAAAGGGTTATCGGAAAGCCGCATCGTGCTGGTTCATGTCCTGAAAAATACCCTTATCCCGCTGATTACCGTTATCGGTCTGGAGCTCGGTTCGCTTATCGCATTTGCCGTGGTCACCGAAACCATTTACGCCTGGCCGGGAATGGGCAAGCTGATCATTGATTCTATCGCTGTGCTGGATCGCCCGGTTATTTTGGCCTATCTGATGATAACGGTGGTGATGTTCAGCCTGATTAACCTGCTGGTGGATGTGCTGTATATGCTGGTGGATCCGCGCGTCCGGCTGGGAGGCGGGAACTGATGGCGTCTGATTCGGTTCACTCGCGCAGCGCCGTTCAGGGCAAACCGCACTGCGCGTTTTACAACATCGTGCGTGCGCTGCTGCGCAATAAATTCTCACTGTGCGGCCTGATCATCTTAGGTATCGCCATTCTGCTGGCGGTGCTGGCGCCGTGGATTTCTCCGCAAAATCCGTATGATTTATCGCAACTCGATATCATGGATGGGCGCCTGAAACCGGGCACGGCCAGCCTCAGCGGCATGATTTACTGGCTGGGCACCGACGATCAGGGGCGCGATTTACTGAGCGCGATTTTGTACGGCACGCGCATCAGCCTGCTGGTCGGCGTCTCCAGCGCGGTGATTGCACTGACCCTGGGTGCGGCTCTGGGGCTGATCAGTGCTTACGTCGGCGGCAAAACCGACGCACTCATCATGCGCATTGTCGATATCCAGCTGAGCTTTCCGCCTATCCTGATCGCGCTGATTTTACTGGCGGTGCTCGGGCAGGGCGTCGATAAAATCATTCTGGCGCTGGTGGTTACGCAATGGGCGTACTACGCGCGCACCCTCCGCGGCTCGGCGCTGCTCGAACGCCGCCGCAGTTACGTGGACGCTGCGCGCAGCATGGCGCTGTCTGATACGCGCATTCTGTTCCGCCATATTTTGCCCAACTGTCTGCCGCCGCTGATTGTGGTGGCGACTATGCGCATTGCTTACGCCATCATGCTCGAAGCCACGCTGTCGTTTCTTGGAATCGGTTTGCCGGTCACCGAACCTTCACTCGGCCTGCTGATCGCCAACGGGTTTGATTATCTGATGTCCGGCGATTACTGGATAAGTTTCTTCCCCGGCGTCACCCTGCTGGTGCTGATCGTCGCCATCAACTTAGTCGGTGACGCGCTGCGCGACATCCTCAACCCGCGGAACAAGGATTGATGATGCATAACCCGGTTTTACAGGTCGATAAGCTGAATACTGCGTTTTCCGTCGACGGCGAATGGCTGAACGTGGTGCGGGAACTTTCGTTCTCGATCGGCCCGAAAGAGACGCTGGCACTGGTGGGGGAGTCCGGTTCCGGAAAAAGTGTAACGGCGATGTCTGTGATGCGTTTGCTGGATGAAAAGCAGACCCGTTATTCCGGCAGTATCCGGTTTGACGGCCAGGAATTACTCAGCCTGAATCGCGCGCAGATGCAAAGCATTCGCGGCAACCGCATCGGTATGATTTTTCAGGAGCCGATGACCAGCCTGAATCCGGTGCTGAAAATCGGTGTGCAAATTACCGAAGTGCTCAAACGCCATCGTGGCATGGACGATAAAACAGCCCGCGCCGAAGCGGTGCGCCTGCTGGAAAAAGTGCGCATTCCGGCGGCTACCTCGCGGCTTAATGAATATCCGCTGAGCTTTTCCGGCGGCATGCGTCAGCGCGTAGTGATAGCCATCGCGCTGGCCTGCAACCCGCGTTTGCTGATTGCGGACGAACCCACAACGGCGCTGGATGTGACCATTCAGGCGCAAATCCTGACGCTGATTAAATCCTTGCAGGAAGAAGAGGGCATGTCGGTTCTGTTCATTACGCATGATATGGGCGTGGTGGCGGAAGTGGCGGATCGCACGCTGGTGATGCACCGTAGCGAGGCTGTGGAACAGGCGACCACGCGCGAAATCTTCCATCTGCCCCAACATCCTTATACGCGGGCGCTGCTGTCGGCGGTGCCGCGTCTGGGTGCAATGAACGGTGTGGCGTTGCCAAAACGCTTTCCGCTCAATGATATGCAAACCGGTGAGCCGCAGCCGGTGGCTGAATCCGTCGATACGCTGCGCAAAGGTCAGCCGGTGCTGGACGTCAAAAATCTGGTGACACGTTTTGATGTGAAATCCGGCCTGATGCGCCGTGTTTCTGCACGCGTGCATGCGGTCGAAGATTTGTCATTCAGCCTGCAACCGGGCGAAACACTCTCGCTGGTCGGTGAATCAGGCTGCGGAAAATCCACTACCGGACGCACGATTTTGCGCCTCACTGAAGCGACCTCCGGCGATGTGCTGATTGCCAGGCAAGATATCCGCCGGGCGGACAGTGCGCGGCTGGCGGAAATCCGCACGCAGGCGCAGATGATTTTTCAGGATCCGTATGAAAGCCTGAACCCGAGAATGCGCATCGGGCAGGCGATTGCCGAACCGATGGTCAGCCTCGGGCTGCATAATGCACAAAGCGCCAAACGCCGCGTGGCCCAGCTGCTGGAACAGGTGGGATTGCAAAGCAATATGGCGACGCGTTTTCCGCATCAGTTTTCCGGCGGACAGCGACAGCGCATTTGTATTGCCCGCGCGCTGGCGCTGGAACCTAAAATGATCATCGCCGATGAGGCGGTTTCGGCGCTGGATGTGTCGGTGAAAGCGCAGGTCATCAATCTGATGCTCGATCTTCAAGAACAGCTGGGTCTGGCGTATCTGTTTATCTCGCATGATATGGCCGTCGTCGAGCGCATCAGCCACCGTGTAGCGGTCATGTATCTGGGCGAGATCGTGGAAATCGGCTCGCGGGCAGACATCTTCGAAAATCCTCAACACCTCTATACCCGCAAATTGCTGGCCGCCGTGCCGGTGCCTGATCCGGACGTGCGCCGCAAACGTACCGTGGTGCCCGAAGAACTCGCCAGTCCGCTGCGCGCAGCGACCTTTCAACCGCCCGTGCGTCAATACCGCGAAGTCAGCGACGGGCATTTCGTGCAGCTATGACTGCGATTTATCCAGCTGCCGCCAGCGCTTAAACCACGAATGCCGCACCGGATGTACCAGCGCATGTAAAGCGCGCGCGTAATCGAGCATCAGACCCGGCGTCCAGGCCATGGTGGTGGCGCGTTTGCGTAACTGGGCGGCAATCCACAATTCAGGCATAAAAAATAACTTCAGGAAACGCCCCCCACCCCCCTGGCGGGAAATCACGCCTTCCAGCGCGGCTTCTAACCCGTAGGCCACGCTGCTGGAACAGTTACGCCAGGTCAGGTTGTAAATCGCCAATTGCCGGTAGCTTTCCCAGAACTGCTGCAATGCCTGCGCATTAAAATCGCTGAACACAATTTTGCGATCAGACTCGCACCAGCCCGCCGCTTCGCTGACATAGCTCTTCTGGAAAAGTCCGGGTACGTTGTTTTCCTGAATGGCTTTCAGGGTGTTGAAAAACTCAGCAGGGGAACGGTCGATGTCGGCTGCCGGATAAAGGCTGATGTATAGATCTGGCGGCATTTCCAGTGCAGCATGGCCGGTAGAAATCACGCCCTGTGTGTCAACGGCGGCGATATAACGATTGAATACCGGACGCGGAACCGGGGAGTTAGCCGCCGAGCCTTCCGGCGTCCAGATATGCACAATCAGCGAACCTTCAGAACGGGCACTGGCAGCTGGCAACGCAATGACGGGGACCAGGCCGGGCGGTGCCATCAGGGCGGAAAGCGTGACGCCATCGCGCATTTTAAAGGCGCGGAAGGCCAGCGGAATGCACTGGATCCCGCCGAGGATCATGATCATGCCGACAAACTGTGAAATCGTGCCGTGGTGATGAGTGGGATAGGGCAGAAACAGAAACAGGGCAAAAATCAGCTGAGCAACACCGCTGAAAAAGACCTGACGCCAGCGGTCATAACGTACCACCCAGGCCGACGCCATGACAAAAAGACCGGTGATGAAAAATGCGAAACCAAACAAAATGGCCAGCAGCAGATTACTGCTCTCACGACCTGAGAGGATCAGCACGGCGATAAAGCAAAATATGCCGCCCTTAAAATAGAAGACAGACTTTTTCGCCCCGGCGGCACCGCCCGCCATAAAGAGAGTCACCAAACTTTCGACCAGTAAAATTATGCCGAAGACATGAAAGGGGAAATAGCGCATACCTTCCAATCCGTCCATGAAAATCGATAGCCCTAATCCGCTCCATAAAACACCAATAATCGCCAAAACGGGCGCAGATTTGCGGACAAAGTTGGCGCCCATCAATAACAGTGCAAGTTGCAGCATTGATTACGCCTCCCTGGCCGCACGGGCGATGGCCCGGTTGTGTATTTCCGGTGACCACGACCCAATAATCACCACGCCTTCGGGTTGCGCAAGGCCAATCAGCCTGGTTTCCAGAAGCTGCACTTTCGTTGTCGGCGACAGCCGAAGCAGGAAAGGGAAGGTGTCTTTGACAGTACCGCCGTGGACAATCGTCTCCCACCTGGTCCGCATCCGTTTTTGATCTTCGGGCGAAAGCCGCTCCAGCAGTTCATCCACATGATTTATTTTCAGCACATGCGGTGTGAGAGAAGTGACCGACGTCTGGTCCCAGGTCAGACGCCCGGTCTGTGGGATCAGATAATAAGAGGAGACCATTCCCGGTACGTTCCGCTTGAGGACGTACACAAAATTCAACAGCAGGGCGGTACCGGAGAGGTAGCATTGTGCCAGCAGCAGCGGCTCTCCCGACTGTAATCCTGGAATAAATAACGGACCGAGGCGATGCCAGGAGAAATAAATAACAATCACGCTGAAGCTAAGAAATGCCAGTGCCCCGAGCCGGTTACCGCTGACAATCGGGATGGCAATCATGACCATCACCGGGATACAGGCCAGACTGAAAAGCAGTGCTTCACCGTGCGCGTCGCCGAAGGGCTGACTGAACACGTAGGCCGCGCTGATACACAGCAGCAGCCATAATCCACAACCTGCGATGCATCTACGCAAGGCGAGAACTTCAGACTTCCAGAACAGTCCCATCACAATCGTCGTCAGCAGAATGGTGCCTACTACATTCGCTGACCACCAAATCCAAAGCGTCTGGATAAAAACGATGTTGTGACGATACAGCACCCAACCAGCACCCGCAGCGGCGGCGATGGCACTGAACACCACGGTGGCGGATAACCAGACCAGCATGTTGTGCAGCAAGTCAGCCGGGCGTCTGAAACGCCGGACAAGCCAGGCGATGGCGAAATCATTGCCGAGTGAGATAACCGAATGCACCAGCGAGGTTTCCAGTGAATGCCGCATCGTGACATCCAGCAGAGTCCGCACGATGAACAAACCTAAAAACAGAGGCAGCCAGAACCTGCGCGGTGTTAACAAAAATGCTGCTACGGCAAGGCCTGCGGGAAACCAGACAAAAGAAACCCGGCTCAGGGGATCATCCAGAAACAAAGAGATATACCCGAGAGAGAAGTAGAGCACGCACCATAACAGCAGCTGTAAATAAAATTTAGCAGGGGACAAAGTGACCTCGGGAGCAGATTCAAAGCACTGAGTTGTAGCTAAAGCGTAGAACAAATGGATCCCGCAGAGAGGGTTTTCCCCGGGTCAGCCGAAAATTTTAAAGAATGCGACTAGAATCGAAGAAGAGATAAATCCTGAGCCACACTTCTTTTCTTTCTCAAAAATCAGAAGGTGTTATGTACAAAATATATCTTATTCTTGCGGTTTCTATTTGCGCAGAAACACTGGCCACCTCAATGATGAAAGCGTCTGACGGTTTCACCCGATTATTCCCCAGTATTATTGTGGTCGTGGGCTATGCAATTTCCTTTTACGGGCTTTCTCAGGTCGTAAAAGTCATGAATATCGGCATAGCCTATGCCATCTGGGCGGGCATGGGGATTTTCCTGGTGTCGACCCTGTCATTTTTCATCTACAAACAACGACTGGATATCCCTGCGCTGATCGGTATGGCCTGTATCGCCATCGGTATCATTATTATTCAGCTTTACTCAAAATCAGTGACGCATTAACCGGCTATTTGCCCCTCGTTATTTCGCTCCCCCCTAAAATGATGGCCGCCTGAGTCGGCGGTTTCATGTTCACTCACATGTTAGTTACAACATACTTATATGTGGAGTAATTATCTGATCGAGTTATCTGGATGTGCCTTTTTCATTTGAGCTTCCGCGCGCCTCTGTAACCCGCATCGCAGGCGGGGACTGGTTTAGCTGCGTGGCGGATAATAAATACCCTAATGATCATTATGAAAATGCCTTGACCCTGTGATAGTGATCACGTTTATTACCACATTCTACAGTTCCGAAATAATTCACCTTGCTAAGTATAAGGATAATAAAATGACTGAGTGCTCATCGCTGGACACCCGGCCAGAAACGCCTGCTTTCCGCCGCTGGCTGGCGGTTTTCTCGCTTGCCTGTGGCACATTCGCGCTGGTTAATACCGAATTCCTGCCAATCGGATTGCTTTCGCCGATCGCACAATCTCTGGGCATTACTGAAGGTCATGCCGGACTGGCAGTGATGCTGCCCGGTTTGGTAGCCGCAATTTCCGCCCCCTTAATCATGCTTTTCGCCCGCAAGATGGACCGCCGTAACCTGCTGCTGTTGCTTTCCGCGACGGTCATTGTGGCCAACGGGATTGCTGTGATGGCGCAGTCTTTCAACATTCTGCTGATCGGACGCATTATTCTGGGCGTCGGCGTAGGCGGTTTCTGGTCATTCGCCATTCCTTCCGGGCGGCGACTGGTGTCAGAGGAGCAGGGCGCACGGGCGATTTCACTGATCACTGCGGGTGTGGCGGTCGGCACGGTCGCGGGTGTTCCGGCGGGCGCGTTTATCGGCGATCTGTTTGGCTGGCGCATGGCGTTTACGCTTAACGCAGTGCTGGCGCTGGTGTTCTTTGTGTTGCAATGGCTGGCGCTCCCCTCGTTGCCCGCTCAGCAATCTATCGGCCTGCGTGCCATGCTGGGTGTGACCAAAGTGGCGGGGATCCGTTACGCGTTGATCATCGGCGTATTCATGGCGGGCGGTCATTTCGCTGCCTATACCTACCTCGAGCCGTGGCTGCGGTTTAATCTGCATCTTTCTGCCAGTGATATCTCACTGTTGCTGATGGGCTATGGTGTTGCGGGTCTGGTGGGTACGCTGACGACTGAAATCAGCGTGCGTGAATTTGGCGTGAAGAGGGCGTTTATGCTCAATATGCTGCTGCTCAGCGTGTCAGTGCTGCTGCTGTCGCTGTTCCAGTTACCGCTAGTGATGGCCTGTACGCTGGTGATCCTGTGGGGATTAGCCTTTGGCGCGCTGCCGGTGTGTCTGAATATCTGGACGTATCAGGCGTCGCCTGCGCTTTTCGAAACAGGCTCCGCGCTGCTGGTGTGTGTTTTCCAGACCTCGCTGGCGTTAGGCGCATTGTTTGGCGGGATCCTCGCGGACAATTCGGGTGTGAGCAGTGCTTTCCTGCTCGGCGGCGTGCTGACATTGCTGGCGGGCATCACCATTTTCCTGTCCCGTCCTCAGCCAGTTACCTTACACGGTGCGATGCGTTGATCGGATAACGATCAGGAAATCTTTCCACATTTGAATAATCACCCGGAACCCGCTTATCGCGGGTTTTGTCTCATTCCAGGCCAAAAAAACGCATTAGGTTATTTCTTTTTCGTATTTGCCGATCGGGAAATGATTTGAAACACTGACGGCTTAACAGTCTGTTTCAACTTGAAAATTTATTCACGGAAAGAGTAAACCTTTATGCGCACAATATTAAAATTATCTGTTCTGGCTTTATCTCTGGCGGGCGCACTGGTGCTGAGTGCTTGTGATCAGAAATCCAATGAGAATCACATCAAGGTCGGGATCAGCGCCGGTATCGATCAGCAAATGTGGGAAACCATCAAAAAAACCGCAAAAGACAAGTACAATCTGGATGTCGAAGTGGTGACGTTCACTGATTTTGTGTTGCCCAATTCTGCGTTGAGCAGCGGCGATATCGACGTTAACTCCTTCCAGCACCGTCCTTATCTGGATAAACAAATCAAAGAGCGCGGTTACAAGCTGGCGGAAGTGGGTAAAACGTTCGTTTATCCGATTGCCGGATATTCCCGCAAAATCAAATCTATCGATCAGCTGAGTGACGGCGCGCAGGTGGCGGTGCCAAACGATCCGACTAACCTTGGTCGTTCGCTGTTACTGCTGCAGAAAGTCGGGCTAATCAAACTGAAAGAGGGTGTAGGCCTGCTGCCGACATCGCTGGATATTATCGAAAATCCAAAACATCTGAAGATTGTCGAAATTGAAGCGCCTCAGCTGACCCGCGCTATTGACGATGACAAAATCCAGCTGGCCATTATCAACACAACGTATTCAGGCCAGGTCGGGCTGACGCCGGGTAAAAACGGGCTCTTTGTGGAAGATAAAGATTCACCTTACGTGAACATCATCGTAGCGCGTGAAGATAACAAAGATAGTCAGGCGGTGAAGGAACTGGTAGAAGCCTATCAGACTGATGCAACGGTCAAAGCGGCAGATGCCATCTATCATGGCGATGCGGTGAAAGGCTGGTAATTCGCAGACGTGCATTAATGATTATTGAATCCTGAGATTTTAGAATCTCAGGATTTTTTACTGTAAGGCTATCTATAATCAGCAAACGCCGAAATCGCCTTCTTCATGATACAGACTCACGGTATCCGCTTTCACTTCCATTTCCTTCGCACCGAACTCGTCCTGACGCGTACACCACAGCGTGTCGCCATCAACACGTTGCACAACCAGCTTCGGGCCGCCGGCTTTGGACTGAACGATGTCTTGGGGTTTGAACATGTTTTTTTCCTCTGTTTTCAATGATGTTGAGATTATGGAAAAACGTGCCCGCAGGCCGCATAGCCCGGCCATCCTCGCGAAACACCGTTCTGAAGCTATACTTAAAGTTAATGTAATACAAACCGGAGGAAAACATGACCATTCATAAGAAAGGGCAGGCGCATTGGGAAGGCGACATTAAACACGGTAAAGGTTACATCTCTTCTGAGAGCGGTGCGCTGAAGGAACAGCCTTATGGTTTTAATACCCGCTTTGAAGGAAAACCCGGAACGAACCCGGAAGAATTAATAGCGGCAGCGCACTCTGCTTGCTTCTCGATGGCACTTTCGCTGATGCTGGGCGAAGCTGGTCACACCCCTGAAAGTATCGATACCGTCGCAGACGTTTCACTGGATAAAGTGGATGGCGGTTTTGCGATCACCAAAATCGCGCTCGACAGCAAAGTGAAACTGCCGGGGATCGATAAAGATAAATTCGACGAAATTATCAAAAAAGCCAAAGCCGGTTGCCCGGTATCTCAGGTACTGAAAGCGGAAATCACGCTGACGTATCAGCTGAATTGATGATTAACTGAAGTGCTGAAACCGAAAAAGCCACGTGATGTTTGCGTGGTTTTTTGTGCCTGAATACATTCAGGGATCATGTGACTCAATGAAATTATTGCCAGACCAGACACCGGGGCACATCCTGTGACTGATTAAGCACACGGATCACAATGATCGCCAACTCTAGGGCGAGAAAGAAAACGACATGTTTTTCAACCGGATGTGAATACATATCGTCTCCCAATTCCGGCCTTTTGGTACCTACTTCATAGGTGGCCACAAATCAAAAATATCAGAAATGCGTCCGATATATTCGTCGGCCTTTTGAAGGCCAAACTGTTCCTGGCTATACAACCAGATGCTCTCTAAGTCTTCAGTCGCTCTGGGCGTTAAACTGATCTCTTTCCTTTTGATCTGCTTTTCCTTTCACTCGTTGCAGGAATGAATCCCTATCCCATTCTTGTGGCGTTCCGCTGCTGACACCTTCAGCTAAAAGCTCACGTAGTGTTTGTAAGTGAGATTCAGCCTGTTTTTCACGCAGCAATCGCAACGCATCGCGCAATACTTCACTCTGCGTTCTGTAATCTCCAGATTTCACCAGAGAATCAATGAACTCGCGAAGTTCATCACCCAAATCAACTGTCATTGTTCTGGCCATCATTACCTCATGTAAGAATAAGTCTTACAACGAGTATAGTTTCATCCATTACCGCAAGCCAGCGGGTATTTTCACGCTCTGCGCTGCCTTCGAAATCTGACTCCACAATATAGTGATTTTGATTGAACCTTCGAGCCTTGCGTTCCCATTCTCCTGCACGCCTCGCAAAAACCCATGCACCGGTTTGACAAAAATCCCCCCTCAGTCATTACTTGATCATTCCCTAAAACCGAATGCTGATGCTCAGAATTCGGTTTTTTAATGCGATGAGAGAGCCGTTATGCTGACACTGCGCCAGATCCGCCATTTTATTGCCGTCGCCGAGACCGGATCGATATCCGCTGCCGCACAGGCCTCTTTTGTATCGCAGTCCTCACTTACACAAGCAATTCAACAGCTTGAGACGGAAACCGAGGCGCGCCTGTTTGACCGCCATGCGAAAGGCATGACGCTGACGCATCAGGGGCACCAGTTTTTACGCCAGTCTTACCTTATTCTCGCTACCGTCGATAACGCCAAGCGCAGTCTGCAAATGGGCACCGAAAATGTTACCGGGCAGCTGACCCTGGGCGTGACCAGTCTGGTTGCAGGGTATTTTCTGGTGGATTTACTCAAGCAATTCAACGCCTATTACCCGAATGTCGAAGTGAAAGTGGTGGAGGATGAACGCCAGTACATCGAGCATCTGCTGGTGAGTGGTGAAATCGACATCGGTGTGCTGATCCTCTCAAATCTGGAAGATCGCGATGCGCTGCAAACTGAGGTTCTGACCCACTCATCGTACCGGTTATGGCTACCGCCGTTACATCCTTTGCTGGAGCGCGAAAGCATCTCTCTGGCTGATATCGCTAATGAGCCGCTGATTCAGCTCAACGTGGATGAGATGGAAAAACATGCGCAGCGGCTGTGGGCGCGTGCCGGACTCAAGCCCAATATTGCCATGAAAACCGCGTCAACGGAGGCGGTGCGCAGCCTGGTGGCCGCCGGGCTGGGCGTTTCCGTACAACCGGATATGGCCTACCGCGCCTGGTCGCTGGAAGGCAACATGATCGAAGCCAGCAAACTCGAGGATTCTATCGAGCCGCTGGATATCGGACTGGCCTGGCGACGGGGCAGCGCCCGGCCTGAACTGGTGACACCGTTTCTGACCATCGCCCGTGAAAACAGCGCCAAGAGAAAGCCGTCCTAACCGGAGCATTCGTTTTTTCCGAACGCAGCCTTCAGTAATTGCTATTTGTTGCCCTCAGAGAAATTACCTAATGTGAATTAGCAGTTTTGTTACTAGCTAATAACATTTTTGTCATTTCATGATAACCAACTCAAGATGACTGTCTTCTCTGAGGGGCGATACGATGTCGGATGCAGAATTTGTTGCCAGTTTCTCTGATAAACACGCGATCAATGGCGACCTTCTGCAAGGCGATGGCGCAACGCAGAGTATTTTTAATCCCGCCACCGGCGATGTGATTGCAGAAGTGGCTGAAACGTCTCTGGCACAGGTCGATCTGGCCGTTAACGCTGCCAGTCAGGCTTTTACCCGCTGGTCACGCACCACCCCCGCAGAACGCGCAACTGTCCTGTTACGTATCGCTGACGTCATTGAAAAGCAGGCGCCGCAGCTGGCGCGTCTCGAAGCCTTAAACTGCGGCAAACCGCTGCATCAGGCGCTGAATGACGACCTGCCTGCCGCCGTGGATGTCTTTCGCTTTTTTGCCGGTGCCATCCGCTGTCAGCAGGGGCAACTTTCCGGAGAATATCTGCCCGGACATACCTCGATGGTGCGCCGCGATCCGCTTGGGGTCGTCGCCTCGATAGCGCCGTGGAATTATCCGCTGATGATGTCGGCCTGGAAAATCGCACCGGCGCTGGCCGCCGGAAACACCGTCGTTTTCAAGCCTTCCGAACATACTCCCCTGACCATTCTTGCTTTACTGCCTGCCTTGCAGGACATCCTGCCGCCGGGCGTACTGAATGTGGTCACCGGCAGCGGCGAAGGCGTGGGTAATGCGCTGGTCAGCCATTCCCACGTGCGCCTGATTTCCCTGACCGGCGATATTGTCACCGGTCAGCGGATTTTGCAGGCCGCTGTGAAAACCGTGAAACGTACCCATCTTGAGCTGGGCGGCAAAGCGCCGGTGATTGTCTGCAATGATGCGGATATTGACGATGTGGTCCACGCGGTCAGCACCTGGGGTTATTACAACGCCGGGCAGGATTGCACCTCCGCCTGCCGCGTCTATGCACAGGCCGGCATTTATGAGCGACTGGTGGAAAAGCTGGGCGAAGCCGTTGCGCAGCTGCCATTCGCCAAAAAGAACGACAGTGAAAACTTCATGGGGCCGCTGATCAGCAGTCGTCAGCGCGACCGCGTCTCCAGTTTTGTCGAGCGGGCGCTGAGCCAGCCACATATCGAGCGCATTACCGGTGCGGCGTCGCATTCCGGCTCCGGCTTTTATTATCAGCCGACGCTGCTGGCGGGGTGTCTGCAAAGTGATGAAATCGTCCAGCGCGAAGTGTTCGGGCCGGTGGTCAGCGTCACGCGTTTTGACACCCTTGAGCAGGTCGTCAACTGGGCGAACGAATCCGAATACGGGCTGGCCTCCTCCGTCTGGACACAAAATATCGACCTCGCCATGCAGATTTCCTCGCATCTGCAATATGGCACCACGTGGATTAACACCCACTTTTCACTGGTCAGTGAAATGCCGCACGGCGGACTCAAGCGCTCGGGCTATGGCAACGATCTTTCCAGTTATTCCTTACAGGACTACAGCGTAGTCAGACACATCATGGCGAAGTTCAAACCTCAATTCTAAAAACAACATCTACGACGACAGGACAGGAGTAAGCGATGAACAAAATTAAAGGTAGCTATGCTTTATCTGCTATTTGTTTGGGCCTGCTGAGTATTTTAAATAGCGCACTGGCCGCAGACGCACCCACCAGTATTGGCAAAGGCGAAGGTCAGTTAAATATTGTCGCGTGGCCGGGATATATCGAGCGCGGCGAAAGCGACAAAAATTACGACTGGGTAACGCAGTTCGAAAAGCAAACCAGCTGCAAGGTGAATGTGAAAACTGCGGCGACGTCCGATGAAATGGTCAGCCTGATGGCGAAAGGCGGCTATGACCTGGTGACGGCGTCCGGCGATGCGTCACTGCGTCTGATTTACGGAAAGCGCGTTCAGCCGATCAATCCTGCGCTGATCCCTAACTGGAAAAATGTCGATCCGCGTCTGACCAAAGGCGCATGGTTTAACGTCGGCGGTAAAGTCTACGGCACACCTTATCAGTGGGGGCCGAACCTGCTGATGTACAACACTAAAACCTTCCCGACGCCACCGGACAGCTGGGCGGTGATTTTTGTGCCGCAAAACCTGCCGGATGGCAAACCGAATCAGGGGCGCGTTCAGGCGTATGACGGTCCGATTGCCATCGCCGACGCTGCGCTGTACCTGAAAAGTACCCAGCCGGATCTCAAAATCGAAGACCCGTATCAGCTCAACGAAACCCAGTATCAGGCCGTGCTGAAACTGCTGCGCACGCAACATCCGCTGATCCACCGTTACTGGCACGATGCGTCGGTACAGATGAGCGATTTCAAAAATGAAGGTGTGGTCGCCAGCTCTTCCTGGCCGTATCAGGCCAACTCCCTGAAAGGTGAGAAACAGCCGATTGCCACCGTGTTCCCGAAAGAAGGCGTCACCGGCTGGGCAGATACCACCATGTTAGCGGCAGATTCGGAGCATCCGAACTGCGCTTATCAGTGGATGAACTGGTCGCTTGAGCCGAAAGTGCAGGGCGACGTCGCGGCCTGGTTTGGTTCCGTTCCGGCCGTTCCCGCAGGCTGTAAGGCCAGCCCGTTGTTAGGCGCAGAAGGCTGTCAGACCAACGGTTTCGATAAATTCGCGTCGATTTCATTCTGGAAGACGCCGCAATCGGAAGGCGGCAAGTTCGTCCCATACAGTAAGTGGACGCAGGATTACATCGCCATCATGGGCGGTCGTTAATACGCGGCATCCTTTGCGCTGCGTTCGTGAACCCCGGTCACTTACTTCAGTAAGCTCCCGGGATTCACTCAGTTGCCGCCTTGATACAACACAAATGATTTTGCGTATTCCATTGGAATTGGTTTGTTTCAAAAATGAAACTCCGGGAGCTAATTATGCCGGCCGTACAATTTATCAATGTTTCCCGAATATTCGGGGAAACCAAAGCTGTCGATAATGTCTCGATCGATATTCAGGACGGCGAATTCTTTTCGATGCTCGGGCCTTCGGGGTCGGGCAAGACCACCTGCCTGCGCCTGATTGCCGGGTTTGAAACCCTGTCTGCCGGTTCTATCCGCATTCACGGCAAAGAGGCGTCCAAACTCGCGCCGTATGAGCGGGATGTAAACACGGTCTTTCAGGATTACGCGCTGTTTCCGCACATGACCGTGCTGGATAACGTCGCGTACGGCCTGATGGTGAAAGGCGTGGGCAAAAAAGAGCGCAATATCCGTGCGATGGAAGCCCTCGAGCGGGTGGCGCTCGGTTTTACGGCCGCGCGTAAACCGGCGTTTCTGTCCGGGGGGCAGCGGCAGCGCGTGGCTCTGGCGCGGGCGCTGGTCAATCAGCCCAGCGTGTTGCTGCTCGATGAACCGCTCGGCGCGCTTGATCTCAAACTGAGGGAGCAGATGCAGGGCGAACTGAAAAAGCTGCAACGCGAGCTGGGTATTACCTTCATTTTCGTTACCCATGATCAAAGCGAGGCGCTGTCGATGTCAGACCGCGTGGCGGTGTTTAACAACGGGCGCATCGAGCAGGTGGATTCACCTCGCGAACTGTATCTCAATCCGCGCACGGCGTTTGTCGCACAGTTTGTCGGCACCGCCAATGTGCTTAATTCTGACCTCTCCCTCAGGCTCACCGGGCTTTCTGGCAGCCGCTCGATTCGTCCGGAACATATCCGCCTGACGCCGCAACCGCAAACTGACAGCAATACCGTGCAGGTCAGCGCCATCCTGAAAGATATCCATTTTCAGGGGGCAGCGACGCGCTATGAACTGGCGCTGGATGGCGGCGAACGCTTGTTTGTCAGTGAGCCGAATAATCTGTCGGCCAGCCAGCAAACGAACTTCCAGACCGGGCAGCCGGTGGTGGCCTGCTGGAACCGGGACGCCATGGTGGCGCTGCTTGAGGGTTAAACGATGGATATCAGCATGACTCCTTACGAGAAGCGGGCGCGACGTGGCCGGGCGCTGATCACTTTCCTGCATCATCGCCCCGGTTTTTATCTGGCTTTACTGCTGGTACCGCCGCTGCTGTGGTTCGGTGCTATTTACTTAGGCTCGTTGTTTGCGCTGTTGTGGCAGGGTTTTTATACCTTCGATGACTTCACCATGACGGTGTCTTCAACGCTGACCACCGCGAATTTGCGCGCGCTGTTCGACCCGGTAAACGCCGACATTATTATCCGCACGGTCAGCATGGCGCTGCTGGTATCATTTTTCAGCGCGGTGCTGGCGTTTCCGATTGCTTATTACATGGCGCGCTACATCACCGGCAAGAAAAAAGCCTTCTTCTATGTCGCGATCATGTTGCCGATGTGGGCGAGTTACATTGTTAAAGCCTATGCGTGGACGTTACTGCTCTCCAAAGGTGGCGTGCTGCAATGGTTTCTCGAGCATCTCGGGCTGGAACCGCTGCTGACCGCCATGCTCAGCCTGCCGGGCATCGGCGGTAATACGCTGTCCACCTCGGGGATCGGGCGCTTCTGGGTGTTCGTTTACATCTGGCTGCCGTTCATGATCCTGCCGGTTCAGGCGGCGCTGGAACGTCTGCCGCCGTCGCTGCTTCAGGCATCTGAAGATTTGGGCGCGAAACCCTGGCAGACGCTGCGTTATGTCATCTTCCCGCTGGCTGTTCCGGGCATCGCCGCCGGCTCGGTTTTCACCTTCTCCCTGACGCTCGGCGATTACATCATCCCGCAGCTGGTGGGGCCTCCGGGGTACTACATCGGCAATATGGTGTATTCCCAGCAGGGGTCGATTGGCAACATGCCGATGGCAGCGGCGTTCACGCTGGTACCGATTGTGCTGATTGCTGTTTATCTGACGATGGTTAAACGACTGGGAGCTTTCGATGCACTCTAGACGCGCACCCTGGTTACTCAAACTGTCCGCGTGGGGCGGGCTGGTGTTCCTGCATTTTCCGCTGTTCATCATCGCGGTTTATGCCTTTAACACCGAAGACGCGGCGTTCAGTTTTCCGCCAAAGGGCTTCACGCTGCACTGGTTTGCGGTGGCGGCCGGACGGCATGACATCCTCGACGCCATCTGGCTCTCGGTACAAATCGCCTGTTACGCCACGGTAATTGCCATGGTGCTGGGCACGCTGGCGGCAGCGGCGCTCTACCGGCGGGATTTCTACGGCAAAAACAGCATCACCCTGCTGTTTATGCTGCCGATTGCCCTGCCGGGGATCATCACCGGGCTGGCGCTGCTCAACGCATTTCACGCTGCACAAATCGAGCCGGGGATGCTGACTATCGTTATCGGTCACGCCACGTTCTGCATGGTGATTGTTTATAACAACGTCATTGCGCGGTTCCGGCGTATCACCCACAGCCTGATTGAGGCCTCGATGGATTTAGGTGCCGACGGCTGGCAGACCTTCCGCTACATCATTTTACCCAACCTCAGCACCGCGTTGCTGGCAGGCGGAATGCTGGCGTTTGCGCTGTCTTTCGACGAAATCATTGTCACCACGTTCACCGCCGGACATGAGCGCACCTTGCCTATCTGGCTGCTCAATCAGCTGGGACGTCCGCGCGAGGTACCGGTCACCAACGTGGTGGCGCTATGCCTGATGGTTCTGACCATGATCCCGATCCTGGGTGCGTGGTATCTGACAAGAAACGGGTCTGATGTGGCCGGTGACGGCAAATAATAAGGAAAAAAGAATGCAAACGAAGATGCTGATTAATGGTGAGCTGGTTGCCGGAGAAGGGACGTCGTTACCGGTTTACAACCCGCATAACGGGCAGGAAATTGTGCGTCTGGCTCAGGCCAGCGAGCAACAGACAAATCAGGCCGTCGTTCTGGCACATCGCGCTTTTACCGAATGGGGGCAGACCACGCCGAAAACCCGTTCCGAACTGTTACTGGCGCTGGCCGATCGTATCGAAGCCAATGCCGAAGCACTCGCGAAGCTCGAATCGCTGAACTGCGGCAAACCCTTTCATCTGGCGCTGGGGGATGAAATCCCGGCGGTGGCTGATGTGTTCCGTTACTTTGCCGGAGCCAGTCGTTGTCTGAACGGCCTGGCAAGCGGCGAGTATCTGGCCGGACATACTTCCATGATCCGCCGTGACCCGCTGGGGGTGATTGCCTCCATCGCGCCGTGGAACTATCCGCTGATGATGGCGGCATGGAAAATCGCCCCCGCGCTGGCTGCGGGAAACTGTGTGGTCATCAAACCTTCGGAGCTCACCCCGCTGACCGCGCTGAAGCTCGGCGAACTGGCACAGGACTTATTCCCGGCGGGCGTGCTGAATGTGTTGTTTGGCGATGGCCAGACGGTCGGTAACGCCCTGACGCATCACGATAAAGTGCGGATGATTTCACTGACCGGTTCCGTTGCGACCGGCGAGAAAATTGTCGCGCAGGCCACCAGCGGTATCAAACGCACGCACATGGAACTCGGCGGCAAAGCGCCGGTGATTGTGTTCGATGACGCCGATATCGATCAGGTGGTGGAAGGCGTGCGCACATTCGGATTCTACAATGCCGGACAAGACTGCACCGCGGCCTGTCGACTCTACGCGCAAAAAGGCGTGTACGCGCGGCTGGTCAAAGCGCTGGGCGAAGCGGCTTCTACTATCAAACTGGGCACTGACGAAAGCAGCGAAATGGGGCCGCTGGTATCGGCAGCGCATTTAGAACGGGTGGAAGGTTTCGTGCAACGCGCAAAACAGCAGGCGCACATTCAGGTCGTCACCGGCGGTGAACGTGTGCGCGGCGAAGGCTACTATTTCCAGCCCACCGTGCTGGCGGGTGCGCGTCAGGAAGATGAAATCGTGCAGCGTGAAGTGTTCGGCCCGGTGGTCAGCATCACCGAATTCGACACCGAAGAGCAGGTTCTCGACTGGGTAAACGAATCGAACTACGGGCTGGCATCTTCCGTCTGGACGCAAAATATCGGCCGCGCCCATCGCCTCACTGCCCGCCTGCAATACGGCTGCACCTGGGTGAATACTCACTTCATGCTGGTCAGCGAAATGCCGCACGGCGGACAAAAACAGTCCGGCTACGGCAAAGACATGTCGATGTACGGACTGGAAGATTACACGGCTATCCGGCATGTGATGATTAAACACTAGAATCCGGCTTTGGGTGCTTTACAGGGCTGGCGGCATTCCCGCCAGCTTATTTCACATCAAATCTTCTTCGCCAGCAGCGTCGCAAACCGCAGTTTGTAACGGTTACCGTTTTCGTCGCGTTTATGCAATTCGCCGACGTCCTCGTTGTATTTCACGATTTCCCAGCCACGGTAATAATCACGCAATTCTTCCGGCTGGAAGGTGAACGGGAAGGGCAACGGACACGGGTAGTCCGGGCTGTCCATCGCGGCCACAATCAGGTTATAGCCGCCGGTTTTCGTCGCAGCGTGCATGTCTTGAATAATGTGCGGGATGCTGTCGCGTTGCAGGAACATCATCACCACCGTTGAAAAGATAAAATCATATTCGCCGGAGAAACGATGCGTGTTCAGATCCTGTTCGCTGATATCGATGTTTTGCAGGGATTCCGCCGCAATGATGTCATTCACTTTTGCGACGCTCATCGCGTTGTTATCCCAGCCGGTGACATCAAAGCCTTTCAGGTTGAGATACAGCGAGTTACGCCCGCTGCCACAACCTAAATCCAGCGCTTTTCCCGGCTGAACATAATTTACCGCATTGAGAATTTCAGAATGGGTACGGGTCAGGCCGTATTTTTCGGTGTAATAATCTTCTGGCGCAAGTGGCTGTGTCATTCGCCGGTTCCTTGTAGTTTGATTCGATTGCCTGCGATTATCCTCTAAAATAGACTTCATGTACCATGACTCTTAATAGGGTCAGATCCATGAACCCTCAGATCATTTATATAAGGAGATTACATGTCTGGTCCGTCACCTGATAACAAGCATCCGATGGATGGATTTCCACAAGTCTGCTTCATCAAAAACACCGTCAGCAATCCGAATATTATTATTGGCGACTACACCTATTATGACGATCCCGTCGATTCAGAAGATTTCGAGCGCAATGTGCTTTATCACTTTCCGTTTATTGGCGATAAGCTGGTGATTGGGAAGTTCTGTGCGCTGGCTCGCGGGGTCAAATTCATCATGAACGGAGCCAATCACAAGCTGTCTGGCATTTCGACGTATCCGTTTCAGATTTTTGGCAACGGATGGGAAAAGGTGACGCCCGCCGCGGAAGACTTACCTTATAAAGGCGACACGATGATCGGGCATGACGTCTGGATTGGTTATGAAGCCCTGTTTATGCCGGGCGTTCAGGTCGGAAACGGTGCCATTATTTCATCGAAATCGGTGGTCACCGGCGATGTTCCAGCGTATGCCATTGTGGGAGGCAATCCAGCTAAAGTCATCCGGTACCGCTTTGACAGTGAAACCATCGCCCGCCTGGAACAGGTTGCCTGGTGGAACTGGCCGGTCGAAAAGATTACCGCCCATCTGGCGTTGGTCACCGCGGGCGACGTAGAGGCGCTGGCCTCCTGCTGATCATAATGATCAGCGGGTTGTCCGGTGGTCCGTTTGCCGGTAAAGGTAACTGCCCACACCATGTACCGGATCACCTTCAAAACCGACTTTTTGCATGCCGATTTTCTCCAGAACGCGCTGAGAAGCCAGATGATTTTCCCGCACGGTCGCGGAGATCCTCGCAATACCCAGTTTCTCAAAACCGGCATTGAGCGCCGCGCTGGCAAATTCCGTTGCCAGCCCTTTTCCCCACGCGCTGGTTGCAAAGCGATAGCCAAGAAACACCCGGTGATTTTCGTAGCCTTCACGAACGCCCAACCCACCAAAACCGATAATTTCCTCAGGCTTGTGACTCCGTGTTATCGCCCAATGGCCGAAGCCGTGATCCGGCCATGCCTGTAACCAACCGTTCAGTTTTTCCTGCGCCGCCGCCATGTCTTTGAGCGGGCCGCGCGGATTAAACAGGTTCGTTTGCGGATCGCCATAAATTGCAAAAAGAGAAAAGATATCTTCAGCCTCAACAGGTCGCAACAGCAACCGCGATGTTTCAAGGATCATAGTCAGCGTTTTCCTTCTGTTAGCTGAAGTAAATCTTAGACCGAGCAGGGAACTGTACCAGATAATTTTGCAGATAATCAAAATGTACGTCACCTCTTGCGGTATTAAAAATGTTTAAAACTAATAGCAATCGGTCTGTAGTGTTTTTTTAAATAAACCCACTGCTGTTTGTCAGAGGCGTGAGTTTATTTTTGAACAATATTTTTTGTGGCTGATTTCAATTGTTTTTTTCTGTCTAAAATGATGGCGGTCAAAATACTGCGGTTTAATCAGAGGGATTACACTTTCGCCAAAGCTCATGATTTTTCAGTTTGTGATAATATCTTCCGCATGACGAAAAGGATTTATTCCCAACGGAGAGGGATGTCTGATATGAAGTTATTTGATGTTGAAGATAAGCGTAAGATGAATTTCATGGTGTTCTTCTTATATATTGTCGTGGTGCTGGTGCCTTTCTCGGTGATAACTCACCGGTATTATATGCGTGAGATCCCGTCTGCGGAATCTTTATACCCGGTCACGACGGCGATTTTATTTGTGCTCCATGCGCTTATTGCCTTCTTTATGCTGATGCAATACATGGCGAACAGAAAAAAGCTGTATATGGCTGTGCTGTCCTTTGCGTACTCCCTCTCAGCGTTGTATCTGGTCTGCAAACTGCTTTATTATCCGGGCGTTTTTATGGCGGGTTCAGTCATTGAGGGTAACCTGAATGATCTCTCCATTTACTGGATTTTCCGTAGTATCACCATGGCCGCCGTGTTTGTCCTGACTGCTTATCTCTACCGGCGCAGGGACAGCATTCAGCTCAACCACCGGCTGGTGCTGAGCATGATGCTGGTGGTAAGTTTGCTGCTGTTTGTCCTGACTTATATGCTCTCCAGTGAAAATTCGCTGATCGGACTGGATATTGTTTCTGCCGATGAGCGCAATTACAGCAAGCTCTGGTCAGGTAAAATTGGCTACATCGTTGCATTGTCCTGGGCGCTGGCGACGGTGCTGATTGCTTATGTGACCCGGCTTAAAAATACGTTCTGGTTGGCTATCGGGCTAAGTTGTATTTCCTATTTCGGCAATGTGGTGATATTGCACAGTAGCATCTATATCAATTCTTTTGCCTGGCGCAGCGCCCGATTTTTTGAAGTGTTATCCACGTTCTTTATTGTGACGGTTTTACTGTACGACATTTTTGTCGTTTATAAGAAAACGTTGAAAAAATACCGCGTGTCTTATGAGTCTTCAATTCGGGATCCTCTGACCAATTTGTATAACCGCCGCTATTATTATGATGCCATGAAGGGTTATTTTGATAATAAAAACACGGGCGGCGTTAATCTGGCCGTGCTGGTAGCCGATATTGATTATTTTAAACATTTCAATGATACCTACGGACATATCAAAGGTGACGAAGTCATTAAATATGTCGCGTATACGTTAGCCCGTTCTCTGCGTGATGAAGATATTCCATCCCGTATCGGTGGCGAAGAATTTTCCGCATTCGTGATCGGCGCCACCCAAGAGGAAGTCTGTGCCATCGCAGAACGTTTTCGCATTAACGTGTCTCAGCACGAAACCTCTGATTTTAGCGGAACGATCCCCGAACAGGTGACTATCAGCGTGGGCGTCTATTTTATGGTGGACGCAGATGAAACGGCGGAAGGTTGCGTGGCGAAAGCGGATGCTGCGATGTATCAGGCGAAGCAAAGTGGACGTAACTGCGTGGTAGTTTACCGTGAGCCATCTGCCTAAATTTTATCAGGCAAAAAAACGGCCTTCCGCGAGGAAAGCCGTTTGAGCCTGCAAGACTGATTACTTCGTCAGGGTTTTTCTGACTTCGCTGACGTCTTTGGCCGTTACCGCCGGTGCGTTGTTGCCCCAGCCCTGACGGATGAAGGTCGACAATTGCGCCGCTTCTTCGTCAGTCAGACGGTTTGCAAAGCCCGGCATCGCCAGTGTGGACGGTGCGCGTGCGGTGGACGGTTGCTGTGCGCCCGCGAGGATAGTGTGGATCAACCCGGTCGGGTCTTTCGCATTCACAATCGTTGCCTGATCCAGCTGCGGGAACACGCCCGGTGCGCCTTTGCCGGTCACAAAGTGGCAGGCTCCGCAGTTATCCAGATACAAACGCTCGCCTTCGCTGAGGTTTTTCGCCGCGGTCAGTTTGGCTTCGGTCGCGCTGGCTTTTTGCGTGTCCTCTGCCGGAACCGGCGGGTTGCCACCCAGGAATTTGATGTACGCCGCGATGGCTTTGAGGTCATCATCGGTCATGTGAGCGGTGCTGTTTTCCACCACAGACGTCATTTCACCGCCAACCGCCGCTTTATCATTACGTCCTTTGCCCAGATAGTCGACGATTTCTTGCTCATTCCAGTGCGCGACACCGCGCAGGGAAGGCACATCCCAGTTATTCAGGCTTCCGCCCGCCAGGAAATCAGAGTCGCTGCTGTCGAGTGCCTTTTCGTTCATGCCGAAGCCGCGCGGGGTATGGCAACTGCCGCAGTGCCCGAGACTTTCCACCAGATACGCGCCACGGTTTACCTGTTCAGAAGCACCACCGATTGGCCGGAAGGGCTTATCAGACGCAAACGCCCAGTTCCAGAAACGCATGCCCCAGCGCTGACTGAACGGGAAACTCAGATCCGTTTCCGGTGGCTGTTCCGCGCTCGGTTTTACGCCCTGCATAAAGTAAACGTAGAGCGCGTGCATATCTTCATCGTTAATTTTGGCGTAATCCGGATAAGGCATCGCCGGATACAAACGGGTACCGTCCGGCAGAACGCCTTTACGTACTGCATCCGAGAACTGCGCTTCGGTATAACCGCCAATGCCGTGGTCTTTATCCGGCGTAATGTTGGTCGAATAAATGGTGCCCAGATTGGAGTTGATCGCCAGCCCGCCGGAGAACGATGGTTTGCCTGCGACGGTATGGCACGCGCCGCAGTCGCCGAGACGCGCCACATATTCGCCTTGTTTAATCAGCGCCGCGTTATCGGGCTGTGCACTGGAATCCGCCTGCGCATTCGCCATAAAACCCGCACCGAGCAGCAAGGCGTTAGCGATAAATAAACTTTTGAGTTTCATCGTGTTCATCTCCGCTTATGCCTGAACCAGTGGACCAGGGTTTTTCAGGTACTGATCTTTAATCGCCTGCGCCGCCATCAGGGTGATCGCGCCGATGGTGTCCGTCGGGTTGGCCTGGAAGTTTTGCGGGAAGGCGTTTCCACCCGGCACAAAGACGTTATGCACATCCCAGCTTTGCAGGAACTTGTTCAGCGCCGAGGTTTTCGGGTTATCGCCCATCACTGCGCCGCCCACGTTGTGCGTGGAAACGTACTTGGTCAGGTCGAAGTGTGCGTCCATCGGCAGGAAGCTTTCGCTGTAGCTGTCCGGGTTCAGCTCTTTGGTGATGTTGCCGACGATGCCCTTCAGGTATTGCTGCAATTTGAGTTCGTTCTGTTTCCAGTCGAAAGTCATGCGCAGCAGCGGATAGCCATATTCATCTTTGTAGTTCGGATCAAGATCCAGATAAATGTCGCGATACGACTGGCAGGTGGTGGTAATGCTGATTTTCATCGAATGGCCGTACCATTCTTCCATCCCTTCTTTCCAGCCGGTGCCCCACGCAGGTGTGCCTTTTGGCAGCGAGGTGCTGATTGGCGTGCCGGTGGCCTGAGAACTGTGGATTTTCGCGCCGCCGATGAACCCTAAAGAAGGGCCATCAAAGTTGCCCGGAGAGATGTCGTTAAACATCTGGCCGGTGGCGCCCGCGGTGGCGAACGGGTTGAAGTTTTTGTCTTTGAAGAACAGCGTTGAGCCGCCGTTGCTCAGGAATGCATAGTTACGGCCAATCACGCCTTCTTCGGTGATTGGATTGTAAGGTTTGCCGATGCCGGACAGCAGCATCAGGCGCACGTTGCAGAACTGGAAGCTGCTCAGCACCACGATTTTCGCCGGCTGGAAGCATTCGTTGCCGTCTGCATCCATGTAGATCACGCCTTTGGCGGTTTTCTTATCATCGTGCAACTCGACTTTCAGCACATTGGCATGCACTTCATAAGAGAAGTTTTCCATGCGTTTCAGTGCGTCCATCACGGCGGTTTGCGGCGAGGCTTTCGAGTAGTTCAGGCACGGGTATTTACTGCAATAACCGCAGTAGTTACAAGGTGCGATCTGGTTCCCGTACGGGTTGGTCCACGCGCGGGACACGCAGGCGGAAGGGTTCGGGAACGGGTGATAGCCCATTTTTTTGGTGACTTCAGCAAACATGCTGCTGTTGAGCGTATCTTCCAGCGCTGGGAGCGGATACGGTTCGGAGCGCGGCCCTTCGAACGGGTCACCGCCTTCCATAATCTGACCGCGCAGGTTACCGGTTTTGCCGGACTGGCCACAGATATGCTCAAACTTGGTGTAATACGGCTCGATTTCATCCCAGGTGAACGGGAAATCCATGATCCGCATGTCTTCCTGCAAGATGCCCGGTTTGTAAGCTACGTCCGCGTAAGTTTTGAGTTTTAAATCAGTCGGCGTCGGGCGGATCAGAACAGCCGTCCAGTGCAGACCGGAACCGCCCACACCGGTACCCGGCGCAAATGCGCCCCATTTACGGGTCGGCAGGGCGGTTTCACTCATGTTGTAACGCACAGTGACAGCGGCTTCTGCCGGAGTCGCCATGACTTTGTTGCGCACCGCGTAGGCGTATTCGTCCGCCGGTTTCGGGTATGCAAATTCTTCGTATCCGCGATCGCCGCCGCGTTCGAGTGCCCGAACGGTCAGGCCTGCCATTGCCAGCTCGATACTCATCAGCGAGCCAGCCCAGCCGAGGCCGACGACAACGACGTCGACTTCTGGTTTCGTTACTTTTGCCATCTTAAATCCTGTCAGTCATCAGAAAAGGGGATAGAGCGGGGCACTCAGGCGCGCGCGCCTTGCAGGCTCACAGGCCCCAGCGGATACGGGACGTTGTGCTGCTTAACCCACTCGGTAAAACTGGCGCGTGCGCCGGGGAATCCGATGGCGATCCACGCCTTCATCCCTTTGTTTCCGCCGTAGATCGGATCCGCCAGATAACCGTGTTTGGTATCTGAAAGCAGTTCGCTGAAGAATTGCGAAGCGACAAGATTTTCCTCGCCTGCATCCGCAAACCTGATGCCGTTTTTCTGAAGCTGCGTCAGCACGTTGTCTTTGTCCTGATCGTTAAGTTCATGAAAGGCTTTCTGATGATTTTGCTGACACCAGCTGTTCGCGATGCGAATGCCGGTTTTATAGATTTGCTGCGGACGGAACGGGATCTGATATCCCATCGTGGCAGGAGCATGTACGTTGAACGGGCCCTGCATGTAAATTTCTTCACCAAAATCGCCATGCATCTGCTGATCGATAAAAATCGGCACGTTGGTTTCCAGCGCGCCCGGCGCTTTGCCTTTGCCGCCAGCGGGGATCAGACGGTCAGCAGCGGCCATAATAAATTGCCACTCATCGGCGCTGAAAAAGATCGGTTTATAATCGAGTAAATCCGGGGCCGCCATTTCCGCAGCTTGTGCCGCTGACAGTCCTTTCATCATGATGGTGCCGACAGGCAAAGCCATCAGCGACCCAAGTAAAAACTTGCGACGGGTAGTTTTTTTTTGAAGGAGCATACAATTACGACTCTCACATGCCTGATGTTAAGTTTGGGTTAATTATTATTATTTTTGGGTACAAATTTATAATATCACCGCTACATCCAAAATAAATGAATAAATTCCATGGCAACTGTGAGGTGGTCAATATTTCGATGTGTTTTACAGTTCGAATTTGATTTAAAGATCATCTATAACAGTGAGTTATGAAGTGGATGTATTTTGATGGGCGAGAGGGTGAATAGCATCATTTATCTAAGGATTCTTTATCACTTCATTGGCTGAATTTAGATCAATATAATTGCGTACGGAAAGTTTGTGTTATTTGTTGTTATGAATGTTAGCTAACATTTTTAACAAATAAGAATTGATTTCAATTGCGGCTTATTTATGCGGGGAAAAATATAAAGTTGAATTTATTACGCGGACAACTCACTCCCCTGCGAAGGAGAGGGTTGGGGTGGGGTATTAAAGTCAAAAGTTAGTGCTGAAGTGTGCAGGGCTTGGGTATAGGTGTGGTCTGCTAAACACGAAGCTAAAAAACCCTAAGCCGACTCCCGAATCACCAGCCGGTACCCCATGTCGACAATCGGCTCTGCAACCGCGATACCTTCGATTTTATCGGCCAGCATATCTGCCGCGCGGATACCTAAATCCCATTTATCGACGCTGACGGTGGTGATGGCGGGGCGGTTGTGTGCGGCAAAATTCAGGTCCGCGAAACCGATTACCGAGAAATCATCGGGGACACGTAAACCCTGTGCCTCGGCTTCCATAATGGCGCCTTGTGCCAGGGTGTCGGAGCTGCAAATGATGGCGTCGAAGTGGTGACCGCTGTCGAGCAGCTGGCGCAGTGCATGGCGTCCGACTTCCATATTTGCCGGACGGGAGACAATCACTTCTTTAATATCGTGCTCAGGAATGGTCCGCAATACGCTGATCGCGCCGTTTTTACGCACCATCGCGCGGCGATCCGAGGCGCAGATAAAGCCAAAGTTCGTAAATCCCCTGGTAGCGAAGTATTCACCGATAGCGTTGCCGACTTTTTCGTGCGAGAAGCCAATCAGCATATCAATCGGTGTCGGCGTCAGATCCCAAATCTCCACCACCGGGATATTGGCGTTCAGGATGATTCTTTTCAGTTCTGACGTGTGATGAATGCCGGTCAGCACAATGCCATCCGGACGGCGGGAAAGCAGCGTGGAGACAATGTCGGTTTCGTCTTCCGGCTCGTAGCCGACTATGCAAAGCAGCATGTGATAACCGCGTACCGCCAGCTGATCGCTGATCGCCTGCACCGTATCGACAAACATATTGTTGTTTATTTGCGGCACGACGACGGCAATGAGTTTGGTGCGGCTGGTCGCCAGTCCACCGGCCAGCATATTGGGGATGTATCCGGTGCTGTTGACCGCTTCCATCACGCGGGCAATGGTCGCAGGGCGGACAACTTTGGGATTGTTTAAGGCGCGGCTGACCGTCATCGGAGAAAGTCCGGCGGCCTGAGCGACATCTTCGAGCGTAGCCGTACGGGAACGGCCTTTTTGAGATTTTATAATATTATTCAAAACGTTGGTCACTAATATCCGGGTGTCATAACGAGAATGTTTGCGCAAACATTCTCAGTTTCTCATAACAGAACAGGCTTAGGTAGGGTTAAAGGTTAATTTGTTGTTGCGTTAAGGTTTGCTGCAATCTTATTTATTCCCGCGAATTATTTACCCAAAACGTGAAGGGAGTCATAGGTCTTGGTCAAGGAGAGACAATTTTGGTTAGTTAAGAATTATCCCCTGTTAAAGTGTTGCCGTATACTCAACTCAAGCAGAGACAATGGCTCACTTTCATTGATTGGCTTTGGAAGCTTTCCTGCTGGTTTATCAGGAATCGTTGTCTGAGCGGTAATTTATCCGGGATATGAGGGTTTCATCATGGAAAAGAAAGTCATTTATTTGTTTTGCTCCGCCGGAATGTCCACCTCGTTGCTGGTTTCGAAAATGAAAATCCAGGCCGAGAAATACGAAGTACCGGTCATTATCGAAGCATTTCCTGAAACACTGGCTGCCGAAAAAGGCTCTGCCGCAGATGTGGTTTTACTCGGGCCGCAAATTGCCTACATGCTCGACGAAATCAAAAAGGTATTACCGGGCAAGCCGGTTGAAGTGATCGATTCTGCTCTGTACGGCAAAATTGATGGATTGGGTGTACTGAAAGCAGCAGTTGCTGCGATCAAAAAAGCAGCAGCGCAGTAATCTTATTTTTCCTTATTTTTAAATTGAACGTCTTTATATTGAATTTTTTAAGTCAAAGAGAACTCCAGTCAAAGAGCGAATTTCATACCCTGGCCGCCGGATGGCGGCATTAAAGGAAAATACCAATGAGCAAAGCCATTGATTCACTTGAAAAGATACTTCTTCCTTTTGCCGTCAAAATAGGTAAGCAGCCGCATATTAATGCCATTAAAAATGGCTTTATTAAACTGATGCCACTGACCCTGGCTGGCGCCATGTTCGTATTAATTAATAACGTATTTCTGAACTTCGGTGCCGGTTCCTTCTTTTATTCTTTAGGTGTCCGTTTAGATCCCTCAACTATTGAAACACTGGCCGGTTTAAAAACAATCGGGATTAATGTTTACAATGGTACGTTAGGTATTATGTCGCTGATGGCGCCCTTCTTTATCGGGATGGCATTAGCGGAAGAGCGCAAAGTCGATTCTCTTTCCGCAGGCTTATTAGCCGTCGCCGCATTTATGACTGTCACTCCCTATAGCGTGGGTGAAGCCTATGCGGTCGGTGCTAACTGGTTAGGCGGCGCAAATATTATATCCGGCATGATTATTGGTCTGGTAGTCGCCGAAATGTTTACCTTTGTTATTCGCCGGAACTGGGTGATTACGTTACCCGCCAGCGTACCGACGTCGGTTTCCCGTTCATTTTCCGCATTAATTCCGGGCTTTATTATTCTGTTCTTCTTCGGGGTAATTTCCTGGTTGCTGGGACTGTACGGTCATAACTTCCACCAGATTATTATGGATTCTATTTCCAAACCTCTGGCGGCAATGGGCAGCGTAGTGGGCTGGGCGTATGTGATTTTCAACTCCCTGCTGTGGTTCTTCGGTGTGCATGGTTCACTGGCTCTGACCGCGCTGGACAATGGCATCATGACGCCGTGGGCACTGGAAAACATCGCGTTGTATACCGAATACGGCTCTGTCAGTGCGGCGATTGACGCCGGTAAAACCTTCCACTTCTGGGCCAAACCGATGCTGGATTCCTACATCCTGCTGGGCGGTTCCGGGGCGACGCTGGGTCTGATTATTGCCATCTTTATCGCATCACGCCGTGCAGATCACCGCCAGGTGGCCAAGCTGGCACTGCCTTCCGGCATCTTCCAGATTAACGAGCCTATCCTGTTCGGTCTGCCGATTATCATGAACCCGGTGATGTTTATTCCGTTCGTACTGGTTCAGCCGATACTGGCCGCGATTACGCTGGCGGCCTACAGCATGGGGATTATTCCACCGGTGACGAACCTTGCGCCGTGGACTATGCCGACCGGTCTGGGTGCATTCTTTAACAGTAACGGCAGCATCGCCGCCTTGTTAGTCGCGCTGTTCAACCTCGGCATCGCCACATTGGTTTATATGCCTTTCGTTATCTTGTCGAACAAAGCGCAGGCGATCATCGAGGAAGAAGAAAGCGAAGAAGACATTGCCGCAGCACTGAAATTTTAATCTGTACGGAAGGCGGGAAGCACTATCTTCCCGCCACTATCCGGCAAATCACGGAGAGATAAAAATGATGGATTTAGACAGCATTGTTGATACCGAAAGCGAAATGCAGGATCTTGAAGAAGTGGTGATGGGATTAATCATTAACTCCGGACAAGCCCGCAGCCTGGCGTATTCAGCGCTGAAAAAAGCCAAAGAAGGTGATTTTGATCAGGCGCGTGCAGTTATGGCGCAATCGAGGATGGCGCTGAACGAAGCGCATCTGATACAGACCAAACTGATTGAAGAAGATCAGGGCGAAGGTAAAACCAAAGTCAGCCTGGTGCTGGTTCACGCGCAGGATCACCTGATGACTTCCATGCTGGCACGGGAACTGATTGCAGAACTCATTGAGCTTCATGAGAAAATAAAATAACGTAGGGATTCATGATGCAGCCATCGGTACTGAGTATGGAAATTAAGACAGCGCGCGAAAATCAACTCTTCGACGGTCAGAATTTCCACATGTTTATCTACAACAAGGTAGAAAGCATCTCCGGGCTGCATGAGCACGACTACTACGAGTTCACCATTGTCCTGACCGGCAGGTATTTCCAAAACGTCAACGGTAAGCGGGTTTTGTTAGAACGTGGCGATTTCGTTTTCATCCCGTTAGGTTCTAATCATCAAAGTTTTTATGAATTTGGAGCTACCCGGATTTTAAATGTCGGGATCAGTAAGGCGTTTTTCGAACAGCATTATTCATCTTTATTGCCCGCCCGGTTTGTCGCCTCGCAGGTGTATCAAATAAAGACGGAGTTCCTGGCTTATATTGAGTCAGTCATTGCTTCACTGAATTTCCGTAACGGTGAATTCAATGAGTTTCTGGAAATGGTGACGTTTTATATTGTTAACCGGTTACGTCATCACCGGGAATCAGAAGTCACCCCTGATATTCCCGGCTGGCTGAAAGCGGCAATTGAAAAAATGCATGATAAAGCGCGGTTCGGTGATAAAGCATTATCTAATATGGTAGAGCTTTCCGGAAAATCGCAGGAATACCTGACCCGCGCGACGCATCGACATTACGGTAAAACGCCGATGCAGATTATTAATGAAATTCGCATTGATTTTGCCAAAAAACAGCTGGAGATCACTAACTACTCGGTCACGGATATTGCTTTTGAATCTGGTTACAGCAGCCCGAGTATGTTTATTAAAAACTTTAAAAAGCTGACTTCATTTACGCCAAACCATTACCGTAAGAAGTTATGCAGCATTAATTAATACCGGATCATTCATAAATATTTCTGTCTTAATTTGCAGTGCATGATTATTGCACGGGAGTTCCTATGAGTAAGAAACTGAAAGTCGTCACTATTGGTGGCGGGAGTAGTTATACCCCGGAATTACTGGAAGGCTTTATTAAACGCTATAACGAGCTGCCAATTACTGAATTATGGCTGGTGGATGTCGAAGGCGGAAAAGAGAAGCAGGATATTATCTTTAATCTCTGCCAGCGTATGGTAGAGCGCGCCGGTGTGCCGATTGTGATGCATAAAACGCTGAACCGCCGTGAGGCACTGGTGGACGCCGATTTCGTCACCACGCAGCTACGCGTTGGTCAGTTAAAAGCGCGTGAACTCGATGAACGTATTCCGCTGAGCCACGGTTATCTGGGGCAGGAAACCAACGGGGCGGGTGGCTTGTTTAAAGGGCTGCGCACCATTCCGGTCATTTTTGACATTATTAAAGATGTTGAAGAAATCTGTCCGGATGCCTGGGTGATCAACTTTACCAATCCGGCCGGTATGGTCACTGAGGCGGTATTCCGTCACACTAAATTCAAAAAATTCATCGGTGTCTGCAATATTCCTGTCGGCATGAAAATGTTCATTCAGGATGTGCTGAAACTGGGCCCGCAGGACGATTTGTCCATCGATCTCTTTGGCCTGAATCACATGGTGTTCATCAAAGATGTCATCGTGAACGGCGACTCGCGCTTTGCCGAACTCCTCGACGGCGTGGCTTCGGGTACGCTCACCGCCGGTTCGGTGAAAAATATCTTCGACCTGCCTTTCAGCGAAGGGCTGATCCGCTCGCTGAATCTGCTGCCATGTTCTTATCTGCTGTACTACTTCAAGCAGAAAGAGATGCTGGCAATTGAGATGGGTGAATTCTACAAAGGCGGCGCGCGTGCCACGGTGGTGCAGAAAGTCGAGAAACAGCTGTTCGACTTGTATAAAGATCCTGATCTGAACGTGAAGCCAAAAGAGCTGGAGCTGCGCGGCGGGGCGTATTATTCCGATGCAGCCTGCGAAGTGATCAGCGCGATTTACAACGATAAGCAAACCGAGCAGTACGTCAATTTCCCGCACCACGGACATATTGATAATATTCCGGCTGACTGGGCGGTGGAAATGACCTGCACCATCGGGCGTGACGGCGCGAAACCACATCCGCGCATCACGCACTTTGACGAAAAAGTGCTGGGACTTATCTATACCATCAAAGGTTTTGAGATTGCCGCGAGCAATGCGGCGCTGAGCGGTGAGCTCAATGATGTGCTGCTTGCGATGAACCTCAGCCCGCTGATCCATTCCGATAAAGATGCCGAAATACTGGCGCGTGAAATGTTGCTGGCACATGAAAAACTGCTGCCGAATTTTGAAAAAACCATTGCCGCGCTGAAATAACCCGCTGCCTTCCCGTAAGGGAAGGCGCTCCAACAGGGGTGTTTATGGATAAATTACTGATTGTGAATGCGGACGACTTCGGGCTTTGCAAAGCGCAAAACTACGGGATCATTGAGGCGTTTAATCACGGCGTGGTGAGATCCACCACCGCAATGATGAATGCGCAAAGTATCGAACATGCGGCCGCACTCAGCAAAGCCAGTGTGCAACTGGGCGTCGGGATGCATTTTGTTCTGACGTTAGGCCGTCCGCTTTCCCCCATGCCAAACCTGACCCGTGAAGGCGAGCTGGGCAAATGGATCTGGGAAAAGGCCGAGGCCGGAACCCTGCCGCTGGATGAAATCTCTCACGAACTGGAATGCCAGTTCGATCGTTTTATCGAGCTGTTTGGGAAAGCGCCGACTCATATCGACAGTCACCATCACGTGCATATGTTCGCGGAAATTTTCCCGATAGTGGAAGCGTTTGCGAAAGAAAAGGGCGTCCCGGTGCGTATTGACCGCGACGAAGTCCGCACGGGTGAAATTGCACTGTGCGGCGCGAAGAGTACTGATGGATTTGACAGCACGTTCTATGGCGATGCGATTTCAGAAGCGCTGTTTCTGCAAACGCTGGACAATGCAACGCAGCGCGGTGACCGCTCTGTGGAAATAATGACGCATCCTTCGTTTATCGATAACACCCTTCTGGCGAGCAAATATTGCTATCCGCGTCTGGCGGAACTGGATGTGTTGACGTCCGAAACCCTGCAATCCGCTATTAAAGAACGCGGATTCCGGCTGGGATCGTTTAGAGATTTATAAGTTATGCCCCTTTCCTGACGCATTGTCAGAGAAAGGGTTGCTCTTCGCGACGGCTAAGGAAAGAGCGGGGTAATGTTTTTTGACAGGTCGCCCGTTTCACCGCCAATCCCGAGACGGGACAGCAACAATTTCGCCTGCTCTCTTCTTTCGTTTATCGTGTGCTGATGCGGTTTCCTGGCGGCATATATGACGACATTTCCGCTCGGCACGCGGCAATAAAGTACCTCACCAAATACCGCCTGCAATGCGCTATGAAACGCACTTCCGGTTCTGGGCACTTCGTAATAATTCAGTACCAGCCAGCCCTCATCGCTTAATGTACTCAGACACAATCTCAGAAAAACTTCTGTTCCCTGACGGGGTTCCATTGAAAAGGCCGAATACAGGTCTGAGAAAATGAGGTCATACTGAGGTATAGATTCTCTGCGTAAATAATGTTCTGCGTCTTCAATGTAATAAGAGATTTTGTCCGATTCGGGTAACGTAAACCATTCACGTGCTACGGATAAAACACCCGATCTCAGCTCAACCACATCCACGACCCGTTGATCGTTAAGGGAATGAAGCGCGCGCAGTAATGCACCGCCGCCCAGCCCGAGCAGAAGTGCCGGGCGCCCGGAAGTGAAAGTGGTCGCCATCAGCATGGCTTTGGAATACTGATGAACAGGTAAGTTAACGTCTTTTTTGAGCATTTTACTCTGCTCATTAATGCCTTCAAAACGGAGTATCCGGTAATCTTCTGTGTCCGCGACAACAATGTCCCCGTACTCATCAGTCACTTGGCAGACGATGTCGCCCTGTGGCGGAATATAGAATTTGTTTGAAAAAACATCCTTATTTGTCATATGCAGACTCATTTCTTGAAAAGATAAGAGGAAGGGGATTTTACGGGCAATAGTAAAGAGGAGGAAAATATTTCGTCCAGAAATCTGCTCTTTACGGGAAAAGAATTTCGCCATGAAAGAGACTTGCGGAAAGTTTTGCGGTGAGAACTGGCAGCAGGTCAACCGAACCGCTGCCAGTGATGACAGTCTTATCGTTTACAAATAGAGTTTACGAAGGCTTTTTCTTCGCTTTAGGTTTTGCAGCGGCCACAACCTTCACGGCTTTAGCCGCAGGTGCCGGTTCTTTGGCATTGGTCGCGTCTATGAATTTCTCGTAATACTCACGAGATAACCTGCGTATCGCTTTACCGATATTGGCATAGTCATATTCATTGAGGTTTGCCAGGGACACGCGCCATGACGGATGCGGCGTACCAAACCCTTTGCCCGGCAGCAGGATAACGCCAGTTTCCTCGGCCAGACGGAACAGTGCCTGGTTGGGTTTGAGTCTTGCCATCATCCACTTCACAAAGTCGGCACCGTACATCTGGGTCGCCAGCTCTTCCATGTCCAGCAGGTGATAGTAGCGTACCGAGTTTTCGTCCTGAGGCATTGGCAGCCCCAACTCGCGATACAGCGCCTCCTGGCGGCGCAACACAATACGCTTCATTTCAGCTTTGTAGGCGCCCGGCTCATCCATCAGACAGAAGAGCGAGAATAACGTCATCTGCGCCTGCACCGGGGTAGAAAGACCGGCGGTATGGTTCAGCGCAACGGTACGGCTGTCGGCGACCAGTCTGTCAATGAACTTGAGTTCGCGCGGTTCTGTGGTGATTGATGAGTAGCGATGATCCAGTTGTTTCTTCTTGGCCGCTGGCAACTTGGCAATAATATTATCGATAATATTGTCTTCATGGGTGGCGACGACCCCCATACGCCAGCCCGTGGCGCCAAAGTATTTGGAGAACGAGTAGACCAGAATGGTGTTGTATGGACAGATAGCAAACAACGACACAAAGTTATCAGCAAACGTCGCGTAAACGTCATCGGTGAGGATGATCAGGTCCGGACGTTTCTTCACGATTTCTGCAATGTAACGCAGAGTCGCATCATCGATTCTCACCGCTGGCGGGTTGCTCGGGTTCACCAGGAAGAATGCTTTGACTTTCGGATCCAGCAATTTGTCCAGCTCAGCGGTAGTGTATTGCCACTTATTGGATTGCGGGGCATCGATATGAATCGTCTTCAGGTTGTAATCGCTGAGTTCAGGGATCTCGATATACGGCGTAAAGATGGGCATCCCAAGGGCAATAGTGTCGCCCTCGTTGATCACGTGGTTAGCTTTCAGGCTGGCAAACAGGTAGGTCATCGCCGCCGTACCGCCTTCCAGCGCATACATATCGAACTTGCCGACGAACGGATAATTACCGACCATCTCATTGTGGATGTACTTACCGACAATGACTTCGGTCATTTTCAGCATGCGGTCTGGCACCGGATAGTTACAGCCCAGGATCGCTTCACACATCTCATAGATGAAATCACCGGCATTCAGCCCCATCTGATCACGTACGTATGAGACGGCAGCTTCGATAAAGCGCACACCGGGTGCGCTCTCGTGCTGCTTAGCGAAGAGTTCGAATCGCGCCTCAATGCCTTCACGTTTCGGGAATCCGCCGACATGATCCATATACATGTAAGAGCGTTCGGCTTCGGTCATCGCAAATAAGCCAAACTGGAAAAAACCATGGCGTGGGGTAGTTGCGAGGAAGTTGGGGTTCCCACGGCCTGCATTCAACATTAACTGATTGCTTTGGGCTGCCTGGTGCATCAGGGCATCTTTCAGTTCAAACGGGCTTAAGAGCGCCAGCTTTTCGGGGTCGTCAAAATTCATCTCACTACTCCTTGCTGTATCATTAAGAACGCAATTTGCCAGCCCGGTTTGCCCGGGACCGACGTTTCACAGAACAGTACTTCGTTATACAAACGCCACGACCAGCGGCCCCAGCAGAGTTAAAAACACGTTGGCCAGTGCATAGGTGATGGCAAACGGAACGGTGGGAACGGTGTTCTCTGCTTTATCCAGCACCTCACCAAATGCCGGGTTGGCGCTGCGTGTGCCGCTGAGCGCACCGGCAAAAATCGCGGTGTTGTTGTAGCGCAGCACATAGCGACCAAACAGCATGGTCAGAATCAACGGCAGGATGGTGACGACAACACCGATGATGAGGATTTTAAGCCCCTGACTTTCGACGGTTTGCACCGCCTGCAGGCCGGATGAAATACCGACCACCACCACGAATGCGGCCAGACCCAGGTCTTTGAGGATCTGAACGGCGCCTGAGGGCATGTAGCCAAAGGACTGACGACGGGAACGGAACCAGCCAAACAGCAGGCCGGATAACAACGCACCACCGCCGCTGCCCAGAGTCAGCGGAATAGAGCCAATTTTTGCGGTCAGCATGCCGACCAGCAGGCCGACAACCAGACCCGCACCCATATAAACGAAGTCTGTTTTGGCACTCGGGACAATGGCATGACCGGCTTGCTCCACGATGCGTTTCACATCATTTTCAGCACCGAATACCGTCACCACGTCACCGAGCATCAGCAGGGTTTCAGGTTCCAGTGGCAGCGCTTTGCCCTGACGGGAAATCTGTGACACGTAAACGCCGTGACGGACATCTTTCGCCACAGCCTCGCGGATATCGCCAAAGGTGCGTTTGTCGAGCGTCTTATTGGTGATGACCACATCCCGTTTCTGCATGGTCAGTTCCATGCCATCTTCTTCCTGAAGCTCTTTGCCAAGACGTCCGGCAACCGCCACGATTGCGGAACGACGTCCCACGACCAGTACGATATCGTCTGCCTGCAAGGGCATGTCCGGGGTCGGTTCCATGATTTGTTTGCCGCGTTTCACGCGTTCAATGGTCAGCGGGATTTCGGTGGCATGTTCAAGAACCTGCACGGTATCCGTTGTATTGGCAGGCAGTTTGAAAATACGGCCAACGAGATCCGGGGCAGCCGCTTCCTGACCCGGCCCGTAAACGCGAACACCGGTCTGCAGGGCGTTTTCAGCCTTAAGCGCATCTTCTTTGATGGTGCGGCCCATGAATTTCGGCAGAAGGTTCACACACACCAGGATCGCGCCGAATGACCCGAAGACATACGTGACAGCGTAACCAATCGCCACATTGCCTTGCAGTCGCGTAACCTCAGCGGGGGCCAGCCCGAGTTTGGCAATCGCATCACCCGCAGTACCGATGATTGCAGATTGCGTCAGCGCACCGGCGGCAACGCCTGCGGCCAGACCCTTGTCCAGATCAAACCATTTCGCGAGCACCACCACGGTGAGCAAACCGGTGATAGCCAGCACTGCCGCCAGAATGATCTCTTTGATAGATTGTTTGCCCAAAGAACGGAAGAAATCCGGTCCGCTCTCATAACCCACGGCGTAGATAAACAGGGCGAACATGACGGATTTCACCCCGTTATCTATTTCGACGCCGACCTGACTGACTAAGACGGCCACCAGCAGCGAGCCCGCGACGCCACCCAGTTGGAACTTACCAAACTTGATTTTGCCAATGTAATAACCCGCCGCGATGGAGAAAAACAACGCGATCTCGGGGGATTTCTGGAACAATTCGTGTAACCAGTTCATGTGTGTACCTCAGTTACAGGGATAAAAAAATGAACGACTAAAGAGGCTGAAGCGAACTGGCCAGCCCTACAATCAACGGCCCCATCAGAGGCAGCACAACGTTGGAAATCGCGTAAGTAATGGTGTAACCCAGCAGCGGAGTGGAATTTCCACACGCATTCTGTATGGCGCTCAGGGCAGGCGTGCTGCACTGTTGTCCGGCAATCGCACCCAGCAATACAGGCGCGCGGAGCTTAAGCCAAAAATGGCCGACGACCAGTGAGACGGACGCCGGGATAATCGCGATAGCCACGCCAAGCAACGGCAGCGTGATGCCATATTGCATAATGAGGGAGAGCGCCTGAGGGCCGGAGGACAAGCCGACACCGGCAATGAATCCGGCGAGGCCAAGATCTTTAAGCAGCGTCAGGGCATCGGCATTGACCGAATGCAGATCGGCGCGGCGGGCGTGATACCAGCCCATCACTAATCCGACGATCAGCACGCCACCGCCGGTGCCTGCCGAGAAATCAATGCCGCCAATGTTCAGTTTGAAGCTGCCGAGCCACGTCCCCAGCGCAATCACCAGTCCGACAATCGCCAGATTGCTGGCCAGCTTATCGGGCATCATTTTGCCGATTTTGCTGAGTACCGGCGCAGCCATTGGGGCACGACCCGGATTGGTATCATAAATTTGCAGCACGTCGTGAACTTGCAGACGGGTAGCGGGAAGCGCGGGCAACATCGCGTCACCCCGCAGAACCGCAGCCACATGCACACCGGTCGGCAACTCCAGGTCACGCAGTTCACGGTTGGCCATTGTGGGTTCGAGCAGGATCACATGGTAAGTGTCGAGCGCAGCGGTCAGCGAGTTGGTATCGGCCACTTCGCTGCCCAGAATTCTGGCCATTTCAATGACCGTTCCGCGATATCCCACCAGCAGGACCTGATCATTCCTGCGAAGTCTGAGGGAAGGGGAAAGTGCCAGCGTGCGGCCATGACGCTGTACGCGCACGATACTGCTTCCCTGTTCCAGCCTCTGCTGGAGGTCGGCGACCGTTTTACCGGCTCCCGCTTCAAGCCGGTAAACGCGGCCTACCACGGTAGGCAATGCGGAGATACCCTCTGTATCGATCTGCCCACCCATTTCCACCCAAAGTTTTTCGGCGTCCACGCGCAGATTAGTGCGTAAAAGCAGGGGGAAAATCTGACTGGTGACGATCACGATGGTGATAAGACCGCAGATGTAGGTAATGGAATAGGCGGTAACCACGTTGCCTTGCAGGCGAATGATTTCGCTGGCAGGGAGATCAAGGCGGGAAATTGCATCGGTTGCGGTACCGACCACCGCAGATTCCGTCGCCGCTCCGGCCATCATACCCGCAGCCGTACCCGGATCCAGATGCATGACGACGGTGGCGGTGAGAACCAGACCGAGCACCACCACGACCTCAATCAGACAAAACAGGCCTAACTGGATATTTTTGGCGTTCAGATTGGCGAAGAATTGCGGACCGCCGCTGTAACCCAGTGCAAAGATGAACAGCATGAAGAAGATGTTTTTGATGTCGGCATCGACGGGAATATTCAACTGACCAATTAATAATGCGGCGATCAACGTTCCGCACACGCCGCCGAGCTGGATCGGCCCGAGACGAATTTGCCCGATGGCATAGCCCAATGTTAATGCCAGAAAAATGGCAAGACCGGGCACTGTTTGTAACGTCTGTGTTATGAAGCTGATCAGAGTGCCAGACATGGAAAATCCCTGGGTGAGGAGTTGATCCAGACTGAAGAAGGCGACGGAATCTTCAGGTCATGAAGTTGTTAATAAAATGTTTTCTTATGGTGTCTTAACGAAATATAGCAGAGGTCTGGGTAATAGAAAGAAATTCGCTAAATCAAATCAAAAGAATGAAATAGGCTTAATTAATGAGGGGGAACGTTGAAGGAGTTTGCAGTGATTTTTGAAGCGCCCGACGTGATATCGGGCGCTTTTTTAAGCCAGCCAGTCAGTGATGATCAGAACGAGAAACACGAACATCCCAGTGCGCCCCAGAAGGCGTTGTCGTTGGAAACCGGAACGTCGGATCCACGGGCAATGTCATGGCTGTGTTTATGCACGCCACAAGGACCGGCGCACTGATGTGCCTGACGAACCAGCCCGACGCGCGCCGTACCTTCTGGGGGAGCGGATCGGTAATGGCCCGGCACTTTTGTGACCGGCGACCAGTCTGGCAAGACCGGGATCGCTGGCGGGGCGAGCGGGGAGAAACTGCCTGCCGCATAAACCACTTTGCCATCCACCACGGTCATTACGGATTCGATACCTTTAATCCGCTCCTCCTGCACGCTGAAGAAATCTTCTGAAAGCACTGCCAGATCCGCCAGTTGTCCGGCTTTAATCTGACCTTTTTTACCCTGTTCACTGGAGAACCAGGAGCTGCCCTGCGTCCACAGCATCAGTGCGGTTTCGCGGTCGATTCGCGCATCGTCATCGTACATCGCCATGCCGCCGACGGTGCGACCGGACACCAGCCAGTATAGTGCCGTCCACGGGTTATAGCTGGCCACGCGTGTGGCGTCGGTGCCCAGCCCGACCGGTAAACCGGCGGAAAGCATTTTCGCCACCGGCGGCGTGTGTTTGGTCGCTTCGATGCCGTAACGATCCGCGAAGTATTCCCCCTGGAACGCCATGCGATGCTGAACCGCAATGCCACCGCCCAATGCTTTCATACGTTCGATATTGCGCTCAGTGATGGTTTCCGCATGGTCGAAGAACCAGTGCAGCCCGTTGAAAGGAATATCGCTGTTCACTTTTTCGAAGACATCGAGCATCCGGCTGATCGACTCGTCGTAGGTGGCGTGCAGGCGGAAAGGCCAGCGGTGCTCCACCAGATGACGCACCACGCGTTCCAGTTCGACTTCGGTGCCCGGCGGTAAATCCGGGCGCGGTTGCAGGAAGTCTTCGAAGTCAGCGGCAGAAAACACCAGCATTTCCCCTGCGCCATTGTGGCGGTAGAAATCGGTGCCTTGCCCCGGTTTCAGCATATCGGTCCACAGTTCGAAATCTTCCAGCTCATGCTGTGGCCGCTGGGTAAACAGGTTGTAGGCGATGCGCACGGTCAGCTGATTTTTCTGATGAAGCTCATCAATAATCTGATAATCCTCAGGATAATTCTGGAAGCCGCCGCCCGCATCAATCGCGCTGGTCAGCCCGAGGCGGTTCAGCTCGCGCATAAACTGGCGGGTGGAATTCACCTGCTGTTCCAGCGGCAGTTTCGGACCTTTTGCCAGCGTCGAATACAGGATCATCGCGTTCGGTTTGGCGATCAGCATGCCGGTCGGATTGCCGTTGCTGTCGCGCTGGATTTCCCCGCCCGGCGGATTCGGCGTGTCTTTGGTGTAACCGACCACCTTCAGCGCGGCGCGGTTAAGCAGGGCCCGGTCATAAAGATGCAGGATAAATACCGGTGTGTCCGGTGCGGCCTGATTGATTTCTTCCAGCGTCGGCATCCGGCGTTCGGCGAACTGGAATTCCGTCCAGCCGCCGACCACGCGCACCCATTGCGGGCTTGGCGTGCGCAGTGCCTGTTCTTTCAACATCCGCAAAGCGTCGGCCAGAGAAGGCACGCCTTCCCAGCGCAGTTCCAGGTTGTAGTTCAGTCCGCCGCGGATCAGGTGCAGGTGCGAATCATTCAGACCGGGAACCGCCGTGTGCCCGTGCAGATCTACCACCTGAGTGGACGCATCCGCGAACTGCATGACTTCGTTTTCAGTGCCAACGGTAAGAAACTTACCGTCTTTAATCGCCACCGAAGTAGCCAGTGGTTTCTCGCGGTCAACGGTGTGAAATTTGCCATTAATCAGGATCAGGGATGCAAAACTTGTCATTGGAAAAGCTCCTGTCAGTGCGCGTAAGTGCGCGTCAGCCATGAATGGAAAACTCGGGTAATGATTGGCATCCAGAGGAAAACCACCAGCGCAACGACAGAGGCATCATTGAGCAAATGGCCGCCTTCTGTGCCTTTGAGCTGCGGCAAAAACTGTCCCCAGAACCAGGGCACAATGTGAGTCGATGGGTAAATCACCAGCAAGGTCAGCAGATATTGCTTCCAGCGGGCAGGGGGACGGACGGTTGCGCTCGGCGGAGTAAACCAGAACTCAGCGCCGGGGCGCACTTCAGTGCTGTCATCCTGTAACAGCAGCGGGCTGACTTCTGCCACCAGCTGTTTACGTAATTCGGAGTTGTGCCAGGCGTTGAGATTTTCCAGCGTGTCGAAGCGCACCAGAATGGTGTACGGATCGCCGCTGCGGCTTGGACGGATGACATTGACGCCCAGATGTCCCGCAAATGTGCCCGCCTGCGGCATAATTTTGTTAAGCCAGGCTTCGTACTGCGCCTCACCGGCCGGGGCAATTTTGTGCGTAATGACGAGCGTAACGTGTTGATTGTGGGACTGGGACATACATCACCTCAGCTGATTAAAATAAAAGCATTTATCGAATCAATGAAATGATGTTAGTCGGCGGGTTGAATCAATGATAGGTGAGAATTTTTGCGTTCTTGTTAAGTTTTTTTGAGGGTTATGCTTCGCCGACAACACGCAGTTCGCGCTGCCTGAGAATGCGGTGCAAATTAAACTCCAGCCAGTCGGCCAGCCCGGCAACCTGGTCTTTAATCTCAAGCCCCAGAGGTGAGAGACTATACTCAACGTGCGGCGGAACCACCGGAAATGAATGCCGGTCAACAAAGCCATCTTCTTCTAAGGCCTGCAGCGTCTGCGCCAGCATTTTTTCGCTGATGCCGCCGACTTTGCGGCGCAGTTCGCTAAAGCGCAGCGTTTCGTCGCACAGGGCGATCAGGATCAGTAACCCCCAGCGGCTGGTGACGTGGCGCAGGATCTCGCGGGAAGGACAATTCGGATTGAGCACTTTCCCCTGACGGATTTGTTCGGACAGCGGCAGGGGTGACTCGAAGGAGTCTGACGGAATTATTTTCATACTTACCTTTTGGTGCGTACTTACGAAAAGTAAGTGTATCGCATAGGATGTCTTCACGGCGACACATTTCGCGTCCTTCGGAATAATTTTTATCTAAACCCTTCAGGAGAATCAACATGATCGCAGTTACCGGTGCTACCGGCCAGTTAGGCCGCCTTGTTATTGCCGCACTTCTGAAAAAAGTGCCCGCTAATCAGATTATTGCCGCAGTGCGCAGCCCTGAAAAAGCCAAAGATCTGGCGGATTTAGGCGTTCAGGTGCGTCAGGCGGATTACAGCCAGCCTGAGACGCTCGATTCAGCGTTTAAAGACGCAGAGAAACTGCTGCTGATTTCCTCAAGCGAAGTCGGCCAGCGCGAAGCGCAGCACAAAGCGGTGATTGCGGCGGCGAAACGTGCAGGCGTGAAACTGCTGGCGTACACCAGCCTGCTGCACGCGGATAAATCTCCGCTGGGTCTGGGCACAGAGCACCGTGCGACCGAAAAAGCGTTAAGCGAATCTGGTGTTCCTTTCGTATTGCTGCGTAACGGCTGGTATACCGAAAACTATGCCGCGAGCATTGCACCGGCACTGGCTCATAACGCTTTTATTGGCTCGGTCGGCGAAGGGCGGATTTCTTCTGCTGCGCGTCAGGATTACGCCGAAGCGGCTGCGGCTGTTCTGGTGCTCGATAATCAGGGTGGGAAAATCTACGAACTGGCAGGCGACGACGCTTATACGCTGGCTGAATTCTCGGCGGAAATTGCACGTCAGTCCGGCAAAAAGGTGGATTATGTTAACCTGCCGGAAGCGGAGTTTGCCAAAGCTTTACTGGGCGCTGGTTTACCTGAAGGTCTGGCGAATATGCTGGCAGATTCTGATGCGGGCGCAGAGAAAGGCGGTTTGTTTGATGATTCTCATACATTGAGCAAACTGATTGGTCGCCCGACAACGCCGGTAAAAGACGTGATTGCCGCGACGCTAAAATCGCTCTAGTTCTTAATACTTTTATCAAGCGATGTTCTCCGGCCTGTTAACATATTGCTTAACAGGCCGGCTATTTTCTTAAATCACATCATCCTGCGTGGAGAGCAGCACCAGCTCCAGTAAATTACGGCATCCCTGCTGGTTGCTGACGTTGGATTCCTGCTCAAGCTGTCGCAGCAGCCCTTCAATAATTGCTTTATTGCTCACCGGATAACGGTTGTTTAAGAGTCCTGAAACGATGGTGCCGAGGATCTCGACTTCGCTTAATGTTGGAGTTTCACGGGCTTTGAAATAATCACTGATTTCTGTAACAGTTTGTTTTGCTTCAATTTGCATGTAAACCTCCTTAAACTTTTCCGCGAATAAGTATTGCCGGAAAAGTGTCTGTAGCCAGTCAGAAAAGAGAATATTGTGAAGCCTTTCTTCACAATCACTGTCCCCGTTTCATCTCATGATTATTTTGCACAAAAATAAAATTCAGCCATAAAAAAACCTTTGGAAGAAGGGAAATCCAATTTTTTCTTCCAAAGGCCAGGCTGAAACTGCCCGTAAAAGACGGACTAATGATGAAGCAGGGGTGAAAGAAAGTTATACAATGATTGCAAATATGTACAGGTGTAAAAGCGAAAAATCCTAAATTATGTTGCTAGCAATAGCATGAAAAGCACTAAATGCTCATTTGTTTATGCTGCTAATACATTCACAGAATGAGTTAGTTCCGTCAGTTATGGTTAAGAAGGTGATTTATATGGCTGAGTCTCTTTCTCTGTACCTGTCTCTATACAACAGCACGCCTGTGCGGCAGAATAAGCGCCCTTTTTTTGTGCTATCTGGCGAATTCTGCAACAGCAGATCAGGAGTCTTGCGGTGAAAATTAACGTCATTGGCACCAGCGGCAGCGGCAAATCGACGCTGGCGCGCGGCATATCTGAGAAACTGAATATTCCCTACATTGAGCTGGATGCGCTGTTCTGGCGGGCTGACTGGCAGGGTACGACGGACGAAGTATTTTTTGCGCGGATTGAAGAAAAAATGGCGGTCAGCGACAGCTGGGTGATCGACGGCAATTACAAACGCTCGCAGCCCGTTAAATGGCGCAATATCGATCTGATCGTCTGGGTGGATTATTCGTTCGGGCGGACGCTATTTCAGGCGGTGAAACGGGCGGCAACGCGGGCGTGGGGCCGGCAGGAAATCTGGGCGGGAACCGGGAATTGCGAGACGTTTCGCAAAAGCTTTTTCAGTCGGGAGTCGATCATCCTGTGGACACTGAAAACTTACAGGAAAAACCGCCGCCAGTATGAGGCGCTACTCCTTGACCCCAGCTGGCAGCATGTCCGTTTTGTGCGACTACGCTCACCCCAGCAGACTCAGGTTTTTCTGCGTAATCTGACCGAGCTGTAACACCATCCACGGGCTGAAGGCCCACGGAGTAGTACGCACGCTACTCAGCAAATCTTCGGGTTTCACCCACTGAAAATCCATCACTTCGGATCCCCGCGGAGCCGGTGGCTGGCGCGTGAAAGCGGCAAAAATCGGGCAGAATTCGTTTTCGACAATGCCGGAAGCATCGGTGGCGTAATACTGAAATTCACCAATCAGCGAGGTGATATTTTCCACGGGTAAACCGAGTTCGTACTGGCTACGGCGCGAAACAGCCGCCTGCAAGGATTCACCTGGCAACGGATGCCCGCACACCGAATTTGTCCAGACTCCCGGCCACGCGACCTTGCTCAACGCGCGGCGCGTCAGCAGAATGTCGCCACGCTCGTTGCGGATGTAACAGGAAAAGGCCAGATGCAGCGGAGTATGCTCGGTGTGCACCAGCGCTTTATCCATAGTTCCCGCTGGCTGATTTTGTACATCCAGCAAAACGACTTCTTCAATCATAAAGACTCCCGTTACTCCCCGGCCATCAGCTTCAAAAGCCTGACCAGATGCTGCTGATCGTCAGGAGATAATCTTGCTAAAAACTCGGTATCCACGTGCTGGCATCGCGCGGTATGCTGCTGGAATACCTTACGCAATAAGTGAAGGGCTTCCTGTCTTAATTGTGTGCCCGTCATCAGTTTCTGCTGTTCTTATTGGTCTTGCGCTATTTTAGCAATCTCCGGTAAGGAGGAGTGAGGAGCTTCAGAAGTCGTTTTTACCAAAATTCATCAGAACATAAATTTCCCGCTTAAAAATGGTTTCAGTAAGCTCTAAGATAATTCCTGAAATCAAACAGTTAAAATTCCATTTTGTTGAAAAACCCTGTCTTTTTCACCCCGAACACCCCCTCATTTTTGCCATCATAAACTCTGTAAAGGTAGACAGTTGTCGAATTTTCCTCTAAAAGTTCTGCAGTTCTCGCCAGACAAAACTAGTTTCTAATGGCAAGTAATAATTTCTGAATGTTAAAGAGCGGCGAAATCATAACCGCCAGGCATTGATTTTTTACAAACACTACGACACACCTTTTGGAGAATTTATGCATTCCTCTGATCACAAAAACGAGAGCCGGACGTTCTTAGGTCATCCTTATCCGCTGGGTTCTCTGTTCTTTACAGAAATGTGGGAGCGGTTCTCGTTTTACGGTATCCGTCCTTTACTGATCCTGTTTATGGCAGCGACGGTTTATGACGGTGGCATGGGACTGGCGCGTGAAAACGCATCAGCCATCGTCGGTATCTTTGCGGGTTGTATGTATCTGGCGGCGCTCCCGGGCGGATGGCTGGCAGATAACTGGCTGGGACAGCAAAGAGCGGTCTGGTACGGCTCAATCCTGATTGCGCTGGGTCACCTGTCGATTGCCTTGTCTGCTTTTATGGGCGACAACCTGTTCTTCATCGGCCTGATGTTTATCGTGCTGGGCTCCGGCCTGTTCAAGACCTGTATTTCGGTCATGGTGGGCACGTTGTATAAGAAAGGCGACGCGCGCCGTGACGGTGGTTTCTCGCTGTTTTATATGGGCATCAACATGGGTTCCTTTATCGCGCCGCTGATTTCCGGCTGGCTGATAAAAACTCACGGCTGGCACTGGGGCTTCGGCATCGGGGGTATCGGGATGCTGGTGGCGCTGATTATCTTCCGCGTGTACGCCGTACCGGCCATGAAACGCTATGACAGCGAGGTAGGTTTGGACTCCACCTGGAATAATCCTGTCGCGAAGAAAAACGGCGTCGGTGCCTGGTTGCTGGCGCTGGCAGTGGGTGTGGCGGTCGTCGTGACACTGATTGCGCAGGGCGTGATCGTCATTAACCCGGTCGCTGTCGCCAGCGTGCTGGTCTACGTGATTGCGGCTTCTGTCGCACTGTACTTTATCTACCTGTTCCTGTTCGCCGGACTTAACCGCAAAGAGCGCGCCAGACTGCTGGTGTGTTTTATCCTGCTGGTTTCCGCTGCGTTCTTCTGGTCTGCGTTTGAACAGAAACCGACCTCGTTCAACCTGTTTGCCAACGACTACACCAACCGTATGATCGGTGATTTCGAAATTCCGGCGGTCTGGTTCCAGTCCATTAATGCGTTGTTTATCATTCTGCTGGCCCCGGTATTCAGCTGGGCGTGGCCGATGATGGCGCGCAAAAACATTCGTCCGAGCAGCATCACTAAGTTCATCATCGGTATTTTGTGCGCCGCAGCAGGCTTTGGCCTGATGATGCTGGCGGCACAGAATGTGCTGAGCAGCGGCGGGGCTGGCGTTTCGCCATTCTGGCTGGTGGGCAGTATTCTGATGCTGACGCTCGGTGAACTGTGTCTGAGCCCGATAGGGCTTGCGACCATGACGCTGCTGGCGCCGGAAAGAATGCGCGGTCAGATGATGGGGCTGTGGTTCTGCGCCAGTGCGCTGGGAAACCTGGCGGCGGGTCTTATCGGCGGTCACGTGAAAGCGGATCAGTTGGACATGCTGCCTGATCTGTTTGCGCGTTGTTCCATTGCGTTGCTTATCTGCGCCGCAGTGCTGTTCGTGCTGATCATTCCGGTGCGCAGAATGCTGGAAAACGCGCAGACCAAAACTGAGCACAAGCCAGTGACCGATGCCTGACAGGCAGTAGCGCTATTCTCAACGAATAGCCGCAAGGTACGATAAACAGAAATGAGGGGGTCTCCGGACCGCCTCATTTTTTTTGATCACATCCATGTTACCGGTATCACATTAATCAAAAAACATAAGAAATTTATAACATCTCGCAATTGTGACCGACTTTTAACCATTCTATAACAAGTCCTCGGGCCACGGACGGACTGACTTTTTTGTGTTTAACCCTACAAAAGGCAGGACGAAAAATGACTGCGAAGTTATCCGTAAAAGAAAAAATCAGCTACGGTCTGGGGGATATGGCGAGCCATATTGGCCTGGATAATGTCATTATATTTTTGACGTTTTATTACACCGATGTTGTGGGATTACCGGCGGTGTTCGTCGGGACAATGTTTCTGGTCGCCCGCGTGGCGGATGCGATTGTTGACCCCGCCATGGGGCTGATTGCCGACCGCACGCAGACCCGCTTTGGCAAGTTTCGCCCCTATATTCTGTGGCTCGCGCTGCCGTTTGGTGCCAGTTGTTTACTGGTTTACGCCGTGCCTGAATCCCTCACACTGGGCGGCAAAATGGTTTACGCCAGCGTCACCTATTGCGTGATGATGCTGATGTATACCGCGATCAATATTCCTTACTGCTCGATGGGGGCGATCATTACGCCGGATAACACCCAGCGTATCTCGCTGCAATCTTACCGGTTTTTCCTCGCCACGCTCGGCGGCGCAATGTCCACTTTCCTGATGATGCCGCTGGCAGAAATGATGGGCGGCGGTAATAAGCTTGACGGCTATTTCGGGGCGATGGCTATTATGGCGTCGATTGCCGTGGTGATGTTCCTGTTGTGTTTTCTCAACACCAAAGAACGCATCAGCGCACCGCCAACACACGGGAATTTCCTCTCCGATCTGCGCGATTTAGTGCGTAACGATCAATGGCGCGTGGTCGCGGCGCTGATTTTCTTCAACATCTCCTTCGGCGTCGTGCGTCTCGGCGCGATGATGTACTACGTCACCTATTATCTCGGCAACGCCAGCTACTTTATGTGGCTGCTGGCAGCGCACATCATCGGCAAAAGCCTCGGCAGTTTGCTGGTCAAACCGCTCACCCGCCACCGCAGCAAACTGGCGGCGTTCACGCTGTGCGCCATTCTGACCGGGGTGCTGAGTGCGGCTATCTTCTTCGTTCCGGCGTGGATTTCCCTGCTGGTCGGTATGACGTTACTGGTCTCTACGTTCTATCAGGTCACCACGACGCTGATGTGGGTGATGATGTCCGACGTGGTGGATTACGGCGAATTCAAACAGGGCAAACGCATGGACGGCACGGTGTTCTCGACCCTGCTGGCGATCCTCAAAATGGGGATGGCGGTCAGCGGCGCTATTGTCGGCTGGACGCTCGGCATGAGCGGTTACGTGCCACACGCCGCCCAGCAAAATACCGCGGCAATGCTGTCAATTATCGCACTGTTCTCGCTGGTGCCGGGCGTGCTCTCGATGTTCAGCGCGCTGTCGATGCGCTGGTACAAACTTAACGACGCGACCATGCAGCAAATCAATCAGTCTAAAAATTCACGGGAACATGAGCCTGTCCCGCAGGCCATCTTGCATACACAGGAGTCCGCATGAGCGAATTAATCGCCGAAAAAAACCGTATCCTCTGGCATTTCGATCAGCAAACACTGGTGATTGAACCCTGGGGCGAAAACAGCCTGCGCGTGCGCGCCACCTGCCGCCCGCAGCTCAATGATCATCTGTGGGCGCTGCTGCCGCAAACCGAACAACCGCAAGCTGACATCAGCCGTGGCACCGAAACGCTGAGCCTTTGCAACGGCAACATCACGGCGACGGTGAATATCAAAGGTCAGTTGGCGTTTTATAACCAGCGCGGGGAGCTGATCCTTGAGGAGTTCTGGCGTCAGCGCTCAACTGTGGGTATCGGCGCGACGGAGAAAAGTCAGGATAAATACATCAGCGCGCTGAAGATGGATGCCCGCGAATTTAAGGCTATTCCCGGTGGCAAACATCAGCTGACCGTGCGTTTTGAGTCGCGGCCCGATGAGAAAATCTACGGCATGGGGCAATATCAGCAAAGCTGTCTGGATCTGAAAGGCTGCACGCTGGAACTGGCACAGCGAAACTCACAGGCCAGCGTGCCGTTTATGCTTTCAAGCCTTGGCTACGGCATGCTGTGGAACAATCCGGCAATTGGCGAGGCGACATTCGGCAAGAACATCACCCGCTGGGAAGCACAGGTCACCGAACAGATGGATTACTGGATAACGGCAGGCGATACCCCGGCTGAGATCATGCATCAGTATGGCCGTGCGACCGGTACCGCGCCGCTGATGCCGGAGTACGCGACCGGTTTCTGGCAGTGCAAACTTCGCTACCGCACACAGCAGGAGGTGCTGGACGTGGCGCGCGAATACAAACGCCGCCACCTGCCGATTTCGGTGATTGTGATCGACTTCTTCCACTGGCCGAATCAGGGCACCTGGTGTTTTGACCCTGCGGACTGGCCGGATCCAAAGGCGATGGTCGCGGAACTGAAATCGCTGGGCATCGAAACGATGGTGTCGGTCTGGCCGACGGTGGACAGCCGCACGGACAACTACAAAGAGATGAAATCTAAAGGTTATCTGGTGAATACCGATCGCGGAGTGTCGGTGAATCTGGATTTCCTCGGCAACTGCACGTTCTTTGATGCCACGCATCCCGGCGCACGTCAGTATGTCTGGGAGAAGGTGAAGCAAAATTATTACGATCTGGGGATCCGCACCTTCTGGCTGGACGAAGCCGAGCCGGAATACCGTGCCTATGATTTTGATAACTATCGCTATCACCTCGGGCCGGTGCTGGAAGTCGGCAACATCTATCCGCAAAAATTTGCGCAAGGTTTTTACGAAGGCCTGCAACAGGAAGGCGAAAACGAAATCGTCAATCTGGTGCGCTGTGCCTGGGCGGGCAGCCAGCGTTACGGCGTGCTGGCATGGTCTGGCGATATCCATTCCTCCTTCCACGCTCTGCGCAACCAGATTGCCGCCGGACTGAATATGGGGCTGGCGGGCATTCCGTGGTGGACGACGGATATCGGCGGTTTCCAGGGCGGCAACGTTAACGATCCTGCGTTTCAGGAGTTGCTGATCCGCTGGTTCCAGTGGGGCGTATTCTGTCCGGTGATGCGTCTGCACGGCTACCGCGAGCCGCAAATTCAGCCGTCAGAACCGTGGCGTGACGGTATTGCGCAGTGCAACAGCGGCGCGCCGAATGAGGTCTGGAGCTATGGCGAAGAGAATTACCAATTGATGAAAAGCGGCCTGTTCCTGCGCGAAAAACTGCGTCCTTACATCAGCCGTGTCATGCAGCAAGCCCACGAACACGGCGATCCGGCGATGCGCACGATGTTCTATCAGTATCCGGAACAGGCCGAAAGCTGGCAGGTGGAAGATCAGTACATGTTTGGCGCCGACATTCTGGTCGCACCGGTGTTGTACGCTGGTCAGCGTGAACGCAAGGTTTGGCTACCGGCGGGGGAAAACTGGGTGGCGTTGAATGGGGAACGGTATCAGGGGGGCGAAACGATTGTGGCTTGCGCGCCACTGGATGAGATCCCGGTGTTTGTGCGCGAGGGTGCGAAGGTGAAAGCAGAACTTGGTATTTGACCGGCTCCTCTCCCTGCGACTGTCTCTTGATCAGGAGGTCTGATCAAGAGACAGTCGCAGGGAGAGGGAGTTAAAACAATCCCCCCATTTATCACAAAACTGTTAACTCTCCGCGAGGATTCCGTAATCCCTCCCCTTGTAGTCTGATGCCATCGACAGCAACCTGAACGGTGGCAATAATGATTAACAGACGCAATTTCCTGCTGGGCAGCAGTGCGGTTTCAGCGGTCGCTGTGATGGGGCTGCTCCCGACGTTTTTCCCGCGCAAAGCAGATGCTCAGGCCAAATCCGAGAAGTTTGAATTCACCCTGACTGATGATCAATGGCATCAGAAACTCAACGATGATCAGTACCGCATTTCGCGCGAGGCCGGCACCGAACGGCCTTATTCCAGTCCGTTAAATGACGAACATCGTGTGGGCGAATTTGCCTGTGCGGGCTGCAATCTTCCTCTTTTCTCTTCGACGACCAAATTCGACAGCCATACCGGCTGGCCGAGTTTCTGGAAGCCGTTACCCAATGCCGCGCTGACCAGCCGGGATACGTCGTTTGGCATGGTGCGTGATGAAGTACATTGCCGCCGCTGCGGCGGGCATCTGGGACATGTATTTGATGACGGCCCGCAGCCGACCGGCCTGCGTTATTGCATGAACGGGCTGGCGATGACGTTCACCCCTAAAGCTTAATCAGTCAGCACATTCATTCAGGATATTTACAATGAAAAATGCATCCAACAAAGTGCGCAGCTTGCGTAATTACAGCCTGATCGCCGGACTGGTGCTGGCTTCGGCTTTCGCCTTTCAAAATAACGCCTGGTCGTGGGGCGGTGGCGCTGAACCGGCGGTGGTGATCCCCGCACCGGTAAAAGATGAGCCTGCGGGCACGTCGCACAGCGAAACGGCTTTGTTTGCCGGTGGCTGTTTCTGGGGAATTCAGGGTGTGTTCCAGCACGTGAAAGGCGTGACCAGCGCGGTATCCGGTTATGCGGGCGGCGAGGCGCAAACGGCCAGCTATGAGCAGGTGAGCAACGGCGATACCGGCCATGCAGAATCAGTGAAAGTGACGTTTGACCCGACGCAGGTGAGTTACGGCGAACTGCTGCACATTTTCTTCTCTGTGGGACATAACCCGACAGAGCTGAACCGTCAGGGGCCGGATACCGGCAGTCAGTATCGTTCGGCGGTTTTCCCGCTTAATCAGGCTCAGGCAGACGTGGCGAAAGCGTACATTGCCCAGCTCGATGCCAGCCACAGTTACGGCGACCCGATGGTGACGAAAGTGGAAAGCAATGCGCACTTTTATCCGGCTGAGGCCTATCACCAGAACTTCTTAAACGAAAACCCGGATTATCCGTACATCGTGGTGAATGACCTGCCGAAAATTAAAGATTTGAAACAGCATTTCCCGGCGGATTACCGCGAGCAGCCGGTGCTGGTGAAGGGCGTTAACCCATAGAGAAAATAAAGAAGCCGCAGCGTTATCCGCAGCGGCTTCTTAAGGAGTTAACTGAACAGATACCCCGGATTTATGGTGGCTTAAAATCCGTAGCGGATGGCATCTTTGCTTTGCTGCATCAGCGCATCAATTTTTTCCGAATAGGCTTCCAGCCCTTTGCCGTCACCCGCCTCTGAGCACTGACGCCGCCGCGCGTTATAGGCTTTCATCAGCTGCGCCTGGGCAAAACCCGGCTTGCCATAACACGCCATACTCTGCTCCCAGCAGGTGATAGCGGCATCCAGATCCTGTTGCTCCTGATACTGTTTTCCCAGCTCATTCAGCGCTTTCGCCGACTCGTGCGGCGGCAGATGTTGCGCCAAAATGTGCTCAATACGTGTATCCATAAAGATTATCTCCAGATCGCTTAGTGGAAGAAGTTGAGAATATGGCCAAATACCAGCCCGACGCTGATGACGTCCGAGTCACTGAACGTCACGTTTGAGAAGCCGAACTTGCCCAGCAGCGGCAGCAGCAGCGCCGGAAGCAGGGTGATAAACAGACCGTGGAAGATCCCGCCGATAATCGCGCCACGACGTCCGCCGACGGCATTACCGAAGATGCCCGCCGTGCCGCCGGCGAAGAAGTTGGTCAGCATGCCCGGTAAAATCATCGCCAGCCCGAAGCTCGGGAACAGAAACATGCCAATCACCGAACCAATGGTCGTGGAGATAAAACCGATGATGACGGCATTCGGTGCATAGGGGAAAAGCACCGGGCAATCGAGCGCCGGGATGGCATTCGGGACAATGCGCAGGGCGATGCCGCGAAATGCCGGAACGATTTCCGCCAGCAGCAGGCGTACGCCGGACAGCAGTACGTAAACCCCGACGACAAACTGAATCGACTGCAGGAAGGAATAGACCAGATAGTTGACGCTGTTAGCGTATGGCGCGACAACCTCAGGGCCTGCGGCAATGGCGGGGATCAGGTAAATCGGGATCATGACCACCATCATCGACAGGTAGGTGTCCTGCAGGAAAGAGAAAGACTGAGGCAGTTCGAAGTCTTCGGTGCTTTTACTCACATCCCCGGTGACTTTCGCCACGCCCGCCTGCACCAGGTAGCCAATGGTGCAGAAATGCCCGAGGGCAATGTCATCAGAACCGGTAATTTTACGTACAATCGGCTGCGCCAGAACCGGCATACCTACCGCCATCACCCCGGCGATAATCCCGCCGGTGAGAATAAGCTCTGTACCTCGCAGGCCACCCATATAGCCGATAACCGAACACACCGTGGCCATCCACAGGGAAGCCTGGCCGGTCAGGAAGATATATTTGAATCGGGTCAGACGGGCAATCAGGATATTGACGATAAATGCCAGCACCATAATTAATGCGGTTTCACGCCCGAGGGTTTGTTGTGCAATACCGGCAATGGAACCGACGTCAGTGACAATTCCACGCATATGGAACCCTTTCTGGAATATCTCTCCCAGAAAAGTGAGTGCATTAACAATAATGCTGGCGCCGGAAAGCAGAACTAAAAATCCCAGAAGCGTTTTTAATGTGCCGGTAATAATCTGCCCGGTGCTTTTCTTTAATGCGATCAGACCAATCATGGCGATCAGTGATATTAATATTGATGCCTGGCCTAATACATCGTTGACAATAAAGTGAAGGAAAGACATAAGCGTCCCCTGTAGAGTTCACGGTAATTGTTCTATTGGATATAAACGTTCTTATTATCAGACTGCCAGATGACCCATTTCCTGCAGGATGGGTGTCAGCTTGGTTTTTATTTCGTTTTTATCCACCAGTCTTTTCAGGTAAATAATATTGGCGTTAATGGTGTAATGCTGAAACTGGGATCGAAAGTTTTCACCGGTCATAATGATGTCTGCCCGTGAAGAGGTGGCGCTGGAGATATCACAATGCGATAAATCTGCCTCCACACCCAAGTCTTTCAGTGCTGCTTCGATACTCATTTCACAGGCAAAACTGCTGCCCAGACCCGCACCGCATACCGCCAGGATTGATAGCTTTTTCATCATTTTTCCTTACGTTCTTTGTATGTGTTGATAAAGGGTGATGCTTATCTCATTCGCTTCACGTTTAAAACTGTCGGATGATATCTAGTGCTTGCTGCTTGTTTTTACTGGTTTTTAATTTCTCAGCTGCTTTATCATCGCAGAAGAGATGGGAAAGGCTGGCGATCATTTCAATGTGCGAATGGCTGTCGGTCGCCGAAAGCGCGAAAATAACATAAACCGGATCATTATCCTCGCTGCCGAATTCGACACCTTCTGAAACAATCACCAGTGACAACGCCGTTCTTATCGCACCCTCTTCTGGCCGGGCGTGTGGCATGGCAATACCTTCGCCCAAAACATAATAAGGACCAATTTCCTGGTGCATATCATATATAGCCTGAAGATAGCGACTTTCAGCTGCGCCAGAATCAATTAACGGCTGCACCGCTAATGCCACAGCACTTTTCCAGTCATTTGTTCTGGTAATTATTTGGGTGTTGTTTTCATTAATCCAGTCGCTTAACATAATACCTCTTCATATGAATAGGGTCTTTTCTCAGTATGTTATTTTATTTAAATAAAAACTGTGATCTATCCAATCCTATTAGTCATCAGTGAAAGATAATAATTTCAAGCGACCTGAAAGAATTAATGATAGCAGAGTATTAACAAAGTCCTGATATCAGAATTAACTGACTTTTTCTGTAAAAAATATTTCCTCTGGTCAGTATTTATTGAATTTGAGTGTCAAATGAATTCATTATCCACTCATGAATATCAACAATATTTACAGGCTTATTTTGTGCAGTAACATTCTGGTCAACAGAATAAACTGGCCCGATTGACATCGGTCGGGCATTTCCCGCCAAAATTTTTAATTCGGGAATATATTCTGCGCCAACATGTCCCGGTAACCGTTCGCCAAGTCGTGATGAAAATCTTTGCGCGGCAAGGTCGGCATGGATCTGACACCAGACTTCCAACACCTGCGTTACGCCTGCCCTCTGCAGGTAATCCTGCAAGACTTCCCTGGGCTGAAACCCAAACCAGGCATCGACAATAAAGGTGCTGCCATCCGGCGCGCCGGCAATGATATCCCAGATAACCTGATAGCTGGCCTGACCGAGCATGCGGTTAAAAGGACGATCGACATTCTCCAGACGCTGAAGAAACGGATTTTTAATGCCATCAAGCGACAGTTGCAGCCAGCCGCTGTATGCAGAAAGCTCAACGGCGAGCCGGCTTTTACCTGACGCCGGGATCCCGTTAACCAGGATAACGCGTTTGCCGGTAAAGCCATTTCGTGAGGCGCTTCTGTTTTCAGACATGTTCCACCTGTTCAGTTTGGTTGTGTGCCGGAGCATGAAAATATTGCTGAATAACGGCCTGCAGCTCGTTCAGACGCGGAACGGCCAGTGATTCCAGGCGGGACTTTGTCGCACTGCGGTCCAGCGAGATACAGTCTTTCCACAATGAGCGTCCGGCGATCACACCCGATGCGCCTTCGCTCATGGCATCCGCCACTTGTTTGAGGAAGGTGGCATGATCCACTCCTGCTGAAAGCACCGCCCAGGGCACGTCTCCTGCAAGTTTGGTGATGTCGGCGCAGGCTTGTTTCGATCCCGGATAAGGCAGTTTCAGCACTTTTGCGCCGCACTCCAGACAAATCTTCGTGCCGCCGTAAATCAGGGAAGGAACTTTTTCTTTATATTCTTCCTCGGTTTCGTTGTCGAGTTTATAGGTCAGGAACTCAACCACCAGCAGCAGGTCTTCGCGGGCGAAGTCCTCAATGCATTGACGCAGAATATCAATGTTATGGCGGTTAGCGGCTTCCTGATCGGAACGCAGATAGACCATGATTTTACCGCCGGTCGCTCCCAGTTCGCGTACACGTCGCGCATCTACGTTAGCCACCAGGCGTGACAGGCGATAACCTTCCGGCGAGTTATCCCAGCCTGAAGCGTCGAGGCCGATAAGCAGTGCGGTGTCGCGGGCAATAATTCCGTTATCCACCAGTTGCGGTACGGCGCAGACCGGATCGACCAATACACAGGAAGCTTTACTGGCCAGATATTGCGTGATGTCGGCTTTGATAAGCCCGAGTTCGTGTTCAGAAATGGCGGATTGTTGTTGCGGATCGCTGGCCAGCAGGCTGCGCATGGCACCGCGCTGATCACAGGCAATCACCAGCATCGCGCCATTTTTGTCACAAATCTGCTGATAGCTGCGTAATTCTGAAGTAGACATTTTTGACATGGAACTCTCCTTTGCGTGAAATTTATTACAGATGAAAAAATCTCGATTACACTGGATGTTCTGTCGATTCCACTGAGCTGAAAGTGGGTGAAATATCGCGTAACACGCCGTTTTACAAGGGTTGAAGCCCATCCGGCACATTGCATTTTTACTGTTGTTGCGCAATAATCCCTCAGTCGACGATTTGAGTGTAATTCATTACTGAAAGGAATTTCAAGCTGAAAGAGCCAATTTTGCAAGATATTGCAGCAACGCGTGCCATGATGCATCTGGTCGCGAAGTTGCATTACGAATCTGATATGTCTCAGGTGGAGATTGCACGCAAGCTGGATGTTTCCACGGCGACCATCTCCCGTCTGCTGAATAAAGCCCGTGCAGCGGGCATTGTGCGCATTGAAGTGGTGGGATTATCTTCACCGGAAGACATGACGTCAGACCTGATAAAACGTCTGGGACTAAAGCATGCCTACGTGGCGGATGCGCCGCCGGGTAATGTGCTTGGCGCGCTGTCGACCCCGCTGTCCGCTTTGTTACAGGAAGCCGGATTAGGTGCCGGGTCTGTGCTGGGTATTGGCTGGGGAAGGGCGGTACGCGAAGTGACGCTGGCCGGTATGCCGCGTCTGCCCGGCATCATGACTGTGGCGCTCAACGGCGGCATGCAGCAGTCTGCTCCGCATTTTCAGATCACCGAGTTCGTGCGCCGCGCAGCGGAACAGATGGAAGGCACGCCCTATTTTCTGCATGCGCCTTATCTTTCCTCGGCAGAATTGCGTGATGCATTTCTTGCCGACCGCAGCGTGCAGGAAATTATTTCTCTGTGGGACAAACTGGATGCGGCAATTGTGGGCATCGGCCTGACCCATACCCCGAAACCGAGTGAATCCACCACAGCAACACCAGGTGAGCAGGCCCTGAGTGATGCAGCGGGCGATGTGCTGCGTCATTATTTCACCGAATCCGGCGAGTTACTGCATTGGGAAGGGGAAGAGAGAATGATTGCCGCCTCGGTAGAACAGCTGCGCAAGACGCCGCTAACCATTGGCGTGGCCGCCACGCCGGAAAAAGCCGCGGGGATTATTGGTGCGGTGCGCTCAGGAATGATCAATTCGCTGGTGACAGATGTGAATACCGCGCAGGCGATTCTGGACAAATTGCCGTTGGCCTGAATTAACATAAAATTAAACGGCGAGGAGTGACAGAGGGGTTGTGAGTTGGCGACCGTTTTGATCGCTCAACTCAGACAATGGTCTCTTCAGCTTTAAGCTATCTGTCGATATTATTTTGCCAGAAGTTCTTTGCGCACGATTTCTGCACCGGCACTTAGTGCATCTAATTTTCCGCGTGCGACGCCGCGCGGTAACGGGATCATCCCGCAGTTGGTGCAAGGATAAAGTTTGTCGGCATCAACGTATTGCAGGGCTTTACGCAGCGTCGCGGCAACTTCTTCTGGTGTTTCAATGGCATTGGTCGCCACGTCAATGGCACCGACCATCACTTTTTTACCGCGGATCAGCTCCATCAGTTCCATCGGCACATGTGAGTGATGGCATTCGAGTGAAATAATATCGATGTTAGATTTTTGCAGTTTCGGGAAGATCTCTTCGTACTGTCTCCACTCCGTGCCCAGCGTTTTTTTCCAGTCGGTATTGGCTTTAATGCCGTAGCCGTAGCAGATGTGGACAGCCGTCTCACATTTCAGCCCTTCGATGGCTCGTTCTAACGTGGCGATTCCCCAGTCGTTCACTTCATCGAAGAATACGTTAAAGGCCGGTTCATCAAACTGGATAATATCGACGCCCGCCGCCTCTAACTCTTTGGCTTCTTCGTTGAGAATTTTAGCGAATTCCCAGGCGAGTTTTTCGCGACTTTTATAGTGATTGTCATACAGTGTGTCGATCATGGTCATCGGTCCCGGAAGGGCCCATTTGATCGGCTGCGTGGTTTGCTGGCGTAAAAACTTCGCATCTTCTACGAAAACGGACTTCTTGCGGCTCACCGGCCCCACGACGGTTGGCACGCTTGCTTCATAGCGGTCGCGGATTTTAACGATTTCACGCTTCTCGAAATCAACGCCCTCGAGATGCTCGATAAATGTCGTGACAAAATGCTGACGCGTTTGTTCGCCATCGCTGACGATATCAATACCGGCCTGTTGCTGATCTTCCAGACATAAACGCAACGCATCGAGTTTGCCGTCAGCTAATTCCTGACCTTCCAGTTTCCACGGCGACCAGAGAGTCTCTGGCTGCGCAATCCAGGAGGGCTTGGGTAAACTGCCCGCAGTCGATGTCGGTAATAATTTTTTCATCACAGGTGACCTTATATTTTTATGGGTAAATCAAAGAACGGGTTCAGCGGACCATTGTTTAAGAACAGCCTGGTAAGGTTTAATAAATTGCTCTTCAGTAAACTTTCCCTGCTCAACAGCCAGCTGGCTACGTTCTTCCCGGTCATAAACAATCCGGGTTAATGAATAATCCTGGAAATTCAAACTTGGCTGATACTGTTTTCCCGCCGGAGAATTCGCGTTATAAATTTCAGGGCGATAAATCTTCTGGAAAGTCTCCATCGTGCTGATGGTGCTGATCAGCTCAAGATTGGTGTAATCACCGAGTAAATCGCCGCTGAAATAAAACGCCAAAGGCGCAACGCTGTTTTCAGGCATGAAGTAGCGGGCGCGCAATCCCATTTTGGCGAAATACTCATCAGTCAGCGACGGTTCGTCCTGCTGATATTCGATGCCTAATACAGGATGCTGATTGCCGGTACGGTAATAGGTGTTTTTACTTGATACGCTCAGGCAGATAACTGGTGTTTTATTAAAACATGCTTTGTAAGTATCTGAATTAATGAAGCGTTTGAAAATATCACCGTGTAATACGCCAAAATTTTCCGGCAGGCTGAATCCTGATTTGTCTTTATTATGCTCAGGCAGTACAACGCTGAAATCATAATCGCGAACATAAGAGGAAAAATTATTTCCCAGAATGCCTTCAAAACGTTCGTTGGTTTTTTTATCAACGATATTGGTTTTTAATATTTCGATCACCGGGAAGGCGTCGGATTTTCCTTCACCCTGGATATTTAACTGAGCGGTAATAATGTCGAGTTCAACGGCGAAGCGGTCGCCCGTTGGGTTGTCCCAGTGTGCCAGAGAATTGAAGCGATTATTAATCATCACCAGGGTGTTGCGCAGGTTTTCCTGGCGTTTCTCACCCCTCGCCAGATTGGCAAAGTTGGTCGTAATACGCGTATTTTCCGAGGGGTTATAATCTTCGTCGAAACGAATGCTCTTAAGAGTGAAGGTAATTTCTTTTTTCATTTTAATCAGGTGTCCCGGCTGCTGAAAAATTTGAGTTATTTCAGTAGTCTTTATATTTTAAATGGATCGCGATGACTCTTTTATGCCTGAGTCAATGAGTGAAAAAAAGTGATTTAAATTCACTGAACATGAACAAAGTTCATGATGGGGGAGAGGGGGATTCAATTTTCACCCTCCTGATGTGGTGACTCAGTCAGGCAACGCTAACAACCAGTTATTTTTGCGAATGATATTGATCAGTTCACGCAAGGCAGGGTGCGCATATCGCCGGCTGCTGTAATACATATGAAATGGCTCACCTTTTGAATAATGCACAGGCATGACGTTGACCAATGTTCCTCTGGCGAGCTCGGCATGAATGCGTGATTCCAGCACATAGGCGAGACCAATCCCCTCCAGCGCTGCTGTAATCGTGGTTGCCGTATCTTTCAGGGTAATCGGACCTGGCACGTTCACACTGTAAACGCCTTCAGGCCCGTCAAACTCCCACCGGAAACTGGCGTTATTTCCGAGGAGCAGTTGCAGACAGTTATGTTCTGATAATTCAGACGGGGTTTTTGGCGTACCGTAACGTTTTATATACTCCGGCGAGCCCGCGACAATCCACCGCTGAGTGCCTGTCAGGGCGACGGCAACCATGTCTTCGGGTACGAGATGCCCGTAGCGCATACCGGCATCAAAACCTTCGGCGGTAATATCGACAGGCCTGTCTTCCACCACGATGGTTAAACTGACTTCCGGCCATTTTGTCGTAAATTCCTTCAGGGCTGGCGAGATAAGTTGCGCCGCGGCATCGGCAAAAACATTGAGGCGAAGCACCCCAAAACGCCCGCGACCCGGCGCGCTGACCGTATCCAGAGCAGAAGAGATCGCATCGAAGCCGTCAGACAGTTTTTCCGCGACCTCCTGTCCAAGCGCCGTGGACGATACCGACCGGCTGGTCCGGTTGAGAAGTCTTGCTCCCATCCGGGTTTCCACCCGGCGAATGGCATGGCTCACTGCGGAAGAAGTCAGCCCAAGTTCGATAGCCGCCAGTTTAAAACTCCGGCACCGCAGGACGGTCAGGAATGCCTGTAAGTCCGCAAAATCAATACGTTCAATTTTCATGATGAATGCTATTCATGGGTTCAGTGAATCATATGCATCTTTTATCATGGGATCTTATTTCTGGTAAACGTTAACCTCTCTCGCATTGTTTAATATGTTGCCGGCAGATAGCAGCGTAACTTTTGATTCAACGTCACAAGGAATATTTCATGAAGAACAGAATTCTTGGCAAAACGGGCCAGAGCGTTTCTGAAATTGGGTTTGGTGCCTGGGCTATCGGCGGTACCTGGGGTGAAGTCAGCATGGAAGATGCGAAAGGTGCGTTGAATGCGGCACTGGACGCAGGAATGACGTTTATCGACACCGCTGATGTTTATGGCGACGGACGTTCAGAAAAGATCACTGCTGATGTGTTACAAGAACGTGGAGGCGAGCAACCATTCGTTGCGACTAAACTGGGTCGTCGCCTTTCCCCGCACGTGGCGGCAGGCTACACCGAAAAAAACCTCAATGAATATGTCGATCGCTCCCGCGATAATTTGCAAATGGATACGCTGGATTTGGTGCAGCTGCACTGCCCGCCAACCGAAATCTATTACACGCCAGAAGTTTTCGCCGTGATGGATGACATGATCAAAAACGGTAAAATTCGCAGCTACGGGGTTTCTGTTGAGAAAGTGGAAGAGGGGCTGAAAGCGCTCGAATTTCCGAATGTATCTTCCATTCAGCTGATTTACAACATTTTCAGACAGCGGCCTGCTGAACTTCTGTTGCGTGAGGCTAAGCGTCGGGATGTCGGCATCATTGCCCGCGTGCCGCTGGCATCGGGCCTGCTGACAGGCAAAATGACAGCGGATACGACATTCTCAGCCGATGACCATCGCGCGTTTAACCGTAATGGAGAACAGTTCGATAAAGGGGAGACGTTTGCGGGCGTACCTTTCGATGTTGCGCTTGATGCAGTGGAAGATATCCGTCGTCTGCTGCCGGGTGATATGACGATGGCAAAATTTGCCCTGCGCTGGATCCTGATGAATGAAAATGTTTCCGTCATCATCCCAGGTTCTAAAAATAAAGCTCAGTCAGAAACCAATGCGCAGGCCAGCGATATCACCGCGCTTTCCGATGAAACGATGTCAGCGTTGAAAAATATTTATCAGAGCAAAATCGCCCCGTGGGTACATCAGCGCTGGTAAGAAAATCAGGCCTTCCTGACGGGAAGGCTTTTTTGATGACTTCCACTAACTCCTCCTCCGCCAACCTCCCAAATACCGCATTCCCTCTGTTTGCCCCTCAACACGCATACTTCGGCGCTGACCGAAGTGTCCTCTTTTTACCGGTAATAAACTGGGTGAAATTCACAAGGGGGCAGAATCATGATTGCAGTACTTTTTGAGGCGGACGCAGTACCCGAAGCCCGCGAGCGTTATCTTGAGCTGGCGGCTGAACTGAAACCTTTTTTGTCGGATACGCCGGGATTCATTTCCATTGAGAGCTTCCAGAGCCTGGCCACTCCCGGAAAAATCCTCTCTTTGTCATGGTGGGAAGATGAGGAATCGGTAGCCGGATGGAAACAAAATGTGATGCATCTGGCAGCTCAGAAAGAGGGTAAACAGTCGATTTTTTCCTACTACAGAATTCGCGTTGCCCGTGTATTTCGTGACTATTCTTCCGACCAGTCCTACGAAAAGTCTTCCGCTAATGGAGCGCATCAGCATGTATGACATTCACGTGATCCTCGATAATACTTCAGGTTCACTGGCCTCATTCGGGAGGGTTCTCGGTCTTAATGGCGTGGGTCTGGAAGGCGGAGGTGTATTTACCACACCGGAAGCCGGACACGCGCATTTCCTGGTTGAAGACGGCGAGAAAGCCCGTCAGGTTCTGACGGATGCCGGATTTGATGTCAGAAAACTTTCGCGCCCTGTGATACGAAAATTACCTCAGAAACAACCGGGTGAACTGGGCGAAATCGCCCAGACACTGGCCCTCAATGGCATTAACATTCTGGCACAGTACAGTGACCACGATAACCGGCTTATCCTGCTCACCGATGATGATATCCGGGCGGCAGAAGTCACCCAAAAATGGGCAATAAACTCTGCATGAATTTTCTTCATACCGAATACGACAGCGAGCCGGATGAGTCTCTTGAGAAATCCATGTCACTGGTGGCTTCTGCGATATCTGACCCTTCCAGGGTCAGTATTCTGTGCGCGCTGATGGACGGGCGCGCGTGGACGGCTACGGAACTCAGCGCGGTGGCGGGCATTGCTGCTTCGACAACCAGCGGTCATCTCACGCGGCTGCTCAGCAACGGGCTGGTCATTTGCCTGACGCAGGGCCGCCACCGGTACTACAGTCTGGCGGGTCATCATATCGCCGGACTGCTGGAAAACCTGATGGGCGTTTCCATGCGCAGTCACCGTGCTTTTACGCCCGGTACGCCGGTCGTTCTGCGCTATGCACGAACCTGTTACGACCATCTGGCCGGAGAACTGGCGGTAAAAATCTATGATTTTATGCTGACTGAACAATGGATTGAGTCTGACGGCAATGCGCTGACATCCGCCGGAAAGGCCCATTTTCAACATATTGGGGCTGTGCTTGATCCACGTCCGCGCCGCAAACCTTGCTGTGCGTGTCTGGACTGGAGTGAAAGACGTTTTCATCTTGGCGGGGATGCAGGACAGGCATTGATGGCGCTGCTGCTGCAAAAAGAGTGGATCACCCGCACGCCGGGTTATCGCGAAGTGAGCGTAACAGACAGTGGCAGAATTGCCCTGAGTCGCCTGTTCAGTTTGAATCTGAGCTGATTTCATCCTTAACACCCATGTGGATGTTAAGGATGGCGTGTTGTGACCTGCGAAACGTTCTTAAATTACCGCTTTCGCCCGCTGTTTCACGGCATAAATCAGTACCACGGCGAAGCACACCATTGGCAGCGCGTAGGAAACCGCGGTGTTGTAATGATCGGCAATCGCGCCCATCAGATACGGCATCACCGCGCCGCCGACAATGGCCATGATCATCACTGAGCTGGCGCGTTTGGTTTGTTTGCCCATGTTTTTGACGCCCATCGCGAAAATGGTCGGGAACATGATCGACATAAAGAAGAAAATCGCCACCAGTGCAATCACCGAGACGTTATCAATCCCCGCAACGACCACACCGCACAGCACGATGTTGATGATGGCGTAAACCACCAGCAGCGTGGCAGGGCGGACAAACCCCATCAGCCAGGTGCTGAAGAAACGCCCGATCATAAAGCTGATCATGCCAACTGACAGCAGGTAAGATGCATTCTGATTCGACAGCGTGTGCCAGTGCTCGGTGGTGTAGTTGATGAAGAACGCACCGACACCAACTTGTGCCGCCACATAGAAAAATTGTGCGATCACGCCGCCGGTGAAATGCCCGTGCTGCCACAATCCTTTAGCGATGCCGTGGTCTTCAGACGTGCTTTGCTCGCGGATATCCGGCAGTTTTGTGCGCCCGAACAGGAAGGCGATCAGCAGCACTAACACGGCGATGGCGACGTAAGTAGTTTTGACCGATGACAGGCCATCCGCCGTGGTGCCTTGCGTAGCGGAGAAGAACAGCGAACCACCGATGATCGGCCCGATAAACTGACCTAATCCGTTGAATGACTGGGAAAGGTTCAGGCGACGTTCTGCACCGGCAGGGTCACCGAGTACCGTGGCGAACGGGTTAGCGGCGGTTTCGAGGCAGCCCAGACCGAGGGCAATCACGAACAGCGCAAACAGGAACATGCCGAAACTGCCTGCGGAAGCAGCGGGGACGAATAACAGCGCGCCCAGCGCGTAAAGGCACAGCCCGACCAAGATCCCAGCTTTGTAGCCGAATCTGTCCATGAAGAAACCGGCGGGCAGGGCGATAATGAAATACGCCCCGAAATACGCAGCCTGTAACAGGCCTGACTGGGCTTTATTGACATGTAACACTTCCTGGAAATGCTTATTCAGGACATCCAGCAGCCCGTAGGATAAACCCCACAGGAAAAACAGCGTGGTGACCAGGATGAACGCCAGTCGGAAACCGGACGTCGTTTTGCGCTGCGCATAAGCAGGCGCGGCAGTTTTATCGGCGAGCATAGTGTATTCCTCAGTATCTGGTGAAGCATGTAGGGGTTCAGCTCAGGTGGCTGATTTTTTATGTCAGATATCGTGAAAAACGTGATTAACTCCCTCATAGCAGGGAGGTTTTTTTGCTATTTCTGTTCAGCCAGCGAAAAAATCTTCTCCATTTCCACCCACTTTTCACCGGCGGGTGTCCACGGCGTTGGGCGCTGATATTTCCACATCAGGGCTTCCCACTCGCAGACTTTTGGATCCTCCAGACTGCGGCGTTCGAAAAGCCCGCTGTCAAAATCTTCCGTGGTTTCCATCACCATCATCAGCCGGTTGCCCAGCCGGTAAATTTCCATGTCTGCGATGCCATAACGGCGCAGATGTGCGGTAATTTCCGGCCATATTTCGCGGTGATAACGCTGATATTCTTCGATAAGCGCCGGTTCGTCCGCCAGATCCAGCGCCTGACAATAGCGGCGCCTCATGTCAGCGCCCGGTCGAGATGCATATACCCGCCGTCCACGGTCAGCCACTGCCCGGTGGTGTGCGACGCGCGGGAAGAGAGCAGGAACACCACGGTATTGGCAATTTCCTGCGGCGTGGTCATGCGCTGACCCAGCGGAATGTGTGAGGTGATTTGTTGCAGCTTTTCTTCGGGATGGTCGAAGCTTTTTATCCAGCGCTCATACAGTGGCGTCATCACTTCTGCCGGGATCACCGCGTTTACGCGGATGCCGTCGCCGAGCAACGCCGCCGCCCACTCGCGGGTCAGCGCCAGAATGCCGCCTTTCGCCGAGGCATAACCACTGGTGTTACCCTGTCCGGTTAATGCGGTTTTTGAGCTGATATTCACGATGGAACCGCGGCTGGCGCGCAGGGCATCAAGGCTCAGATGGGCCATCAGGTAATAGTGAACCAGGTTTTGTTCGAGCGACTTAACAAAGGCGTCGCGACCGGCTTCCAGCCCGACGCTGTCGTTGGCACCGGCGTTATTCACCAGCCCGTCGATGCTGCCATAACGGGTGAGGATCTCGTTCACGGCGGCCTTGCAGCTGGCTTCGTCGCGCAATTCAGCCAGCACAAAACTGGCCTGTGGCGAAAGCTGTTGCAGTTTATGCATCAGTTCATTGGCGGGTTCTGTATTGCTGATGATCACCGGAACAGCGCCTTCTTCCGCCAGCGTCAGCGAAATCGCCGCACCGATGCCGGAACCGCCGCCGGTGACAATCACCACTTTATTTTGCAGATGCAGATTCATGAGTCGTTTCCTGTAATCGCTAAAGGCTGTAATCGATAAACCGTGCAGGCGTTGCCGCCATAAATGGCTGCCTGCTCGTCAATACTCAATGTCGCCGTGGCCTGCTCGCATAAATCCCACGGATTTTCATCCGCATCAGCCAGCAGACACACCGGCCAGTCGGAGCCGAACATCAGCCGTTCAGTGCCGAAAATCTCCAGAGCGGCCTCGAAATACGGCAGCAGATCACGGGCTGACATACCCGCCGGACGCGGTTCAGTCAGCAGCCCGGAGAGTTTGCAACTGACGTGTTTTAACGCTGCCAGCGGAGCAACCTGCTGTTTCCAGTGCGCCGCACCCAGACTCAGATCCGGCTTGCCGAAGTGATCAAGCACCAGGGAATATTGGTCATGGCGTTCGGCAAACTGTACGGCTTCGGTCAGATGGCGATGCGTCACCAGAATTTCATAGACATATTCCTGCCTCTGAAGCTGCCGGACACCGGCATTGATCGCCGGATCCGCCAGCCACTGTGCAGGTGAGGTTTCGTCCTGAATCTGATGACGAAAACCGCGCAGCAGCGGATGCGAAATCGCCTCCAGTTCCTGTTGCAATCCGGGCGATGACAGATCCACCCAGCCGGTTACCGCGCGCACAACGTCGGTTTGTTCCGCGAGTTCCAGCAGCCAGCGGGTCTCACCGGCTGAGGAACATGCCTGAACCAGGATCGTGCCCTGAATATCGTGACGTTGTAACGTTAACCGCAACGTTTCCGGCAATAAATCCTGCTTCAGCACCGCCATGTCATCACTTATCCAACGGTAATCCTGCGGCGTGTAGCGCCAGAAATGCTGGTGGCTGTCGATTCGCATCATCGGCGTTCTCCTTCATGCTTTCCCGGACATTCGTTTCAGGCCTGAAAGCGGTATTTTTCGATCGAGGCCTGATGCATTTCGATGGAGAATCCCGGAGCCTGCGGTGGCATATACGCCGCGCCACGGATGTCACACGGATGCACAAAATGCTCGTGAAGATGGTCAACATATTCGATCACGCGGCCATCGTGCGTTCCTGCGATGCACAGATAATCGATCATCGAAAGATGCTGAACGTACTCGCATAACCCAACCCCGCCTGCGTGCGGGCACACCGGCAGATTGTATTTAGCGGCCATCAGCATCACAGCCAGCACTTCATTCACACCACCCATGCGGCAGGCATCAATCTGCACCACGTCAATGGCCTCGCGCATGATGAACTGTTTGAACATGATGCGGTTCTGACACATTTCACCGGTGGCAACTTTAACCGGCGCAACCGCCTGACGAATTTTGCGGTGGCCTTCAATATCGTCCGGGCTGGTCGGTTCTTCGATAAACCACGGTTTGGCGAAGGCGAGGGCGTTCACCCACGGGATCGCGTCGTTGGTTTCCCATACCTGATTGGCGTCGATCATCAGCTTGCGGTCGGGGCCGATAACTTCACGCGCAATGCGCACACGACGGATGTCATCTTCCAGATCACGTCCGACCTTCAGTTTCAGATAATCGAAACCGGCATCGACGGCCTCCTGACACAAACGGCGCAGTTTATCGTCGGGATAACCCAGCCAGCCCGCAGAAGTCGTGTAGCACGGATAACCTTCCGCCAGCAGTTTCTCCGTGCGCTGCGCTTTGTTGTCGGCGCGGCGCTGCAATAATGTCAGCGCTTCCTGCGGCGTGATGCAGTCGGTGATGTAGCGAAAATCGATGCAACGCACCAGTTCTTCCGGCGACATATCGGCGACCAGCTTCCACAGCGGTTTACCGGCGGCTTTGCTCCATAAATCCCATACCGCATTCACCACCGCGCCGGTCGCCAGATGGATAGCGCCTTTGTCGGGGCCAATCCAGCGCAGCTGGCTGTCACTGGTAAAATCGCGCCAAAACTGCCCCATATCGGCGGTGATACCGGCCAGTTCACGGCCGACAATCAGATGTTCCAGCGCCTTAATAGCCGCACAGCAGATTTCGTTGCCGCGTCCGATAGTGAACGTCAGGCCGTGGCCTTTGAGCGACGGATTGTCAGTTTCCAGAATCACATACGCGGCGGAATAATCCGGATCCGGGTTCATCGCATCTGAGCCATCCAGCGCCAGCGACGTCGGGAAGCGCACATCTTCAACACGTAGAGCGGTAATTGTTGTCATCGCAAAAATCCTTTAGCTGTAAGGGGGTTATGCCTGCACCGTCTTCTGACGTTGCTCACCCAAACCTTCAATTCCGAGACGCATCACCTGTCCGGCCTTCAGATATACCGGTGGTTTCTGTCCCAGTCCGACGCCCGGCGGGGTGCCGGTGGAAATAATATCGCCCGGTTGCAGGCTCATGAAACGGCTGAGATAGCTGATAATTTCGGGGATCTGGAAAATCATGGTGCGCGTATTGCCGTTCTGCCAGCGCTTACCGTCGACTTCCAGCCATAGATTCAGCTGGTGCGGATCGGGAATTTCATCCGCCGTCACCAGCCACGGACCGGTCGGGCCAAAGGTGTCACAGCCTTTGCCTTTGTCCCATGTGCCGCCGCGTTCAATCTGAAATTCGCGCTCGGACACATCGTTGATCACGCAGTAACCGGCGACGTGAGACAGGGCATTGGCTTCGCTGATGTAGCGCCCGCCGGTGCCGATCACCACACCGAGCTCCACTTCCCAGTCGGTTTTGACTGAATCACGCGGGATTTCCACATCGTCATTCGGCCCGACAATCGCGCTGGTCCATTTGCTGAAAATCACCGGTTCCTTTGGGATCTCCGCACCGGTTTCGGCAGCGTGATCGGCGTAATTGAGGCCGATACAGATAAATTTCCCCACGTTGCCGACACACGCGCCGAGGCGCGGATCACCGCTGACCAGCGGCAGGCTTTGCGGATCGAGCTTGCGCAGTTTATCCAGCGTTTCCGGCTGCAAAAAATCGCCACTGATGTCGGCAACATGCGCGCTGAGGTCACGCAGTTTGCCGTTGTTATCCAGCAGGCCGGGGCGCTCAGAACCTGCATTGCCGTAACGGAGTAATTTCATGATTAGTGTCCTTCTGTGAAAGTCAGGTCTTTGAAAATCAGGAATTTGAAAGTCAGACGTTTAAGGCCGCTGGCATGTCAGTTGCTCCAGCCGCCGTCAATAATTTGTACCGTGCCGGTGGTGTACGAACTGGCATCGGAGGCCAGATACAGCGCCAGCTGGGCGATTTCTTCGGTTTTACCAATGCGCCCGATCGGCTGGCGGGAAACAAATGCCGCATGCACTTCTTCTTCGCTGCGCCCTTCAGTCTCGGCCTGGGCGGCAATGCGCTGGCGCAGGGAAGGTGATTCCACCGTGCCCGGACAAATCGCGTTGCAGCGAATGCCGCGGGTCACATAGTCCGCCGCGACCGAACGGGTCAGGCCAATGACAGCCGCTTTCGAAGCACTGTAGGCAAAGCGGTTCGGCACGCCTTTGATGCTGGAGGCGACCGACGACATATTGAGAATCGAGCCGTGGTTGTTATCGAGCATGGCGGGTAAAAAGGCGCGGATCATGCGAAACATCGCGGTCACGTTAAGGTCCAGCGCAAACTGCCATTCGCGTTCGGTGCAGGACAAAATATCACCGCTGTGAACCACGCCCGCGCAGTTGAACAGCACATCGACCGCGCCGGTTTCTTCCGCCAGCGCGGCAATCGCCTGCGGGTCGGTGACGTCGAGAAGGCGCGGGGTGATCCCCGGAATATTGTGCAGTGCGTCGATGTTGATATCGGTGGCAATCACCTCTGCGCCTTCACGGGCAAACAATGTCGCGGTGTTAAAACCGATGCCTTGTCCGGCGGCGGTGATCAGAACTTTTTTCCCTGCCAGGTTCATAACAACTCCCCATAAAAAATTATTTTAAAGGCCTAATGGTCAGGCCATTGAGGGTGAAAAAAACGCGTGATAAGCAGTGCTTTTTGCTAAGATATTCGGCAAACTTCTACTTAAAACGCCATTTCTATTAACCAATTTTTTACATGCATAAAACAATTCAGCAAGATTTTTGTCCGGAAAATGCTAGCTGAATCACTTAATAAGAATTGACCTCAGGTGTCCGATGCCGATAAAAAAATTAGAAAATCCCAGAATTTACAGGCAGATAGCTGACCAGCTAAAAACGTTAATTGATAACAAAGAATTTCCGCCCGGCAGTCGTCTTCCTGCCGAGCGTGAACTGGCCAGTCAGCTTCAGGTCAGCCGGGCGTCAGTACGTGAGGCGCTGATTGCGCTGGAAGTCATCGGGTTAGTGGATGTGCGTGTCGGTAACGGCGTGATTGTGCGCCAACAACCGGCGAAGCCTGCCACGCCTTCGCAGGAACCGGTGATGTCGCAGGCAGGGCGAAATCAGTGGGCAGACGTGGATGATGAGCTGAATATCGAGCTGGATTTCACCGCAGAATTGCCGCCATTTTCTCTGCTGCAAACCCGACTTCTGATAGAACCTGAGACCGCCGCACTGGCGGCAAGAAACGCGACCGACGAAGAACTTGCCGCGATAAGAGCAGCCTATGAGCAGAACTGCCGCGATAACCGCAATGGCTCCGCGACACATCCCGGCGACCGTTTGTTTCATATCCGTATCGCTCAGGCCAGCGGGAATCCGGCTTATGCGTTTATCATCGCGCATCTGCTCGGCCACCGTTACGGCACCATGTTTCGCAGCCTGCAACTCCATTACACCCCACAGGACATGCCGCACCGTTCCGAGATTGAGCATCTGGAAATTCTGACTGCGCTGGAGGCGCGCGACAGTCGCGCGGCGAAGAAGGCAATGAAAGATCATCTGGATGCCGTGATAAAGATTTTTGGTCAGGGCTAAGAGTTCTGCAACGGCTTTTGTCCTCTGATGCTGTTTGGGATCAAAAGCCTTTAGATCGATTTAATTCTGGTTTATTCTACGTTTGTCTTGGGTAGGCCGCTAATTAATTTATCTCATATGTACAAATAAATATGGACTTTTTTTTGAATTCCAATAATAGGGGTGTGGCTTAACTCAATCCACGAGTTTGTCACTTTAATATATTTGCAGAGCGGATATTTATCCGCCGAGTTATTGATGGCTAATCTGGCAGGAAATGCTGATATAGGCTGGTTTTTACCATGAAACATTGGTTTTCCGATGGTGCTTTCCGCACTATTATACGTAACAGCGCTTATCTGGGTTCAGGAAACGTAGTAAGTGCATTACTCGGCTTACTTGCACTTTCTTGTGCAGGTAAAGGCATGTCATCAGAAATGTTCGGGGTGCTGGTTGTCATTCAATCCTATACCAAAGCAGTAAGTGATTTTATTAAGTTTCAAACATGGCAATTTGTAGTCCAGTTTGGTACCCCGGCATTAGTCAGTAAAAATTTTCAACGGTTTCGTGATGTTATTTCTTTTTCCTTTGGTCTGGATATTGCCAGTGGTGCAATTGCCATGCTTGGGGGAATGTTACTGCTTCCCTTACTTTCAAAGGCATTAGGACTTGATGCCGACAGTTTTAAGCTGGCACTCTTGTACTGTACATTAATTCCTTCAATGACATCTTCAACACCCACCGGAATTTTACGCACGCTTGATCGTTTTGATTTAATCGCTATTCAGCAATCTGTAAAGCCATTGTTAATTGCCATGGGTAGTGTGGTTGCTTATTTTCTTCATTTAGGTTTTACAGGGTTTATTGTCACCTGGTTTATCTCAAATCTATTTGGTGGAGTTTTATTTTGGTGGTTTTCCGTACGCGAATTACGTCGCAAAGATTTTCAAGGGGCTTTACGGCCCAGTTTATTTTCTTCTGCCAGAAGGATTGAGGGTGCCTGGAACTTTGTATGGACAACCAATCTTTCGCATTCTATCTGGGCGGCACGTAACTCATGCAGTACGGTGTTAGTCGGTATTATTTTAGGGCCAGCCTCCGCCGGTTTATTTAAAATAGCGATGACGTTTTTTGATGCGACAGGCACCCCCGCCAAATTACTGGAAAAGAGTTTTTATCCGGAGATTATGCGTTTAGATCCGAGCAGCAGACGGCCATGGCTGCTTGGTCTGCGATCCGCAGTGTTAGCCGGAGGCATCGGTATCCTGGTTGCGCTGTTGGTCGTGATTGTCGGCAAGCCATTAATTTCGCTGGTCTTTGGTTATAAATACCTTGAGTCTTATGATTTGATTAAGATTATGTTGGGCGCGATTGTGGTATCTATGATGGGATTTCCGCAAGAATCGCTGTTATTAATGGCAGGAAAACAGCGTATCTATCTGGTCATGCAGGCGTTGGCATCGGGGTCTTACATTCTGTTGCTGGTCACGCTGTCGCATATTTTGGGCGTGGAGGGTGCGGCATATGCCTACTTTGGCGGGCAAAGCCTTGACGTGTTACTTTCGCTGATACCTACATTATGGGCTTACCGGCACCGCAATTTATTAAGTCATCATAGCCCGAAAGGATTAGTCAATGAGCAGTAAGATAAAATGGAGAAGATTCCCGTCTGAAACTGTGCAATCAATATTCACAGCGGTGGAGGAAGACGATACGATTAATCCAGAGGTGAGTTTGCAGGATGAGGTTATTAATCTGCAATGCTCTCAGGATGCTATCTGGAGTTGTTATTCATTGTGTCTTCAGTTTTGGGAAGAAGGGTTCACCCGTGAAGGGTTGCTCAGGTTGATTAACAAAGTGCTTAAAGGTGGAGAATTAACTGAATCCGAAAGGATGCAATATAAATACATCCGCGCGCGTTATAAGCATCTTCGTTTCGCCCAAAGACTGTACAGTAAGAAACACGAATCTCATTTATTGTTCCGTCAGACGACGGTGTACTTGGGCCACTTTCAAGATGCTTTCCGCAACGGAAAGAAAAGTAACATCAGGTATTATGGAAATATATTACGACTTTTCCTGAGTGCACCGGCCTGGACAATAGTTCGTTATGCATTACGTCATACTGAGCTGGATAATGAGAAGGGTTTTTTATCTTATCGTCAGGATCAGATACGTAAACTTCAGTGTTTATTATCGACAACTGAACTGACCGGTAAGGCCTTCCATGACGTGCGTAAAATTATCAGCCAGCATGTTTCATACTTTGATACGGCGAGATCTATTGACCCTGCTGATATTAATGCCCATCAGGTTTCTCAGTTTCTGGCGAATATCAACGGATTAATGGGCGATAAGCATGATGATATGGTCGCGGATAAACTGGCCGGACGAAAACCCTATGACGAACCGTCAATACTTGATGATAACATTCGCCAGCCTTTAGAATTATTCCTCGCCCGTTATCCCCTGTGACTTTCGCAGTGGTTTTAAAAATATTGTTTATTTTTTATCACAGGGAAGGGTAAATGATGATAATACGCAGAACATTACTATCACTGTTTATCTTTTTCCCTGTCATGGCATCGGCTCATAAATTTGTTATGGGCCAGCGGATGACGCCTGTTTCGGTTTCTGATAAAGGCGAGATGCAGCTAAGCCGTGATGAAATAGGCTATAAGATGTGGAACAGTTCAGAACTGGAAGGCAAAGTACGAGTGATCCAGTATATTGCCGGTCGCAAATCAGCGAAGAAGAAAAACTCGGGGCTGATAAAAGCCGTGAAAGCGGCCGATTTGCCGCAGGACAATTTTCAACCCCCCACGATCGTCAATACTGACGATGAATTTCCCGGAACCGGCTTTTTCGTTCTGGGTAAAATCGAAAAGAACCAAAGAAATTATCCCTGGGCACAATTTATCATCGACAGTAACGGGGTGGGGCGTAAAACCTGGCAACTGAATGAAGGCAGTTCGACCATTATCGTCCTCGATAAAGAAGGACGGGTTCAGTGGGCGAAAGATGGCGCGCTCACCCCAGAGGAGGTAAATCTGGTGATCAATCTTTTACGCCAGTTGATCAATATCCCTACATCCTGAAAACTGTTTCTCCTCCTCGCACCTCACCAAAAAAACAGGCTTTCCCGATGACATAACCGCGGATCGCAGGCTATGTCATCAGAGGAAATTCTTTCGGCGATGATGCTGTTTACGGAAAGAATTCAATCTTTTTCACCATCACGCCTGATTAAACACGACCCCGTTTTGCGATTTAAGCTCTGCAAAGGCCTGAATGATGGTATCGATTTGCTGATCGCTGTGCGCCGCATTAACGCTACAGCGCAATAATGTAATGCCTGCGGGAGCAGCCGGTGGTAACACCAAATTGACGTAAACTCCCTTTGTAATCAGATCGCGCCAGAAACGTAATCCGTCTTCTTTCGAGCCAATCATTACCGGGACAACCGGACTGATGCGTGGCCCCTGTTCATAGCCAAGTTTCGCCAGACCCTGATAAAGCCGGTTCGCATTATCCCAGAGCTTTTCACGCAATTCGGGTTGTTGTGCAATGATTTTCAGAGAAGTGCGGACCGAGGCGATACTTGAAGGTGACGGAGAGGCGGTAAATATGTATGGGCGACTGCTGTAACGCATCACTTCCATCGCTTCTGAACCCACCGCAAAGCCGCCGATTGAAGCCAAACTTTTACTGAAGGTGCCCAACAGAATATCCACGTCTTTTTCGACGCCGAGATCTTGTGCCAGCCCGCGACCTGTTGCGCCCATAACGCCGAACGAATGCGCTTCATCGACCAGCAAATAGCCGCCGAGGCGACGTTTAATCTCAGCAATTTCGACCAGCGGTGCTACATCGCCGAGCATGCTATAGATCCCTTCCACGATAATGATCGTTTCCTTCGCCTGTTCACCCAGGCGTAGCATGCGCTTTTCCAGATCATGCGCATCATTGTGGCGAAAACGAATGATCTGCGCTCCGCCCAAAACGCAGGCGTCATAAATACTGGCATGGCAGTCTTCGTCAATCAGTACGACGCGATTCGGATCTGCCAGGGTACTGATTATTCCTAAGTTTGCGGTATAACCTGTAGAGAAAACGATGGCGGTAGGTCTGTCAAAGAAAGCTTCTAACTCACGTTCCAGCGCCAGATGCGAACCGTAGCTGCCGTTCGCCATGCGGGAACCTGTCGTGCCGGTGCCCTGAACTTCGAGCGCTTTCTGTCCGGAGGTAATGGCTTCAGGATTAAAGGTTAAACCCAGATAGTTATTGGTGCCTGCCAGCACAATTTTCTGGTCGCCAATCCGCCCTTCGGTTGCAGAATATATTTCATCAATGCAGGTGCCGAAAGGATTGAGACCGGATATCTGAAACTGTTCCCGCTGGTTTGCAATGCGGGTGAATTTTTCATAAAGCCCCATGAGTATTCTCCAGATGTAAAAGAATGGCATCCAGGAACTGCTCGGGCGTTCTGACATTCAGTAAGATATTCATTGGGATGGAGATATCTAACTTGTCTTCCATCATCATCAGCAAGGTCATAACCTGAATTGACTCAAGGCCGAGGTCGTTCACCAGGTCGCTATTTTGTTTTAGCTCGACATCGGCCTGGATCATGCCCTGTAAGCATTCAAGGACGTAGTCCATCAAAACTGCACGGTTACACATAGAATTTTAAACACCTATGATAAAAATAATTAAAACAGTCCTTCACGCAGAGCGCGTTCCAAACTCACCTTCGGAAGCCAGTTAATATCTTCGGACACGCTTTTATTACTCGCAGACCAGTCGTCATGGGTCAGTTCGCGGATTTTGCTGTACGTTAACATCGGTTCTTTTCCTGCGAGTCTGCTGGCGAATACGCTGATGTCCGCGATGCGTTTGAGAAGGGGTAACGGTATGCCGATGAGTTGCACCCGTCCATTTCGCACTTGCGATCCCATTTCCTGTAACTGCTTCCAGCTATAACCGGGGATACCGTCGCAGAGCTCGTAGGGAACCGGGTTATGCACTTCGCTGATGAGCCACTGACAAACGGCTTCTGCTAAGTCGCTCACATAAAGAAACGAAAGCTGCGCGTGTTCCGGGCCGAGACGGGGAAGCAGGCCGCGTAACAGCCAGTCAAATACCGCTTTGAGCTCTTTATCACCCGGACCGTAAACGGCCGTCGGGCGGAAAATACCCAGTGAAAGGTTTCGGGGAGTTAACGCCGTTAATAGCTGTTCAGAGTCATATTTCGATTTTGCATACCAGGACAATTCCGGTGAACGCGCCGCAAGCGAGGAAATATAGAGAAAGCGTATGCATGAGGCACTTTTTTTGGCCGCCTGCATCAAACGCAAGCTACCGTTCACATTGCATTGGGTGAAAACGTCTTCGTTATGTCCCCGAACCTGACCAGCGCAATGGACGACAGAGTCCGCACCTCTGACCAGCTCAGCGAGAGAATCTGAATCTTCCAGCGAACCTTGTACCCAGGTGAAATTGCCGCCGGGCGCAGGGCGTTGCTTGCGGGTTAATCCCCGGACTTTAAAACCACAGGCAAGCAAATTATCGGCAATATGCTTGCCGATAAAACCTGTCACACCCGTCACGGCAACCGTTCTGGTCATTGCGCGAAACCTGCCAGCTCTCTTCGGGAAAGGACTGACTCATTCAGGTAACGTTTTCTGGCTTCAGCTCTGGCCGGTTTGCCGGAGGAAGTGCGGGGGATACTGTGCGGCGGCAATAACACCACATCGACAGCAATGCCGAATTCACTTTGAATGCGTGCGCTCAGCGTGTGGACAATCTGGCTACGTCGCTCCTCACAACTGATACGACACTGGATCTGCAAAATGATTTTGCCGCCGTTGTCATGTTCAGGAGTGACAAAAGCAATGGCATCACCGGTGCGAATTTCCGGTTCAGACTCAGCGAGATACTCAATATCCTGCGGCCAGATATTACGGCCACGAATAATGATGAGATCTTTCTTCCGACCGGTGACATACAGGTTACCGTCCAGCAGATAACCCAAATCACCCGTATCCATGCAGCCCATCGACTGAATCTTTTGCTGTGAAATATCATCTTTAAAATATCCGCTCATCAGGCTTGGGCCTGAGATACAGATATGACCCACTTCACGTTCGGGCAGAGAAATACCGGATTCATCGCGAATGTCGATCTTGTGGCCGGGGAGCGCTTTGCCACAGTTGACGAAAGTCACGACGGAGCGGGTTTTTGCTGTAGGGGCAACCGCTGTGCCTTCATATTCCAAAATTTCACGGTCGGCTTCATCAAGTTGATGGCCTGTTGCGTTGTTATAGAAACTGACCGCCAGCGTATTTTAGGCAAGGCCATAACAAGGCATGAAAGCTTCACCGTTAAAGTTGATGGTTTTAAAGCACTCTTCGAACCGGCTGAGCAGATCTCCGGGAATGGGTTCAGCCCCGACACCTGCCACGCGCCAGCCAGACAGATCCAGCCCGGCAATTTCTTTTTCATTGCAGCGGCGAAGGCAAATATCGTAACCGAAAGGGGGGGCAACAGACACGGTACCGCGGTTCTGGCTGATCAGTTTCAGCCATTGCATCGGTCGCATGGCAAAATCCTGAGTCCGCAAATAATCCACGGATAACTGGGTGGCCATGGGTGTCAGCAGAAACCCGACAAGTCCCATATCGTGATAGAACGGCAACCAGGAAACACAACGGTCACCGGCGCGCAATTTAATGCCGTGACGGCTGATGGCTTGCAGGTTTGCCATCACCGAGCGTTGAGTAATAATCACGCCGCGGGGGAAACGCGTGCTGCCGGAAGTATACTGCAGATAGGCGATGTCATCGGGAGCTGGCGGGACCAGTTCCATTTCTGTTTCTGGCAGGGCATTAAACTCCACATGGCTCAGGATAAGAATACCCGACGCATCATTGTGTGCTGGCTTAACCAGGGGCATCCATTCATCACTGCTGATGATGGCTGCGGGCTGACAGCTTTTGAGCAATCCCTGAAGTTTTTCGATATATGACGCGCTTTGGCCGACGCCCATAGGGATAGCCAGCGGGACCGCGACCAGCCCCGCATACTGACAAGCAAAGAAAGCTTCTACGAAACCCACACTCGTTTCAGCGATAAGTGCGACGCGATCCCCTTTTTTTAAGTTAAGAGACAGCAGACGTTTGGCTCCGGAAATCGCACGTTGTCTCAGCACACGATATTCCAATGACGCACTAAGCTGATTGCGGCGATCGTAGAAATTCATACCGCTGTTTCCCTGAGCGGCATAGTCTAACGCCTCCGCCAGTGAAGGGAATTCTGCGTAGCACATTGGAAGAACGTTCGTAGAGCTTGTTGCGTACATATACAACCCATCTGTAGGTTAAAAAAAATCAAACGATAAAGGTAACAATTAATGTGCAAACGAGAGTTAATGTAACAATATATTCGTATACGTTAATTTTTGTTTACAATTTATATTCTATAGATCCAGTGTTAGCAAAGAATAAAACATTCCCGGTCACTAAAGTTTTAGATATTGGTTACCCACTGAAATTACCTTTCTATAATGACGTAAACATATTAAAACTCTCGTCTAATCGCGTGTTTTATAGATTTTTTATATATTATGTTTGTTGCGCAATCAGGTGATAATTTGTCAGGATGTTCGTTGCAGTAGAATATTTCGGCTTTGAAAACGTGGCAGTTCTCAATACGGGTGCCTGGACGAACTTATAGTGTCAAAGCAGAATCCATTCGCTATATGCCATCATGGCAATCAATACTATGTCTTCAAACGAACAGTTCCGTGAATATTAGGATGGTTTAAATTACTTTTCGAGTTGTAAGATACTTCCATCATCATTTTTTTAAAACCCCTGTAAAAGACAATATTTCAATTTTGCGAGGAATAAAGCATTAAGTGTTAAAGATTAGTAACCCTACTATACTTTGATTTGGCATTGTCTCAGCGTTTTAAAACTCAATTGATGATAAGGACCAACAACAGCATAATATGCCTAACGTATGTACCCGCTCCCTCGGCATGGTATGTAATAAATGAAATATCCCGGACGCTAATACCTTTCTGTTATTCGGAAAGGGAATGCTGCTTTTCTTGGTCTCTTTAGAAAGAAAACACAAACAGATCGCTGACAGGGAAATGTGTCCTTTTAAATTTCTTTAAATTGATGGTATTTATGATTTGCATTGAAAAAGTAATTAACCAGGGTGACCTTCATGATTTCATTACTTTTCCTTCTTCACTCTATGGTGACGATCCAAACTGGATTGAACCGCTACATGTTGAACGAAAAGAGCATCTTTCCGAAAAGAACCCCGGTACCGAGCACATAGAATGGCAGGCGTGGTTAGCCAAAAAAGATGACAAGGTGGTCGGCAGAATTACAGCGCAAATCGATACGTTACACCGTGAACTATATGGAAAGGATACCGGCCATTTTGGAATGATTGATGCGGTCGATGACCCCGAAGTCTTCAGCCGGTTATTTGAGACAGCAGAGGCGTGGCTGACTTCGAAAGGCGCGCGAAAAATCACCGGTCCCTTCAGCCTGAACATCAACCAGGAAAGCGGCTTGCTCGTTGACGGGTTTGAGACCCCGCCCAGCGCGCTGATGACGCACGGTAAACCTTATTATTCGTCGCGCGTGGAACAGCAAGGCTACACGCCGGGGATTGATTTACTGGCTTACTGGATGAAACGGCCAGAGCTGCATTTTTCCCCATCATTATTAAAATTGATGAGCGAGGTGCGCCAAAAGGTAACGGTCCGCCGTCTGAATCGCAAAAATTTTGCCGCGGAAATGCAGGTTCTCAGAAACATCTTCAACTCGGGATGGAAAAAAAACTGGGGATTTGTGCCTTTCACCGAGCATGAATTTGCCACTATGGGTGATCAGCTGAAGTACTTAGTACCTGAAGACCTCATTTATATTGCCGAAATAGACTCTATTCCGGTTGCTTTCATTGTAGGCTTGCCGAACATCAATGAGGCCATTGCCGATTTAAAGGGAAAACTGTTGCCTTTTGGTTGGGCAAAATTGTTATGGCGGCTTAAGGTGAGTGGTGTACGCACTGCTCGTGTCCCTCTGATGGGCGTGCGGATGGAGTATCAGTTTAGCCGCAAGGGTCCTGTCATCGCCTTGCTGTTAATCGATGCTCTTCGTGAACCGTTTGAGAGACGAAATATTAATGCTGTGGAGATGTCCTGGATATTAGAGACAAACACCGGGATGCGCTCTATCCTCGAGAAGATCGGGGCCGTTGCATATAAACGTTATCGGTTATATGAAAAGCAACTCTGAGCCAAACGCTCTTTTATGAAATGATAATCAGCACCGTAGCAGAAAGGCGCTGATTATTTTCAAATCCGGAAAAGTAATTTTGTAGCGTTACAATAAGACTTCTTCACGACTTGCAAAATGTGAAACCAAAGGAACAACAGCTTCTAATGCTTTCTTTAACACTTCGTCATAAGGGGCGCGAGCATCCAGGTCGATAATTCTGGATCCATTGTAATTAAGCTGAGTCATTATGCCGATTTTGTCCTTCAATTCCGGATAACTATGATCGGGCTTGCGGGCAATAGCAGTTGCGATATCGATATCAAGACGAATGATTAATTCCGGGCATAACAATTCCATTTGTTTATACAACCGGTATTCACTTTCTGCTAATTTTGTCATAACCCATCCGGAAACGCGTTCAATGCCAATGCCGGGGCCGTCATAATGAAAACCAGAAATTTGTGCTTGCGGATAACGATCGCTGATCACGAATACACCACTTTCAGCCAGGTGTTTAGCCTTATGCAAATGTGATTCCCGTCTCAATGAAAGCCCGTACATGATAAGCGCCGCCCAAAGTGCCGGAGATTTACTACTCATACTTTGCGTTTTCGAAGATTTAGTCGCCAAACGGCGTTCTAGCCAAACACCGATGAATGGAAGGCGTTTGATTTTATCGCCATCTTCACCCGAAATGAGTCCGAGATATCGGCGCTCGGTCGGGCAATGTTCCCGCAAAATTTTCACTAAGTCATGAGTTAGCGTGGATTTTCCCGTTCCGTCGCAACCCACAACAGCAATAAGTCCGGGGATAATCTCAGGCGTGACATGTTCTTTTGTTTTCATCGTTTCTTTTTGCATTAGCTTAGCATTACAAAGTGATCACAAATTCAGGAATGTGAATCGGAAAGTGAGGATCGAATCGCAGATAACGATTCATCGAGAATCTGACCTGCCGGCCGCCGGCCATCCAGATCGAGAATATGTGCACCATTAAAAGTAAGGTGAGGGATGACAGAAATTTTTTCCCGTAAAGCAGAAATTGCGTGATCAGGTTTACGTGAATGCGCAGTTTCCGCATCAATATCCAGACGGATCAATAAAACAGGGGGGAAGGACGCCATCCAGCGATAGAGTTTTTGTTCACGATTTCGGAGCATCCGTACCCAATAATTCCCCCCCTGTGATTTAGCCAGCTGCGGGCCGTCAAAACGAAAACCTGCCACTTCGGCCTGGGGATAACGGTCGGTGATCAGCAATGTGCCTTTTTTGCACTTAACCAGCATCCGACGAAACTTAACCGCCCGCCAACATGAAAGTAGGTAGATCACCAGAGTCGTGACATTACCCTGAGGTGTTGACGGTTGATCGTGAACGCGGGCTGATTTCGACAGCAAATAACGACCGAATGGCACGCCAATAAAAGGAAGATTACAGAACCACTCCCCAATACGGCCGGAAGATTGTCCGAGGTAAATTAATTCCGTCGCACCTTGTGAAGAAAGATGATTAACAAGATTTGTCGCTAAAGTTGATTTACCTGAACCATCACATCCCGTTATTGCTATCACCCGGAGAGGGGAATGATTAATAGTCGGTGGAGTTTGTAAGTTCACATTAATAAATCCAGTCACAAAAAACTATTGTATTACACTGAGACATATTATCAAGGTGTTTTGATGGGTTTAATAATTCGACAAATAGCGACTTTTATCTGTTCGGGTGTTATATTGACAGCAATATTTAAGACGGAGAATAATTTCATGGATTCCACTCTTCCCCCCCCACTTATCGCCGTTATTGGTAGCGATGGTTCAGGTAAATCGACGGTTTGCGAACATCTTATTATCTGCGTGAATGAATACGGCCCAGCAGCCGCAGTTCATTTAGGCAAGCAAGCTGGAAATGTCGAGCGTCAGGTTATAAAAATCCCTATTTTGGGAGGGATTCTTCGGAAAAGCATTGAACGTAATAAAGTCAGCGTAGCAAAATCAGGTATCGGACCACTACCTGCTTTGGTTGTTATCTCTTTTGTCGTGCGCAGATTGTTACGTTTTCGCAGAATGCTGGCGCTTCGTCAACGTGGATTAATTATTCTTTCAGATCGTTTTCCACAAATTCAAATTCCTGGTGCTTATGATGGTATTTTACTTCCTCAAACTGTCCCCGGCAGACCTTTTGTTACGTGGTTAGCGGGGCGCGAACGTGCCGCTTTTGAATGGATGGCAAGTCATAAACCGGATCTCGTGATCAAACTCAATGTTGATCTTGATGTTGCCTGCGCACGTAAGCCCGATCACCGCAGAGAGTCACTGGCTAAGAAAGTGTTGGTAACCTCAAAATTAACATTTCAAGGTTCACAAATTATTGATATTAATGCAAACGATAACCTGGAGTCTGTTTTGGATGCGGCCAAAGAGGCGGTCTCACGTTTTATGGAATCCCGTGGCTATAGCCGCAATAATGCAGAAAAACCTGTCGTAATTTCGTAAAATTAAAGGCTGTTTAATCCCGATGCAAGGGTAAAACCAGCCATGCATCGGGAGGAACGCTCCTCAGAAGTTGTGCCTATTGTACTTTAAATGACTATTGTACTTTAAATGATTATTGCACCTTAAATGACTGTACCGTCAACCCGGTGGAAAAAATACCGCAGCTCAGTGATGAAGTTTATTCCTGGTGCTGGAGAGAGTATTAAAGGCACTGAATATATTCATTGCTGTTTATTAAATCGGTGAATCAATACGAATGCCAGAGCCAGAATAAACGAAGGGGGTGCAATTGCTGTGAGAACAGCATTCAAAGAGAGAAGTAGTCCTAGATTGACAATAATCTGATCCATAATATAAGTGAATAAGCCGACGATAACGCCTATGGCCAAGCGACTGCCTAAACCCGGAGACCGGGGATTACCAAACGTAAAGGGAACAGCGAGTAAAAGCATTGCCAGAACTAATATCGGGCGTCCCATTTTTTGCCATAGCGCCAGTTCAAATTCGAGAGCAGGTTGGCTGGTGTTTTTAAGATAGCGGATAAAATGATTAAGCTGCCTGACTGAAAAACTGTCACCCGGCATCGTCAGTTCATTGAGATGAGTATTGGTAAATATTGATGGCCATTCGAGACTCACTACCGAATTTCCGCTTTCCTGGCCGCTTGCCCAGGATTTCTGATTAACATTATGCAGTATCCAGGTGCCATTATTTTTTGGAGTGGCATTTTCTGCGTATATATATGACATCAGAGAAAGATCTGGATTATAGCGGAATATCTCAATGCCGACCGGATGATTATCCGGGTCTATGGTTTTTACCATGACAAATTCATTATCTCGCCGCGCCCAGAGCGCATTCATGGTCGGAACAGTTTTGTCGCTTCGGGCAAAAGCAGTGTCTTTTATTTGCAAAGCACGTTGTTGTAGCGGGGAAGCCACCCATTCATCCAGTGCGCTGAGTGCGCTGCTCATTATCAGACCTGAACATAAAACAACCAGTGAAATTCGAAAGACAGACAAACCTGCCACCCGCATCGCCGTCAGTTCAAGTGTTTTTGACAGTTGGCCCAAACCGACAATACCGCCGAGTAATGCGATAAAGGGGCTGAGGTCGATCAGACAGCGGGGCAATCTCATTAATACGACGAGCAGCGCCAGTTCCCAGCGGTATCCGTTCGAGCTGACATCATCAAGTTCATTGATAAAGTCGAAAGTGGTAAACAGCGGGATCAATAAAGCTGCCGCTGCGGCGAATCCAGTGAAAATATTGCGAATTAAATATCGGCTGAAAATATTCATCTACGTAGTTTCTGCAGCAATGAAAATTCCCGGGCTAGCAGAATCAACAAACTTATGAGCATTAATAAGGGGACTAACCACACCCCCGGGAAAGTCGGAAGAGTGTGATTAGCAACTAATGTCCGGGAAATATTCCCTGCATAAAATATAATCGTAAATACAATCGCTAATGGCAACAGTGTGGAGAAACGCCCTTGTCGTGGTTTGGTTCGACTTAATGAAATAGCTAAAAGCGCCATGAGGATTGCGCTTATGCCCCGACTTTCTCTCCATTGTAACTCTGCTTTATAGGCAGGATCAGACGCCCGGGACAATTCAGAATTCGAAGCCGCTTTACTTTTAACCTCAGTTTCTTGTCGGGCGGGTTTAGGATGTAGATTGAAATTATTATAAGTCTGCCCGTTATCGGCGGAACCCTGATGATCCAGTTCATATGCCGTACCCGCGTGAAACATCACCGAAGGCGTGGTCTGGGAAGGGTCGGTAACCTGCATGGAGCGTGCTCTGAAAACATAAGTTTTACCGACAGAAGGAGTGTAAATCAGGACATCTGTCAGCATCTGAGTTGTCGAATCAATTTTCTCGGCCAGGATCATTCTGCCACTGTCATTAAGATTAAACTTTTTCGCCTGTAGATGACGGGTGTCCAGTTCTGACTGCGATTGTTGTTTTAACTGATAAATCTGAGAATACGCCCAGGGTCTGGCGTACATTGACAGCACCGTTACCAGAATGCCCACGGGGATGGCCAGATACAGGATCGCTTTGTAGAGTTTTAAAGGACTGCAACCGGAAGCTAAAATCGCGATAACTTCCGAATCACTGTGCAACTGTCCCAGTGCAATCGCCACAGACACATAAAGCCCGACGGGCAGTAACATCTCAAGGGCGATCAGAACTTTGTAAAAGACGATGTAAAACACCGCTTGCAGAGAGATGATCCCATTCGCCGCATCGGTCAGATATCGCTGGGTTGAGTAACTGGCGAATATGAAAGTCAGAAAGCCCACGATGATTGTCACCGAGCGACGTGTCTCACCCATAATGTAGCGCTCAATCAGATACATATATTATGAACTTCCTACATTATAACGAATAATAGTATTTGTTGAATGAATACTGTCGAAAGGATTTATATTAATTTCAAATCACAGCCTAATGTTTATATTAAATTAATCTTATAGCCTTTCGGCCATTAACGTCTTGTACATCCGTGCTGTTTTTTTAAGTAGCACGAACAGGTGTGTTTTCTGCTGACTTTAAATTTCATTATTCACCGGTAACAATATAGGTGAATAAATTTATTAAAATACCTTTTATGAAGCTAATCAGAATGAAGATTTCTGGTTAACCAACGGCAGAACAAGCCGGTGGCATTGGCAGAGACGTTAACCAGTCCATTGTGTCGCTTTTCAGGAGGAAACGATCCGCCGCAACTGGATTGATCTACAGCCCGTACCGGAACGTAACTTCAATAATGCGTCAACCATCAGGCAGACGTTGCTTGCTTTTGAGCAATCGCTCAAGTATTTTTGCTGGACTTGAGCGGTTGCTCAAAACCAGGCTGAGGCACTTTTTATGTTCGTCAATAACCGCTGGCTGATACTTGCGATTGTCACCAGTACACTTTTTTTGATCATCATTGATATGACCGTGTTGTACACCGCGTTACCGCGCCTGACGCAGGCGCTGGGTGCCACGGCATCGGAAAAACTATGGATAGTGAACGCCTATCCGCTGGTGGTCGCCGGTCTGTTACCGGGCGCGGGAATGCTCAGTGACCGTATCGGGCACAAAAATCTCTTTATGAGCGGGCTGCCGGTGTTTGCGCTCGCTTCCCTGTGCGCGGCGTTTTCTGCCAGCGCCGAAATGCTGATTGCCTCCCGCGTGTTTCTGGCGATCGGCGCGGCGATGATGATGCCTGCGACTTTGGCGATTGTGCGCCACGTTTTCACCAACGAGCGCGAACGCGCGCTGGCGATCGGCATCTGGTCGGCGGTGGCGTCCGGTGCGGCGGCGCTCGGACCGGTCATCGGCGGCGTGCTGCTGGAATATTTCTGGTGGGGATCGGTGTTTCTGATCAACGTGCCGATCGTGCTGGCCGTATTCCCGTTTGCGCAGGCGCTGATCCCGCGCGGTGAAGGCAATAAACACCGTCCTTGTGATTTTGCCGGTTCTGCGATGGTGATGGCGGGGCTGGTCGGGGTGATTTACGCACTGAAAGAGCTGAGCCAGATTAACTCGTCATGGCTGGTGATCTTGGGTTCTGCCGCTTTCGGTGTGCTGTTCCTCGGCTTATTCGTCAGAAGACAAAAGAAGGCTGTTCAGCCGATGATCGACTTTTCACTGTTCCGCAACCGCGCCTTTGCCTGCGGCGTGGGCGTGGCGATCACCTCTATGATTGCGCTGATCGGTATCGAACTGGTGCTCAGCCAGCGGTTACAGCTGGTGCTCGGACTGACGCCGTTTATGGCGGCGATGTTTATTCTGCCGATCCCGGTGGCGTCTGCACTGGCCTCGCCGCTGGCGGGTATGCTGCTCCCGCGTGTCGGCGTGCGTAAAATGATGCTGGGCGGCTTCGCGATATCTGCCCTCGGCATCGTCATTCACGCGCTGGTCTATGATGGCAGCGTGGTGATGCAGTTAGTGAGCCTGTTTATTTTAGGTTTTGGACTTGGTGGCGCAGTGACAGCGGCTTCCACTTCGATCATGCTTAATGCCCCGGAAGATAAGGCCGGAATGGTCGCGGCGATAGAGGATGTATCGTGGGAAATGGGCGGCGTGCTCGGCGTGACGTTGCTGGGTGGCCTGATGACCGCCGTTTACAGCCGCAGCCTGACACTTCCGCACGGGCTGGTCAGCGGTGAAACCGCGTATGACAGTCTTGATGAAGCATTAACGATCGCCGGACATCTCAGCCCTGAACAGGCTTCGTTGCTGACAAATCTGGCGAGAACTGCGTTTGATCAGGCGTTTCTGGCGGTGCTGATTTCTGCGGCTGCGCTGGTGATTGCCAGTGTGGTGGTGCTGAAAATCGTGCTGCGTAAGTCCGTGGGCACACGCCGGGCTTCCTGATAAAATGCCGGTCTGAGCGCCTGCTCAATGTCATTCCAGGGCCAGTACAGGATGAATTATGAAAGAAAACCGGGAAGCGTTAAGGGCTAAAATTCTTGACGGAGCCATCAGTCTTTTTATCGAAAAAGGGATTGAGAAAGTCACGACGCGCGAACTGACGGAGTACGTCGGGATTTCCCGCAGCCACATTTATCATTATTTTCCTGACTGGCAAACGCTGTGTATCGAGGCGCTGTCGGTGGTGATGATGGCGGAGCTGAAAGAGTTTTCCGCTGAAATCGCTCCGCTGGAACCCAAAGCAAAATTGCACACGCTGGTGTGCAATTATCTGCCCGATACGCAGGGTGATATCTGGCAGTTGTACGGATCGCTGTGGCAACTGGCGGCGCATAACGAGGCTTACGCCGAACTGGCGCGGCTGATGGTGCATAAGTGGCTGGCACTGCTGGCTGAGATCATCCGTGCCGGGATCGACAGCGGCGTGTTCCGCCCGACCGATGCCGGACGCGTCACCCGCCAGTTATCCGCCATCATGAATGGCTATTCCGACCAGCTGATCGTCATGCCTTCTGCCGAAGCCCGTCAGGAAGCGATGGATGATATTTTGGATTTTGTGACGCTGGTGCTGGAGAAATAATCCAGCACTGAAGCGGTTCACTCATTCTCTAGTGAAGTCGTTACTGCTGACAGAATCTTTTAAAACCTTTCCGGCAGACTCAATATGCCGGAGGGTTTCACGCCGTGCAGCCCGTTAATGGCCGACATTCATTATTCTTTCTCATAATAAATCATTGGCCTGAATGTCAGTGCTCCTCAATTTTGAATAATTTGTTTATGGCAAAATAATTTAATGTTGTACTGTGAAAATTCATTTCACATTAATTAATTAGGTTGAGTTATGAATGAGCATGATCTATTACTGGAAGATATTTATAAGGTTTTAGACAATACTGAAACGTTACGTGCTGAAGACAAACTTGCGGTAATGATGGTGGTTTGCCTTTCTTTATTTAAAGAGTCGGGTGGTGACAGAATCAACATGAAAGTTTCTGACGGGCGGACGTTGTCATTGATACTGGGGTTGCCGGTGACGGCGCACTAAGAAAAAACATTTGACAAGCTATTGTAAACAAGGAGTGTTTAATGCGTAATTCGTTTTGCAGTACTAATTTGTCTTCAGATTTTCCTAAGTGGAGTGCCTGGGACGCGGGCTTATGGATTTCCTTTCGACATCATTCTATTTTTTCGTGGGTTGGGGATTCTCGTCTATTTGCATATAAATTTGCTTATCTGGAATATAATAAAGATAGAATAAGTGAAACTGCAAGACAAGAAGGTATACCTGTACTCCTGCTTGTAGGCGTTATATTTAATGAATTAGGTGGGATGCCAGAGCGAGCTAAATTATTTATTGTATTACCACTATATAAAATTGATGACTTAATCAAAGGTGAGGGAAATAATAGATCAAACAAAACCTCATTGGGTAGCACCGCTATGCAACTCAGAGTTGCAGCAGAAACAATGGGTATTGATGCGGAAGCATTGACTACAACTCAGCAATTACAGCTAGCAAATTGTCTATTAGATGATAGTTTTAATATTAACATTGTTGCCAGGCATTTAAGAGTGCTTATAAAGGCTGATAATCCTAACCTTAAAGATTATCGAATTCTTTCTGAGGAGCAGATAATAATAGCGGGTTCACGATATAATCGTGGGATGGAGCGAAAGAGGGAAGACTATGTTGCATCAATCGCTGCGCAAGAAGGAGATCCCATCAGAGAGTATTCCTCCAGTGGAAGAACCATTATGAGAAGGAAAGAGGCCTTTAATAATTTATTCGGAATCAATGAATGAAAAAAACAATAAAAAAATCAAACATATTACGAGTTATTTTGAACGTCATAATCACCGTATATATGCTTTTCATGATGTTCCTTTGTACTTTGTTCAGCAGTTTCGGACAAGAAATATTTATCGATGGTGAGGAAATCAAGGATGTCTGTTATGTTATTAGTAATTTTGTGTCAGATGACTACAGGGTGATTGCAATACCTATATTAATCATGGTTGTACCGGTTTTTATTTATTCTTGTATAATTAATTTTAATAATAAAGTAATTAATATTTCACTGGTGTTATTTGTTTTGGTATGGGTATGTTGTTTCATTATTAAATTCAGAAACTGTCTCTGGTTTTAATTTTTCATAAAGCCAGCTCATAGAATTCTATGAGCTGGCAATCAAAAATCAATATACTCGTTCCTCCCATATACTATACCCAAACGTACCTGCGGTGTGATGCTCCCAGGTAATGCTGCGGTATTTAATTGAGACCATTTCTTCCGGTTGGTTGGTGGTATGGTCTATCGAGTGAGGGCAAATGACGCTAACTCTGCTGATGTAAGCTTTTGCTAATTTCACCGTGTAATAGAGTTGATTGGATCCGGGGGTTGATGTTCTGTAGACGTCAATTTTAATATCCAATTCTTCATCGTTGGATATGGCAACACCAATCAAAGGGGATGATTTATCCAGAGGTTTAATGAAAGATATCGGACCGTGATTGACTTTTAGATCTCTGGAAATCGTGTGTTCAAATGAATGAACCATGATTTGATCTTCATGTCCGGTTTGATATCTGTTTCCAATTGAATCAAAAGTTGAACATCCGGCAGAGATTAAACCCTGGTTTTTACCTGTAATTGATACGTAAATCATATTAGCCATATGTAAATCCTTTTAATAAATATATAAGTCTTATCAATAATTAAGCGTTAATTATTTATTTTAACTTAAGTGCTATATCGAGCTAGCATTCAAATTATGGCATAGCGATAATTTAGTAAAGTAATTTATTAATGTGTGAGCTGTTCGCATCAAAATAACTAAAGATAAAAATATAATCTGCTTTCTGAATATATCAACAAACTTCTATTTAATTTCTATACTGCGCCGGCCATACTCATGGGCGGCGCAAAACGTTCACTTAATGACTTCTCATTCCCGCCGCGAACATCAGCAGATGAAACACCGATGCTACAACAAATAACGCCAGCACGCTGCCGCCCCAGATGACGGCCATCCAGCCGACCTGCTTTAAGAACGGGGCTTTAGTGATGTTGCCGTCATCCATTTTTCTGATGAGATTCATAACGCGATTCCTCAGTGATAGCCCTGATCCGGTGTGACTTTCCCGCGGAACACGTAGTAGCTCCAGAAGGTGTACACCAGAATAATAGGGATGATGAACAGGGCGCCAACCAGAATAAAGCCCTGACTCTGCGGAGGTGAAGCCGCTTCCCAGATGGAGATGGACGGCGGAATGATGTTCGGCCAGATGCTGATACCCAAACCGGTATAGCCGAGGAACACCAGCGCCAGCGTCAGCAGGAACGGCGCGTGGTGCGCATTTTTGCTGATGGCGCGGTACATCCATGCAGAGACCAACACCACCAGCACCGGTACCGGCAGGAACCAGTAAAGGTTAGGCCGCGAGAACCAGCGGGTGGCGATATCGCTGTGCGTCAGCGGTGTCCACAGGCTGACCGCCAGCGTCACCAGCAGGAAGACCATCAGCAGCGGTTTAGCGATTTTGTGCATCGCTTCCTGCAATTCGCCTTCGGTTTTCATAATCAGCCAGGTGCAGCCGAGCAGGGCGTAAGCCACCACCAGCGCAAAACCACAAAACAGCGTGAACGGCGTCAGCCAGTCCAGTGCGCCACCGGCATAAGTACGGTTCACCACCGGAATACCGTTGATCACCGCGCCCAGCACGATGCCCTGACAGAAGGTGGCCAGCACTGAACCGCCGATGAAGGATTTATCCCACACGTGGCGTTTGGCCGGACTGGCTTTGAAGCGGAACTCAAAGGCGACACCCCGAAAAATCAGGCCGAACAGCATCAGGGTTAGCGGGATAGTCAGCGCATCCAGAATCACTGAGTATGCCAGCGGGAATGCGCCATACAGCGCCGCACCGCCCAGCACCAGCCAGGTTTCGTTGCCGTCCCAGACCGGCGCAACGGTGTTCATCATCACGTCGCGGTCGTGCTCTTTTTTCACCAGCGGGAACAGCAGACCGATACCCAGGTCGAAGCCGTCCATCACTACATACATCATCACGCCGAAGATGATGATCAAAAACCAGATCAGCGGTAAGTCGATACCCATTATCAAGCTCCCTTAGTTTCGTCGGTCAGTGATTCTGTAATCGCAGACAGCGGACGCGCAGGCGTACGGTGCTGGCCCGGTCCACCGTGATCAACGCTTTCGCCTTCATGTGCCTGTGGCCCTTTGCGGATCAGACGCATCATATAGCCGTAGCCGACACCAAACACCGAGCAGTAAATGACGATGAACAGGATCAGGCTGACGCTCATCTGGATGACGTTATGGTTAGATACCGCGTCTTTGGTGCGCAGCAGGCCGTACACCACCCAAGGCTGACGCCCCATTTCAGTGGTGATCCAACCCGCCAGCAGCGCCAGCAGACCGGAAGGTCCCATAAGGAAGGCAAAGCGCAGGAACGCTTTAGAGGTATACATTTTGCCGCCACGACGCAGAACGAGGCTCAGCACACCCAGCAAAATCATCAGCATGCCAAGACCCGCCATGATGCGGAAGGTGTAGAAGATGACGGATGAGTTCGGACGGTCTTCTTTCGGGAAGGATTTCAGCGCCGGGATCTGATGCGTCAGGCTGTGTGTCAGGATCAGGCTGCCCAGATACGGGATTTCTATCGCGTAACGGGTTTCTTCGCGGTTCATGTCCGGATAACCAATCAGCACCAGCGGGGACGGTTTGTTGTCTTTATTTTCCCAGTGGCCTTCGATGGCAGCAATTTTAGCGGGCTGATATTTCAGGGTATTCAGGCCGTGAGCATCGCCCAGAAACGCCTGAATTGGCGAGACGATCAGCGCCATCCACATCGCCATTGACAACATGGTACGGATTGCCGGCGTATCGCGACCACGCAGTAAATGCCACGCCGCAGCAGAACCAACGAAGAAGGCCGACGCAAGGAAAGCGGCGGTGGTCATGTGCATTAAGCGGAACGGGAAGGAAGGGTTAAAGATGATCTTCATCCAACTGACCGGAACGACCAGATTGTTAACAATCTCGTAGCCCTGTGGCGTTTGCATCCAGCTGTTAGACGCGAGGATCCAGAACGTCGACATCAGCGTGCCGAGCGCCACCATACAGGTGGAGAAGAAATGCAGGCCGGGTCCGACGCGGTTCCAGCCGAACAGCATTACGCCCAAGAAACCGGCTTCGAGGAAGAACGCAGTTAACACTTCGTAGGTCAGCAGCGGGCCGGTGATACTGCCCGCAAACGAGGAGAACATACTCCAGTTAGTACCGAACTGGTAAGCCATTACCAGACCGGAGACCACGCCCATACCGAAGTTAACGGCAAAGATTTTCGACCAGAAATGGTACAGGTCGCGGTAAGCCTCTTTTTTTGTTTTTAGCCACATGCCTTCCAGAACCGCCAGAAAACTGGCCAGCCCGATAGTGATAGCGGGAAAAATGATGTGAAAAGAGACGGTGAAGGCAAACTGGATCCGGGCCAGTTCTAGCGCATCAAGACCAAACATAACAACCTCTTTTTGTGTGTCAGATAACCCTTCCAGACGTCGACACCGGTACGGGAACCGGCGATGTCGGACATTCGCAGGTGAAGTCTTGAATGAAAGGGCTGTACAGCTGGGGTTTCGCGAGGAATGGATTTAAACATAGCCAGAGAAGGCATTAACAGGGACGGTCACGGGGGGGAATTACTGGCTGACACACTTTCGTGTTGGGCCGAGCGAACGGGGTGGAAAAACAATTTTCAGAGCGAGGGAGTGTGAAAGGGATTAACCCTAAATAACGGGTGGATATGTTGTTGCATTGATCTGGATCAAAGAGTTTTGATGTTTTCCAAATGTAATTACCCTGCATCCGGTAATGATTTTTTGTGTGCAAAATCGGTAACAAAAAAGTTAAATCCAACAGAGCAACAGCGCATTCTTATTTCTAATGCAATGTAAATTTATGTCATCGTTTTTGGCGGAATCCGCATCAGATCAGGTAATGGTTGTAGCATTTGTTTACATTTATGTTCGCCAGATGACGTCAGCACGCCAGATGATTTTGTTGGTCATCAGGGTGTCTGGCATAGCGATTTCTGAAAGTGCTCGAGTGCACGCAGGTGTTCATCAGAAAATACCACCTGACGCCGTTGTGACCGGACATAGGCAGTCGCCTGCTGTGCAGACTGACATCTACCCTCTGCGATAAGCCAGGCTGCAACGATGGTGGCACTTCGCGACAATCCTAAAGCGCAGCAGACCAGAACGGTGTCATGTGAATGTTTAACCCGTGTCAGCTGGTTCACCGCTTCTTTGATTTGTGCTAAATCTGGCGCAACCAGATCCATCAGCGGGCAGGAACTCCAGTACGCTGTGGTTCCCGGCTGGCGCTGAAACTCAGCGGTGAGATCCAGCACAGCGTTTTGCTCAACTGCGCTCAAAGGGAAACAACCGACGAATATTCCGTTTCTCATGTCAGATACTGCGGGGATATTGCGGACAAACCCGCGTTTTGAGATCCCTGCAGTTACCAGATAAGGCAACAAAAGAATGCGCGCCGGGATCGATAAATGTCCGGCAGCATCTTTTTGAAAAATAGCCGTACCCGCACCGGCGTAAGCCGCAGCGACAAGAAACAAGGCCGCGGATGGCCAAAACAAAACACAGGCGTAGGGGGTCATCACACCCGCCATGCTAAACGCGATGGCGCCAGCAGCGTACTTTGATGCAAGACGTAATGCATGAGGTTTCGGGCGATGCCATTGCCATTTTCCGCATACAGGGATGGCGTAGCTTATACACAAAGCAACAATCACTCCGCTGACGACATCGATAAAATGATGCTGCCAGGTGGTCAGTACTGACACGGCGATCAGTAAAAACCAGAAGCCAGCGATGTGCCGCCAATAACCTTGTATATGCTGACGAAAACGCAGCCACAGCAGCCATGTGATAATGATGTGCAGGGAAGGAGCCTGATTGTAGGGCAGATCAAATTGCTCGAGTTGCCCGAACAGCCAGCCAAAAAAGCCTTGTGTTTCGGGGCGCGTAAACGTGAATTTCAGCGGAAAAAGTAAAAACGAGACACAGGCAATCAGCGATGCAGCAAGCAGGCGGCAGCCATGACGTGTCAGCTCCTGTTTTGAGGTACAGATGAAAAGCGAAATACCGTATAGCAGGTCAATGCTCCAGTAAGGAACAATCGTCCAGGGCATAAACGGGACCTGTTGCTCCCAATTAAACACCAAACTGCCGACATCATGCCGCGTTGCGGTGTACTGATTCACCTGGCTATAACACAGTAAAAACAATGGGCCCAGTATTAACAGCCAGCCCAGCCCCTGCTTCCAGGGGCGGGACGCCGTCACCGACGCTGCAATGTCAGTCATGGGATTTTCTTACCGCCAGAGACACGGTGAAAATGCCAAATTCATCAATGAACTGATGAGATTTTTCAAAGCCCGCCTCTTCAACAAGGGTGTCCATTTCGTTCTGACTGCGTACCCGCATCATCCACGGGATCCCGTTCTGGTGGCTGGTTAAGGTATATGCGATGGTTTTTAGCTGCGGATGCCACGGCTGACCGGTATAAATCAGCATACCCCCCGGCGGTATCGCTGCTGCTAGTCCGGCCAGAGAATTACTGAGCAGATTGTTATCAGGAAACAATTCATAAAGTCCGGAAACGATGCCCAGCGTCGGTTTGGGAGCGAGTGACGCCAGGGAGTCGTAATCGAACGCATTGCCTTTCCTGAATTGAGCAATGTGGGAAAGCCCGCGTTGCTCAATCATTCTCTGACCTTTTTCTACATTAATATCGCAGTAGTCGCGCAGCAGGATACTTTCAACTTCCGGCTGATTTTCAAGTGAATCGAGCACATACCGGCCATGTCCGGCAGCAATATCCACGATGCGCACCGGCATATCGTGCTCGCGTAATTTCCCGATAGCCTGCCTGATCATCTTCTGAATGTGAATTTTCCGTACCCGGATCCCGCGCCAGCCGATGCTGTTGAGATAAACCCGGTCTAAAAAGCGGCCTGAAAAACCCTTTCCCTGAGCCTCATTCCGGTAGATGTAGTCAAGCGTACTTCCGGAGTCAAAACCGGTTTCATAACCAAGGCGTATGCCTGTGGATAATCGCCCGACAGTATTCATTCCATAACTGAGTAAGCGGTAAGAAATCCCTTCAGGTGTGAGAGGTTTTAACGGAACCTGCAATTCTCGATACGCATCAGCACCGGGGCTCCAGCAGTCCTCATCATTGTAATTAAAGGGTTCAGGTTTCTGATTGTAGAGTTTGGCGATAAAACTTTTGATTTTGTCCAACGCGATGCTGCGGTCTTTTTCACCCAGCGTATCGTGATAAAACCCTGGTAAAATATGCTGTTCTTTAATCCTGCTGCGCAATCCGGCATAAAATTGCTTTTGCGGTTTGGCGTGAACAACAAAATCGTCGCCCGAAATCAGCAACTGAGTTGGCAGGGTAATCGCGGATGAATCACTGACGATACGATTGGCGGTTTTGTATAAATCCAGCAAAATATTGACGGCGATCTGGCGGGTGATCAGTTTGTCCTGATTAAAACTGGCAATGCGCTGCGGACAGTGGGAGAGATAATTGGCTTTAACATACGAATTCACGAAGAACAGGCCGCGAAATTTCTGCATCAGTGCCAGTCCCGTACGAGCAAAAGGCACATAGAGTTTGACCTTAAATGCCGGAGATGCCAACACCACGCCGCGAATTTTAGGGGCATAGTCATGTACCCACGTGGCGGCTAACACTGCGCCCACGCTTTGCGCAATCACAACAATATCTTCCATGCGTACCTGAGCATGGCTGGCAACAAAACGGACAAACTCATCGACATCCTGCACGGAACGGGCAAGGCTCGGGCTGTATCCACGCTCGCCGGGTGACTGGCCGTGCCCGCGCGCGTCCCAGGCATAAAAATCGGTGTCAGGCATCAGCAGCTCATCAACAATATGCTGCAACCTGCCGGAATGTTCGTGCCCGCGGTGAAATAAAATGATGACTTTATTGCCAGTACTGCCTGCCGCCGGCCAGTGGCGAAAGTACAGCGCTTCATCATCGCTGGTCGAAAAGGTATTTTCCTGAAATTGGCGAACTTCCTGATTCATGTAACTTTCCTTGTTGTTTTATTCTGCATATTGAAAAGCCTGTGAATAAAGTGTCACAGCCCCGGGATGCGTTTTTTTTAATACGAGCACCTAGCCATAGAAATAGTTAAAGAAGTAGAAAAATAACGGTGCGGTATAAATCAAAGAATCCAGCCGGTCCATAATGCCACCGTGACCGGGTAACAGATTTCCGCAATCCTTTACGCCGACGTCGCGTTTGATGGCAGACATCACCACATCCCCGCAAAATCCGCCAAAACCGATGATGACTCCGGCAGCGAGAGAATGCAGACCGTTCATTGGCGTTAAAAGCGGACCCAATATTCCCCCCAGCAGCGTGGTGGTCAGCACGCCGCCCAATAATCCCGCAAGGGTCTTATTGGGGCTGACTCCGGGTGTCACCTTAATGTTGCCGAATCCCTTACCCCATAAGTATTGGGCGATATCGTTTATTTCTGTGGCGGCCACTAAAAAAGTCACCAGCAAGGCACCGGCTTTGCCATTGTTGCCCGGTAACATCATCAGATACGCGACATGGCTCAGGGCGAATACCGTAGTCATCATTGCCCACAGCATCACGCTGGTGGAATGAATAAACCCTCTGGTGTTCCCGGCAATGACCGCCCGCACGGGGAGAAAAAGAAATACGCAGACCGGAATGAAAATAAGGAACATGCCATACCACGACATGCCTGCCCAAAGGTATTGCAAGGGGATGGCAGCGTACAGCCAGAAATGGGGGATATCGTCCGAACGCCTTGTTGCGGTGAGGGTCAGATATTCTTTTAGTGCCAAAAAGCTGACGAAAGCAAAGAAGCTCAGGGCCAGCCATTTAGGGGAAAGCATCGCCAGAGAAAAAACAAAAATGATCACCCACCAGCTGGTGATACGCCGCCTTAACTCCAGCCAGTTACTTTGCGGAGCACATTTTATCAGGATGAATAAAATGAGTGTTGCAAGCAGCAACGCCCCAAAAATCCCCGAGAGACAATAGTACAAGGTCAGCGATGCATCAGACATTCTTCGCAACCATGGCACCGCGACAGCGGTTAATACATGTCCAGACCAGTAATGGCGCTGCGATAATAAACACAATGTTGATGATAAACAGATACTGAGGCCATAGCGCGATGCCCAGCCCCGTTGTGCCAAACAACAAAGCGCGGTCACTCTTGCCCAAAGGACCGCCATTGCCCCTTTGACCCGTCAGCGTCTGGGATACTACTGCGCAAAATTCGGTGAGACAGGAAAGAAAAAGCACCAGTATCACCCACCACAACGAGACGTCTGGCAGGAAGGCAAAAGGCAGATACAGCGAGACATCAGAAAGGATATCTCCGACTTCATTGAGAATGGCACCCGTGCGGGTCTGCTGATTAAATTCCCTGGCAAGCATGCCGTCCAGCGCGTTCAGGGCCATGCGGACGGTTAAAAATACCCCCAACGACAAGAAGAGGAGAGGGCAGGGGAAAGCACTTAACAGAACTCCCGCAATAACGGACATGGCTAATGCCGTAAGCGTCACCTGGTTAGGTGTCACCCCCCGCTGGTGGAGTTTCAATACAAGCGGCCGTAACAGATTTTGAAATTGGGGTTTTATGTCGTAGAGCGTCACTGTGTGGCTCCTGCCGTTAGTGATGGATATTCTTTTCCTGCTGGATGGACAGCGCGGGTTCAACATCGTTCCCCGAATCTTGCTGCTATTTCAAAAGATAACATTCATCAAAAAAATGACGCCCTAGGCGTCATGGCAATAAACGTTCTACCAGTTCAAAAAAGGCGTCCTCACCGAACATCCCGCCCGGTCCGGTGAAGGCATTAGCAGGACGCCAGGTCCATTGTCTGTTTTCGCCAGACTGCATAAATAACCGGCACAAAACAGTCACGCCTCCTTGCGTGCAAAGACTGGCTTCCACGCAGCCTGTGACGCCTTGCCCGTACAAAAAGACCGGCGTGAATTTCACTTTTCGGTCGTCATATTTAAGCTGAATACCCGGCACGCTGAACGATTTCCCTCCAATCAGAAACTCAACCAGTGAGACGGTCGTGCTTTCAACTTCTATACCGGTGTCCGTCAGCCACTCCTCCATGTTTTCCTGAAGTTCACTCATCCGTTGCCGGAACTGCGCGATATCTGCCTGACCTTTGTTATCAAATGAGCCGCTGCGGGGCTGACTGTCTTGCAGCTTTTTTAGAAACCGTTCCTTTGCTGACATACGTCCTCTGTAATGTGAGGGGGCAATATGACCCGTTTTGCTATGCTGCCCCCAATGCTGTTCTTCAGTTATCACCCTGACTACTTTCATCAGATGAAGCAGGTAAGGCACTGATAAGCAATGCGTAGCGGTTCAGTAACTGCGTGAACTGATTATCCACCTGCATCGCCCTTTGCGGGGAGACATCCTTGTTTTGCTGTTTATCCAGCGCCAGTTTACGCAGCGATTCTTCCACCGGAGGAGAACTGTTCAGCGCCTGCTGGATAGCAAACACGGAAGATTTCAGCTGCGAGACGGTCATGTATTTACCGCGCTGCTCATCCAGTCCGTTTAATTTATCCGCCAGTTGCTGCAACTGGGTACTGGCGCGATCCCAGCCGTCGAGGCTTTCCAGCGGAGCCGCGCTGGCATTCAGCTGTTGCGTCCAGCTTTTTGCCAGTTGCTGAGTCGCCGGATTATCCGGCCACAGGGTTTGCGCCTGTTTTACCAGTTGCGTTCCGGTGTCCTGCGCCCAGTGCGGGGAGAGTTTTGCCAACTGGTCAGTCTGTTTTTGCATTGCTGAGATAAGTGCAGGGGCTTCACGTTTGAGCATATCCGCTTGCTCAGATTTCAGTGTTTCCAGCGATTGCGTACTAAGAGGTTTCGGAAGAACTGGCAGCGCGGCGGTCAGTTGCATGGCCGCTTGGGGACGGTTGAACGCATTGATTCCTGCCTGAAGACCAAATCCCGCCAGCGCGGTGATCGCCACGCCCGCAATAAAACCCTTCCACTGGACTGCGCGTTTTACCGGCAGCGGCGGGACGACTACAACCTGAGGCTCCGCGGGTTCGGCCTGTGCGACATACACCCATTGTTCACGAGACGCGTTTTCCCCCTGAGTTTCTGTCTGAACCGCCATGGTGGGTAGCACGACGGCAGCACGGGTGGGGGCGTGCATATTCTCCAGCCGGACGGAGGCGCCGTGCATAAACGTGCCTAAAACGTCAAACTGGCTGGCGTGTTTCAGTTCCAGCCGTTGCAGCACAGTACACAAGGAAGTGATCAGCTTTTCAGCCCGATAAATCGCCGGTAAATCGCGATATTCCAGCGTCATGGTGCGCAACGATTGCTGGAGCCGCTGACTCAGCCCGGTCAGAATCTCCATTCGCGCATGAACCGGCAGCGGCCACAGTCCGGGCCACTGCCGGGAGATTAACGCTTCGATGATCGCCAGACCTTCATTGAGCCCCGCCAGTCCGACGAGCTGAGTTCTGGCCAGCGTATACCACGACGCGGTTTGCAGCTCGATGCCGTTTTGCTGAAACAGATTCAGGCACAGCTGTTCCACCTTTTTCCAATCCACGTCCGGACGCGCCGGATGCGTCAATTTACTCAGCTCTTCGCGCAAACCGGCGTAGTCAGCCAGCGCACGCGGATCACCACCGGTGCGCAACTGGCGTTCAATAGACATAATCGTTTTCCTTAACTGACGTAATTCTGTTGTTTCATATGACGCATCAGCACGCGGCCTTCCGGCATAAACTCAGTTCCGAAGCGCACCAGCCCGAGGTCTTTCAGCTCGGCGTCGATGGCGTATTCGAGATGCCCCGGTGTGGACTGGGGCAGCAATATCACATTGATTTTTCTCAGACGGGGTTCGTATTTCAGTAACGTGCCGGAAAGCGTGGTCAGCAGCGAATGCGCGGTACCGGGCATCCCTTGCAAGATTTTACTCATATCCGGCAGACCGTAATCGGGCAGATGCGTGAGGGTGCCCGCGCGACAGTTGAGAATGCGCTGCATGTTATCGAGCACGGAGAGGATCACCTGGTTCTCTTCACTGACATTATGCAGGTCGAGGCCGCCGGCAAAATTGCCGAGCAGCATTTCGTAGAGTGAGGGTTGCGGCATGTCACTTATCCTTCAACGGCAGCAAACTCATTCCCTGATTATTCAGCTCAATCTGGCGTGCTTTATCAGGATCCAGATCGTCGCGGCTCAGCACGATCCGCCAGGTATTGTTGGTAATATCCGGTGACAGGAACATTCCGGCGACCGCAACATACTGTGCTTTTTCATTCATCGGCACGTCGATTGTCACTGCCGCCCCCGGACGGATCCGGATATCTTTTTGCTCCAGCAGATCGGCTTTTATCGCCTGACTGTCTTGTGCAAACAACGACGGATAATCAGTATCGTCAAACACTTTGCGATCTTTTAACTGATAGACACGCACCACAGTGGAGAGCGGGGCGCCGGTGGCATTATTGTTGATGGCGTCACGGGCCGTGATATCGAGATGCAGAGTTTTTACTTGCTTGTAAAAAATGGATTTAGTCATGGCGACGGTGCCGTCGCTGACTGTTTGGGTCAGCCCGCATCCGCTCAGTGTGGATACCATTGCCAGCATCAGTAATGTAAAACGGGTTTTACCAGCGGTAGTCGCCATATTCATCAGTTTCCCTTCTGTGAAGATTTTCCTGAACGCGCTGATAGCGGCCCAGATTTATTGTGATCATTTCAGTTTTATTGTGGGCTGCAGGAGCAGGCTTTACTCTGCGCATCACCGCGGTTCTGCCCAGCAGCACACCGGATTTTCCCGGCTGGCAGGAAAGTCGCGCATCGGGCAACAGTGCGCGTGACACCGACAGTTGCAAACGGACATGCAGTCGTGACCCGAGATACACCTGCAACAACGCCAGCAAATCGGTATACAACTGCCCGTCGGGTAACCATTCCCGGGCTTCGTCCGGATTTTCAGTGGTCAGTTTCAACAGAACCTGACAGTTCACATCGACGGTCTGTCGCCCCATCACCGGGCTGCTGTTCATGCTGACCGGTGCGGTGGCACTCATCGTCAGTTGCTTGCGCAATGGAATATTGCAGCGGTCATGCGCCAGTATCTGCGCCTGTGTATCCGGTGCCAGCAGCTGAACCAGAGCGATAATGCCCTCGCTGGTGCGTGTCGGCAGCCGCATCATGCTGGTCAGTGCCAGAAAGCGGGAAACCGGCGTGGCAATATCCTGAGTACATCCCTCTATGCCCAGCCCGCAAAGGCTCAGCAGATATTTCGAGGTTTTGTCCGTTCCGCCGGGAGTAAACGTGGCGGGATAAGAGTACTTACGCCAGATGCGGTAATACTGGGTGGTCAGCCGGTGGTTGAAGATGTCCAGAAAATCGCTGACCGCCTCGTAACCATCGCGCCGCTGGGTAATGTCATCGATATAAGCCGTAGGAAGTGGTGATTCCACGCCATACAGCCCGATAAACGTCGTGCGGATGGTCGGCGGAAGATGCGGATGTTCCGGCATTTCCACCCGTTTAAACTCGCTGGCCGGAAATCCCATCCCCGGATGAGGACGAAAACGCACCGGATCGTGTCTGACCTGCCACTGGCTGCCCAGCGCAGGAGCCTCTGGCTGGCTCTGCTCCAGTAACTGACAAAACCGATAAAACTGGGTGTACGGCAGTTTATCGTGCAGTTGTGCGATCAGCCGGGCAGGCGCTGATTGTGATTCTCTTTCCATCGGATACATTTCCCGGCAGGCTGAACGATAAGGGTTAACTGATTGAATAAATGGATATCAGCGTAAAGCGCAAAGAAGCGGTTGAGCATTTCCCCGAACAGGTGAATATCACCTTCGCCGGTAAAACCATTACCATCCAGCGTGACTTCAATATCAATGCCGCGCAGCAAAAAGCCTTTCTCAAAACGCTGGATCTGATGATGTTGCACCCGCTGAATGGCATCCAGACGACGATTGTTCAGCTCATCGCTTTGCCAGTTATAAAGCTCAAGCGTACCGCGTAACACGTCTGCGTTACTCATCAGATTGAGATAGCTGGAACCAAGATGACTGAGCACGCGCCACTGGAAGTGATCTTCCGCCGGAGGATAGGACGGCAGCGTCGGTTTGCTGAGATTTCGGACTTTCAGCGGCGTCTGTAAGACGGCTTCACAGCGGTCAAGCAGGGTACTTTGTAACGCTTTGCGCGGCAGCTGCCCGTTGGTACCGGTGATTTTCAGAGAAACAGTTTCGCGCGTAAATTCTCTGTCCATTTCCCACTGCTGTCCGCCGAGGATCAGCCAGGTATCATGCAGCCCGGCCACACCACGTTTCACGCGGGTGTGGAAATAACGTTCCGGCGCATGGCGTCGCTGCATTCCCCCGCGGTGACGGAAACTGGTGAAAGGCACGTAGGTTGCATCTGATGTGCGCTGCGAACCGGTGACTGAATCCACCGAATAAATCTCGGTGTGCCCGTCCTGCAAGCGACGGGGACGCAGCAGATATTCATTCTCCAGGCCATTGACCATCAGCGGATCGGCTTCCAGTGTGAAAAGGTTGATCACCGGCACACAGTGCAGTGCCATGGCTTCATCGGTGACAGGCAGGTCGCTTTGCCACTGGCTGTCAAAAACCACTTCGAGATCAAAGTACGCGATGCCTGCGGGTAGGGTCACCGACTCAAGCCCGTTAAGATGCACGAACATGAATTTTTCGCGGAAGGTGAAATACTCCAGCAGTAACTGATAACCGCTGAACGCACTTTCGCCTTTAGGCCACAGCAGATCTTCATCCGCAAATCCGCCCGGCGAGAACCAGCCATCCAGTTTGATGCGGTCAGCCATATTGGGCAGACGGATATACAGCGCCGCCTGACGTCGGGTAAGGGTCAGATGCAGCGCGTTGCTGACCGATGCTTCGCCAGCCAGATAAAAACACAGGCGACGTAAATCAACCTGCGACCAGTCAGTCTGCGTGCTGCATGACAGACGCAGACGCAATACGGAACGCCCGTCCGGCTCCGTCGCCATCACCACTTTCGAAACAGCCAGCGGATTAAGCGTCATGTCGCGCGTGGTGCGGTACTGGCACACAGTATTTTTAGGGCCGACAGGGCGGGAATAGATTTCCATTCCTGCGGGCACGGTTTCTGCCATTTTCATCGACGGCACGTCCGGACTCAGCGACACAATGGAAAGAGACGGAATGGTGCGCAGATAATGCGGCCACAACATGCTCACCAGCCCTTCGGTAAATTCCGGCAGGTCGTCGTCAATTTTCTCGCGCAGCCGTCCCATAGAGAAAGCAAAACCCTCAAAAAGACGTTCAACATAAGGGTCAGGCGTACCGGGTTTATCGAGATCAAGCATCGCGGCGCGATCGGGGTGAGTTTGTGCAAACTCTTTTGCCGCATCACGCAAATAGCGCAGCTCGGCATCGTAATAACGCAGGGTTTGGTCTTTCATTAAAATATAAATCCTTGAGGAATTTATTTGTTATATCTGAAAATGGGTTATTTTTTTATCGTCACTTAAATAGGTTGTTTTACTGAGGTGATGAATTGCCATCACTTTATTTATTTTCAAACTCATCATCCCTGTTATTAATCCTTGGGTTTACTGCTCTGAATCGCTGATTACTGCGTGAGATTACGCTTCACTTCTCTTTACTAGTATTTCAATATCAATATTCATTTGTCAGACAATCGTTTCTTTTCTAATGCTGTCTGAATTTCTTTGGCTCTCTTTATCGGGAGGAAAGTTATATCCGATACAAATAAAAATTTATTATAAGTAAATGAGGAAACTATATATTGATTAGGGGTCGGTAACGAATAAAACTCTTTTACTCCCCTATAAATAGTTATAACAGTTTTCGCATCAACATAAATCATTGGCAAACCAAAGCGCCCTCGCACCCATTGCTGTGTAATCACTGGTTCCAGACCAAATGGCATTGGATGGGGGAAATGCCAGTCGGTTTTTCCTTCATCCTCCAATGTTATCGTCACTTCAGTAAGATTTTTTACAGCGTTATTAATAAAGGCTAAATATATGCCTTCACGTTTCATATCTAATCTAGCAACATCATCATCGATAGCCCCATATGGTTTTGTTTTATAGGGGATTAAGCCATTTTCATAAATTTCCTGATAGGGACTGCCTAATTTCTTTACCAGCGCTTCAACATTAATATTCACTTTCCAGACAACCGTTTTTTCTCTAATGCTTCCTGAATCTCTTTTGCCCGCTCTATAGGGTAGAAGGTTACACGTTTAACAAAAAGATCTTTATTAAATGTAAGTGCTGCTGCAATATATTGATCAGGTGCTGGCAAGGTGTAAATTTCCTTCACTCCCATATAGATATTCATAGCTATCTTTGCATCAACATAAATCATCGGGGCTCCAAAATGTTTCCGCACCCATTGCTGGGACATTACTGGTTCCAGACCAAACGGCATCTGATTAGGAAATAACCAGTCAGTTTTAGTTTTGTCTTCTAATCTTAGAGTTACTTCTTTAAGTATTTTTTCTAGATTATTAATAAAGACTAAAAGCATACCTTCTCGTTTCATATCTAACCCAGCCTCATTCTCGTCAACTGGACCATAAGGTTTTGTTTTATATGGAATTAAGCCTTTATTATAAATTTCCATATAAGGTTTATTCAATTGTTTGATTAGCTTTTCAGCATCAATATTCATTTAATATAATCCCACTTGTCGATCTAGTTCATGTAACATCTGCTGAGAGAGAAAACTGCCCACGGATCGAACCATTCTGCAAGTTAATATTGGCTTTAAAATGACCATTTTCAGCAGCGATGCGATATAAACGTTCAGTTTCGGCATCTACAGTTTTCTCTTGTTTCAGCAGATTATTTTTTTGCAACCAGCGGGCGTATTTAAACAATACGTCGGTATCGGCAGAGGATTCCGGGATGGTTTCATGTTTGCAGGTAAAGGCCAAATTAGCATTGATGTCGGAACGCTGATTCAGAGCAGGTTCTTTACTCACGGTGGTCTGAATGCTGCTCTGATCGCAGGCGGCCAGCAGCAGGCAGGAGAGCAATGCCCAGCGGCGAAACTTCGGATTTGCATTTCCTTTAATACATCGAACCATGATGTTCATCCCTGTTATTAATCCTTGGGTTTACTGCTCTGAATCGCTGATTACTGCGTGAGATTACGCTTCACCCACAAAGCGCCAGTCAACGTGCTGGTCCTGATGGAACAGTTTGTCGCTGAGCGGCCAGGGGCGTGAGCGACAAATCTCTACCCGGTCGGTGGGCATAATGTCGCCCTCTCTGAACGCGATGATGGCGTTCTGGCTGATGCCTTCATGCGGCAACCATGCAATCTGCCAGTAACCGCTTTTCGGGCAAGCTTCACCGGTTTTACACAGCAGATTCACTGAGGCACTTTTATCAAAATCCGGTGAAGTCGGCAGCGGCCTGCCGGTTTCCGGATTGAGCTGTTTGTCTTTCGCCAGCTTTTCTATCAGGGCTTCGCTGGGTTTGGTCGGCGGAATGTTTGCTTCACGCTCCTCCAGCCATTTCAACTTACCATCCCAGGCGGGCAGCGGGGCTGGTGGGAGAGGGACGATATCGTTGATTTCAGGGACCGTGGGGTGGGCATAAGAATAGTCCGACAGTATTTTCAAGATTGCTTTATAGCGTCGAGCACGTTCAGGGTCTTTTTGCTGTCCCAAGTAATACAGAGTATTCGTAGGTTCAGGCCCAGCAAAACCATTAAATAAAAAGCTTGCAGCATTTTCATCGCCAGCGGCTACACCCAATTGAAACACTTCTATAGCCTGCTTAAATAGTTCTTCACTTTGTAATGTCACTCCAAGATAGCGAGCAGCCATCCCCTCTCCTTGTTCAGCAGCGCAATAACGCATCTGTTGGGAAATGTCCGGTGCCATGTTACCTGGAGCTAGTTTTTCTCCTACATAAGCTTGAGCTTGTGGGTTACCCTCATCGGCCGCTTTGCGATAGTAACGAAGCGCCAACTCAGCGTCCTGCTTTAATCCGGCCACACCGTTTTGCAGATAGATAGCGGTGAAGTAGTAACCAGTGGCAACATTAGCCTTAATCAACTGGTGGCTGAAGCGAAGATGTTCGGCCGCTGTGAGGGAAAATTGTCCGCGTAACGAGCCATTTTGCAGGTTAATAGTGGCTTTGTAGTGGCCGTTTTCGGCAGCAATACGGTAAAGGCGTTCTGTTTCGGTATCCACTGCCGGATCTTGTTTAAGCTGATTATTTTTTTGTAACCAGCGGGCGTATTTAAATAGCACATCAGTATCGGCAGAACCTGCAGGAATGGTTTCATGTTTGCAGGTAAAGGCCAAATTGGCATTGATGTCGGAAAGCGGATTCAGAGCAGGTTCTTCACTCACGGTGGTCTGAATGCTGCTCTGATCGCAGGCGGCCAGCAACAGGCAAGAGAGCAACGCCCAGCGGCGAAACTTCGGATTTGCATTTCCTTTAATACATCGAACCATGATGTTCATCCCTGTAATTCATCCGTGGTTTTTACTGCTCTGAACCGCTGATTACTGCGTGAGATTACGCTTTACCTACAAAGCGCCAGTCAACGTGCTGGTCCTGATGGAACAGTTTGTCGCTGAGCGGCCAGGGGCGTGAGCGGCAAAACTCAACCCGGTCGGTGGGCATAATATCGCCCTCTCTGAACGCGATAATGGCGTTCTGGCTGAGTCCTTCACGCGGCAGCCAGGCAATCTGCCAGTAACCGCTTTTCGGACAAGGTTCACCGGTTTTACACAGCAGATTTACTGAGGCACTTTTATCAAAATCCGGTGAAGTCGGCAGGGGTCTGCCTGTTTCCGGGTTCAGGTGTTTGTCTTTCGCCAGCTTCTCTATCAGGGCTTCGCTGGGTTTGGTCGGCGGAATATTCGCTTTTCGATCTTCCACCCATTTTATCTTGCCATCCCAGGCAGGAAGAGGGGTCGGTGGAAGAGGGACGATGTCGTTGATTTCAGGGACGGTGGGGTGGGCGTAGGAATAGCGGCTCAGTATATCGCTTATTATTTCATAACGGCTGGCGCGCTCTGAGTCTTTTTGCTGGCCTAAATAGTAAAGCTTGTCTTTAGAATCAGGTCCACTGAACCCATGTTGTAACGAGTAAGCAGATATATCATCGCCTGCTGCAACGCCTAGCTGGAAAACATTAATGGCTTCATTATAATTGCCACGGTTTTTCAAGTTAATCCCTAAGGCTTTTGCTGCCTCACCCTCACCTTGCTCCGCAGCACAGCGGAACATCTGGCGGGAAATATCTGGTGCCACATCTATTGGAGCCAATTTATCGCCGAGATACGCCTGAGCTTGGGGGTTACCTTCATCTGCTGCTTTTCGGTAATAACGCAATGCCATCTCGGTATCCTGCCGCAATCCCGCAGCCCCGTTATCCAGATAAATGGCGATAAAGTAGTAGCCTGTTGCCACTTTCGCGTCAATGAGCTTCTGGCTCATATGTAGCTGTTCTTTGTTACTGAGATCAAACTGGCCGCGCATTGCACCGTTTTGTAGGTTTATATTGGCTTTATAGTGGCCGTTCTCGGCAGCAATGCGGTACAGCCGTTCAGTTTGCGCTTCTACAGCTTTATCTTCTTTAAGTTGGTTATTTACCTGCAACCAGCGGGCGTATTTAAATAAGACATCGGTATCGGCAGAAGCCTCTGGGATAGCTTCATGTTTGCAGGTGAAAACCAGACGAGTATTAATTGTGGAAAGCGAATTCATGGGAACATCCTGTCTTGTCGAAGTTGAAACCCCACTTTGGTCACACGCTGCCAGTAGCAGACAAAATGGCAATAATAGTTTTTGCATTAATCCTGATCCGTTAGAATATTTTTATCATAAAGAAACTTAATCAATGGAGCAGAAGGTTTCTGTCTATTTTTCTGAAGATCATTATTATCAGCAAGAAGAAGCTCCCAAGCTTTAAACGCAGCTGCTGGATCATCCTGCACACCTCTTCCACTCGTATGCATATTCCATAATCTGCGCCGCAAATTTTTAGTCACTTTGGCCCAGTCATGGGCAATATTCATTTCACTATCCGTTTCCATACTGCGGGTGTTGATATTAGCTGAGCCATGAGTGGTGAAAACATCATTAATAATCATTAGTTTGGAGTGAATATAAACTGGCATCCACGCATCTGCAGGAGAATCCTTTGCGACCAGTGAACAGATATGCACTTTCAGGCCGTCAATGGGTTTCATGAAGTCACTAGCTACTGTATTTTTCATCACCTCAATTTCCTTTTTGAGTTCAGCGCGCTTCCTGAGATCTTCCGCGATGCCTTTTTCTGATAAATCCGGATAGAGCGACGTTTCATTCATTTTTTCTTCATATTCATCTATCCGGCGCAGTCTGGTGAGCTCCGGAATGGTATCCCCGCGTCCAAGGCTTTCCAGCATTCGTTGCGTATTTCCGGTGCCAGGGCCAATCCCTTCTTTCGTGACGTTAGACACTACGAACAAATAAAGGTAACCATCATCTTCGGGAATTCGTCCGGCTTTCTTTTGGATTGTTATATTGCTTTTAATCGCTTCAGCCAGAGGGGGCCAGCGGAAATACTGGTTTTCAATATAGATAGACTGCGTCGCGTTATTCACCGTTTTCAGATAAAGCTTTTCAATATCCGTTTTCCCTTCCTGCTTCTGAGTCCGCAGTAGTTGCGCCATTAAAGGTGTACCCTGATCTGCGCGAGGTTTGAGCTGTGTGCCTATATATTTGGCATTGCGTAATTTCAGGAGGTCTTGCCCGGTTTCCTTTAGCCATGCCTTAGCAAAGTTTTCGTGCAATTGTTCCAGAATTGGCCCTGTCACCCGGCTGGACATATCTTGTCGTGGCAACTTTCCACGCGGCCCTAAGTTGGGTGCCGGTGCGTTGTCCCCCCGAATCAGTGCCGAATGCTTATCGGTGTCCCAGTATTCATCGAGCATGTTATGTCCCATCACAAAGCCGACGGCGGATTCTGGTAATTCGTAATCGACAATAACAGTCTTCTGATGGTGAGTAGGAGCAACAGTCATAAAGAATGCTGCGGTCAAAGATAGACCGCTATCCGCGCTGTTCCAACCAGCTTGATAAGCAATTTCGGCACGGTCTGTCAGGTTGAATCCACGACCAACGTATAAGGGCTTAATCATTTTAAGGCGCTCTTTACGCGCCATGACGTCTAATACGCTACCCACCGGATCTATTTTTGAACTTAATGTTTCAAGATCATCAGCGTATGAATGCTCGGTATACCACTGGCGGTCATAGAAATATTGCTCATCTGTCGCGGTTTGCCCAATTTTGTCGCCATACCTGATACTGCCTTTACCTGGCTGATTGGACTCTCCACCTAATCCTCCGGCAGTATTAAACGGTGACTCCCAACCCAGAACGCGAACCTCTATCTTCTTCTCTTTTGCAATTTTAATCAGTAATTCACCAATACAAGGTTCTTTGCCGTTTCGAATAAAATACATCGATGGCTGGAATCCCCAGCAGATAATATCGACGGTCTTCTGTGCATTGGCGATGGCTTCATGCACTGCCCTGAAAGTTTCTTCGCCATTGACCAGGGGCGCATAACTCGCAAGAGTAGGAGGGTATTCGGTGTTCTGAACAAACCAGGGTGGAATGATGGTGCACTGATTGGTATCAACAGTTGCTACGGGAGAAACAATATCCTTTTGACTCATCAGTTCTCTTCCTTATCACTGGCGCCATCCAGGAGTTCTTTATAAAGAATGCGGTGCTCAGTGTGTGAGGCTGGCGGGTTAATATCAGCGTCTGGCTGGGAGGTATGGTTATGAAAACCCCGGTTCGCCAGTTCGCCTTGTTCCTGATTGCGATAAGCACTCACTACCGGGATCTGATAGTTAATGCCATTCGCCATTTCCAGCCGGTAACTTTGGGTTTCCGGCTTGTGTTCGATATCGACTTTTCCGCTTTTATCCAGTACGCCTTTTTTCACTTCTGCGCCATCGGCATACAGCGAGTAAGGCATGCCTGCCCAACTGGTGTCCAGAGCATTAGGTGCCTGAGGAACATTCAGATGCAGCGTTTGCGGCGGCGCGGTAAAGGCTCCGGCCTCTGACAGCCGAGGCATCACTTTATTCAAACTCGCCGGTCCCATCTTTTGCCAGTTGGCTGACTTAAACAGGATGTTTTGCGGATCGGCGATTTCAATATTGCCTTCGCTGAGTTTGATGTAACCGCCACCGCAGGTCAGGATCAGCTCTTTGGCGGCGGTGATAGTGACGCTGCTTTCCGTGCTGGTCACGGTGATGTCGTTTTTGGCCAGCGCCGATAATTCGTCGCCCTGCGCCTGTATCTCGACTTTCCCTTTCCCGGCGAAGAGCTTCATGCCGGATTTCTGGGCAAACAGGCTGACGCTTTCACCCGCTGCGGCGGTGAAGGACTTGCCGCTGCTGATGTCGGTATTGCTGCCAGACATCACGCCGACGCTCTGGCTGCCGGAGGCAACTCGCACCGCTTTCGGGCTGACGATACCGATGCCCTGCGGCGCAGACATCAGAATGCCCGCGGCTTTCAGTTTTTCCAGTGAAGCATTGAGCGCTTTCTGGCTTTCTGTATCGCCCGGCGTGGCTTTGGCTATTTCCGCGACCTTCGCCAGACTGCGTGCCAGCGTCAGCGCCTGTTCAAGCTGCGCAATGGCATCGTCCATCTCCAGTTGTTTACCACTGGCTGCCGGTTGCTCATCGGCGCTGATGAAAATACCTTTCCCTGCACGAACTGCGCCCCATTCATCGGTGCGCAGTTCAAAACCTTCACCGCGTAACGCACGGCTGGCATCTACGTTATGCCCGAGGTTGAGCTGCGTCTTGCTGCCGTATTCCGTGCTGAGTTTGATATGTTCTTCGGCGCGTTTATCTTCCATCCGCAGCTTATTGTTGGCCGGCGTGCGGATGACGTTACGGGTGTTGTTTTGCTCCGTGACGTGATCCGTGTGGCGCGAATCATGCAGCGCGTGCGCAATATACGGCCTGTCCGGATCCCCGTCATGGAAGGCTATTGCGACTTCCGTGCCCTGTATCAGCGGGAAGTGGATACCATATTCATCGCCGCCATAAGGTTTGGCGAAGCGCACCGGCATACTTTCCTGTCCCTGCGCTTTGTCATCCTGGTCGGCATCAAATCTGACCCGGTACAGTCCCGACACATCCTGCCAGGCGTAGATATCATTGGCCTTGGCGCTGGTGACGCGCGCCATCAGGGTGCCGCTGACCACGGGACGCGGCAGCAGAGCAGGGCGCCAGCACAGGGTTTCACTGTAAGGTACCGCCATCAGCCTGACTTTCAGGGCATCTTTGCGGCTGCCGCTGAAGTGGGTGTAGATCAATACGACAGGAGATGTCAGCAATTCCGGCAGCGTTGAGGGGATCGCACTGTCGGCAATCGTCAGCACCTGCGCGGGTTGCAGCGTGGCATCGGTACTAAAAAAGGAAAGGATCGTTTGCTGCGACAAAAAGCGTTCATGGTCGAGGCGCGCCATAAAGTTGGCGGTTTCAGCGGCCGTATCGGTTTTGCTGCCCGTTTCCGGATGGCGCGGTTTATAGTGATACACCTCGCCGTAAGTGATGCCTTCGCCTGCTCCGCGCGTCATGTCTGCTCTGGCAGACTGTAAAACCTGCTGCGCCTGCCGATGGTTGTAATCTTTGCTGGTGACGCCTGCCGGAACCACGCTGTGCTGGATGTACACTCCCCAGACGGAATCCGCACCGCTGTCGCTCATCCCGGACGGGCTGTTCAGCGGCAGGGTTTTACCGAACTGATAAGAGCTTTGTTTATCAGCAAAGTGGATGACTTCGGTCTGCGCATCGGGTTGCAGGGAGAAGAAATAAAAGATCCCCAGTTCTGAAAGCAGACGTTCAATAAAGGCCAGATCGTTTTCCTGATACTGGTTGATCTGCTCGCGTTTCGGGTAGGTCTGTTTCAACAGAAATTCATATTCCCAGCCTTTAAGGCCGTGTTCGGAAAGCACCTGTTCAATCACGTCAGGGACGGATTTGTTAACAAAGAAGCGGTGGGTACGAAACTGCTTTGCGAGCAGTGCCAGAAAGGGCTCAAGCGTAATCTGATATTGCACCTGGTCAGCAGAGCCTGAGATGCGGCGAAAATCCGTGATCACGCCGTGCACGACTTTTTGTTCTGACAGGATTGCCAGCGGGCCGGTGCTCATGGTGAACGTCGCCGGCTGGCGGAGAAATTCTCCGGAATCGATATCTTTAGCCGTGCTGGTAAACGTCACGGTGTAGCGGTAAAGCTGGCTCATGGCCTCGCTGCCGGTGAAGCTTTCCACATCCAGTTCTGTCTGGCAGGACGGCACGCTCAGGCGGTAACGGTTCAGGGTCGTTTTCGACAGCGACAGCAAGTCTTGTGCAATATCCAACATGCGGGTATCTCCTTAAATTGCGTTAGCCACACAGCACTGCAGCACGTGCCGGGTCGAGGGCGATGAGTCCGGCCAGCAGATGTTCCATTTCCCCGTACAGACGGGATTTATCGCTGTCTGCGCGGCTGGCTTTCATACGCAGCAGTTTCAGGCGTCGGGCTTTCACTTCAAACAACAGTTCGGGTTCCCACTGTGTGAGGGTGAGCGTCGAGCCGTTGCCATCCAGTTCACCGAGCAGATGCAGCGCCATGTCATTTTTGCCGTATTGCTCGGCAACGCGCGCCATCAGCAGGCGCAGCAACCATTGATGGCGAGGTGTGCGGGTACCGGGGCGGTTCTGCAACCAGTTCAGCGCCGCTTCCACGCCGCCGCTGTCGGCCTGCGCCAGCGCTTCCGGTTCCAGTTGCAGGATATCGTCATCACCCGCCGTCGTTGCTGATGCGGAAGGTTCGTTGCCCCAGCTGCCGGAAGACGTCATCACCTGCTGGTTAATCCAGTTCAGCGTGACCTCATCGGCGAACGGCGTTCCATCGCTGAAGGCCAGACCTTCGAGGCCCGGCAGGCGAGTCAGTAAACCGCTCAGATCCTGCTTGATGATGTCTGCCCAGCTCTCAAAAGGTGCGCCCGCTTTGACCAGCGCCTGATGGGTATACCATTGCAGATCCAGCCACAGATGATTGACGCCCTGAGCAAACAGGCTGTCGGTTTGCTCCAGCAGCTCCAGCCAGCTTTGTTGCAGGTAAAGACGTTTGAGCAGGGCGCGGTGTTCCGGTTTTGGTGGCGACAAACGGGTACGCCCGTCGGCAGCCAGCGGGGGGAGCTCATGCAGGGTATCCAGCCGGATGCTTTTCATCAGATGATGACCCGAAAGCCAGCCTGATGGCTGATCACGCAGGTATTTCGCCAGCAGTTTTGCCTGATCCAGCAGGTCACGCCCTGAAATCACCGGCTTAAGCGTCGGGGAATCTGCCGACGAATTTGACGTCTGGCCGGTTGACGCCGCACTGCTGTTTTGTGGGATAACCGCATCGAAACCACCGGACTGCGCAAGCCTGTTTTCCAGCGCGGAATAAAGTGCCCCAAACTGCGGGCGGGAAGAGGATTCCCACGAATTTAATCCCTGTTCAATCAGCGACAGCGCGCCGACGATGCGGGAAAAATCCGTCTTATCCACTTCCGGGAACAGCGACAGGCTGTCGAGCACGCGCGAACCTGCCAGCCACTCCAGCGAGGCTTTACGGCTGGTAGAACGCAGCGGATGCAGGGTTTCGCCAAAACGGGAAATCAGTCCGGCCAGCAGGGAAAGGCCATCGGCCAGTCCGGCTTCACCGTCGCGATGCAGTCGCGCCCAGATGTAATAGGTAGCAACGCGGACGTCCTTGCAGTGCGCAATGAGCAGGTTTTCGGCCAGTTCGCAGGTCAGGGACGTATCCGCGCCCGACAGTTTGTTAACCTCTTCGCGCATTTGCTGGAAGTTATCGTCATACCCTGGATCTTCCCCGGCAGGCATTTGTGGCGTGACCGGCTGAAGCCAGTTATCCCAAAGCGAGGCTTGCTGTTGTGCCTGTTCTAACAAAGACGCAGTCCCGCAAGAACACGCGTTTTGCAGTGTCAATAATGTGGCCATTACGGCTCCTCAGCGATAGCGTCGGGGTCAAAGGGTTTATCTGCAGGAGCAGCCGGTACAGCCTGAACCTGGAAAATCTGTGCGGGTAGGGTGAAGTCTCGCAATCTCAGTAACGCCAGCGGACCTTCACCAGCCTCGGTGCGCAGGGTGTAATGGAGTAGCCGGCCGTCCGGCGCTTTCCAGGTGATATTAAAACTGCTGCTTATGCCCTGATAAGGCGTCACAGTAGCTTTATCGAGCAACCGGATCAGCCCCCATGCGCCCGGCAAATCAGCAAATTGACGCGTGCCGGCCTGTGTGCTTATCCAGCTCAGGCTGGCACCCGGTGCTTCGGTATCATTCGGCCAGGTGAAGCGCTTCCACGATGGTAGCTGGTTGTAGTAGCTGAGCTTCTGGTTGTCGATCACCAGATCCGTTTGCATGACATCTTTGGCCGTGCCCGGACGCAGCTCAAAATGCATACCCGCCTCGCCGTTGGTGAATACCACATCGGAAAGGTAACTCAGGGTATCCATGGCTTTTAGGAATGCAGGGCTGAACGTCAGCCCCTGTGCATTAATGCTGTCCGGCACCCAGTGACTGCCTTCTTTATGCAGTACGCCGTTGAGGCGGGTTTGCAGGAAGCGGGCGATGCGGCCGCTGTCACTGTTGAGATAGCGGGCCATCAGCGGAAGTGAGACTTCGCTGCCGGTATTTTTTAACGGATAACGCCCGCCGAATGCACTGTTCCAGTCATCGACAATTGCCGTCTGCCATTGAGCGTTAAGGCTCTCAGCTGCGGGTGCCAGTACCTGTTGCCACGCCTGTTCCATCGGTTGAACAAATATCGTCTGCCCGAATCCGCTCCATTCCTGACCCAGACTTGCCGCCACCAGACTGCCGTAATCACGGGTTTCAGTAAGATCCACGGCTTTGCCCTGAAATACCGTTTGCGCCAGCGTCTGCGTCATGGCCTGCGGGTCGGCGGCATTGACGACCTGCTGGAGTTTCAGGCGTACCTGCGTGACGCGGGTCAGGAAGGTTTGCAGACTGAGATTGGTATTACTTTGGCCACCTGCTTTGTTATCCATTAACGCCAGAACCGGACCGAAAGTGGCATCCAGCGGCCCCTGCGCGCCAGCCTGCTGATCGATGGCGGGTTGTTCATCACGGTTTAAGAGATTTTTAGCCGATTTTACCAGTGAGTCAGACAGTGCTTCTCCGCTCTGACCGGTTTTGCCTTGTATGCTCAGGGTGTTCATCAGCGCCACCAGCGGCGACTGACGCACGTCAGCCATCAGGGTCAGCTGATCAATAGCGTCTGATAATGTTTGCGCCTGTTGCCAGTGCAGACTGTTCAGGAAATCCAGCCAGCTTGAGGAGAAATCTGCGAAGTAACGTTCTTTCAGGCGCGCCTGCAGTGCTTCCGGCGAGTCTTGCTCTAACACGGCGGTTTTGTTGTCACTCAGCACCCAATCCATTTCTTCACGTCGGCCATTGACCACTTTCTCAATGGCCGGTTTGACAGCTTCTTCCCAGGCTTTGCGGGTAAACATGCCCGGTACGACGGCATCCGTAGTAAATATCCTTTCTGCATCGGTATCGCCCGCCATATCGGACAGGGTCATATCCGCATACTGGTTAGCGACCTGTCGCAGCATTTTCTGGTACAGCGAGGATTCACTGTTGCGTGCACCCATCAGACGGACCAGCAAAGTCCGAACCTGGCTGACCAGATTTTCATCAGCAGAAAGTTTCCATTCAGGATGACGGGGAAGGTTACCGGCGTAAAAATCCAGCAGGGCAGGACCTTCACCTTGCCAGACACCATCCGGTACTTGCTGGCGCTGCGGCCAGTCAGCCAGCAGCGTTTTACTGAACCAGGCTGCGTCCATTTTCTCCGGACGTGACAGCATCAGATAAAGTTTTAACTGATCATAAGCAGACTTCACCAGCGCGTCCCTGCGCGGATCTGCCGGAGGAAGCCCTGCGAAGGTGTTCAGCCTGTTTGTCAGGTGCAAAGCGGCAGCGTCACGCAACAGAGGGATGGCGCTGGCGGCATAATGTGGCCAAAGGGCACTGAGTAACGGGTCATTCTGATTCAGCCCGAACCGGCTGTACCACGGCGTTTGCTGCTGACGATACTGCAGCTTATCGAGTGTTTGCTGCAAATCGCGCTGGGCTTTGAGTCGTACAGGAAGCGTTTGCTTCTCATCAGCAGCCTGTTTAACCTGCGATTCGCTGGTGTTAATCATCTGGCGGTTAACCAGGAAGGACATGACCATTCCCGCACCCCATAACACCATTAAACCCGCAGCAATCATGCTGAAGGTTTTACCCCAGGCGAACCCGAGTTTTTTCGCCGTCAGTCCTGCGGGTAAGGACGGCAGTGACCCCAGCAAAATATCCCAGCGGTTATCTTTGCCCCAGTGGTGCTTCACACTGCGTTTTGCATCCACCGATGCCGGGCTGAATATGATGCCCGCCAGAGGAGCAGGGCGGTAAGGATTCAGTAATGCCGCAATGGGTTCAGCAATAAAGCCCGGCGCCTGTGCCAGCTGCTCAGCAAGCTGCAACAGAAACTGATTGCGTGTGCTGGCGCTGATCTGCTGCGTGCCTTGTTCGATTAACGTTGGCACCAGTGCGGTTAATTGTGATTTCAGTTCATCGGGTTTGCACGCGGCAGGCAGCAGGCAGCCAACGGGTTGTGTGATACGCGCTTTATCATCGCCCGCGGTATGCAGTGACCACACATAGAGCGGCAGCCGCCATCCCAGCAGATCAAACCGAACTGAAAATGCCTTCGCTGCACTGTCCATCATGTCGGCAGTGAGAGGTGTCTGAGTCTGCAACTGACCGTTCACGGTATGTTGCGCCAGCGCAGATGTCACCCAAATTACGCCATCCAGCGGGCGGCGGCGAAGATTGCGCAATGCGTTAAGCCATGCGCTGTCTGCCTGCGCGCCCAAATCGCCTCCCCACAACAACACGGTCCCCGCGTCTTCCTGCCAGTATTGGGAAGTGAGGCCGGGCGTCAGTTGCTCAACATCAGCAGCGCTGCCGGTGAGCAGCAGAATGCGCACTTTGCGTGGCCAGAAGCGACCGTAGGTCTGGCGCAGGGCTTCGCGGAGTTCGGCAATCGTGACGTGGCGCGGTGGCGTTTGTTCCAGACGTGGTTCACTTCCCGGCAGAATGTTCTGCTGCTTTTCTTCTTTGCGGTGCATGACCTGGCGTACCAGACGCAACAGCGCGGGGCCAAAGCGCAGCGCTATTCCCAGCACGCAGACCAGAAGGAATACCATGACTTTTTTAGCGGTCGTGTCGAGGCCTATCATTTCACCGTGTTGCCAGATAGCCCATCCGATGAGGCTGAGCACCGCCAGTAGCAGAACCGTCAGGCCCCCGATGCGCCAGAGCCTACTTAATACGCTCATCCCCACTCCCTGATGTGATGGTGTAAACAAAATTTTCTGCTCCTGTTGTGGAAAGCGCTAACCATGATTGTTGTCCGATGTGAACAAAATCAGCCCCCAGTGCGAGGGTAAACCACGGCGAGAAAGGCCCCTGAATGCCGCAATATGTTTCGATTGTCAGAATGTTTTCTGCCTGCCACCGGGTGCCCAGCGCATTGCCTGTGCTGATAAGCGTGGCAGAGGATTCCGTCCATTTCTGGTGATCGCCAAGGACGCTAATGGTCTGGCAAGCCTGAGTTTGTGTCGTAAGGAGTAACGTCAGTTCTTCGCTGAGATCACTGACATCAAGTGGCATAGGACGCAGCACCCTGACGGGGTGGTGCAAAGTATGCTTTTTCGCGACATCATCAGTGGTGAACAGCAACGCAGCCAGGCCGTCCGAATAACGGGTATCCCCGTTCATTTGCATCACCAAAATCAGCTGGACCGTAGATTCAGGCTGGCCGAGCCTTTCATCAAGAAACTGGAAAGGCAGTCGGTCGGTGATGTTCAGCGATGAGGGTCGCAGGTTTGCAGGCGCATGCACCTGCCAGCACTCATCAAACAGGGCGTATAATTTTTGCCTGCCAGATTCAGGTTCATCGGTTAATACCGTGACCTGAAGTGCTAATTCCGCTGGTAGATTTTGCAAGGCACCCTGAATGCCCTGCAGCAATGCATTCATCACCGCCTGATTGCCTTTCAGATGATCAATCCGACGTACCAGCCCCTGCTGCTGAGTGAGTCCTCTCAAGCTTTGTTGTAACAAGGCTGCAGAAATACTGTCCGGCAGCATGACGCAACTCGCAGAAATTGCGATGTAACGTTCTGCCCAGGCTGTCCATTGTTGCTGGGCGTGTTCAGCTTCGCGCTGGAAGAACTGGAAACGCTCCATTTTGCGGCCATAAAGATAACCACAGGTGCTGAAAATCAGGATCCAGAGCACAACGGGTAACAGAGCAAATAACCAGATATTGATGACTTTCAGGACACTCAGCGTCCCTGACGCATGTAACACGAATAACAACACACCGGCAATCACTGCCAGCACACCGCTGATTAACCAGCCACCGGAAGAGGGCGGCGAAGGTTGTTCAGTGGTAAAGGGTTTTTGACGTTCCCAGCCCATGATTTATCCTATTACACAATCCGGTGCGCCGGAGATGACCTGGCAGCCGCACTGACAACGGCAGCCATCGACCACCACGGCTTTACCGTCAGAAGACCATTCTGGTGAACCTTCAACGATTTGATTGGTGCCATGACCCTGTACCGGGCAACTGATCTGATCGCCAACCAGCGCGACTTTTTTGCCATTAACAACCATGGTTGATGAGGCTGATATCACTGAACCACCGTGGGTGGTTTTATCGCCGAGAAGTACGAAGCCTTTGGGCATAAATTGAACCTTGAAAATATCTAGAAAGGTGGGAGGGGAAAATAACAACGGCGATTTATGGGCGGAATTCTATATTCATTCTATTTTTTTGAATAAAATCCAGCCATTTTCTATTTTTTCGTCTTTTTTGTTACTCAAGATTAAATTACACAATCCATTGTTATTAATCATGACTTTCTTGCTGTAATCTTTCATTGGGTCATCTTTAGGCGGTTTTGAATTGTTTGCTTTCATATTTTCATTAAAATAAGATGCGCAGTCTACTTTAAATTTGTCAGGGGCTAGTTGTAGTAATGGAATGATTTCTTTCTCTTTTGTTGGTCGGTTGTTTCCAGTGAATTTAACGCCTATTTTATATTTTATATTTTATATTTTTATCAGTATCACCATCTGTACCATCATGGGAATTTTTCACTGTGAGTGAGTCAATGGCCAGTTTGTTATCACTTAATGTTGTATTAGCTCATCCAATAGAAGGTCCACCTTCTATTTCGTCATGTTTATAGAAAAATAACACATCTCCACTTACAACTGACATGTATATTTCATCGTTGGATTCGTCATTGGTCTTGTTTAAGAAGTAATAGCTACTTCCTATTTTATCTGGTTTGCTTGAAATTAATGAACTTGTTTTGTAATTGTCAGTCTCGCCATATACCCAATCGGCATGATAAAGACCATCTTCAAAATGTAGAGTCTGAGCATTACAACCATAAGAGAAGAAAAAAGCCAAAGTAATAAATAGGAATTTCACTGTTCAATCTCCACGTGGAATGCTGGTTCACCACTGTGTAAAAATGGGCTTATGTATTTTAATTCATCATTGTTTTTAGCATAATCCGTCAATGCTTTGTCAAAAGATTTTCTAATGCTACTTTTTGTTGAGAAGTTTTTGCTTATATCGAAGATATTTAGTTTATTTTCTTGAATGAAATCCAACCATTTTTAATTTCTGGTGCAATATCGTCATCCAGAAATAAAGCGCATAATTGCTCTCCATTTATAAAAACAGTCCCGCCGTAACTTTGGCGTAGATTTTTGTCGCCAGATATACTCTCATTATAGTCAGGTATATCACCACCCCTATAGTTATTTATATCCAGGTATTTATTACAATCAACTTTAAAGGAATTACTGTTTATCGTTTCAAATGGAACTATTTCATTCCTTTCTAAAGGGATTTTTTTTCCAGGAAACTGGTCTCCTACAAAATTATCCTTACTGATTTTCATGTCGTCCTTTATAGATGTTGTGATTATAGTGCTTGCTGAAATAATAATTTCATTATCCACAAAACGAGCGTCGGCCCATCCACGTGTAATGCTTTGGCTTTCATTATTAGCATGTGAATAGTATAGCGTAGGTGCTCCATTTTTTATGTCTATATATATCTCGTCATCTCCGCCATACTTTCCTGGTTTTGATAAAATATATTTATTGCTTACTTTCTCTGGTTTGTTTTTTAGTACGGAATACTCCTTTATTTTTCCATCTGACTTGTAATTCCAATATGAGTAATAAAGGCCGTCGCTCGGTTTCTCAGCGTTTGCATAATATGGAAATCCTAATGACGCCAGGACGATAATTGTTATTTTTTTCATTGTTCAATCTCTATGTGAATAGCTGGTTCTCCAGCGTGACCGTATGGGCTAATGTATTTTAATTCTTTGTTTTTCTTTATGTGTTCCTTTATGACTTTATCGAGAGTTCTCCCGAGTGAACCCAATCTGGTTTTACTAATATCCATTACATTTTTTTTTGAGTACATATCCTCACTAACACAGTGTCGTGACACTATTTCATTCATATCTTGGAGGTTTTTTATTTTTTTTATCATGGCATCCAATGCGGCATCTTTATCCTCAATACCAGCAGCAACGCCTGCATCTACAACCATGCGACCATTTTTAGCATAGTAATGTTGGGACTCCACTCCTCTGGTGCGGATATTTGTATACATTGCTTGTGCTTGTTCTTCAGGAGTTCTTAAAGTACTTGTTATGTAAAGAATGTGAGCGCCTGACTCTTTTGCTAGACTCTTTAGGATGTTTTTAGATTTGTCACTAACTCTCTTTTCATCTGCTTGTCCTTTAACAAAAATAAGGACGGGTTCAAAGTCATCTTTCACGGTTGTTGGTTTGGCTGTTCCTTTATCATCAGTTTTATGTTTTTCAGGAGGCTGTTGTTTTTTCTTAACTGCTTCAGGCTTTGTTGTTGTCTTGATATGCACTACATTTTTATTTTTATCAATATCTGCTGAAATACTCCCTGAAGGAAGAGCAATATGACTCCTTGAATAAGATATAGCTGCATGTGCGTTGCCATTATCAATTCCAAGATGTTTAATTATAGCCTGCTTTACTTCTTTAGGGATGTAGCGACTGATATAATTAATGCTGAGTTGGCTTTCAGTGTCATTATTTTTTTGCGTTGATAACTTCAAGACTTGCCCGATATGAAGTACGTTAGCATTAGGTAAGCCATTTAGTTTAACTAAGTCATTAATGGTAGTGCTGTGCATTTTTGAAATTGCAGATAGCGTGTCACCTGATTTCACTGTATATGTCGTACCACTACTTGGCCCTACTTCTGAAAGCTTGGGTTTCTGTTTTTTGCTTTTCTCTGTCTTCGGCTGATGTGATGAGTCAGCACTTCCAGACATAGCTAACTTCTTATAGTTATCTTTCAAAATAGTAAAGACTATTTCAGCGCCGGCAAGTGCTTTAATCGCTTCAGTCTTTCCTTCACCATCTGTTTTCCCTTGAAAGAATATTAATGGGTTATTCATAGTGGAAACAATACTTGGACAAGATGTATTCTGGGCCAAAGAGATAGTTGCTACATACTCTTTGTTTGCAATGGGAGTATCATCGCCAGTTGATAGTTTGAATGAGGTGCTGACCGGGTTGGATTTCAGCAAGCCTTCCACCAAAGGTAATTTCTCAATAATATAATCAGCCCACTTCCTCCCATCCTTTGATATTTTATGTTTTCCATCAATATACTTGCCGAGGCTGTATGCACCATCATGGTGTAGTAAATATAACCACATCCAATAATCAAGTTGACTCGTAGAGTAATGTGTTGATACCTTTTTTTTATTAAGTAGAAAGGAATAAACTAGCGCATAACACCCTTTCTCTGCATCAAAAATGCTCTCCCCATTGAGGTCAAGTGTAAAGCCAAGTATTTCTTTCGAGTTATTTTTTGCATCATTTATAAAACCTACGGTTCCTTGAGCAAGACCACCTGCTGTAGTTGTACCAGCTGCCGCATCTGGATTGAATCCTGATTCAACTTTAGCAGTCAGTAATATATATGCAACTTCTTTATAATTAAGTAAGTACCTCGCAGAAATACTGACTAGCATGTCAATGATGTTATTTTGAATATTTATATCTACATCACCAGTTACCCTGCTATTCCCCCTGAGCTTGCGAGTGGTATCTATGTTAGGGTAGGTATTTATTAGTGAGTCACTTACTACTTGATCTGATTTGTATGCATAACCTTTTTTAGCATGTAAACATTCATATAGATTCATATTTATTTCTCAATTGGATTTATTCAAGAAGTTTGCATATACATCTCCAGCGGAATGCTTTCGGACTTTTAGTCTTAAAGAGTTTTCTATATTTCCAGTGATAAAGTCTCCATTTAGATTAAAAAATGGGGCCTGTACAGTGGATGCTAATGATGAATCGACTTCATCATCTTCAGTTATCCCTGTTGTATAACCAATTATAATATATTGATTATCAAAACAGCTCATTGTTTGAGAGGCCCAATCACCGGCTTTAACTACCTCGTTAAATTCATACCCTTGCTTTATCAGTGATTTTCTTTGACTCTCTGGCATGTAGGGTAACTTATATGAAGTGATTTTATTATCTTTGGTTATATAAATGTTGTAATTTTTGCATGTATTAATTGTTGAGTCGTTAGGGGCGTTTTTACATTCGGCACTTATCTTAATCAATGCAGGGCCACATTGCATATGTGCCTCACGACTTGCCCAACTATTATCTGCAAAACTGTTTAACGAAACTAAAACAAGCAGGGAGCATACGCCGGTATATCTAACTTTATTAATCATTTTCACAACCCTCACAATCGTCACATTGGCAATCTTGGCCATGATGAGATGCATCTTCAATATTAGTATAATGTGCCCGTTCGACGACCATTGCGCTGTCGTACCAGAAATCATCGGCTAGAATTTCTATTCCAAAATCTTCACCCGCCTGTGTAGAGCTGACAGGAATTGTTTCACCACTGGCGTTTGTACTACCAAAGACTTGCTGGCCACTGGCGAGAGTTATTAGATAATTTTGCATAGCTAATGGGGTACCTGTATCTGATATTGCGGTAAATTTCCCACTGTATGCTGCTGGCAATTGCGGTAACGGTTTATTGAGACTTGCTGCTCCCATCTTTTGTACATTCGTTGTTTTCAAAAGAATATTATTTGGAGCTCCCAGTTCAATGTTCCCACCACTGAATTTTATATATGCACCACCACATGTCAGTATCAACTCCTTTGCAGCTGCCACAGTGACAGTACCTTCTACGCTGGTAATATCGACATTAGTTTTAGCCAACGCTGACAGCGCATCCCCTTGTGCCTGGATATCCATTTTTCCTTGACCTGCAATCAGTTTCATCCCTTGTGATTGAGCAAACAGACTAACGGTTTCTCCTGCTGCTACCGTAAAGTTTTTGCCGGCACTGATATCGGTATTATCACCTGACATGACTCCGACACTTTCACTGCCTGAAGCTAGTCGCACCGCTTTTGGGCTGACAATACCCACCCCTTCAGGAGCATGCATGAGGATCCCTGGCGCCGTAAGTTGTTCCAGCGATTTATTCAGTGTCTCCTGACTGCCATTTTCGGCTTGCTCGGTCTTCGCTATTGCGGCGGCCTTTGACATACTTTTCGCCAGCGACAGGGCATTTTCAAGTTGTGCAATGGCAGCGTCCATATCCAGCATCTGATTACTGACACCGGCCTGTTCCGCCGTGATAAATATACCCTTACCGCCGCGTATCGCACCCCATTTATCCGTTCTCAGCTCAAACCCTTCACCGCGCTGTGCTTTGTTAGCATCGACGTTATGCCCAAGGTTCAGCTGGGTTTTGCCGCCGTATTCCGTACTGAGTTTTATATGCTCTTCGCCACGTTTATCTTCCATACGCAGCTTGTTATTCGCCGGGGTGCGGATAACGTTGCGGCTATTATTGGCTTCCGTCACATGATCGACATGACGTGAGTCGTGCAGGGCGTGGGCGATATAGGGGCGGTCCGGGTCACCGTCGTGGAAGGCTATCGCCACTTCCGTGCCCTGGATCAGTGGGAAGTGGATACCGTACACATCGCCGCCATAAGGTTTGGCAAGACGGACGGGCATGCTTTCCTGTCCTTGCACTTTATCATCCTGGTCAGCATCGAATTTGACACGGTATAACCCCGTAGCATCCTGCCAGGCGTAGATATCGTTTGATTTCGCGCTGGTGACGCGTGCCATCATGGTGCCGCTGACTTTTGGGCGCGGAAGTAATGCCGGACGCCAGCAAAAGGTTTCGCTGTAGGGGATGGCCATCCAATTTACGACTAACGCATCCTTACGGCTGGCACTGAAGAAGGTCGACGTGATGACGATACCGTTGTGTATTACTGTGGGAAGTGTCGGGATGATGACGGTTTCAGTTATTGTCAGCTGTTGCCCTGGGCTGAGGGTGGCATCATTAGCTGAGCCGATAATGAGAGTCTGTGACGAAAGAAAACGTTCATGGTCAAGGCGCGCCAGAAAGTTGGCAGTTTCTGCTGCCGGGTCGGTTTTGTCGCCGGTATCCAGATGGCGTGGCTTGTAGTGATAGACATCTCCATAGGTGACACCTTCGCCATCACTTCGGGTGATATCCGCTCTGGCGGACTGAAGAACCTTCTGGGCTTCACGGTGGTTGTAGTCTTTGGCGGTAACACTTGCTTGTGCCACATTGTGCTGAACACTGACTCCCCAAACTGACTCTGCACCACTGTCACTCATTCCGGACGGGCTGTTTAATGGCAGAGTCTTCCCAAATTCATACGCACTCTGCTTATCAGCAAAATGCACTACTTCGGTCTGGGTATCCGGCTGCAGGGTGAAGAAATAAAATATTCCCAGCTCTGAGAGCAACCGCTCTATAAACGCCAGGTCGTTTTCCTGATACTGGTTTATCTGTTCACGTTTTAGGTAGGTTTGCTTTAAAGCGAACTCGTATTCCCAGTCCTTGAGGCCATGTTCCTGAAGTATCTGTTCCACCACTTCAGGTACCGATTTATTGACAAAGAAGCGGTGGGTACGGAATTGGTTTTGCAGCAGTGCCAGGAAAGGGGATAGCGTTATCTGGTATACGGTCTGGTCTTCTGAACCGCTGAGCCGTTCAAAAGTTGTTACTACACCATGCACCACCTTCTGCTCTGACAGGCTTTGGAGAATACCCGTGCCCATCGTCAAACTGGCTGGTTTTCGCAGCAGTTGGTTCGCATCAATATCCTTGTCGGTACTGGTGAAGTGGATGGTGTAGCAATACAACTCACTTATCGCTTCCGTTCCTACAAAATCTTCTACATCCAGAGGAGACTGACAGGAAGGAATATTAAGACGGTAACGATTCAGGGTCGTTTCAGTGATTGCTGTAAGTGTGTTTTGAAGCGTATCAAGAAGACTCATGGGCTTACTCCGTGGTAACAACCTGCATTCCATGGGGTTGCATACACCATAGCTAATTAACGGCTGACAGGTTTATTTGAAGAGGGAAATGATTATTTAATTCGTTTTTTCAATCATATAACCAATATCCAGCTTTTGCTGATTCAATAAACATCCTGATCGTTAATGGCATTTTATTTTTATTAATTTCATTTCGTGAAAAAACGGACTTTACTTTCCATGGGTAATAGTTATTTAGAGAAAAGCCGGCAGGTTGAACATTAAAATATGAAAAAAAATTACCTGCCATCTCGGCAACATCATCTGCCTCATGTAGATTCTGTAACGGGAAGTCATCGTCAGGGACAATTTTCTTCATAAACAGGCTAGTAACCAGCGGCAGGTCGGCTTTGACGAATTCTCTGACTCTGTCTTCAATTGTCATATTCACCAGATTTTATCCTCCGGTCGCGCGATGGTGTTATATTTGCTGACGGTTTTGAAGCTTATCGTTGCTACATCAGTTGCCAGTATGATCCAGCCTAAAACGGGAACTGCTCTCCCTGCAAATGCACCCAGATTATTAACCCAAAATATCTTTACCCCTCTTATTGAAAAGGATTTTTTTGTCAGTGTAGGCAGAATGCGTTTTTGGAATTTATAGCTGAGGTGTTTACGGAAAAAAAGCGATGCATGCGACGTCCCTTTTGTTGCTGTAATGGGTTTTCCTGGCACGTCGACACTATTATTACCCAGGATCACAGAGGCCACGCCAATGATATCCTTAATCCCCAATTGATTTTCAGTTTCATCCACCAATATCCAAAACAACAATTCATAGGCTGTCAGGTTATTTAATCCATCAAAAAAATAAGTACCGTTAAGTTGTTCAACTGTATCCATTGATGTAATGCCCCTGGGAAATAAACTATTAGCATTGGGTACCTTCCCCGCACTTTCAGCGGGTAGCCAAATTTATAGTCAGGTAATGTTGAACCACTAACCCCCAAACTCCAGCGCGATCCCTTCTTCTTCATCCCAACCTAATGCCAGCGAAGTTGTACGCTGTTGTCCAGCCATGCGCTGTAGCAGTTGCTGGCTCAGTACCGGCAGTATCTGCTGATTGAGCAGGCTGTCGATGTTGCGCGCGCCGGTGTCCGGCAGCAGGCAGGCGGCGACCAGCGTGTCGAACAGGCTTTCTTCGATGGTGCAGCGCAGGCCGTAATGTTTGTTCAGGCGTTTGGCGACTTGTGCCAGTTTCATCTCAACGATGGTGCGCAGCGCCACGGCGTTCAGCGGTTTATAAATCAGCGTCTGGAAACGGGCGAGCAGCGCGGGCTGGAAGTGATCACGCAGGATAGGGCGCAGCATTTCCTGTAACTCGCCGTCGGTGGCTTCCGGTTGCTCATCCAGCAACTGCATGATGTGGTCGCTGCCGAGATTGGCAGTCATCAGGATCACGGTGTTACGGAAGTCGATTTCGCGGCCTTCGCCGTCGCGCATAAAGCCACGGTCAAACACCTGATAGAACAGGTTGATAACATCACGGTGAGCTTTTTCCACTTCATCGAGCAGAACGACGCTGTACGGACGTTTACGCACGGCTTCGGTGAGAATACCGCCCTGACCGTAGCCGACGTAGCCCGGAGGCGAGCCTTTCAGCTGCGAAACGGTATGCGCTTCCTGGTATTCGCTGAGGTTGATGGTAATCAGTGATTTTTCGCCACCAAACAGAGAATCGGCCAGCGCCAGAGCCGTCTCGGTTTTACCCACGCCGCTCGGGCCGACCAGCAGGAATACACCCAGCGGGCCGTTCTCGGAAGTCAGACCGGTTTTGGCGGCGCGCAGGCGTTGTGCCATATCCGTCAGCGCATGGTCCTGCCCGACGACACGTTTGCCCAGATGGTTTTCCAGCTGCAACAGGTCAGTCTGTTCGTCTTTCAGCAGGCTGGTCAGGGGCACGCCGGTCCAGTCGGCAATGACGGTGGCGACAGTGCGCACATCCACGTCAAGAGACAGCAGCGGGGCGTTACCCTGTAACTTAGCCAGCTGGGATTGCAGCGCATGAATATCTCCCTGACGGCTGATGTCCTGACGCACTTCCAGCAGCTGCTGTGTCAGGTCTTTTTCGGCTTCGTACTGAGTTTCGAGTGCGGAAAGCTGTGTATTTAGTTCGCTGTCCAGCTGGCCTATTTTTTCCAGACGCTCGCCATGGGTCTGGCTGCCGAGAGCGATATCTTCCAGTAATGCTTGTTCTTCCATCTCCAGCGCACTGAGCTGCGCTTTAAGGCGGGTCAGTTCTTCCGGCAAGGTATCAAGGCTCATGCGTACACGGGCGGACGCGGTATCAAGCAGGTCAACGGCTTTGTCCGGCAGCTGGCGACCGGTGATGTAGCGGCGGGAAAGGCTGACGGCGGCTTTGACCGCTTCATCGGTGATGTGCACGCCGTGGTGCTGCGCGTAGCGGGATTTCAGGCCGCGCAGCATCAGACTGGCCATCTCGTCATCCGGCTCATCAACTTTCACTATCTGGAAACGGCGCTCAAGGGCGGCGTCACGCTCAAAATACTGTTTGTACTCAGCCCAGGTGGTCGCGGCGATGGTACGCAATTCGCCACGGGCGAGCGCGGGCTTGAGCAGGTTAGCGGCGTCGGCGCCACCGGCCTGATTACCGGCACCAATAATGGTGTGCGCTTCATCGATAAACAGCAGAACCGGCGTAGGCGACTGCTGAACGGCGTCAATGACGTTTTTCAGGCGTTGTTCGAACTCGCCTTTCACACCGGCTCCGGCCTGTAACAGTCCGAGATCTAAGGTACGCAGGCTGACCGTTTTCAGGCTGTCCGGCACGTTGCCTTCGCTGATGCGCAGCGCCAGACCTTCCACCAGTGCTGTTTTACCGACACCCGGCTCACCGACTAAAATCGGGTTGTTTTTGCGACGGCGGGAGAGAATATCCACCATCTGGCGGATCTCATTATCGCGGCTAAACACCGGATCAATTTGTCCGGCTTTCGCTTTAGCGGTGACATCCAGCGTGAATTTATCCAACGCGGCCTGTAACGCTTCACTTAAAGACTGGCTGCCTGCATGCGAGTCCAATTGCGGGCTGGCCGGATTATCAGAAAGCGTGGAAGGTGTGCGGTTCAGACCTTCCTGCTGTTGTAACTCTGGGCGCTCTTCCGAAATGGCATCCAGCATCGGTTTCAGGCGGCGGATGTGTTCTTCGCTCAGGCTGAACAGTGGCCACAAGCCTTCACAATGCAGCAATTTAGGTTTGGCGATCAGCGCTTCCAGCAGGTTTACGCTGCGCACGTTCTCGTTATCGTCCTGCAGGGACGCCGCCAGCCAGGCGGATTTCATCAGCGATTGTAACTCACCGGACAGCTGCGGACGGGTGTGAACCGTGCGCGGCAGGGCATCAAGATGCTGGAGCAGACTTTGCCACAATGCGTCCATATCCCATTCGTAGCGGCGGGCCAGCACGGTAAGGTCACCTTCGCCAAGCTCCAGCAATTTCAGCAACCAGTGCTCAACGGTGATTTCTGCGTGTGCGCGTGTCTGACACAAGGTCGCGGCGGCTTCCAGCGCTTTAGCGCAATACGGATTGAGGCGACGAAGTAAGACGGCTGACTGCTGTTCCATGCTGAATTCCTTTTTTGGGTACGCTACCGCCCTTAGCCTTTTCCACGAGGGAAACTCAGGCCCATAAGGTCGATGTCCGTATTGTTTGATGTTTACGAAACCGTCCGGCGGTCAGGGCAGTTTTGGAAACAACAAAATCAGCAGACGGCGAACCGTCTGCTGAAAGGTGTTACGCGGTAGTACGTTCGTTCCAGGAATCGGAATGAATGATGTTGCCGTCTTTGTAAGTCCAGGTGATTTTTTCGTAACGCAGTTCAATGCGCTCGAGATGGTTGTGTTTCTCTTTGGATTGATCTTTGATGTCGTACATTTCTGGATTAACTTTCACCAGTTTGACGTTTTCCAGTTTGGTGTTGAAATATTCCACTTCCTGGCCCGCGTCGTTGATGCGATACCATTTGAACTCAGCGGATTTCAGGGTCTGACCGGTGGTCACCGCTTTGTACAAGTACGGGCTGGAGGAATCGATTTCTTTGGTAAACAGGAACGGGGTATGAATACGAGTACCCGTCAGTTTGCCGGTGTTGTTATCGGTCGGGATGTACAGGTTGTGTTCCTGCGCAACGACTTCGATACTGCCTTCGCGATCTTTTACGTCTACGGAGCCTTTAATGTCCGCGCCGCCGTCGTCTTTCAGCCACAGATAAACAGGAATTGCCATGGGTAGTTCTCCATTTCTAGGTTAAGCATTCATCAATCATTTGATGAATTTGGGGTTGCTGTTGCTTTACAGGCGTCGGCCTGCGGCACCAGACTGATTTCAACACGACGGTTAGCTGCACGGCCTTCCGGCGTATCGTTTGTTGCAATAGGACGGCTTTGGCCGTAGCCCTGAACCGCAAAACAGCTTTCCGGTACGTCTCCGGTGTCACGCATCCAGTCACGTACTGACTCTGCGCGTCGCAGTGACAGAACCTGATTGGATTTTTCATCCCCGGTGATATCGGTATGACCCGCGACCACGATCAGCCAGCCTGGTTTGGCTTTAATCCCGACCAGTGCGTTGATCAGCACTTTGGTGGAACCGGTTTTGAGCTCGTATTTACCCACATCAAACAGGGACAAGGAGTCTAAACGGATGGTTTTCGGCCCCTGAACAATTTGCGTAATCACTGGCGGTGGCGGCGGAGGGGGAGTCCAGCTGTTAATCGCGGCTTCGAGCGGGGCAATCAATCGCATTCCCTGATACAAGCCCAGTGACATACGCATCGGCGCGCCGCCGCGTAACCATTCATCCAGTAAGCTGGCGTCCGCACGAAGTTGCTGCTGAGCGATTGTTTTAGGTGACGGGGGCGTGCCGCTGAGGCGGTTATACACGGCGAGGTGATCGCCCACGCTTTGCACCAGCCGCTGGTTATTCACAAATGATGCAAGCAGGGCGAAAAGCAGGAAAACTCCGCACAACAGACCTGCGGTCAGCCAGGCCTGCATCAGGCGGGAAACCCCGTGGCGGCGTGGCAGATAAGGCAGCAGTATTTCTGGCAATGGCAGGCATTCCTGCACATTGTGAACGTCAGGTGTCAGCGTGGTAATACTGCCAATATGAACCTGCCACAGATTGTCCGGGATGCCGGTTACAGGTGTAAAACAGGCTCCCCAAACACAAGGTGTCAGGGCAGGAACATCGCCTTGACGCTGTATAAGGATGCTGCTGACGTGAGTTTCAAGCCAGGGCAACAGGCTTTCCATCCAGAAGACAGTGCTTAATCTTTCCTGACCGTTTCGTGCATCTGATTGCTGACCCCATTCCACGAGCGGCATAACGCCTGAACCGGCTTCCTGAACCTGAACGTCTTTATGCCCGGGTGTGATGGTGAACCAGCGTTCTGGTTGCTGAGCTGATACCACTGGCGGCGAGAGCCAGGTGCTGATCCAGACCGGAGGAACACCCGCCAGCCAGCTTTTGCATTGCACGATGGCCCGGTGCCAGACATGCAGTTTTTGTGTGAAATCGTCCTTGTCCTGATGTTGCTCCGGCACAACTGCCAGCAGAACGGAAATCTGGGCGATCAACGCCGGGCGTTCAGCCGCCAGATGTTGTGCCAGCAACGGCAGATGTTCTGGTAATGCGACCGGCAGATACCAGCCCTGACGTGTTTCACGTACAGGAACGGATGTGGAAAACAGCGCTGCACTGTCGCCACAGACCAGTACCACAGCGCCCTGAAAATCTTCAGGAGGAAGGGCTGCACCGGTAATGAGTGCGTGAGCACTAACTTCGCGATGATGTTTACGCCACTGCAAATAACCTACAGCGCCGCTGAGGATAACCACCAGCAGGCTAAGTGCCACACGGCTGCCCGTGCCCAGCGGCCAGAAACCCAGAATGAGCCACAGCGACAAGCAGGCAGCCAGAAGCAGCAGTATTAATTGCGTTAATCCGCGCATCCGTCAGTGGTTTCCTGTGAGCTGAGAGACCATGTGCGTCAGTTGTGTGTTCAGCACAAACCACAGGGCAATCAGTAACACGATGCCCGCAACCCACGAGAACCAGTAGGTTTTACGTCCGGAACGCAGGCGTAATGAACGTGAAACGATGGGCATTTCCTGAGCCGAGGCGAAAGGTGGAACCAACTGATTAAGTTTGCGCACGACGTCTTCCCTGCGCTCATCCCCTTGTTCACGATAACGTCCCAGGAAACCGAGCGTCAGTGCGCGATAAAAACAGGTCAGCACTGCGACATCTGGTGCCGGTTCCTGTAGTACCTTACGGATGCGCTCCCACAATTCCTCACCCGCATTCAGGGTATTGAAATAGCGAGCCTGAAGCGGGTCTTTAATCCACTTGGTATAACCACTGTCCTGCTTCTGGCGATTCAGCACGCTTTCATCCAGCAATGCGCACTGGGTATACAGCATGTGGTCGCAGCTGGCTTCGCTAAAACCGGCGCGAGTCAGGGACTCACGCGCGCTTTCAATCCATTCACAGGCACGGTGGTAGAGGGCTTCTCCGTTATCTATTTCCTGTCCGTTACGCAACTGACTGACCATCAGCCAGCAGGGATAAAAGACTTCATCAATGACCGACGTATTTATTTTGCTCATGAGCGCAGCACCGCAAACAGTTCAAGTTTGATTTCACCCAGCGAGCCGGGGGTGTAGAACGCACAGTTTCCTGCGTCCAGCATGGTCAGGGCCGCCGGGCTGTTCAGATCCAGGGCAAAATACTGATTCTCAAGACGTAGCGGGATGGCGGCCGGGACATGAGACAGTGCCTTCATTACCACACCGTTCAGCGCCACGTTCACGACATCAGAAACATCCTCGAAACTGCCTGCTTTACAAAGCAGCGGGAACTGTGACTGCAGCAGGTGGTTAGGAATCGAAGAGCGTACAGACAGATAGAAATCAGCACCTTCACGCAAACGGGGATCATGCAGGGAACCGGTCCAGAACTGGCCTTCATGCGTCAGTTCAATCGCGACCATACGCGATGGCAGGCTGGCCTCGAGCAGGGCATCCAAAAGTGTGAACAGCGGCGGGAATACCTTTTCGGGTGCGTCATGCTGATATAGCGGAATATCCTCAGCTTTATGCTCCAGTGAGAACGTCAGCAGACTCCCGGCAAGACGGACGAGCTCACGATAGAACAGTTCCGGATGACGGGCCGGGGTCTGATAAAGTTCCATCAATACCGGTTCCGCACTATTGAGCGCATTCAGCAGCCAGAACAGCGACACATCGGCGACTGCAAAATCAGCCATCCGTTCATTGCTTTCACGGCGCATCGCCATCAGACGGCGGCGGCGTGCCTGCAACCGATGGATTAAATCACCGAGTTCTGTCAGCACTGCCTGGCTGGACGACAACGACAGCATTGGCGGTATGAAATCAACATCCTGCATCCACTGACCCTGCGCATTACGCACCAGTCGTACGACAGGGCAGGTCAGATACGCGCTGTTTTCCTGATGGGCAAAACGCAGCGTGACCGCATGACGCTGAATAGCCAGTTCTGTCCGTTCGTGCCCGGACAATTCCTGCACTGTCACCCATTCCTGTTGCCAGCGGCGCGGGCGCTCACTGTCCTGACCATCATCGAGGTTGCCACCGTTAGCGGAGAGCAAAGGTAACGCCAGCACTACCTCTACCTGGTCACGGTCAGCAATTGCCGACAAATCACAGGCTGGCGGAAGATTGTCCGCCAGTTCAGTATCAACCAGTGTTCCGTCTGGAAAACGAACCGCCAGACGGAGAGCATTCAGGCGAGACAGCGCCAGCGAGCCGTTGTCAAACGCGGCTTCAATAACTCCCCACGGATGAGCCAGCCCCATGTGCGCGACCGTATCTGCAACAAAGGAATCCCAACGGGCTTGCTGTTGGAACTGTTGCGGGGCCAAAAAGGCCCCGTCGCTCCATAACGGGCGATAAATTTTCATCGTTTCTCCGTTTATGCCTTAGCCTTCGGCATCTGAGAAACCAATGACAGATTCACGTCCATACCTTCGACCTGGAAGTGCGGCACGGCGTACAGTTTCACGCGGAAGAAGCCCGGGTTGTCTTCGATATCCTCTACGGTCACTTTGGCGTCACGCAGCGGGTGAGAAGCCTGCAGGTCGTCGCCCGGATCGGTCATTTCAGTGACCAGCGTGCGGATCCATGTGTTCAGTTCCAGTTCCAGTAAACGGCGGTCTTTGGTAGTACCGATGTTTTCACGCTGAATCAGCTTCAGATAATGCGCAATACGCGACAGCAGGAAGATGTACGGCAGACGCGCATTGATGCGGCTGTTTGCGGTGGCATCAGCAGTGTCGTACAGCGCCGGTTTCTGCGCGGAGTTCGCAGAGAAGAAGCACGAGTAATCGCGGTTTTTGTAATAAGACAGCGGGATGAAGCCCAGATTGGCAAACTCAAACTCGCGGGTTTCAGGGATCATCACTTCTGACGGGATTTTCACCTGATTGCCGGTACCGAGGTCATACAGGTGGATTGGCAGATCAGTCACTGCACCGCCAGCCTGCGGGCCACGAATTTGGACGCACCAGCCGTTTTTGATGAAGCTTTTCACCATGTTGGCAGCAAAAGCGAACGCCGCGTTGGTCCACAGATATTTTTCGTGGTCCGGGCCTTTCACTTCTTCAACATAGTTGAAACTGCGAACCGGTACGGTGTCCGGGCCATACGGCAGACGTCCCAGCACGCGTGGCATGGTCAGACCGATATAGCGGGAATCGTCGGAATCACGGAAGGATTTCCACTTGATGTATTCGGCACGGTCAAAGTAGTTGCCGATATCTTTAATCGCGGCCACTTCTTCCATGGAATCTTTCAGGAAGAATTTAGGACCAACAGCACCGACGAACGGCATGTGCGCCGCAGCGGAGACTTTCGAGATGTTACGCAGCAGCGCGATATCTTGTGCCGACGCGTCAAACTCGTAGTTGGAAATCACAGAACCGATTGGCTCGCCGCCTGGTGTGTCATATTCCTGAATGTAGGTGTGACGGTACAGGCCGCTCTGAATGATTTCCGGGCAATCTTCGAAATCCTGGCGCAGATCGTCTTTGGAAACGTCCAGTACTTCAATTTTGACGTTCTGACGAAAATCGGTGCGGTCAACCAGGAACTTCAGGCCCCGCCAGCCGGACTCCACGCGCTGAAAATCAGGGTGATGCATGACAGCGTCCAGCTGACGGCTGATCTGATTATCCAGTTCGGCAATGTGATGGTCGAGCAGGGTTTTATCCAGACGCTCAACGGTCTGGCCAGATTGCTTCAGACGTTCCAGAAACACCTGAACAGCGGCCGTCACACGTTGGTCAGCGGTCACATCGGCCAGGGCAGCGGTGTCCTGAAAAGCATTCAGGTCGCCCAGTGAAGTCACCGGCGTCAGGTTGATTTTATCAAACAGCGAAGCGTACACGGTGCCCGTTTCAGGACGATCAAGAACAGTAGTCTGGCTTGAAGAAGAGTTTTCAGTATTGACTGACATAAGCATTATCTCGCATTAATCCGTTAAGTGGAGGCCGTTATGCCTTGGGAGCCAGAGCATTCAGTTCACTGCGTAGCTCATTGCTCAGGGACGGATCTTTAAGAATGGTTTCGAGTTCTTTGCGGAAAGTCGCGTTGTCCAGGAGGTTCGATTTGAGATCACGCAGCAGATTGCGCATTGCCAACATGGCGCGCAGCTGTGGGATCTGACGGGCAACCTGTTCTGGCTCAAAATCTTTCATTTCGTTGAAGTTCAGAGAAATGTTTTCTTCGCTGTGATCGCCTGCCAGTGTGTTTTCAACCGTCAGATTCAGCGCAGGGCTGAAATCAGCCAAAACGCTGTTAAAGTTATTTTTATTGATGTTAACTTTTTCACGCTCAGACAAAGGGCGATCTTCTTTGCCGTTGCTGTAGTCACCCATTACCATTAATTTTAAAGGTAATTCGACTTTTTTCTGGGCGCCGCCGGTGTGCAAATCCAATTTTATATTAACGCGGGCTTTGGGTATTTCTTCCTGAAAACTATTAGACATGCCTATCCCTTACTGTGGAGTGATAAACGCTGCCAATGTGTCTGACAAATAAATTGAAGCTGGCAACCCTGCCATAAAACTGCATCCATACCGCATCAGAATGTGCGAATAACTTCAGGGTCACAAGCGAGCTAAAATATTTTATCGAAACATTTCGCAGTGTGTATTGAATTTATCTGGAAAGGAGATTTTCAGATAAGTACCTGTCATTCGCATTTTAGAAACATTAGTGATCCCATTGAAAATCATAATGTGTAACTAGATGTAACTATTTTGTCGGCGAATTCTTACAGATCATCGTATTGATATATAGGATTTTTCTTCTTATGCCCATGCAGGTGGCATGGGATAAGGCATCCCGCCTCATTTTGTCGTGGAAAATATTTTTAAAGCTGGAGATTATTTAGGATTAATAGAGTGAAAAATGTAGGGAATATCTGACATTATTTTTTCTCATGAAAGTTTTTTCATTTAAAGGTAGAGGTTAATTTATAAGAATTTTCATGTTTGTTTGTAGGAGTATTCACGGGAAGAATGGGTGTTGTAGGTGTGAAGCAAAAAGGGCATGGTGTTTGAGAGACCTAATTGTATATTCCATTAAGATTTTTCCTCTAAGAATAAATGCTTTTCACGTTTCGGTATAAGAGATTTCATAGCGGGTTTTATTCATCTAAAAGTTAAAAAAACATATTTAAGTTTGTGCGGGTTTAGTGGCTGAATCGTGGCACTGCAGAAGGCGGCGATGCAATAAGACCAAAAATTTGACGGCGGGTCGACCATCGTCTGCTAAATTTCTGATAGGGCGACGCGGAAATTAAACCTTTTAAGCAAAATGCCGATAGACAGATCCTTGCTCCGTTTTGAGAATCTATCGATGTCGCTTAAAAAGTCCTCTTTACTTGTTCTTGTGGTTCTTTTCGCTCTCTTTTTCACCAGTATGCTGTCCAATGTCTGGTTGCTGACCCAAAGTAATCATTCACTGGATGACGTCAACAAAGAAATCCGGGTCGTCTTGTCCGTTATTGATCCCATCAATCATAGCCGTACCTCGCGCGTTCGCGTCATGGAATACATGAAGGAAATTGAGAACAGCAATGGTCAGCAAACCGGCGCTGCGCTCGACGGCGTTAATGACGTTATCGCGAAAGCGGATGCCGCATTCCAGGCTTACACGAATGCACCGAAGTTGCAGGGTGAGGATGAACTGGCGCAGGCGTATCGCGCCACTTATCTGGAATATCGTCAGAACGGGATCCAGCCGCTGATCGATGCCGCTAAAGCGGGCAACCAGGCACGGTTTAAAGCACAGATCCCGACAGTGATAAAACTCGACCGCCAGTATGAAATCGTACTGGATAAAGTGCTGGCGCTGCACGAACAGTACGCCAGAAATCTCAATAATGACGCACAGGACAATTTTAAATTCGGTATCGCGCTGACTATCGGCTTTGGTCTGTTGTTCCTGATCATCATTATTGGCGTGGTGATTTTGCTAAAACGCTTCGTTCTGACGCCGCTGCTGAATTCCCGCGATCATTGCCGCCAGATTGCTGAAGGATATCTCGATACTCCTGTGCCAGTTAACGCCCGTTCGCGCAGCGAAATTGAAGAACTGATGCAGTCCATCGAGCATATGCGACAGTCGCTGACCCGCATTATCGGGCAGGTGCGCGACACCAGTCATACCGTTGCCCATGCATCGCAGGAGATTTCCGCTGGTAACATTGATTTGGCTTCCCGCACAGAACAGCAGGCGGCGGCACTGACAGAAACCGCAGCCAGCATGGAAGAACTGGGCGCAACCGTGAAACAAAATACTGAGAATGTCACCCGTGCCAGCGGCCTGACACGTGAAGCAGTTAAAAATGCCCGTGCAGGTGAAAAGGTGGCGCAGGATGTGATCGCAACGATGGGGCGCATTAACAGCAGCTCTAAGAAAATCGAGGATATCACTGGCGTCATCAACAGCATTGCTTTCCAGACAAACATTCTGGCACTCAATGCGGCCGTTGAAGCAGCGCGTGCCGGTGAGCAGGGGCGAGGATTTGCGGTAGTCGCCAGCGAGGTGCGCAGCCTGGCTCAGCGCAGCGCGGTCGCGGCCAAGGAAATTGAAAGCCTGATTTCAGAATCTGTTGCCAATATAAAGGAGGGATCCGAACAGGTCTCACGTACAGGCGATTCCATCTCGGCAATCATTTCTTCCGTGACGCAGGTTGATGTCCTGATGGAACATATCTCTACTGCTTCCGATGAGCAGAGTCGCGGGATAAGCCAGATTGAGCAAGCTGTGACTGAAATCGACGGCGTAACTCAGCAGAATGCCGCGCTGGTGCAGGAGTCCGCCGCGGCAGCAGCCTCGCTTGAAGAGCAGGTTTTATCTCTGACCCAGTCCGTTTCTGCATTCAGGCTGGCTCACGCGTAAGTACATTATCGACATTGTCAGTTAAAGAGAGGGCCGGAAACTGTTGACCAGTAAACGGCCTTTTTAGGTTTAAGGTAGCCATTGAGCACCCTGAATTCGGTATGGTCGGGACTTCGGGTTGCACTTTGTCTTGCGGTTTTTTACCCTAATCAGAACACCATAAATCCCTCTGTTAAGTCCTTTATTTTTCTTCATTGATTGTCATTGTGACTCCAGACTTAATAGGTCTGGAGTCATAAACCTTTTGCCTAAGATCCTCTAACTTGTTATAAAACCGACCTGTGATTTTTCAGGTGAAATTGGGCTGATGAGTAACGCGGTATCCGGAACGACCAGTGAAACAAATTTCGCCACCGAAAATGTCGGCCGGCATGTACTCGCTTATCTTCAGAATATTAAAACGACACCGCTGTCACAGCTGGACGATTTTGACGAAGAGGGGAACGCAACGGTCGGTCAGGTGATCAATGTCTGGATCCGGCTTTCCCTGATCCTGACCCGCCGCCGTCCCGAAATTGCCGTTTCGTCTTTAATGAAGCATGTCCTGCCGGTGATAGGCGATGTGCCACTGAATAAAATTACCCGCTTGCGTCTCAACCGTTTATTCAATGTGCTGTTAGCCGACGGAAAAATTTCAGAAGCCAAACGGATATTTGCCCTGTGTAAGCAGTTTTTCGGTTGGGCGGAAACTCAGGGATATCTTTCCCATTCACCTCTGAGTTCAATGAAACGCCGTGACGTCGGGGGAAGAAATACGCCGCCGCGCGAACGGGCATTAACGGATGCTGAGATCTGGGTTTTCTGGCATGGTCTTGATTTATGGGATGTTTCAGAACAATGCCGCTGGGCGTTACGTCTGTGTTTGCTGACCGCACGACGTCCCGATGAAATAGTACGTGCCAGAAAAGAAGAGTTTCACCTGCGAATTGGCATCTGGCGGCAGGGTACGCGCAATAAATCCGCACGCGACCACACCCTGCCTTTAACCGATTTAATGGTGACTTGCGTAAATGCTCTGATTGCGGCCAGCCCGAAAAACAGCCCATGGCTGGTTCCGTCTCCGTTCGACGCACAAAAACCACTGTCGCGCGGGGCGGTCACTCAGGTTATCCGGCGTATGCTGCGTGCAGAAAGAGGGCTGGGCATTGAGCCTTTTGCCACCCGTGATTTGCGCCGGACGGCGAGATCCAAACTGTCCTCCCTGAATGTGCCGAACGATGTTGCCCGAAAAATCATGAATCATTCGCTGGAGGGTATCGACCGTGTTTATGATACCCACGACTATCTGCCACAAATGAAACAGGCACTGGAAGCATTTTCTGACAATATTCAGGGCATAATCAGCGCGTCGGATTACTTCGATTTACACCATAAATTTGAAGGCGAATCTCTGCAAGTTCCCGAGATATCGCTGCTGTATATGGAAAGATAAGCTCTTTTAATCGCAATTTGGGTGCCTTTTATATCAACGAATAAAATGAATTACAGACCGGCCAGCACGCGGCGGAAAAGAGCCGCTGATGTCAGCTGCTACACTTGAGTATTGATTTGGCGTTGCCAGAAGACAGAGGAATTAATGATGCTATCACAGCCAGAGAACGCTAACGGCCTTCCGCAACCGACGCAGACAATTTTATTGAGCACCGGAACGGCGGAGCAAAAACGTCAGGAAATACGTGATTACTTTATTCAGACCTGGGAACTCTACGAGAGCCTGTTTGATTGTCTGGATGACGAACGGGCATATTTCAACAAAGCGATTTCCCTGCGCCATCCGCTGATTTTCTATTTCGGCCATACCGCCACTTTCTATATCAACAAGCTGATGGCGGCCGGTTTAATTCCAAAGCGTGTTGATTCCCAAATCGAAGCGATGCTGGCGATCGGTGTGGATGAAATGAGCTGGGACGATCTCGATGATCAGAACTATAACTGGCCATCTGTCGCCAATTTACGCACATATCGCCACAAAGTTCGGGAAGAAGTGCTCGGCATCATCGATACGATGCCATTGAGTTTGCCTGTCGGCTGGAACAGTCCTGCCTGGGTTATCCTGATGGGGATTGAGCATGAACGTATCCATCTGGAAACATCCAGCGTACTGATCCGTCAGTTACCGGTGGAGTGGGTCAAACCTCAGGCACACTGGCCAGCCTGTCCGCTGGCAAAACATGACCGTAACCTGGTGCCGGAAAACGAAACATTGGCGGTTAAAGGTGACGTTGTCACGCTAGGAAAGCAAGATGATACCTACGGCTGGGACAATGAATACGGGACTTCTGAGCATAAAATTCAGGCATTTAGCGCCAGTAAAATGCTGGTGAGCAACGCAGAATTTTATACTTTCATCGAGGCAGGGGGGTATCAGGACGCGCAGTGGTGGGACGAAGAAGGTGCCGGATGGCGTGATTTTGCGCAGGCAGAAATGCCGACATTTTGGGTCGGTTCGCCGCGTGAACCCGGGCAACTGAAACTACGCCTCATGACAGAAGAAGTGTCAATGCCGTGGGACTGGCCTGCAGAAGTTAATCAGCTGGAAGCGGCGGCTTTTTGTCGCTGGAAAGCAGCGCAAACCGGCGAGTCTGTGCAATTACCGACTGAAGCTGAGTGGATGATTTTACGTAATCAGGTGCCTGGCGATCAGCCTGACTGGGAAACCGCGCCGGGTAATATCAATCTGGCGTGGTGGGCCTCTTCCTGTCCGGTAGATCATTTCCAGCAGGGCAATTTTTATGATGTGGTAGGTAACGTCTGGCAGTGGGCGTCTACTCCTATCAGCGGTTTTGATGGCTTCCGTGTTCATCCGTTATATGACGATTTTTCGACACCGACTTTTGATGGTAAACACTCCATGATCAAGGGCGGCAGCTGGATTTCGACGGGCAACGAGGCACTGAAATCCTCGCGTTATGCGTTCCGCCGTCACTTCTTCCAGCATGCGGGTTTTCGATATGTGGTGTCCAGTCATCAGGAAGTTGTCACGGTGAATCCATACGAAACCGACGGCCTGGTCGCTCAGTATCTGGATTTCCAGTATGGTCCGCGTCACTTTAATGTCCCTAACTACGCCGAACAACTGGTTGATATCGCAGTAAAAAATTCCAGTCAGAAAGGCAGGGCGCTGGATATCGGTTGTGCGACTGGCCGTGCCAGTTTTGAACTCGCGCGTCATTTCGATATGGTCGTGGGCATGGATTACTCCGCCCGGTTTATTGACGTCGCTCTGGCTCTTGCGCGCGGCGAAGCGTGTCGTTATGTGATCCCGGAAGAGGGCGAACTGGTCGATTATTGTCAGGCGTCGTTGGCGGAAGCAGGGATAGAGACACAACATACAGAGCGTGTCAGTTTTGTGCAGGGCGATGCCTGCAATCTTAAACCTCAGGCTGAACTGTATGATCTGGTTCTGGCGGCTAATCTGATCGACCGTCTGCGTGAACCGGCGCGTTTTCTGAAAGACATCGCACCAATGATCCGTTCAGGGGGATTACTGATGCTGTCGTCACCTTATACCTGGCTTGAGGAGTTCACGCCTAAAGAAAACTGGATAGGGGGTTTTCGTGAGAACGGCGAGGCAGTGACCACGCATCAGGCATTGCGCCGCTTGCTGGCGAGTGAATTCGAGGAAGTCCAGCAACCGCAAGACGTTCCGTTCGTTATCCGTGAAACCGCGAGAAAATTCCAGCATACCGTTGCACAACTGACGCTGTGGCGTAAGCGGTAGACTTCATTTTGAGATGAAAAGCGGTCGCGATGCGGCCGTTTTTTTTAATGTCCGCGGTCGCATCTCGCCTAAGCAGATCTTCCACGTCTGATAAACTGATTTATTAATAGGTGCTTAAGTGTTCACTGTCGTTGATGTTTGAAAAGCATAAGAATGTTGTAACTAATATATGCATAACGACAAGGGATTAGACAAAACGCAGAGGGGCGTCCTGTAAATACCTGTAGTTATTATAAGGTTGATTATTGCGGCTACTTCCCCTTTGTAATAATCCCTTTGGGACCTAATGGAAATTAATGCCCCTTTTTTTTTTGCAAAATACATTTACCTCATCTAACGTTAAATTAACGCAAACTGTACAAAACAAAAACTTCGTATAGGTTTTTGATGAGTGGCTATTTGATTGTTAATACCTTGAAAAACATGTTTTTCTTTGATCCAGAGGAGAGGGACTTTCCCTGATACGTTATGCCCCAATTTGCTGGAGTATTCTATGGCGCGCCGACTGCTATTATCCAAAGTATCCATTGCCATCTACGTTGTAATAAGTTCTCCGTCTGCACTTTTATTTCCCCTGTCCGCTCATGCCGTGATATTGCAGGCATTTAACCCTGAAGATAATGACCAGCTTAATGGTGACCTTATCGTCTCAGGAGGAAGTGTGATTGACCTGACAGGTAATCAGCAATTTCGTACCGGGACAGAGGGTTCAGTCAATACCACATTAGGCGCACTTCAGGGGTTGGGACGCATTGTTAACGATCATGGCGTTATTGGCGCCTCCCGCCTTGATATTGGCCCTGCAAATTTTGGGGTTACCATTCCTGACCCCACGACGGGTGGCAATACGACATTTCAGGTTTATAACCCGGCAAGCCTGATCGCCCTGATCCCCATAGATGCCAGTACGACTGTCCCGGATGTCATCAATGTGATTGACGATCAGTACATTAATACGCGGATTGCCGATGTCAGTACCGGCGGTACATTAAACGTTAATATCGGTCAGGCAAACGCCGCCGCCAGCGGCACGAACAATGCCTGGACGATGGCCGCCAAGCAAAGCACTCTTTTTAATGTCGATGGCACCGGTGGGACCAATACCACTCTGAACTGGAATTCGAACAATCGTATAACCTTTATTGGCACAGCGGCTGATCCCACCGTGCCGCGTCAGCTTTCCGTACAAAACCTCATTACCTTTAACGGCGCATTTACGGTGCAGACGCTGGATAACGCAGTGACTAATTTCAACGTCACTGACGCGGCAGGCCTAAAAAATTACAATGACTGGCTGATCACGCAGCTCAAATCCGGCAACCTCGATAAAAGTACTTATCTCACCAACTTCAATAAAGCATTTACCCGCAGCACCAATACCATCGATTATCTGATTTCAGCCGATGATCCCAATGATGATGTTGCACAGGCTATTGGCAACCGCATTGTCATTAATGCCAGCGGGGCCAACGCAAAAGTGAATATCGCGGCAGGGAAAACCCTGGAAGTGATTGGTGCAAATGGCGGGGCAATACGCGGAACAAACAATGCTGAAATTACTGTGAACGGCAAGGTCAGCAGCTCGGGTTCTACGGGCTCAGAAGGTTCTGCCTTATACCTCGACGACAGCACCGGCACCAATAATGGCGTCATCAATGGCGGATTCATCAACCGGATTGACGGCACCGGAGTTGGCTCCACAGGCTTTGGCTCAAATGGTGTGCAGGTGCAAAACGGCAGCACGTTTGATAATAACGGCATCGTGAATTTCGCCACCACAGGTGGAACAACGTCAGCCATTAATCTCGGCATTAATTCTTCAGCCAGCAACAGTGGAAATATTAACGTCGGGATCAATGGTTCCAGCGCAACCGGCAGTACTACCGGCGTGATGGTCGGTGATGCAACGGCGTCTTTTATCAACAATACCAACGCGAACATTTATATCGGTCGCGGTCCGCAAAATACCCTGAATGATAATACGGCGGATACCGCCGTTAATCAGAGCGGACTGACAGCCGGAGTGCAGGTCAGTGCCGGAGGAAGTGCCATCAACAATGGCAACATTGTGATTGGCAGCCGGGTGCAGAATGCCGCCGGAATGTATGCCAGCGGAGGAACGGGGACCACTCTTCTCAATAACGGCACAATAGATATCAACGGCAAAGCCACGACGGTTCCGCGCGAAAATATTGGCATGTCCGTGATGAATACCACGGGCGATATCGATAACGCCGGCATTATTAACGTCAATGGCGTTAACGGAACCGGCGTTAAAGTAGTAGCTACAAACGGGAATACTTCATCTGCCAGTTCTACCGGGACGATAAACGTTGCCGGTGGCGCAGATCCTGCGAGTGGTACGCGTAATTTTGGCATATGGGTTGAAGGCCAGGGCACCGGCGTCGCGACGGCTACCGTTGATGGCCCGATCAACCTTTCCGGCAATGGCGCTATCGGCGTTCACGCACGTGGAAACGCGACGGTAGATGTTTCGCCCGACGCCATCCCGATGTTCAGTCAGGGCAGTAATCAGATCGCGTTCTTCGCGTTTGGCCCCAATGCCAAAATTAATACTGTCGGCAACAATTCATTCAATGTGACCACCTCCGGTTCGACGTTATTCAGGCTGGAGCAGGGCGCTGATTTTGATGGCACGGATTTGTCCCTTACTGCTTCAGGCGCTAATTCCGTCGGTGTCATGGGCACGGGAACCGGCGGTACTACGGTGGTCACCAAAAACGCCACGCTGGAAGTGTCAGGCAACGGGGCTACCGGGCTGATTGTTGAAGGAGGTGCGACGGGCTCAATCGACGCCGATACCACCATCAATCTTTCGGGCGTTAATGCCGTGGGGGCGATTGCCGACGGTCAGAAACATACGCTCGCCGGCACAAATTCAGGTTCACCGGTGCAAAGTACCGCGCTGGTTTCCGCCGCTTCCCTGATGTCGGCACAAAACGGACTGACGGGTTTCATTGCCCGTAACCGCGCCTCGCTGACTAACACCGGCGATATCAATTTTACCGGCGCTGGCGCAACCGGGATCCTGGTACAAAGCGGTGCGACCGGCTCTAACACCGGTAACATTGCGATTAATGACGGTGGTGCGGGGATGGTAGTCAACAGCGGCACCAGCGGACTGAACACCACCGCGAGCACCAGCGGTACTATTGATGTCAACGGCGGCAGCATCGCCATCCGCACCCGTGGTGTCAGTGCCAGCGGAGCTAAAGCGATTGCTACGCTCAGCAACGGTTCGCTCATCAACCTTAACGGCGTCGGGGCGATTGGCGCTGACGCCCTGAACGGCGGTACGGTAAATATTGCCAGTTCCGCCACACCGACTTTCAGCAATACCGATCAGATAGCCTACCGTGCCGTGGGCGCGGGCTCGGTCATTAACAGCGCAACGACGGTACTTGATGTTGATACTGAGCGGTCGACGCTTTATCGCATTGCCGATGGCGCCGCGCTGACACTCGGCAATGGCTCATCGCTGACTGCCTCTGGTGCTAACAGCATGGCACTGGTCAGCGCCGGTACTAACGCACAAATCAATACCGCGGGTTCAAAACTGTTTGCTAGTGGCAGCGGGGCAAAAGCCGTCACCGTCGAAGGCGGCGCGATGGGCAATCTCGACAGCACCACCGCAATAACCCTCAGCGGAACCGGCAGTATCGGCGGCGTGGCTGACGGCCAAAAACATGAGTCAGACGGGTCCATTGTGACAGCCCCCGACGCCAGCACCACGCTCACCAGCGCCGCATCGCTTCTTGCCAATGCCTCCGGCGCGATTGGGTACATGGCCACAAATCTCGGTAATGTGATTAACAACGGCGTCGTGACGATGAGCGGCGCGGACAGTACCGGCATGCTGGCGCAACTCGGCAGCAGGGCTGTTAATAATAATCAGATAACGCTTACCGGCGCGGGAAGCACGGGCGCACAGGTCGTATCAGGCAGCACATTTACCAACAATGGTGCGATACAAGTTGTGCAGGGAACCGGGATAGATGCCAGCGGCAGCGGAACCTCCGTCGCGCGGGCGGGCAATATCACGGTCAGCGACGGCGTGGCCGGTATCCGGATTTCGGATGGCACAAACCTTATTCTCAACGGTGACGATAATAATATTACCAGCGGCGGCACCGCGCACGGCGTGTTACTCGATATCGGTGCAAGCGGGCTGGCTATGAACAATACCACGCTCAATATCACGGGTTCCGGCAATGGTATCGAAAACCGCGCGGAAACCGGCAATGTTACCCTGCAAAACGCGACCATCAACGTTGCCAATGGCAGCGGCGTACGCACTGCCACTGCGTTCGATCCCGCATCAACGCTTCGGGCGAATGTTAGCGGTAATGGCACGGCCTTTAATTTCACTCAGGCCAATCTCGCCACCACGGCAGGCCCGTTAACACTGGGTGACGGATACGTCTTTAACGTGACCGGCGCAGGCGGAACGGGGATCAACGCCAACACCACAGGTGACGTTGTCACCTCTGCGACCGTCAATATCACCAATGCCGCCGGGGGATCTGCGCTGATAGCGGGCAATGCCGGTAACGTGCTCAATACCGGCGTCCTGACATCCGCCAGCCTGACCGCACCGGTGGTCGATCTCAGTAACGGTACAACGGCACGGTTTGAAAACCGCGGCACTGTCACGCCATCTTCTGCCAGCGCAGTTGCCGTTTCCGGCAGCGCGGGGAACGATGACGTCCTGCTGACTTCCGGCAATGTTCTTGGAGATATCAGCACCGGTGCGGGCGATGACACCGTGACATGGAATGGCGGCACACTTGACGGCAGCCTGTCTCTTGGCGCCGGGAATACTAACCGCGCTTATATCAACAATGTGGATCTATCGACCACCAGACATATCACCAGCGGGATCGGCACAGATAATGAAGTCAGCTTCTCGAAAATCGTCGCGCGGGGCGGCACCTTTGATGCCGACGACCTGAGCCGCGGCGTCAACCTGGGCAATGGCTGGAATGTGATTAATTTCACCGATGGCACGCAGTGGGAACTTACCGGTGATCTGCAACTGGCACACAGCAACGTGAACATCGACAACACTTCTACCCTGTTCGCCGGTAACGGTGTCGATCCGGTTATTTCCGGCGGCGAGTTGAATTCTGCAATAGTCACCAATGCCGGTCTGATTGATCTGACCAACGGCAGCGGATCTCCGGGTAACTCCCTGACCATTAACGGCGATCTGGTCTCGGATGGCGGTACGGTAAACATGATAACTGACCTTAATGAAGGTGGAGTGCGCAGTAACCAGTTTACCGACACGTTAAAAATTACCGGCAATGCCAGCAGCGGCACGACTATTCTGGATGTCACACCGGCTGCCGCCAGTACGGGCGTACTGACTGACCTCAATCATTCTTCTTCAATGCAAGCCTATGAAGGGATTTCGTTAGTGCAGGTGGCCGGGAATTCGAGCGTTAAGAGTTTTGCGCTAAAAGGAGGTTATCTGGCGGCCGGCCCATGGCGTTATGATTTGTACAGCTTTGCGCCGGGCAACAGCGACGCCAATCAGCGCACGGTGGCGGGTGGCATCACCAATACATTCTGGGATTACCGCATTGGTAATGCCTATGTCTGTGAGGGAGATGCGTGTAATAAAGCGGTTCCACCGGTCGCGGTCACGCCTGCAAATCCGGGAACCCCGGAGGCTCCGTCCACACCGGTTGATACCAGCACCCAGCCGCTAACTAATCCTCCTGATGACGGTTGTGTGGTGAATGGCGTGGACAACTGCGCGCCGGGCCGCCGGGCCGTCACCCCGCAGGTTCCTGCGTATATTTCCGCACCCGTGGCACTGGCCTATTACAACGCCTCCGTCATTGACGATTTACACAAAAGGCTGGGGGAATTACGCCACGAACAGAGCCTGACGGACGGCACAGGTGGTGAAATGTTCCTGCGCTATATCGGTTCGAACATGACCTATAAATCCAACGTCGGCTTTAAGCAGTTTGGTTATGATTTCGATATGGATTACAACGCCATGCAGATCGGCGGAAACGTATTGCGTCTCGACGGCGACAAAGACAGTTTACGTGGCGGTCTGGCCTATACGCGTGGCAACAGCCGCATGCGGCCTAAAGCGGCAGATGGTTACAGCAGCACGACGTTTGACAGCAACAGCATTGCGCTTTATCTGACCTGGCAACGGCAGAATGGCTTTTATATGGATGGCGTTCTGTCATTCGATAATCATCACGGTGAGACGGATATTTCGCGCCAAAATAATGTGGGCTCACCCAAGGCGAAAAGCTGGAGCGCCTCTCTGGAATCCGGTTATCCGTACCAGTTTGATAACGGTATGAAGCTGGAACCCCAGGCGCAACTGATGTACACCCGCATCAATATGGATAACTTCACGGATAAAGACAGCACCACGGTGGATTATCAGGATTACAGTCAGACCATTGGCCGCGTGGGTTTACGCGCCGACCGCACCTGGCTTGATGATACCGGTCGCCAGTATACGCCTTACGTTCGTGCAAACTATTATCGCGGCTGGGGTGGCGAAGCCAAAACCACGATTGGCGCCGAAAACACGCAAATCAGTCAGAACTTTACCAGCGGCAAATTCGGGCAGATGGGCGAACTGGGTGGCGGGGGAACCGTGACCTTTAAAAACGATTTGTCACTGTATGCCGAAGTGGATTATCGCAAAGAAATTAACAGCAACGGCGCAAAAGGCTGGGGTTATACGGGCGGAGTTCGCTGGACGTTCTAAAGATAAAATGAATAAACATAGGGCTGTTTTCGCTCAGCATTTAATGACAAACTGCCATTTTTATGCCGATGGGATGACCGCTGTCTGATGAAAGTGCGTTTTTATACTCTGTATTTTGTGTTGTTCTTCGCAAACGTTGTGCAAGCGTCCCCGGCGGTTCTCACACAAGCGCAGTGCGTGGCCCTGAAAAATACCCGCATCGAAGCCGCCAGAATTGGTTTACCTACCCGTGGCGCGGTGGTGGCCAATGTCGCGATGGCCGGGCATCCCGGGAATTTGCATTGTAAAATCGAAGGGCAGATAAAACCCATTGATTTAAAAGCACCCGACATTAATTTTCAGCTTTACCTGCCTCTCAGCTGGAACGGGAAAGCCCTGCAACTGGGAGGCAGTGGATTTGACGGTGCGGTTAAAGATGCTGATACCGCAAGACTGGCGCCCGCTGCAACGCCGGGCGCGCTGAAACAGGGCTATGCCACATTTGGCAGCGACTCCGGTCATCAGGGCGGCGTATCGGATGCGTCTTTTACGCTCAATGAAGAAGCGTGGGACAATTTCGCAGGCGCTCAGATTAAGAAGACCCACGATGTCGCCGTCGCACTCATCACGCAGGCTTACGGTAAAAAGCCGTCACGCCTGTATTATCAGGGCAATTCCCAGGGCGGGCACGAAGCCCTTGCCGCAATCCAGCGCTTTCCGCTCGACTATGACGGCGCGATAGCCATCCATCCGGTATATAACGTCGTGGAATTACACATGGCGGGTATCCGTATCGGACAGGCCATCTACAATACGCCGGGTGCGTGGATTTCGCCGGCCAAAGCCGCGCTGATTGCCAATGCCGTGACCGGTGCCTGTGACAAACTGGACGGACTGGCTGACGGCGTGGTGGCTAATCCTGATGCCTGTAGCGCAACATTTAAAATAGCGCATCTGCGCTGTCCGCAGGGCAAAGATACCGGCGCAAATTGTCTTTCAGACACGCAAATCTCGCTGGTAGAGATGCTCAATAATCCCGTGCCGCTGGGGATTAATTTGCCTAGCGGCGATCATTTTGCGCCCTGGCCGATACTACGCGGCGCAGACGCCTCGGCGCTGGTCAGCGTATTTGGTTCCGGCGCAGACAAGCCAAAACCTGAAGCCTCCAATATTATTATTTCCTTTCCTTACATGATGGGCGATCAGGCCGTTCGTTATGAAGTCATGCGAGACGCAGATTATGACTCCCTGACCTTTGATCCCGGCGCTCATCAGACACGCCTCAAAGAACTTGCCTCCCAAGTGGATAACGACGATGCAAATATCCGCGCGTTTGTTCAGCATGGTGGAAAATTACTGATGATGCACGGCACCGCCGACGTGGCGGTACCGCCGGGTAATACCGTGGCGTATTACGAAAAACTCAGGGCAGAGTTTGGCGAGAAAGAACTCCGTCAGTTTGCCCGGTTCTATCTGGCCCCGGGATTCACTCACAGCAGCGGGACTTTCCGCGCGAGCTGGGATTCACTCGGCACGCTGGATAAATGGGTCGATCATGGGATCCCTCCCGGACAGCAGGTCATGATTGATGTCAACAAAGCGACAGCAGGGCGGGAAATGCCCCTGTGCGATTATCCGCTGTATCCGAAATATAACGGGCAGGGTGATATCCGTTCCGCATCCAGCTTTGTGTGCACTGATAAATAAATGACAATTCATTCACCAGGTATATAACCTATATCTACACCTATACATAACCACAGGTGAATGAACGTTCTCAAAAAATCTTGAACATCCGTCCAAGTGTTGGCATTATCCTCTATCTGCCTACTCTGCTTCGGATTTCTCTGTGGTTTATCTGTGTAAAGAAGCACGCCGCAATACCATCCTGGAAGCTGCTGCGCGAATTGCCCGCCGTGAGGGACTGGCCGCGACGACTGTCCGTCGGGTCGCACAAGAAGCCGGGGCTGCAACAGGTCAGGTTCATCACCACTTTTCCAGCGCCGCTCAGTTGCGGGCGCAGGCTTATACGCAGGTAATGAAAATCCTCAAAACCCAGCTTGAGGAAAAGTCTCTGACGCTGACCGCCCGCGAACGGCTAAATCTGTTGCTGGTTGATCCGCAAGACGAAGGATCTCTGATGGCAATCCCGCTGTGGCATCAGGCCATGTTGCTGACCGAACAGGACCCGCTGATCAAAGACGCCTTTGCGCTTTCAGTGGCTGACTGGCATGAGCTGGTTTCTGATGCCATCCGGTTTGGCAGACAAAAAGGGGAGTTTGTGCATGGCGAACCGGCTGAATATATCTCCTGGCGCCTGATTGGCCTGAGCAGCAGCATGGACGCCATGTCACGACTGGAAACCCTCGGGCTCAGCGCGACCTGCGCGCAATACAACCTCGGCCGTGCCATTGAAAATGAGCTGTATACCCGGAAGTCGTGCAGTAAGGAAGCATCAGATGTTTAAAACATATTTACTTCTCGGGCTGGCTATCGTGGCCGAAGTTATTGCAACCAGCTGCCTGAAAAGCTCCGAAGGATTCACCCGTTTATGGCCAAGCGTCATTACGCTGCTGGGCTATACGATCGCCATCTTCTTATTGTCTCTGACTCTGAAAACTCTGCCGACCGGTATTGCTTATGCCATCTGGTCAGGTGTCGGCATTGTTCTGGTCTCTGCTATTGGTTGGTTTGGTTACGGACAAAAGCTGGATACTCCGGCGATCATTGGCCTCGGGCTTATCATCGCGGGTGTCATCGTAGTGAACGTGTTTTCAAAATCTGTTGCGCACTAATCCGCGCGACTTTATAGCAGCACCGGGAGTTCATTTTGCAGAGCGAACAAAAACCTGATTTTCACGATGACTTGATCAAAGAGTTACTCTACTGGATCGAAGTCAACTTAAGTGACCGTCTGACCATGGAAAAAGCCTCGAAAAAAACCGGCTATTCTCCGTGGTATCTTCAGCGTTTGTTTAAAAGTAAAACGGGTTACGCACTGGGCAAATACATTCGTGACCGCCGTCTGACTATGGCGGCGATCGCGTTACGTCTTACCAATATGCCGATCCTCGATATTTCGTTGTATTACTCTTATGACTCGCAGCAAACATTCACACGTTCATTCAAAAAGAACTTTGCAGAAACACCGGGAATGTACCGTCGCAACGCGTCATGGACCATGAACGGCATCACGGCACCGCTGACTGTCGATGAATTTCCGCAACCCAAATATGAAATTGTCGATTTGCCGGAGATGGCGTTCGAAGGGGAAACGGTTATCCATTCGTATCCGATAGAAGCGTTATTCAACAGTAAAAACCACGTCCACCGTGCCGGTTTACTGCGCTATCTTGAAACGCCGGAATCCCTGCTGGCACCGGTTTGGGGGCTTTCAGATTGTCGTCCTGATACTCAGGATGAAGTCGCCAACGCCTTGCAGATGGAATACACCGTGGCGCATCAGGTCGGACTGAGCGATAACCATTCTATCCTGGTACCGGCCAGCCGTTATCTGAAGATCAATTATCCGTACGATCTCGGCCGTCTGAATGACTTTATCCTGTATCTCTATTCGGTATTTTTACCGACGCTGGGGCTGGAGTTCATCATGCAGCCGGATCTCGAAAAATATTCGCGTGAATCCGCGCTTAACGGCGTGACCTGCGAATACTATATCCCGCTGGGGCAACTCTGAGTGAATTTGGGCGGGGATGTACCGGCGTCGAAAAGAGAGGCTGGCAGACGATAACCTCGGATTGCTTATCCCCGTCGAAGGGTGGATAGAAAGATGAACCATACAGATGTGATTGCTTTTCGCGAGCGTCTGAGCGCGCTTGTACGTTCATTACAAATTGCACCACAGGTTGCAGAAAATCAGGTGCTTGACCGGATGGCGCTAAACTTTCGGAAACTGCTCAACTTTTTTGCAGAAGATTATGCCGCTACGGAACAGGCCTTTTTGTTACCTCCGCAGGCACAGGAAACGCAAAGGTTGTTGTGTGACCTGATGGCTGAAAATCTGATAGTCAGTCAGCAGAATAAACTGTTTCGCGAGGATATTCCGGCCATGCTGATGGCACAATGCTTTACCGGCATTCTGGTACAACTGGCACAGACGCGGGGCGATCCGAAAGTGCGTCATGAGAACAGTCTTGCCTGCGCTAAACTGTTCTGTGAAGGCGTCTGGCCCGGAAAGTGTTAGTTCAAAACTTCATAAAGAAAGCATAAATCGTTGGTTCTGTTTGCACAAAGAAAAAGGTTAACTGAAGGTATTCCAGCAGAAGATACCGTCTGCTACGAGTCTGAAAAGCTTGCTCTAAAACAGCTTTAAACAGAAAACCGTGAATAACCGGAGGCCTGTATGTCAACGACCGCACAAAATACTGAACACCGTTCTTTATGGCAGCGCATTACTGGGCGTAAGCCACATCAACATACTGAAGAGATGGCGCAGGACACATCGCGTCTGCTGGAGAGTTTTCTGGCGACAGGTTGTCTGTACGGTATCGATGTGGGGAACAGTGATCCGGCCTGGTTTCGCCGCGCCTGATCGCTACACACGCTTAATGCGCTTTAGCTACTGGAATGAGCTGTGCGATTAGCCTCACTTTCTCCTGATAGTATGATGTGTTGTCCCCTGAATAACGGGTGTTGCCCTTGTGCATGGCACAGTGCCAGCCTCCTTTGTGAAGGTTGTTGTGGGAAGTCTCTCTGACCTCGTCGTAGAAATTTTAGTTCTCTCTCAATTGTTGAGCCCATAACTTTCGCCGGTTATGGGTTTTTTTATGAAAAAAAAGCCCCGCAATCAGGCGGGGCAAAAATATAAAGCCGCTAACAGGGGTCGCGACATGACTCATGAAGTTAAAACCAAGGAAGGGAAAATTGAATTCCGGTGATGATGCCAGAACTCGGAAATTAAATTATCACAATATATTGCATCACTATAAATATAAATTTCATATGCATGTTGTTTATACATTCATGCTGAATATTGAAATATCACACTGAAATAATTAGCAATGAATAATAAAACCAAAACAGATAATTTATCTTCTGAACCACGGAACTATATAGGTAGTATTAATGCGAGCTCTGACTCATTGATTATGTATATATAATAAATTTAAACATTCAATTAAATGATAAAGGAATGACGTCATGAAATTAAAAGCACTGGCCCTTATTATTCCAGCATTACTGGTCGCAGGCGCTGCTCATTCAGCAGAAGTTTATAATAAAGACGGCAATAAACTTGATCTGTACGGTAAAGTCGACGCACGCCATCAGTTTTCTGATAACACGGGTGATGATGGTGATGAAACGTACATTCGTGTTGGCTTTAAAGGCGAGACTCAAATTACTGACCAGCTGACCGGTTACGGCCAGTGGGAATACAACGTTCAAGCCAACAACAGCGAAAACAATGGTACCAGTGGCAACGCTACGCGTCTGGGCTTTGCAGGTCTGAAATTCGGCGACTACGGTTCGTTCGATTACGGCCGTAACTACGGCGTGTTATATGACGTAGAAGCCTGGTCAGATATGTTGCCAGATTTCGGTGGTGACTCATATTCCTACACCGATAACTTCATGGCGTCACGTGCAAACGGTGTTGCAACCTATCGTAACAATGATTTCTTCGGCGCAGTCCAGGGGTTGAGTTTTGCTCTGCAATATCAGGGGGCTAATGACGGCAGCAACAACACTGAAGATACCAATTTCAATGCTAATGAAGGTACGAATAATCACCGTGACGTCCGCCATCAGAATGGTGATGGTTTCGGGTTATCCACTGCCTATGATTTTGGCATGGGTCTGACTTTAGGTGCTGCATTCACTTCGTCTGACCGTACCAATGAACAAGTCAACCATACTACTGCTGGCGGTGACAGAGCGAATGCCTGGACTGTTGGCGCTAAATATGATGCTAACAACATCTATCTGGCCACCATGTATTCAGAAACCACCAATATGACTCCATACGGTGATGGCGATACAGTAGCAAACAAAACTCATAACTTTGAAGTGACAGCGCAATACCAGTTCGACTTCGGTCTGCGTCCGGAAGTGTCTTACCTGCAATCCCGTGGTAAAAGTCTGAATGCAAATACCGGTCGTACAGCACCAGGTAATGACGATACTCAAGATTTGGTCAATTATATTTCAGTAGGCTCTTACTACTACTTCAACAAAAACATGTCTGCTTATGCTGAATATAAAATCAACCTGCTGGACAAACACGATGACTTCTACGAAAACAACGGTATCTCTACCGATGACGTCGTAGGTGTTGGTATGGTTTACCAGTTCTAATATTGTTATCTGAATAGACAACAATGAATATTATTCAGCCCATCTCCGGATGGGCTTTTTATATTAAACAGGTTATTTGTCGCCGACTTGTTAATATTATATTGATAAGTCTAATCATAAAAACACTCTTCTGTTTATCCTTTGTGCGCACAATCCTTTTCACTCGACGCGGTCAGCTTGTTTAGACATACCCCAGGAATAACCACAGCAACAAAAACAACCCCACCCTAGACCAGAACATTCAGTAAGAACCTCATCACCATTCCCTGCCAAACAAAGTGTCAGAATAGTCTCGGCTAAGACCACAAAATTCTAAAGGGTACGATCAGTTTTGGCTGATTGAGCGCTTTTACCGATCGATGAATATCATGTTATATTTTGGTTAAGTAATGGAGGCTATTTCCGTTTAAAAACCCGGCAATTCCTTGCCTGATCCTGCTTGGTTTTCTTACAAGCGCTTGAATTTAAAGAGGTGGAAAGGGGATTTGGCAAGGGTTAATTATTAAGCGATTTGTGCTCTACATGATTGAAATCTATTGATAAATCACATGTACAATACGCAGGGTTTTTGTTATATTATTGACCAGATCACGGACAGGGTAATTCCTCTGTGATACGGTGTTTTACCTAAGACTTGGTTTCTCAGGACAATGACATGTTAGATTATCGCTTTCCGACAGCTATGCAGATGGTGTTTTGTATCGCTCAGTCCCAAAAGGCTGACCAGCGCTGCACCAGTGCGATTTTAGCAACGGGTCTGGAAGCCAACTCCAGTTTTATCCGCAAACTGATGGTGCCGCTGACGCAACACGGCATTATCGTTTCCACGCTTGGCCGCACCGGCTCGATCACTCTGGGTCGCCCGGCGCAAGAGATTTCCCTGCGTGATATTTATTGCGCGGTGATAGAAGACAAGCGCCTGTGGGCTGCGCGTCCCGATGTTCCGGCACGCTGTGTCGTCAGCGCCAATGCCTGTATGTATTTCAAGAATATCGTCAACGAAGCTGAAGAAGCGTCGCTCCAGGTTCTGGCGCGTCACACTGTGGCAGATGCACTGGCGGAATTCGAGCGCGGTGGCAAGTACAAATGCACTAAAGACTTAGCAGCGGAATACGCAGACAGTTCGCTCTGTTCCAAATAGCGTTCAGCCATTTTCTGTTAGACATCTCAGAAAAAGCACATAAAAAAGCCGGGATAATCTCCCGGCTTTTTGCATTCAGATTTTCAGATCACACGGTCTGTGTTTCCAGCACCGTTTTCTTGCGGGTCACCAGCTTACGCAGTGCCACATAAAACACCGGCGTCAGGAACAGGCCGAACAGCGTCACGCCCAGCATACCGGAGAACACGGTAATACCAGTGACACCGCGCACTTCCGCACCGGCACCGTGTCCCAGGATCAGGGGGATAGTCCCTGCGATAAACGCAATCGAGGTCATCACGATAGGGCGCAGACGCAGACGACATGCCTCAAGAGCCGATTCAACAATCCCTTTACCCTGCATTTCCAGTTCACGGGCAAACTCGACGATAAGAATCGCGTTCTTACAGGCAAGACCCATCAACACGACCAGCCCGACCTGTACGAAGACGTTGTTATCGCCACCCGTCAGCCAGACGCCAAACAGCGCAGACAGCATGGTCATCGGAACGATCAGAATAACCGCCAGCGGCAGTGTCCAGCTTTCATACAAGGCAGCCAGCACCAGGAACGCCAGCAGTACCGACATCGGGAACACAATCAGCGCGGCGTTACCCTGTGTGGACTGCTGGTAACTCAGATCCGTCCATTCAATATTCATCCCATTCGGCAGCAGGTTTTTAGACATCGCAGTCAGTTCCGTCATCGCCTGTGCAGAAGACAGTACGCGCGGGTCAGCGTCACCAATCAGGTCAGCCGCCGGATAGCCGTTATAACGGATAACAGGATCAGGCCCGTAAGTGGTGGTGATATTCAGCATGCTGCCGATCGGCACCATTTCGCCTTTATCGTTACGTGTACGCAGATTAGCAATATCTTCCACGGTGTCACGGAACTGACCATCGGCCTGCGCCATCACTTTCCAGGTACGGCCAAAACGGTTGAAGTCATTGATATACGACGAACCGAGATAAACCTGCAACGTGCTGAACAGATCATCGAGCGACACACCCTGAGCTTTAGCCTTATCGCGGTCAATGTGCGCGTCAAGTTGCGGCACGTTAGCCTGATAAGACGAGATCGGATAACCCATGCCAGGCGTTTGCATAATCGCACCGGACATCGTATTGATTGCCGTCTGCAACGCGCCATAACCCAGCCCTGCGCGATCCTGCACATACAGGGAATAGCCTGAACCCTGACCCAGCCCGAGGATTGGTGGTGGCATAATTGAGAAGGCGAAACCTTCCTGAATCTGCGAGATCTTGGCGTTAATTTCCGCGTTAATCTCCGCCGCTGTCCGCGTACGTTCGCTCAGTGGTTTGAGTGCGAAGAACACCGTGCCGGTATTTGGCGTATTGGTGAACTGCAACGCATTCAGACCGGGGAAGGCCACCGCATCAATCACACCGTCAGTGCTCAGCCCCATCGCGCTGATTTTGCGGATCACCGCATCAGTACGCGACAGCGAAGCCCCTTCAGGCATCTTCACGCCGGCGATCAGATACAGTTTATCCTGCGTCGGTATAAAGCCACCCGGCACCGCTTTAAACATAAACGCCGCTGCGCATAACAACAGAACGTAAACACCAAACACCGCACCACGACGACCCAGCGTTTTCGACACCGCGCTCTGATAACGATGAGAACTGGCATTAAAGAAACGGTTGAACGGACGGAAAATCCAGCCGAACAGACGGTCAATCAAACGCGATGGCATATCTTTCGGTGCGCCATGCGCTTTCAGCAATAACGCCGCCAGTGCAGGGGAGAGCGTCAGCGAGTTGATTGCGGAAATTACGGTAGAAATGGCGATAGTCACCGCAAATTGCTTGTAGAACTGGCCGGTTACGCCGGACAGAAACGCCATCGGCACAAACACCGCACACAGCACCAGCGCAATCGCGATGATAGGGCCGGAAACTTCCCGCATCGCCTGATGCGCCGCCTCTCTCGGGGCGAGTCCTTCCTCGATATTTCGCTCGACGTTTTCCACCACTACAATGGCGTCATCGACGACTATCCCTATCGCCAGAACCAGCCCGAACAGGCTTAAGGTATTGAGCGAGAACCCGAGCAGATACAAAATACTGAACGTCCCGATCACTGAAATCGGCACGGCCAGAAGCGGGATGATTGACGCACGCCAGGTTTGCAGGAATAAGATAACGACCAGCACCACCAGAACCACGGCTTCGAGCAGCGTATGGACAACGGCGCTTATCGAATCACGCACAAATACCGTCGGGTCATACGGCGCACGCCAGCTCATCCCTTCCGGGAAACGGGTAGCCAGTTCAGTCATCTTGGCGCGCACAGCGTCCGATAAATCAATAGCATTAGCGCCCGGCGACTGGAAGATACCAATACCCACGGCATCTTTATTATTCAGCTGTGAACGCAGCGCATAGCTGCCGGAGCCCATTTCGATACGCGCCACATCCCGCAGGCGAACAATTTCGCCATTATCACCGCTTTTCAGAATGATTTTGCCGAACTCGTCTTCGTCTTTAAGACGTCCCTGCGCGTTAATCGACAGCAAATAATCGCTGTCTTTGGGCATTGGCTCTGCACCCAGCTGACCGGCAGAAACCTGCACGTTCTGCTCCTGCATGGCTTTCACCACATCAGAAGCCGTCAGGCCACGGGCGGCAACTTTGTTCGGGTCCAGCCAGACGCGCATGGCATATTCGCCTGCACCAAAAATCTGGATCTGTCCGACACCCGGCAAACGTGCCAGCTCATCTTTCACCTTCAACGTGGCGTAGTTGCTCAGATACAGGGAGTCATACTTGCCGGAAGGGGAAACCAGATGCACCACCAGCGTTAACGTTGGCGATTGTTTCTGTGTGGTCACCCCCTGACGGCGTACATCTTCCGGCAGACGTGCTTCCGCCTGCGCCACACGGTTTTGCACCTGAACCTGTGCCTGATCCGGATCAGTTCCCGGACGGAACGTCACGGTTGTCACCAGCACGCCATCAGAACCGGCCACCGATTTCATGTACACCATGTTTTCAACGCCGTTGATGGCTTCTTCCAGCGGCGTCGCCACGGTTTCCGCGATCACTTTCGGGTTGGCCCCCGGATATTCGGCGCGCACCTGCACGCTCGGCGGTACGACATTGGGATATTCACTGACCGGCAGCAGCGGGATGGCGATTGCCCCGGTAACCAAAATCAAAATCGACAAAACAGCCGCAAATATAGGCCGGTCGATGAAAAAACGGGAAAAGTCCATGATTCAGGATTCTCTTTTATTGAACGGCAGCAGGAGAAGGAGCGGAAACATTGGCCGCCATGCTGACGGTTTTGGCATTCACCGGCATTCCCGGCATAAATACTTTCTGCACGCCATCGATGATCACCCGGTCACCGGCTTCCAGGCCTTTTTGCACGATACGTAAGCCGCCGGACATCCTGCCGACTTCCACATCGCGACGCTGGGCTTTACCGTCTTTATCGACCACATACACAAACTTGCGGTCCTGATCGGTCAGCACGGCTTTATCATCCACCAGCATCGCGCTGAACTGTGCGCTGCCCGGCATCTGAACTCGGGCGAATAATCCCGGCGTGAAAGTACGGTCGCGGTTATCGAGCAGGGCGCGCATACGGATAGTGCCGGTACCGGAATTGAGCTGGTTATCGGTGAAATCCACGACGCCCTGATGTGGATAACCGTTTTCGCCGACTAATCCCACGTGAACCGGCAAACGATTCTGCGGGTTGTCATTAAATTTTCCGTCACGGGCCAGCGCCTGATAACGCAGGAAAGTGCCTTCATCAACGTCGAAATAGACATAAACGGTATCGAGTGAAACCAGCGTCGTCAGGACACTGGCGCTGTCACCGGCGGTCACAAGATTTCCTGATGTGATCATCGCACGGCTGGCACGGCCATCAATCGGCGAAATCACGCGGGTGAAATCAAGATTCAACTGCGCCATATCCAGCTGTGCCTGAGCGGCCAGCACATCAGATTGCGCCTGCGATGCCGCAGACCGACGCTGCTCGGCGATTTCTTTTGATACCGCCTGCGTACCCATCAGCGCCTCGGTACGTGCCGATTCACTTCTCGCCAGACCGGCCTGATTGCGCGCACGAACCAGCTCTGCCTGAGCCTGTTCCTGTGCCGCCCGGTAAGTGCGGTCATCAATGGTGAATAACACCTGACCCTTTTTCACTTCCTGACCTTCCTGATAATTCACCTTATCGATATAACCGGATACCCGTGGCCGCAGTTGTACGCTTTGTACCGCCTCCACACGTCCGTTAAACGCATCCCACTGGCTTATAGATTTGATCAAAACATCTGCGGCGCTGACCTGCGGGGCAGGCGGAGCCGAATTTTGTGCCACGCTGTTATCACACCCGGCAAGCAGGGCAACCATCAGCGCGATCCCTGAAAGACGCAACGTCAAATGCGTACCACCGGAGCGGCCGCGTGCAACAACCTGTGATTTTTGCAGGTTCATCATTATTTTTATTTCCAGTGAGTAAGTGCTGTCAGGCAATACACCGGCCTGTCCGCCGGGTAACGTCCTTTGCCTGATCTGACTTTTTTGGGACTTGTGCCGTTCATCAGCACAATAATGTATCAAATACTGATACAATTGATTCGAGGGGATTGTAAGGATGCGCCTACTAAAGTGCAAGAATTACTGTTACACTTTTTGTGCTATTTTACAGAATGTTTACTTCGGGGTAGGTGACTATCCGGTAACGGCAAATTAAATGCAATAGTAAAACTTGCATTTAAACAAAAACTACGTCAGTTTATAAAAAGACGAGTCGCCCTCGGGGCGCACAAACAAAAAAATAAGCAGGAGATTGCCCATGAGAACCGAGGATTTCATTCACGACCTGATCGACTGGATCGATCACAATCTGGAAGAGCGACTGGATATCAAAACTGTCGCCAAGCGTGCAGGGTATTCACGCTGGTATCTTCAGCGGATGTTCAAAGAGCATACCGGACTGCCAATGGGCGAGTTCATTCGTGAGAAGAAACTGAAGAAATCTGCGGATATGCTGGCCAGCAGCGGCGAGCCGATTGTCAGCGTGGCGATTTCGCTGGGCTTTGACTCGCAACAGTCTTTCACCCGCAGTTTCAAACGTCAGTTCGGTCAGACACCAGGCGACTGGCGCCGCGGCCTCAATATGGCCACGGAATGTCAGGGCAGCCTGCACTAAAAAACACTTCCGCTTACCCTGTAAGCGTGTACCGCTGGCCCGGCTTCCCTGCCGGGCAGTGAAATCTGATTTTCTCTCCCAGTCTCACTCTCCCTTTGATTTCCTGACGTTCTCCGTCGCCTTCATCCTGCTTTTCTCATCATTTAATGATGTACCTTTCAGGCATCCGCACAGCGGTATTCCTCAGGACGTGATCAACTCAACAAAAATCAACACCAAAGTTTATATAAATTGAAATGATGTTTCATTTTGTTGAGTTGCGCGGATTTTCTCGCTAGACTCTTTCCATGACTCAGGAGCCGGGCAAAGCCCGACAACCAAAAAATCCTACGGAAAAGCGCATTCGCCTCCGTTTTATGAAAAGGAAACATCATGATTCTGGATAATTTTTCTCTGAAGGGGAAAGTCGCGGTCGTCACCGGCTGTGATACCGGTTTAGGCCAGGGTATGGCCATTGGTCTGGCAGAAGCAGGCTGTGACATTGTCGGCATCAACATTGTGGAACCCGCTGAAACTATCGAACGCGTCGGCGCAACAGGGCGTCGTTTCCTGAGCCTGACTGCCGATCTCAGCGATACCAAAGTCATTCCGGCGCTGCTCGAACGCGCGGTGGCCGAAATGGGTCATATCGATATTCTGGTCAATAACGCCGGGATCATCCGCCGTGAAGACGCCATTGATTTCAGTGAAAAGAACTGGGATGACGTCATGAATCTGAACATCAAATCGGTGTTCTTCATGTCCCAGGCCGTTGCTAAACAGTTCATTGCACAAGGCACTGGCGGCAAAATCATTAACATTGCGTCGATGCTTTCTTATCAGGGCGGCATCCGTGTGCCTTCCTACACCGCATCGAAAAGCGCCGTAATGGGCGTCACGCGTCTGCTGGCAAACGAATGGGCGAAACACAATATCAACGTGAACGCCATCGCGCCGGGATACATGGCGACCAACAACACCCAGCAACTTCGCGCCGATGAAGCGCGCAGCGAAGAAATTCTGGGGCGCATTCCGGCTGGCCGCTGGGGCTTGCCGGCTGACCTGATGGGGCCGGTGGTTTTCCTGTCTTCTCCGGCGTCCGACTATATTAATGGCTACACGATTGCCGTTGATGGCGGCTGGCTGGCACGTTAATTATTGTTCAATAATCACCGACAGCAGCGGGTCAAACCGCTGCCCAAAGAGGAAATCTCATGAAAATTGCATTGATGATGGAAAACAGTCAGGCCGCTAAAAACGCGATTATCCTGAAAGAACTGAACGCAGTGGCATCTGAGAAAGAATATCCGGTGTACAACGTGGGCATGTCTGATGAGCAGGACCACCACCTGACTTACATCCATCTGGGCATCATGGCCAGCATTCTGCTTAATTCCAAAGCGGTTGATTTTGTGGTGGCGGGTTGCGGGACAGGTCAGGGCGCGCTGATGTCGCTTAACATTCATCCGGGCGTTAACTGCGGTTACTGTATCGATCCGGCGGATGCTTTCCTGTTCGCACAAATCAATAACGGCAACGCTTTGTCACTGCCATTCGCTAAAGGTTTCGGCTGGGGCGCAGAACTTAACGTGCGTTTCATCTTCGAGAAAGCCTTTACCGGCGTGAAAGGTCAGGGCTATCCGGCAGACCGTAAAGAACCTCAGGTGCGCAATGCCGGTATTCTGAACCAGGTGAAAGCCGCGGTTGTGAAAGAAAACTATCTCGATACGCTGCGCGCTATCGATCCGGAACTGGTGAAAACCGCTGTCACCGGCGAGCGTTTCCAGAAATGTTTCTTCGAAAACTGCCAGAACAAAGAAATCGAAAACTTTGTGCGTGAAATCCTCGCGTAAGAGTTGGTTTTCAGATGACAAGAAAACCGGTGCTCAAGTGGCACCGGTTTTCTTTATGGCAGAAAGCAGTTATAAAAAATCCATTCTTTGTGGAGTGAAGGTATCCAGTAACACACCTTTCTCCAGACATACGCATCCATGCATGATGTACGGCTTTTTATACAGCGTATCTCCCGCGCTCACTTCGTGAGTTTCCTCACCGATAGTGAATTTAAAGCGACCAGACAACACATAAGTCAGTTGCTCATGCACATGGTTATGCATCGGCCCGACCGCGCCTTCCTCGAAATACACTTCAACGGCCATCATGCTGCCGTCATGCGCCAGAACGCGACGGCTTACACCATCGCCTAAATCCTGAAGGGGGATATCTTTTTTAAATACAAACATCAGTTAGTCCTTTCTTAACGAGCTGAGCAGGGCATCCGGAATTTCTGCCAGATACAGCGCCGGCAGGCCTTCATAATCGGTGGTAAACAACACGTGGCGATCGTCGGGCGAGAAGGAAGGGTGCGGATGCGTCACCTGACGGTCGCCATCAAGCACCCGCCAAGAGCTGTTATGCGCAGCAAGCGGGGCATGCTGGCGGGTTCGGGCATCAAAAATATACAGCCACGGATCGTTTTCAATCGTATGACTGGCGGTATCTTTCACATCTACCGGCGCACCGGAACCGTCACCGACCAACAGCGTCCCGTTTTCATTGCTCATCAGATGTGAACAGGCAGGCATAGTCATCAGACAAATATCTTCGCCGGTTTGCGGTTCATAACGACGGATATGGCGGTCTTGCTGGCCTTTCAGATAAGACACATACATCAGTGCGGATCCGTCCGGCACCCAAAATTCATGCGTGCAGCTTTCCCCCCGCGCATGTTCTTTCACCTTGCGCACATTGCTGCCATCTTCATTCACCAGCCACATACGGGCATCCACCAGGTCATGCGGGCCTTCATGGCAGAACGCGACGGTATTGTCGTCAAACGGACGATAAATCGGGTGTCCGAGCCACTCATTTTTTTCGTGTATTACGCGTGATTTGCCGCTGATCAAGTCCACACGCAGCAGGCGGCAGTGCGGATTACTGTGATAAAACTCCTGAAAGATTTTCCAGTCAGATAACGGCGTCCAGTCTTCACGGCTGATTTCGATACCGACCAGACTGGTGCATTCGCTGTTGGCGACCCATGTTCCGTAACCGACCCAATCTTCCGGCACCGTATAGACGGTTTTCTCGCTGAAATCAGCCAGCTTCACGCGTTGCAAACTCCGCTCATTTTTCACGTAATAAAGATACTGATCGTCCGGGGAAAGGAAGCCGCCAAAGGTATTGTCACCTTTGCCTTCAGTCAGCTGAACCGCCTTCTGCGTTTTCAGATCCAGCAGATAGTAATTGCGGTTGCCATCAAATTCACCGGCAAACAGCAGCTTACCGCCATCGCGGGTAAAGCATTTCTGATAAAAATAGTTGCGATGGCAGAGAACATCCGGCGGTGTCAGACGTGTTACGCGCGCGCCGGTCTGTGCATCCTGAACGGTGTGGAAATTGAATTGAATCTGAGAACCTTTCGCCATGATTCACCTCATAAGTGGCAATAAAATCAGCCGTATCTGGGCTTCCTTTATTAATTGAAATGCAATTTCATTAAATTGAAAACACATTACCACTTACCGGCGTACTCTGACGGTGCTGCTGTTAAAAATGCAACATTGATCACATTTTTCACTTCTGTAAAAAACATTCTATAATGTCATAGTTTCGTAAATAACAATTATTACCCTATATAGATCAAGGGTACTGAACAAATACCTCACGCTTTACACAGTGAAGTTATTTTAGAAAAGGGATGTACATGATTAGATTGAGAAAAAAACGCATTAAACCAATGCATATTAACGATATAACCATCATTGACGATTCCAAACTTAAGAAGGCAATCACCGCAGCAGCGCTAGGTAACGCGATGGAGTGGTTCGACTTCGGTGTGTACGGTTTTGTTGCTTTCGCATTGGGCCAGGTGTTCTTCCCTGGCGCTGATCCGGGCATTCAGATGATTGCCGCACTGGCCACGTTCTCCGTTCCATTCCTCGTCAGGCCTCTGGGTGGTCTGTTCTTTGGTGCGTTGGGCGATAAGTTTGGCCGTCAGAAAGTGTTATCCGTCACCATCATTATCATGTCGGTCAGTACCTTCTGTATCGGCCTGATCCCCGGTTACGCCACCATCGGCATCTGGGCGCCAATTTTACTGTTACTGGCCAAACTGGCGCAGGGCTTTTCTGTCGGTGGTGAATATACCGGCGCAGCGATTTTCGTTGCGGAATATTCTCCGGACAGAAAACGCGGCTTCCTCGGTAGCTGGCTGGACTTCGGCTCTATCGCAGGTTTTATCCTCGGCGCGGGCGTGGTAGTACTGATTTCCAGCATTGTAGGTGAGACCAACTTCCTGGAATGGGGCTGGCGTATTCCGTTCTTCATCGCCGCACCGCTGGGCCTGATCGGTATCTACCTGCGTCATGCGCTCGAAGAAACCCCGACTTTCCAGCAGCACGTCGATAAAATCGACAGCGATTCACGTAAAGATATCGCAGAACCGCCTAAAGTCTCTTTCCGTGAAATTCTGACCAAACAGTGGAAACCGCTGATTGTCTGCGTCGGGATGGTCATCGCCACCAACGTCACCTACTACATGTTGCTGACGTACATGCCGAGCTACCTGTCGCACAGCCTGCATTACTCGGAAGATCACGGCGTACTGATTATCATCGCCATCATGGTCGGTATGCTGTTTGTCCAGCCGTTCATGGGTTTGCTGAGTGACCGCTTTGGACGTAAACCGTTCGTTATCATCGGCAGTATTGGCCTGTTCATCCTGGCAATCCCTTGCTTCATTCTGATTAACAGCGGCGTAGTCGGGCTGATCTTCGCCGGACTTCTGATCCTGGCCGTATTGCTGAACTGCTTCATCGGCGTCATGGCCTCAACGTTGCCTGCAATGTTCCCGACGCATATCCGCTACAGCGCGCTGGCCATTGCTTTCAACATCTCGGTGCTGATTGCCGGTCTGACGCCGACTATCGCCGCCTGGCTGGTAGAGGCTACCGGCAACCTGTACATGCCTGCTTACTACCTGATGGTCGTGGCAGTTATCGGACTGGTCACCGGTATCTTCATGAAAGAAACCGCTAATCGCCCGCTCAAAGGCGCGACACCGGCTGCTTCCGACCGCGCAGAAGCGAAAGAAATTCTTCAGGAACATCACGACAATATCGAACAGAAAATCGAAGATATTGATGCGCAGATTGTTGAACTTGAAGCCAAAAGAAAGAACCTGACTGCGCAGCATCCTGATATCGACTGATCATAACGCCGCGTTATCTCCAGGCCGGTCACTTCGCTGACCGGCTTTTTTTTGCCTCATTTTCCACCTGTTACCGCATTTTTTCCTATCTTGCTCCATACTTCATTTCCCGGTCATCTGAATGGAAATCCTGTATGCAGAATCCTACGTTGTTTCAGTTCTTCCACTGGTATTACCCGGACGGCGGCCAGCTCTGGCCGGAAATTGCCGAAAAGGCCGAATGGCTGGCACAAACCGGCATCACTGCCGCCTGGCTACCCCCTGCGTATAAAGGGGATTCCGGCGGGTATTCGGTCGGTTATGACACTTACGATTTATTTGATTTGGGTGAGTTTGAGCAGAAAGGAACGCGCGCAACAAAATATGGCGATAAAGAGGGCTTACTGGCCGCCATCAACGCGCTGAAATCTCAGGGACTGGGCGTGATCCTCGACGTGGTGCTCAACCATAAAATGGGTGCGGATGAGAAAGAGCGCGTGCAGGTGAACCGCGTCAATATCGACAATCGTGAAGAAATCAGTGACGACATCATTGAGGCCGATGCCTGGACGCGTTTTATCTTCGCTGCCCGCAACGGTCAGTATTCAAAATTCGTCTGGGATTATCACTGCTTCAGCGGCGTCGATCACATCGAAAATCCTGATGAGCAGGGCATCTTCAAAATCATCAACGACTACACCGGCGGCGGCTGGAACGATCAGGTCGATGACGAATTCGGTAACTATGATTACCTGATGGGCGCCAACGTCGATTTTCGCAACAACGCGGTCAGCGAGGAACTCAAATACTGGGCACGCTGGATGCTGGAACAAACCGGCTGCACCGGATTCCGCCTTGATGCGGTCAAACACATTCCGGCGTGGTTCTACAAGGACTGGATTGACCACGTCCAGAACGTGGCACAAGATCCAATTTATATCGTGGCGGAATACTGGTCGCATGATGTTCCGACGCTGCAAAATTACATTGAGCAGGTCGAAGGTAAAACCATGCTTTTTGATGCGCCATTGCAGCTGAACTTCCATCACGCATCAAAGCAGGGCGCGGATTACAATCTGAGCCAGATTTTTGACAATACGCTGGTGGCAGCCGACCCCGCGCACGCCGTCACGCTGGTGGCTAACCATGACACCCAGCCGTTGCAGTCACTGGAAGCGCCCATTGAACCCTGGTTCAAGCCGCTGGCCTATTCGCTGATCCTGCTTCGCGAACAGGGCGTACCAATAGTCTTTTATCCGGACTTATGCGGTGCGAGTTACGAGGATGCAGGCGATGACGGTAACAGTTACACCATCGACATGCCGGTGATCCCGGGGCTGGAAACCTTAATCAAAGCACGGCAAACTCATGCATGGGGCGTTCAGATCGATTATTTTGATCACCCGAACTGTCTGGCGTTCAGCCGCAGCGGAACCGCGGAACATCCGGGCTGCGTGGTTGTGATGTCAAACGGCGAAGCGGGCGAAAAAACTATCGAACTGGGCGATAACTTCGGGCACAAAAAATGGCATGACCTGCTGGATAACCGCCAAGAGTGTGTCGAAACTGACGAAAAAGGTTCCGCCGTATTCTTTTGTGCAGCAGGCAGTGTCAGCGTCTGGGTGCTGACGGAGTAGGTCGCAGCATGGTAAAAACCAAAGGCCAGCACTCAGGGCCTTTGATTCTCGGATTAAAAACCACGAAGTAATGAAGATCTTAAAAGCAAACAGGTTTTTAGTGTAAAAGTAGACCCGAAAAAATTTTGAATATCACCATTAAGTTAGTAATATCAGCCACAAGCCTGCAGGAGGATAACAGGCACCATTAATTATTTTAATAAGCTGAAGCCTGTCATGTTAAATATTTTTTTTGATGACCCGAATGTGGCATATCGTTACGGCATGGAAATTTTTCTGATGCAGATATTTTCTCTCGAAAAAAAATACCCGTACAGATCTCTGATCTGACTGAAGACAATATTTCTGCTGCGAACATTATCGTTAAAAGATTCAGTGCCGGTGAAAGTACTCTCTGCCAACCTCTATTTCAGCAGCGTAATTCGCACAGCCTGATTATTGCAGTATACGATTCCCGCACAGTGCCTTTCGTTTCAGACTTACCTTTATGCATTACTAATATTATTTTTGTTAACCGCAAGAGTTCACTGGACAGCATCAGAAAACGGGTGTTAACAGGCTGGGCAAACCACACAACAGGTACACCTGACCAGCTGCCACGTGACTGTGCCAACTGCCGGCAACCCAGGTTATCTGCCAGGGAGTCCAGCGTCGCCTCGCTATTTCACGCAGGTAATGATGTCGTACACATTGCCAGAGAATTGCAAATGGCAGAGAAATCTGTCAGCGTACACAAAAGAAATATCATGAAAAAGTTCAGTCTTAAATCGAATTCTGAATTAATCAGCTGCCTGAAATTAATCAAAAACAAAATATTCTGAACCGACATAAAAAAGCCGGAAGGTGACTCCCGACTCGCACACTTATTCAGCTAAACTAATATTTCTAAAATAACATCAGACAATAGTGACTTTCTTGTCCAGACAGACATCCTGCACGGCATTAATTAATGCCACACCGCCAGAATTAATTAAACCCGCGCGCCCCCTATAACAGTTTGCCAGCTGATAACGCCCCCGAACGATAGGATGTTCGGTCGTCAGTTTGGTGTACACGCTGAGCAGTGAATGAAATTTACTGACCCCATACTTATCGTCCGCTTACCGGCAATTTGTGTAACAACGTTTGCGGAATTGCGTGCGGAATCTGTATTTCCATTTAAGCAAATTTCAGTGGAAAAGGGGAAGGGGACGCCAGCGAAACACTTCTTATGACGGTATTTGCAACAGTGCCTGAAATGGTACAAAGTACCACTTATTTATCTTCACTATCTGAGACGTACCATGGCCTTGTCCATCGACATTATCTCCTGTATCACCGACCGCTTTGTGGAACTGACCGCTACGGAAAAGCGTATCGCGCAATTTATTCTCGACGATGTTCAATCCGCCACAACACTGCCGATTGCAGAAATGGCACGTCTTACCGGGACAAGCCAGGCATCCATTACCCGCTTCGCCCGCGCAATTGGTTGTAAAGACGTTCGGGAACTGAAAGTGAAGCTGGCCCAGTCGCTGGCCGTCGGGCAACGCTTTATTCTTGACGTTCCCGACCTGGAAGGGGTGCAGGGAATTTATGAAACTATCATCAACGTGCTGGATATCAATCGCCGCGCGCTAAACCCGCAGTTATTGAAGAAAGCCGTGGATTGGCTGAGTGGGGCCCGACAAATACTGGCCATTGGCATGGGCGGCGGTTCAACGATTTGTGCTCAGGAGGTGCAATTCCGTCTGTTCCGCCTCGGCCTGCCGGTCGTCAGCCAGAGCGACGGTCTTCTGGTGCGCATGATGTGCTCCGCCGTCGCGCCAAACGACGTGGTGCTGGTGTTGTCTTTGGGGGGCTACACGCAGGAGATCATTGAGAGCGCGGTAATCGCGCGACAATACGGTGCGAAAGTTATCGCCATCACTCCGGAAGAGACACCGCTTGCTGCCAGTGCCGATATAGTTTTGCCGCTGATCGTGCGTGAGAACGACTACATCTTCAAACCGAGTACGTCGCGCTACGCGATGCTGGCGATGATTGACGTGCTGGCAACAGAGCTGGCTATGGCCAACAAGAGTCAGGCCAAAGACCGGTTGCGTCGCATTAAACTGGCGCTGGACAGCCATCGCGGCGGCGTTGACCGCCAGCCGCTGGGAGATTAGTTTTGCTGGCAGCGTGGTTACACCGTGAATGCCGCCATAAACCGTCGGGCCTGCGTACGCGTCACCGCCACATCCTGTCCGGCACGATACAAATCGCTGCCAAGACCGGCTCCGGCACAACCCGCTTTCAGATAGTCGCCCAGATTTTCAGGCGTGACGCCTCCCACGGCCAGAACCGGGACGTCGGGCGGTAATACAGCCTTCAGAGCCGATATATAGGCCGGGCCAAAAACCGCAGACGGGAAGATTTTCAGACACTGCGCGCCGGCTTCCAGGGCAGCAAATGCCTCAGTCGCCGTCGCACACCCGGCACAAACCAGCATTCCTGCGTCAACCGCACGCCTTATCACAGCAGGATTGGTGTTCGGCGTCACCACCAGTTTTGCCCCGGCTTTCGCCAGAAAATCAACCTGCTCAACGTGCAGCACTGTTCCCGCACCAATCATTGCCTTATCGCCGTAGCTTTCCACCATTGCCGGAATGCTTTGCTGCCAGTTCGGCGAGTTTAGCGGGATCTCGATATAGCCGAAACCTTCTGCAATCAGTGCACCGACATGCTCGCTGGCCTCATAGGGATGGATGCCGCGAAGTATCGCGACCAGTGCGTTAGTATCTTGCATCAAGAATGCTCCTTATTCCTTGCTGGAATGCGGTATCACCTGCGATTTCGCTGGCCTGAATGCCCGCCGTAGCGAACGCCTGAAGGTAACGGCGGCACAAGGATCCGCCTCCTACCAACGTGACCTGGGTCGTGTTGTCCTGCAGCGTAGCGACCTCAGCCCCAATCAGCAGGCCGGATAACCATTCGCTCACCGACTCTGCCGGCAGGGAGCCCAGTACCCGGCTGGCCCGCGCGGCAAACAGTTTGTTGATGAGGGCTGGCGATTCCAGCCCACTTTGCAGGCCAGCCGCAAATGCCGCGACATCATCTTGCTGCGCCGGTAATCCTTTGCCGATCAGCGAATGGTTCATCAGGATGTGATGAAGTTCGCCGGTCATGGCGGTCGCAAAATCACTGACCCTATCTCCTGCGATGCTCACCCATTTACTGTGTGTACCGGGCATGACATAACAGGCGGCGGGCGAAAGTAGCATTGCCCCCAACAGCTGGGTCTCTTCACCGCGCATCACGTTTTGCCCGGTTCGCAACCCTGGCACAATCCACACTTTTTCAGCGACTTCATAAATCTGATCACTTAACTCAAGAAGAGAAACCGGGCAGGGCAGGTAGGGCACGGGTTGCCAGCCCGCGTCGCTGCCAATCATCCCGGCCATCACCACCGGGATCACTTCCTGCTCACGCCACGGCGCAATGTATTGTTCGAACACCTCGCAAGCAGTTTTCTCTGCCAGACGGCTCACACCGTAAGGCAACTGCAGGCTGTCGACACACTGTCCGCTGTGGTAGCGCCAGGCGCGCAGATGTGTCGAACCCCAGTCAATGGCAATATAGTTTTCGTTCATCATGCGTTCTCAGTCGCGCTCTTGCCCAGCGGGACCGGGGCAGCTGGCTGACCTTCACGCTCACGGGTAATCATCTCCAGCGCTTCTTCGCGACTGACTTTGCTCGCCGGAGTCAATACAGTCACCAAAATCGAACCCAACAAGCTCGCGAGAACGGAAGGAATACATGGGTTACCCCAGAATGCCATCCAGCTGTCATTCACCAGAACAGCGATAGAGACTGCCGCGCCAGCTAACAACGCCGTTAATGCCCCTTGCCAGTTAAAACGCATCCAGAAACGCCCCAGAATTGAACATACAAACAGCCCCGACATCAGGGTGGAAATCATTTTAGTGATATAGCTAATGATGTCGTTTGAGGTCAGTGCACAAATCAGAGCCAAACCAATCACAAAGACCAACATCCAGCGAGAAAGGGTGATGGCTTTGTTTTCCGGTGGCATCTTGCCGGTCACCATCGTGTACAGGTCACGCATCATGATAGCCACCGCGGCGATCGCATCAGAACTGGCAGAAGACATGGTCGCCGAAAGCCCGGCAATCAGCACAACCATCCCAAGTACGCTTGGCAGGAAGCTCGTCGCAAACAGGAAAGCATAATTGCTGTTTTCCAGCGACGGGTTCATGGTGAAAGCGGCCATGCCGATGATCGCAGGCAGAATAGAGAAGAATAAGTACAAGATGCCGGTATAGACAAACGAACGGCGGACCGAAGAAACATCTTTACCTGAATAGATTCGCTGGCGGTATGACGGCGTTGCCAGTACACCCACCCCGATAACGGTTGCCAGAGACAATGCAGGTATCACACCGAGCTTATCTACCGCCAGGAAGCTCAGGGCTTTAGGATCCATCGCATGTTGAATGGCATCCCATCCTCCGACGTGGACTACCGCGAGGATCGCCATCAGAATGAAACCGAAGAATAAAATCAACGCCTGGATTGTGTCTGTCCAGACCACCGCAGAATATCCCCCGATGACAACATATATAGCAAAGGCAAACGCAATAATAATTTTCGCCACGGTTAAGTCGATACCCGTCGCCCAGGATAAATATAAACTCCCACCGAGAATATGTGCGCCGAGCCAGCCAATAGAAGCGACGAAAATCAGCAGTCCGACAATATTTTTTATAACATGGCTACCGCCGGTATAATAAGAAAGTTCTTCGCTCATCGTCATAAAGCGTAATTTTCTAATCGGTGCAAACCACCAGGCGACCAGTAAAATTCCTACTGCACCGCCCAGGCCATACAGCATTCCCGCCCAGCCATTGCTGTAACCAAAACCAACCGCACCCATGCTTGAGCCGGTACCGACCATGGTTGCCACTGTTGAGCCCAGCGTTAAGAACATCGGCAGGGAACGACCGCCAAGGAGAAAATCCTCACCGCTTTTTTGATTACGTGAAACAAACCAGCCAAGCCAAATCATGGCGAGAGCATAAATAATGAAACCGATTAAGAATACAGGGTTATTCATAACTCACTTCCAGATTAATAATAAATATGAAATTAGCTTCCTGAAAAAACATACAGAAAACCCATTGGCATACATTGCAAATATGCCGAATAATATTTTTTAATATTTAGTTAGGCGGACATAATATCCGCCCTGCGTCAGACTTATTTCGCCCGTTCGCTGTTATAGCAGGTCAAATCCACTTCCACTTTGCAGTCCACCACCAGGTCAGCCACGCAACAAACGCGGGCAGGGGGATGGTCAGCAAAGTACTCGCTGAATACTTTGTTAAATGACTGGAAATAGCGGGAATCGGTCAGGAACACTTTGACGTGTACCACGTCGGCCAGGGTGTAGCCCGCGCTTTCCATGATGTCCACGCAGTTCTGAATCGCCAGGCGTGACTGCTCGATGATACCGCCTTCTACCACTTCGCCGTTTATCATGGGGGTTTGTCCGGAAACGTACAGCCAGCCGCCCGCTTCTACAGCTTTAGCGAAGGGCAGTTTTTGCCCGCCGGTACCGGTGCTTCCGCCTACTCCGTAACGTTTAATGCTCATGCTTACTCCTTTTTTGGGGTGGATGACGAGGTAATCTTCCACTTTATTGTTTTACCGGCGCAGGAAACGTCCTGCTCGTCCGATAACTTTTTTATCCTGACCATAGCTCATCACACCATTGACCATCACCGCTTCGATGCCCGCAGCAGTTTGCTGGGGATGGCTGAAACTGGCCACATCGCGCACGGTTTGCGGATCGAACATAACAAGATCAGCATAATAGCCGCATTTCACCAGGCCGCGTTTTGGAAGCTGGAACCGTGCTGCTGACATACCGGTCATCTTGTGTACTGCCACCGTGAGCGGGAATAGCTTCTCGTCGCGGCTATAGTGACCCAGCACGCGGGGAAAAGCCCCCCAAAGTCGGGGATGCGGCATCGGGTCATTGGGTAAACCGTCAGAACCGATCATTGTCACCGGATAGGTCAACACCCGACGGACGTCCTGTTCGTCCATGTTGTAGTAAATTGCTCCGGCTGGCATCAACAGCTTGCCCGCCTCAACCAACGTCATTGACCAGTTTTCCGCAATTTGTTTTAAAGACAGTCCGGCAATCTCCGGGTGGGGCTCTGACCAGGTAATAACGATGTCGAAATCGTCAGTAATCTGTTGAATATCCAGCGTGGAAGAGCTGGCGGAATACGGATAGCAGTCGCAGGACACATCCTGGTGCTCGCGTACTTTATCGAACAGCTTCAGGGTTTCAACGGTACGGCCCCAGTTTTTAGCACCGGCGCATTTATGGTGCGAGACCACAACCGGCACTTTGCCGTGACGACCAATGCGAAATGCCTCATCCAGCGCATCAAGGATCGGTTCAAACTCAGAGCGCAAATGGGTAGTGTAAATCCCTTTCTGCGCCGCCAGCTCTTGCACCAACGCCATCACTTCTTCAGTAGACGACTGAAATGCTGAGGCATAAGCCAGCCCGGTACTTAATCCCAGAGCGCCTTGTTCCAGCGCAAGGCGAAGCTGTTTGCGCATCCCGCTGATTTCATCTTCAGTCGCGGTGCGCAACAAATTGTCCATATGGTTATTACGCAACGCGGTGTGACCCACCAGCGTCCCGACATTAATCGCCGGACGAGCCTGTTCAACGGCATGCGCATAGTCAGCAACCGTTGGGTAGATAAACTGAGCCACATCCCCGAGAAGATTCATCGGATCTGGCACGCAACCTTTCATCGTGGCCGTCGCGGCGCTGATCCCGCAGTTGCCAACAATCACCGTCGTAATGCCCTGACTGATTTTCGGCAGATACTCCGGCATACGGATCACGTTGATATCATCGTGGGTGTGGACGTCGATAAAACCCGGAGCCAGCACGTGGCCCGTGCCGTCAATTTCATTCTGCGCCTGACCGCTGATTGCCGGTGCAATCTCAGCAATCAAGTCGTCCTTGATGGCAACATCAGCGCGGTATTCCGGGCCGCCGCTGCCGTCGATAACCGTAATGTTCCTGAACAGATAATCGAATTTCATGTCTTCCATACCTCCGCAATGTTCCTGATTAAAGTTAACCATTTACAAGCCATAAAAACAGTGGAAGACTACGCAAAAAACACACATATTTATGATACTTTTATTCACAAAATCCTAAGATAATATTACATATACCTTAATTTCAATAAGTTACATGCGATACTCGTTATTATAAAAATGACACTCTTCAAGGAGTAATGTTATGAAATACCAGTCAGGTAACCTCGCCCCACATAAATCCGCCCTGATGTTTACCCCGGCGAATATCCTGCAAGAAGACGTTTGTCTGCCCGCAGCGGTAATCAGGAAAGCGGCGCTGGAGAACAATATTCAGTGGATGCAGCGTTATGCCGATACTCGCGGTGTATCCCTTGCACCACACGGTAAAACCACCATGACGCCGTGGATCTTCCAACAGCAGCAGCAGGCCGGTGCCTGGGCTGTTGGCGTGGGCAGCGCCTGGCAGGCCAGCATTGCGATGGTCGCTGGTGTGAAGCGCGTGCTCATGGTAAATCAGCTCGTGGGCAAGGCGAACATGCAGCTGGTCGCGGATCTTAAAAATGAGTATCGGGACGTAGATTTTCTTTGCTGCGTAGATAGCCTCACCAATGCGAAATCGCTGAATGCATTTTTCAGCGCGCAAAACCAACAACTTGATGTCCTGATTGAGCTGGGTGTACCCGGCGGGCGCTGCGGTTGCCGAACAGCAGAAGATGCGCTGATGCTGGCAGAAACTATTTCTACGCTGCCGGGTTTGCGTCTGCGTGGACTTGAGTTGTATGAGGGCGTGCTGCACGGTGAAAATCCACGACCACACGTTGAAGCCTTGCTGCGCGATGCCGCCGTGCTGGCCTGCCAGCTGGAACGCCATGTCGGGGGTGAATTTATACTTACCGGAGCAGGTTCCGTCTGGTATGACGTGGTCTGCAACGTCTGGCTGGAAGCGAAGAAACCCGCCAACTGCCGCGTGGTAATCCGCCCTGGTTGCTATATCACCCACGACGGCGGTATCTATCTCCAGGCGCAGAATGAGCTGATGGCGCGTGACAAAGTCGCCTGCGATTTAGGGGGAGATCTGGTCTCGGCACTGGAGCTGGTGGCAATGGTACAGTCCGTGCCAGAAAGTGACCGTGCGATTGTGAACTTCGGCAAGCGTGACAGCGCCTTCGACGCAGGCCTGCCACATCCTGTTGCGCATTATCGCCAGGGTAAGTTACTTGATAGCCCCGGGGAAACCATTGAAACGACAGGAATTATGGATCAGCATGCCATGCTAACGTTTAAACCAGGTGCTGACGTACAGGTCGGGGATATTGTGGTGTTCGGCACCTCCCACCCGTGTCTGACATTTGATAAATGGAAAGCACTGCTGTTGGTGGATGAAGAGTACAACGTGCTCGAAGTGTTAGAAACCGCGTTTTAATCATAAGTCACGGCAACTCCTCACAGGCACTGTTGCAAACAGTGCCTGTGAGGTATCTGGGTAAGGAACCTGGTTTGTTCCGGTTTTATCTTTTTAGTGACCGGCTTTTAATGCCTTCAGCAGTCTGGCCAGAGCAGCACGTTCCGTTGCCGGGATTTCGCCGCCCGCCGCGTAACCCGTATTGCGCATAATGCTTTCCTGCAATCCTACCAGCCAGTCGTAAATATAAAATGCGGTGGAATTGGTCGGGGTGGCGGAAAGTTTGGTCAGCCGCCGGGAAGATTTCCAGCTGGCGATGCTTTTCTTCGGTTTGGCGAAGATCTTGTGGCCTTTATTGATACGGCTTTCCGGGCGCTCATCTTCCGGTTGCTTTTCAAAGCCCAGCCACGCCACGAAGTCACCCAATACGGTCAGCGCACGGGAAACCTGCCGGTCGGCATGATGGTCATGTTCCCGCGCCCCCGCCGGGTATACACTGCCCAGCGACCGCACCAGCGCCTCGCCCAAACTGAGCCGGAAACTGGCGGTGATAAGCTCTTCCATCAGCAATTCGACCGTCGGTTTTGCCACACCGAGCAAGGCGATCAATGGCTCGTTCTCCGGCAGGCTGCGCAGATGGTTTATCCAGTAACGCTGCACCTGACGGGCAAACGCGGTGCCATCATCCGGTTTCGCCTGCCACACAGGCGCATCCTGCTGTTCGGCGAAGAGATCAATATCGATACCGATACCAAAACTTTCCGCTCCTGCTTCATCCTGAACCCCGGTTTCTGCGGGCTGGCCAGTATGTTCCAGATAAATACGGTGCAGTTCATCGCGGCCCGGCAACAGTTTTTCAAGTAATTCGCCGTGAACGCCGGTACGGGTTTGCAACGCTTTTATCACTGTCTGTACCGTGCGCTGTTTTTGTAACGGATCAGCGGCTTCGCCTTCCTGATACCAGCGCCCGAGCAGGTTATCCGCCAGTTCGCGATGCAGTTCATCACGCAATTCACTCAGACGGTTGAGACGCACATCAGGACGGATTTCTGCCACCAGATAATCCGCCATGCGTTGCAGCCCACGCTCGTCCATTGCCAGCAATGCGCCCCAGGCATCGCCCGGATTTCCCACATGACGCTGAACGGCTTCGTCGAAATGCAAAGACTGCGTCATCCGCCGGTCAAACGGCGTCAGCACCCAGACCAGCCCCGGTTTACGACGGCTGCGCACCTGCGTGTTTTCGCCGTGCATCTCCTTAACCCAGTGCTCGAGTGTGCGGCCAACGGCGACCACATCATCACGTTTATCCGCGGCAGTGCAGACCATCAGCATGTTCATCTCATGGCGGTCGGTATAGCGTTCCGGCAGATAAGCGACTTTAGCGCGAAACAGCGGGGTGATGTCGTCATCGCTGTCATCCTCCTCTGCGGTGCCGTACCCCGGTAAATCCAGCAAATCAAATTGTTCAAACAAGGCTTCGCGTGGCGGCGAAAGCAACGGTATCTGTACTTCGGCGGCCAGCAGGGTCAGCTCTTCAAGTGACAACGTCACCGGTGCAGTACTCGCCCCGTCGAATTCAGGGCAGACGGAAATCTCGATGTCGAAAGCCGGAGACTGGCTGAAAATACCGTCTGCCGGTTGCATCGCGTCATCAACCAGCACGCTCAGCGGAGCCAGCAAACTTTTTGCGCCACCCAGATGTTGCAGCGTATGCGCATAATGACGGTAAGCCGTGGTCAGCGCAGGCACATTGCCCCACAGAATCGAGAACAATCGCGCGCGGTCATCGACATTCAGATAGGGCGCCAGGTTCACCGCGACTGGCCAGAAATGCGCATTCAGGTGACGGAACCGGCGGGCATCGAGTCGGACCATGGAATCCCATAATCCCATCATCTGCCCGCTGCTGAAGCCTTCAACCGGCTCCGGCTGGCGATGCATCATCAGCTTATTAAGATGTTCGGTGATCTGCTGCGTATCCGGCACGTGATAATGACTGTCTGGCTCAAAGGCGCGGATAACAATGCGGGCCAGATCCGGCTCATTGAGTAGCAGCACGCGTACCGGAAAAGCGCGGTCGCGCACATCGGACTGGCGCGTGAATCGCGTAGCCAGCCGCGCAGTACGGTTACCCGGATTAATTTGTGTCAGATAATCCAGTGTCACGCCGCCCAGGCGGGTTTCTAACCGGCCATAATTGCCCGCCGCCAGCGAGCAGATAAGATAGGACTTCCCGGCCTGAGAATGGCCGTAAAAGCCCAGCGCAGGCGGCAGTTCACAGGCCAGCGCCAGACGTTGCGCTTTGTCGCGACAGCGCTTTAACTGCAAATTCAGCCGGTCGGCTTCGAGATCAAGACGCGGCGCCTGAGCGCGGGTGTTCTCCACCCAGCTCAGGGCGTCGCCAATGGTGTCGGACGCGGCGGCAAACTGGCGTTGCAGCACATTCGTGGTCAATGCCTGCGCCGGAATTGTTGCTGTTGTGCTGGTTGTCATGAGACGAATACGCTCCCACTGTCGATCCAGTAATGGCTTTCGCCCAGTGTATTAAGCCGCAGACGCAGATGATGGACCGGCACTTTGGTGCCGTTATCCAGCACCGCGCTGGCAATATCAAAAAATTCCGGCGTCGGGTGATCTTCGCCTTTTTTCACCGCCAGTTTGACCCGCAGCACGCTGTCACCCGCCACTTTGCGCGCCAGCTCTGGCTCAGTAATCGTCAGGGTATACAGCGGAGACGCAGGCCAGCGGTCATTTTCCAGCTGTCGGAAGCCCAGACAGATGGCACCACGAATACGGAAGTTCGCCGCGCCGTCGAGTTTGTAATCATGGGCATCGAGGTCAATGTCGCTGTAACAGACGTTCTCGTCGGTCAGCGCCTGATTGCCATCGAGCATGCCCAGATAACGCACCGTCGAATACGGCTGGAAATCACCGGCTTTGAAATAGAAACCGGGCAGACGCAGATCCAGTGCCAGCAGGCACAGCATTGCACCCACCGCAGCAGTGGATTTCGGGTTGTCGATGCGTCCGAGTTTATTAAACGGATACCAGCCGCTGGTGTGATAACCGTCGAGCGATAACATGCGGTTAATCGGCAACGGTTGCAGATGACGGAACAGCGCCTGAATACCCGGGAAGCGCGAAGGGCGGCCGGTCAGCAGCAGGACGTCGCAATCGTGCAGCGACACCACTTCGCACAAGGAGCGCAGATTCTGCGTTATGCTCATCCGGTTGGATAAAAACTCACCGTGCAGCTTGCTGAGCCTGAGCACCAGCGGGGTTTGCAAAATATCAAAGACCGCGGAACCGGCAGGCAGCACGCGCTGGATCTCCGAGTGCAGATAATCGAGCACTTTTTGCGTCGGCGTCTGTTCCAGCAACTCACCAAACGGCGCGTCGATTTCTGCGTGAGTATCCAGGGGATCAAAGCGTTCATACACTTCCAGCACGGCGTGCGCCAGCGGAATGAATATCTGCAATGTGCTTTGCTGGCGCAGCGTCGCGTGACCGTCCATGCGGCCTTCGCTGCCGAACAGACGCGTCATCAGTCCGTCGGGATTCGCCAGACCGGTCTTTTTCAGCGCCGCATGTAATGCAGGCAGAATGTAGAGCTGAATGACGTCGAGCAGAATATCGTCGCCCGCCACTTTAAAGCCTTCGCGGAACAACAGACGCGGGGTGATTTTGACGTTATTCCCCATGCCATCGTCTAGCCAGTATTGGGTGATCGCCAGATCAGTCGTGCCACCGCCGATATCAATCGAGGCAATGCGCAGGGTTTTGCCGACCGGTTCGTCATCCGCCAGTTCGCGGTCAGGACGCGCCATACTGGCAAAGAATTCGCCGGTGTGACCGCCGAAATTCACCTGCGTTTCGTTATACAGATACACCATCTGTCCGCAGGTCGCTTCGTCCCATTCCATCTGCACATCCGGCACCGGCATCAGGCTTTTCGCCTTGTCTGCCGGGTTTTTAAAACCGTCGTCAGACGGATGCCAGCCCATCGACTTCCACACCAGACCAATCGCCTCCTGCATACGACGGCGGAAAATTTCACGCTCCGGTTTTGGCATCGCCGAAGGCAGGGTCAGGATGATATTACGTAACTGACGGGGGGCGGAAGAACGCAACATTTTGGTCCGCTGCGCCGGGCTGTTGATTTGCATCAGCGCCTGTGCCAGCAACTCAGACAGCATTAGTGTCATCACCGAACTGCGGCTGTAATGCGCCGAAAATACCGGCAGACGATCTTCTGCCGGAAGATCGGACAACGGCTGTCCTTCATCATTAATCAGAAACGTCAGCGGCATGGCCGCCGCAACCGGCTCGGTGACTGCGCCGTGACCGCCCTGACTGAAGCGCCAGCCCGGCGTGTAACTGTCTTCATCCCACAAATAACGGCGCGGACTGGAAATACCCGTCGAACCTTCGGTACCTTCACGCAGCAAAGCCAGACGGCTGGCTTCACGACCGGCACGCAAAATCGACGGCCAGATGAACGCATCATCACGACCGCTTTCTGCGGAAAAGTTAGGTTTACCGAAACGCGCCTGAGCAAACTCCACGCGGCTTTCGAACAGTTCGTTATAGAGGAAATGGGGCTGTGAAAGGTCACGCAGTTGCAGCTCACTGGTCTGTTTAAGACCGTCAGTTTCACCCACGTGATCTTCGACCAGAATGCCGCAGGTATGCGAGTTACCGACATCCAGGATCAGATCCACGTTGATGGCCGGCTCCTGCAAAGTAGCACCGCTGATTTTCAGCTCCGGAATGCCCAGCTGGCTGCCGAGCATTTCCAGTAAATTCAGGTAGTGCGCCTGATATTCAAACTCGCGCAGGGCGACTTTGATGTTGCGCGCCTCACGCTGTTCACGAATGGCGGACTGTTCGGTAAAGACTTCTCGCAGCCAGCCGTCCACCCAGGTCTGGTCAAGGAAATCAGGCAGTTCATCGTTATGCCACGCCAGCGCAAAACTGATGCCGTTTTTCACATCATCCGCTACCGGCGATAGCTGGGTTTGCTCGTCATCGCTTTGCGCCACACGGGTATCGAAAGCAATCACCACGCGGTGCGTGCTGCCGTCCGCTTCGGGTGTATCCAGCTGGCGGACCTGCACCCGTGCCCAGTTATCAGGACCCGCCATGAAAGTACGCGGCGGATTAAAGCGCAGGAAAGGCAGTGGCAGCCAGATTTGATCGAGCAGCTTCAAAGACTGTTCCAGTGGAAAACTGAACTCCGGACGCACCATTTCCGGTGCGCCACCGTCGGCTGCCGGTAAAAAATGACGGCCATTTTGCGGATTATAATCCAGCCGCAACAGCGGGCCGTTGGCGCTTTTACGCACAAATTTGGCAGGCAGTTCAAGATCCCAGACCGGCTTAAGCGCGAAGTCGAGAAACTGGATGCCGCTGTCGCGGATCAAAGTAATCTTTTGTTTAAAATCAGTAATGGTTGCCAGCATGGTCTTATTTACCTTCGCGCTTAATCGTCATTGGGTAAACCGTGTCGCCGTTGTAGCGTCCCTGACACACGGCTGCGCCAGTCGCGCCCTGGGTACAGCTGATTTCCGGCATCTGATAGCGGGAACCGTCACTGCATTTCGCTTTATAACGGCTGTTGATCACCAAATTCCCCGACTGCATCAGACCGGCATTCACCGGTGCGCGGCAGGTGACTCCGGCGCCATACGTAATTTTCACCGTGCCCTGACCTTGTTTGAACTGATAACGCAGCACCGGCGGCTTGCCGGTGACCGGATCCTTGATTTCAACGATGCCACTCCAGTTACCGTTGAGGAATTTTGTCGAACCAATTTTTACCGAGTCCGGCGGCATGACCAGCGCATCTTTGCTGACCGGCCCAGGGGCAGGTTCCGTCACCACCGGCGTCTTCTCGACTTCCGCGACCGGTTCCGGTGAAGGCACCACAACAGCAGCAGGGGCGGCCGGTAACGGTGCGGCACCCGTTGCTTTCACATCCGGGGCATTCACTTCCGGCGCTTTCGCGGGCTCAGCGACCGGCAGCGGGGCGATGGCTACAGGTTCGGCTGCCGGAGCAGGTTTCGCAGTCTCGGTTTTGGCAATCTCTGCTTTTGGCGCAGGCGTGCGCGAATACAACCAGCCCGCTGCCGAACCGGCTACCACCAATGCCGCCACAGGCAGCGCCCAGATCAGTGGTGAAATTTTACGACGCGGTAGCGCAACAGGTTCAGGCGTTGCTGCTTCCTGTTCAGCCGCACGTGCTTCGATGGTTTTTATCACCCTAACGGGTGGCTCTTGCGCGATGACCGGATCGGGTGTTTTGACTTTTTCAGCGGCCAGCGAAAGGGTCGGTAAGGGGTCATCGGCTCTGAGCGTATTGCGCAGGGCTGCAAAAGGTTCGGCATTGGCGGTGCTGTCTAAGCTGACAAATCCCCAGAACGTCAGAACAGGCTGACCGCCGACCAGATAAACGTGGTTTTGATCCGGAAAACGAAACGCTTTTTCCAGTAACGCGCCAAAAAACTGGCTGGCTGATTTTTCGGAGGATTTTGCCGCTTTGCTGATTTGAGCCACGGTATCAAGACAGTTTTCCAGCTGACGTAACGCCGAGGCGCGTGCGGTGTCAGTGGCTGCCGCCCAGGAAACGACTTTGCCTTCGCGCGGGGAGTACCAGTCGAGGCGGTCTCCGGCCTCATTGAGTTGCGGAATAGCCAGACAATCCGCGATTGCAGGTTGTTTACGCAAGCGTAAGGTTTCCCGTAATTGCAGGGCTGATGCGTAAACCGGCTGCCCGTTTTCGCCCAGCGCAAGGATGTCGTTGAGACTGCCACTGCGTAAAAATGATTTTGCCACGCCTGAATAGCCTTTAGTGGTTTTGCTCCGCGCCATCGCGCAGGCAGAAAAGGTTCATGATGCAGCCACCTTAAGGGATTTAAGCGAAATCAAACGGGGGAATAAGGGTCAAAAAGGGTGGCTGTTTATGGCGTGGAAGCAGGAGAGTGAAATGACGGCGGGACCGATGCCCGCCGACTGGATCATGCGCGCAAACCGAGTTCTTCGAGAACACGGGCCAGACGCTGGCGTTCATCACCCGCGACTGACCGCAGCGGTAATGGCAGACAGGGCGCTGACACCAGGCCGAGGATTTCGGCAGCGCCTGCAATAATCCGCAGGCTGCCGTGCTGGCGGAACAGTTCCCATAAAGGCTCAAGCTGTGCCGATAAAGCCTGCGCAGTTTGGGTATCTCCTTTTTGTGCCGCACGGGTGATCGCCAGCGGGATCTCCGGGAATAAACCGGCAATCACGGAATACCAGACATCGCCGCCTTGTGTCAGAACCGTGGCAGCAGCCAGATCGCCTGCCGCACCGAGCGTGACGTGTTCTGGTACCAGCGGACGAATTTCAGCCAGACGTTTTTGTGTGGCAACGGGATCAGCAGACAAACCGGGGATTTTGATACTCGCCACATGAGGTAATTGCGCGATGCGCCCGTAAAGCTCATCGGTGAAATCGAAATGCGTCGTGCCCGGATTATCGTAAACACACAACGGCACGGAAAGATGACGCGTCACCGTATCATAGAGCGTGAAAACCTCGTCACTGGTCAGTTTCTGATACGACACCGGCGCCAGTAAAACGGCACTCACGCCCGCACGCTGAGCATCTTCCGCCAGATGCAGCACATCCGAGGTACGCACAGATCCGATACTGACCATCACCGGAATACCGTTGGCGTGTTCGACCGCCAGCCGCGCGACACGGTCGCGCTCACTGTGTTTGAGATAGGCATAACTGCCCGTCGACCCCAGTGCCCCGATCGAATCCACACCCGCACTGACCAGCCGCTCTATCAGTCTGACAAACGATTTTTCATCAATGCCTTTTTCAGTCAGCGGTGTAAGAGGAAATGCACTTAATCCTTTGAACATCGGAGTCTCCAAACAAGGTTAATTAACACGACTCATCATAGTGAAGTTATTCACTTTTTGCCTGAGACTGTCGAGCCTGCATCGGGTTTTAGCCGCAGCATATCCAGCCAGCCGATAAGTGTCAGAATGGCGATCACGATAAAGGCAATTTTAAAGCTCATCCCCGGTACATCATCCCAGTGGAACAGGCTGATCAGTTGCTCGCCGAGCCTTGTGCCCAGCGCGCCCACGGTGATCCCAAGTCCGACCGATAGCTGTAACACCGTGCTGAACAGGGTATTCGCATCGGCCATCTGCTTTTGCGGCACGTCCGAAAACGCCAGCGTGCTGATGCCGGTAAACTGCATTGAACGGCTCAGGCCCCCGAGGAACAGCAGTAACATCACCAGCCAGTCCGGCGTACCGGGCGTCATAAACGCACAAAACAGCAGCGAGAAAACGCTGAGTAATCCGTTGACCACCAGTACCGGGCGGAAACCGAAACGGCGGATAAGTGGCGTTGTCGCCGGTTTCATCGCCAGATTACCGGCAAATACCGCCAGCACTAACAAACCGGCATGGAACGGATCCATCCCGAACCCGACCTGCAACATCAGCGGCAGTAAGAAGGGCACCGCGCTGATGGTGACGCGAAACAGTGAACCGCCGCCCATACAGATACGGAACGTCGGGATCACCATCGATCCCAGATGCACCATCGGCGCCGGATCGCGGTAAAGATGACGGACAGCCAGAACCGAAAGTACCACACCCGCCACCAGCAACAGCACGGCAGTGGTCCACAGGATATGATCCTGACTGATCAGCTCCAGCCCCGTCACCAGCGACAGCATCGCCAGCCCGGTCAGCAGGAAACCCGGTTTATCGAAATGCTTGGTTTCTGTGGGGCGTTCCTGCGGAAACAGCCGCCACGCCAGAACCATCGCAATAATCCCGAGCGGCACGTTGATATAGAAAATCCAGTGCCACGAGGCGTAATGCGTAATAAACCCGCCGAGCGGTGGCCCGAGGATCGGCGCCACCAGCGCAGGCCAGGTCAGCGTGGCGATGGCCTTGATAAGCTGCGGTTTCGGCGTCGTTTTCAGCACAGTGAGACGCCCGACCGGCACCATCAGCGCACCGCCAATCCCCTGAATAATACGCAAGATGATGAATTCACTGACGCTAGTCGCCATTGCACAAAACAGCGACGCCAGCGTAAAGACGGCGAGGGCAAAGGTGAATACGGTGCGGGCACCAAAACGTTCAGCCGCCCAGCCACTGGCCGGGATCAGCACCGCCAGCGTCAGCATATAAGCGCTCATTCCGGCATTCAGATCAACCGCTGAAACGCCGAATGAAATCGCCATTTGCGGCAGCGCCGTCGCAATCACCGTGCCGTCGATAAACTCCATGAAAAAAGCAGCAGCAACCAATAAAGCAATAACGGAGATCCCGCTACTGACAGCGCTTTCTCCCTGCGGATGTTGTGACGCATCCGATTTACTCTGGCTCATTGTCTTCTGTCCCGGAAAAAACAGCATCGCCGCAAGGCGCAGCAAAAGATAGATGATAAGTATTTAACCTATCACACAACTTTGGCCGGATTACAGATCCGGCGAGGATCAAAAAGAGCGATTTCTCTTTCAGCGGACCACAGTAAAGGCTTCGTCCTGCAACTTGCAGGCAAAATCACTGACATCTTCCTGCAGGCACAGCGTGACATCCGCAGCAAAGCCGCGACGCGTGAGTTCACGCGCTGAGCCGCAATCTTCAAGTTCTGCCCGAGTCAGGTTTTGATACACAGCGCGGGCTGCACGGGCTTCTGCCGACAAACTCCTGTACGTAAAACGGGAAACCAGCCCGCCGGCGGCAACAAGGTCTTCAAGCGCCGGACGCAGAGAGTTGTCCGGCCACTTTTCACCGGCGGGCACGATCAGAATGTGGCGATACTGCTCACAGGCGCGGGCGGTCGCGGTCAGATTACGAAAACAGGCACTGAAAATCGCTGCAGTATGCGTTTTGGCTTTAAACGTAAGTGCCGATCCGTTTGGTGACGGCAACACCAGCCGTGTTCCGGCGGGCATATCGCGCAAAGAACATGGCGAAAGGGTAAAACCGGGTCCCTGAAAACGGCGGTCAAAGTGAGCGCAATCAGCATTATTCTCTGCGGCAAACTGCTGCGCGCGGGCGTCTTTCCAGGGATAAGGGAAAATTACTCCACCACGTTCAGTCGCCACGCTGACGCAGGTGGAAAACGACATCACGTCGATAATCACGATACAGTCCGCTTCCGCCGCCAGATGCTCAATGGCTGGCGCGCCCCATTCCACACGAACATCAAAATCAGCCTGCGAAAAATCGGTCATTTAAGCGTCCTGTTCAGAATATAAAAGCAAGAAAAAGGAGGTTAATCCGCCAGCGTATTCACTACACTGATTAACACGATTTTCATCGTGACTAATTCCAGTACTAAAACAAGGCAATAGCTAATTTTCAATAGGGGACGCGAATGAAAGCGGGTGATTTTTGCCGTCTGTTACTGTTAGCGGCGATCTGGGGTGGCAGTTTTCTGTTTATGCGGGTGGCGGCTCCGGCGTTCGGTGCCATCAATACGGCGTTTTTGCGCGTACTGTTCGGGTTTATAGGACTGGTGGTTATTCTGGCCGTGATGCGGACACCGCGTGATTACCAGCGAAAATTCGGCAGTTCGCTGCTGCTCGGAGTCATCAACTCCGGTTTGCCATTCCTGATGTATTGTCTGGCCGCGCGCTGGTTACCGGCAGGGTATTCGGCGATCCTCAACGCCACCACGCCGCTGATGGGCGTAGTGTTCGGCGGATTATTTTTCCACGAAATCGTGACGTTCAAAAAAGCGCTCGGTGTGCTGACTGGTTTATTCGGCATCACCTTGCTGACCACCACCGGCAGCGCAGAATCCGTGTCGCAATTACTGGCGGGCGTGATCGCCTGTCTGGTGGCGACCAGCTGTTATGCCGTGGCCGGTTTCCTGACCCGCCGCTGGATAACTGAACGCGGCGGCCTAGACCCGAAACTGGTCGCCACCGGCAGCCAGCTGGGCGCCACGCTGTTCTTGCTGCCGTTCTTCCTCTACACCTCTGCGACCGAAGCACCGGTTCACTGGGCGCAGCCGCTGGTCTGGCTATGCGTGCTGGCGGTCGGCCTTATCTGCACGGCGTGGGCCTATATCCTGTATTTCCGCCTGATCGCCGATATCGGCCCACTACGCAGTATGACGGTGACGTTTTTGATCCCGCCGTTCGGTATTTTGTGGGGCTATCTGATGCTCAATGAAACGCTCTCAAGGGGATTCTTCGCAGGCGGAATACTCATTTGCGTGGCCGTGTGGCTGGTTCTCAGCCCGGGAAATAAGCGGGCGGGGATGACCAAAATGAGCCCACCTGAAACCAAATAGGTTTAATCAAATAAACCAGGTGCGGGCAGGGCGTCAGCCGAGATACTCGATAATAGATAATCCACCGTTGTAGCCGGTACTGTAGATGTCGTAAAAATGCGCACAACTGGCATACCACGATGTTGATGGCCGGCTCCAAAGGGTTCTATGCCGGATCATGAAGTAAGCACGGAGGAGTGTATAGGATAAGCTGACTAACCGAGATATGAAGAACGCCGCTTAGGCGGCGCTCCGGGGCATTTAACATACCAATAAAAACAGCCGGGAAGATCTTGCGACTTATGTGGATTTTTACATTTCACCATGCTTTTAAAAAATCGATTGAATCTACTTCGAAGTACTCCACATCAAAATTCAATGCAATATTCTTTAATGAAAATACAAGATGGCGGTCAAATAATATAACACAGTCACCTGCAGCTGGCATATAATGATGATATACAAATAAACCACATTCTGAGTCAATTATTCTCTTTATGCTATCACTCCTATATTCACGATTCCTCACCAGGTTCAATAGCAAAGGTTCCGAGGGTAAAGGTTCGGGCGCAAGGGATCTTTTCAACCTCATCTCATTTTTTTTCTCTGATAAATAATAATAATTCAAATCCTGTTGTAATAAATTTATTTTATCGACGTTTCCATACAGGTAAATACCATTACTTTTAATCGCCTGGGTACTGAGTAACTTAACCTTATTATTTTTACCGTTATTCTCATAAAAGAATAAGTTAGGGAATGCATCATTAATAATTCCGGATGCTTTGTTAGTATTAAACCCATAAGGCCCATTGCCGTTCAGATCAATATCGTATTGATAACATAAACAATACGCTATTGAATCGAGATCTGAGCTAATTACTCTATTCCAATCAGGCATTGGGAATTTTATCAATCTTTCATGTTTTACCATGTGAATATTACCTCTTCCCCTTTAGTATTGATTGCATGAACATGCCCATTTGAATGATGGTCTGGTATATCTGGTTTTCCAGCATCTGCCGGATGTCCATCTGGATGTTCAAATCGAGAGTTTTTCCCGTTAGGGTTACGTCGGCCTAATTTCTGAGCTCCATCAGCTTTCATTTTTCCCCAATTATCCCCACGGCTAGTTGGATTTAAATCATTCAAACTAATATCTTGCCCACCACGAGAAATTCTTGGAACTTGTGCATGTTGTTGAGCTCGATTCAACGCTTCATTTCGGCTATTAGCTTTTATTGTTCCGCAACTCAACCCCCACGGATCCACCCACCCCAGCACATTCGGCGCGTACTGGTAAAGGTTCAGTCCGCCCGCCAGCCCTATCGGGTCAGCCTGGGTAAATCGTCCGCTATCCGGATCATAATAACGGTGTAAATTATAATGGAGCCCGGTTTCCCTGTCGAGATATTGACCCTGCATTCTCAGGTTCTGTGGGCCACCGCTCATTATCCGCTGTGCGCGGGTTTCACCCGTGACTTTTCCAAAACTGTCAGATTCGCCGCGCCAGCATTCGTTGCCTTCACGGTCGGTCATCGCCTCCGGCTGGCCGTTGACCTGGTTGTGATAGTAATAGATTTGACTGTCGTCGCCACCGCCGTCGATGCGGGCGAGCGGGGCGAAGCTGTTTTGATCGCCGTAGGCGTAAATTTGCGAGCGATAGCCATTAAATTCAGCCAGCAGGCGCGGGCCTTCCCATAAAAAGCGCGTTTCTTTTATGCGGT
>NZ_RAHH01000007.1 GCF_003602095.1 Rahnella woolbedingensis | reverse complement strand
ATGCAAGGGAAGTGAGAGAAAAAAGGTCGAAATATCCTTTAAAAAACAATGCTGGTCACCTTAAGTGACCAGCATTAGGCCTTAGCGCCTGCCTTTTGCTTTCTGAACGACGCTAACAGATTGATTTTAATCTTCTATAATAGGAATAGTGTTTAACACGACAACTTTGTTCCTTACACTGCGCGTTCAGCGATATGAAATTCTGTCAGAGACTGTGTAAAAAAAGAGTAAAAGCGGCTGCGTAATGCAGGGTTAGTGGTAAAAATGACCAAAATTTTAGCCAGGCGGAAATAAAGAATGAAAATTTTATTAGTCGATGACGATCTCGAATTAGGGACCATGCTTAGCGAATATCTGATTGCAGAAGGTTTTGACGCCTCTCTGGTGCTGACCGGCAAAGCGGGCGTAGAAGGGGCGATGTCCGGCGAATATACCGCGATGATCCTCGACATTATGCTGCCGGATATGAGCGGAATTGATGTTCTGCGTCAGGTGCGTAAAAACAGCCGTCTGCCTATCATCATGCTGACCGCTAAGGGAGACAATATCGACCGCGTTATCGGCCTGGAAATGGGCGCCGATGATTACATGCCCAAACCTTGCTACCCGCGTGAACTGGTTGCGCGTCTGCGTGCGGTATTGCGTCGTGTGGAAGAGCAGCAGGAATCGCACTCCGATTCTTCATCCGTGAACTACGGCGACCTGACGCTCAATCCGGCCACGCGCAGCAGCGAATGGCGCGGGGTTCCTTTTGACCTGACGGCGTCTGAATTCAATCTGCTGGAACTGTTGCTGCGTTCCCCGGAGCGTGTGGTTTCAAAAGATGAGTTGTCGGAAAAAGGCCTGGGCCGTCCGCGTGAAGCTTATGACCGTAGTATTGATGTTCACATCAGTAATATCCGTCAGAAACTGGGGGCACTGGAAGGTGGCGATATTCTGACTATTGAAACGGTGCGCAGCATTGGCTATCGCATACGCTAAACGACTGCGCGGAAAACTGTTCTGGAAAATCCTGCTGGGATTCTGGTTCACATTTGTGGCGATCACTCAGGGACTCTGGGTGGTTTTTGCTTTTTATAATCCGCATGAACCACCGGAAAGCGGCATTGCACGGCGCTTTGTGAAACTGCAAATTACCTCAGCGGTTTCCACGCTGCACAGCGGCGGTATGACTGCGCTGAACGCGATGATGGCTGACTGGCCCGACGACGACAGGCAATTTTTCTCGGTCACTCCTTCGTTGCTGCCCGCAAAAGGCAATACGATTAAGGATCTGGAACCCGGTAAAATTCCCCATGAAGTCGTGCAGTTTGTTCAGGGGCCGGACGGGCAGGGCTACCGGCTGAAATATGATGTCGACGGGCTGATGCATGAATATCGTCCGAGACGTCACAGGGACTGGCTGAATATGCCTCCGCCGCTGTTATGGCTGGGGGGGCTGGGCGGATTGCTGTTCAGTGCGATGCTGGCATGGAACCTGACGCGTCCTATGCTGCAAATGCGTAAAGCCTTCGGGCGCGTGGCGCAGGGCGATTTATCGGTACGCCTGTTTACCAGCATGGGTAAGCGGCACGATGAATTGTCAGAAGTGGCACGTGATTTCGACTCAATGGCTGAACGTTTGCAGGTTCTGGTGAAGGCGCGCGAAGAGCTGCTGCATGACGTTTCGCACGAGCTGCGCTCTCCGCTGGCACGTTTGCAACTGGCAATCGGTCTGGCGCGGCAGAATCCTTCGAACGTGGAAACCTCTTTAAGCCGTATAGAGCATGAGGCCGGGCGTCTGGATAAGATGATCGGAGAGTTGCTGGCGCTGTCCCGAACGGAGAGCAGTGAAATCCCGGACGAAGAATATTTCGATTTGTACGGGCTGGTGGAAGCGGTGGTTAACGATGCGCGCTATGAGGCGCAGTTACCGGGCGTCGAAATCGCGCTCTATCCTGAATCATCCGATGATCTCGATTACACCGTGAAAGGCAACGCAGAGCTGATGCGACGCGCGGTTGATAACGTTGTCCGTAACGCGCTGCGTTTTTCCGCACGCGGGCAAACGATCACTGTTTCACTGGCACAGGTTGAAGAGTATTTGCAGATTGAAGTTGCCGATCAGGGGCCGGGAGTGGAGGAAGATAAGCTCTCGAGTATCTTCGACCCGTTCGTGCGTGTGAAATCGCCGCTGTCAGGCAAAGGTTATGGTCTGGGGCTCGCGATCACCCGTAAAGTGATGCTGGCGCATGAAGGTAAAGTGGATGCCCGTAATGCACAGCCGCATGGACTTATCATCAGCCTGCAAGTACCGCACTGGAAATCCGCATCATAATTTGAGCCTCAGTTGCGGTGGCTGCTCTGAGCTACCCTAATCACTTACTTTGTGTCAGCTCATCGGGATGGCTTCGTTTACCGCCTTCCTGCAATTTTCAATAATTTTGGGGATCTGGCATTACAGGCAATAAAAAACGGCGCTGAATAAGCGCCGTTTTTTTAACTTCTTGCTTTACTACTCGCTGAGCGAATTACTTCTTGATGCGGATGATTGGGGTTTCGCCCACAGTCACGCTACCAGTCAGTTTAATCAGCTCTTTGATCTCGTCCATGTTAGAGATGACAACCGGAGTCAGGGTAGACTTCGCTTTCTCTTCCAGCAGAGCCAGATCAAACTCGATAACCAAATCGCCTTTCTTAACACGTTGGCCTTCTTCAGCGATGCGTTTGAAGCCTTCGCCTTTCAGTTCAACGGTGTCGATACCGAAGTGCACGAACAACTCAATGCCGCTGTCGGATTCGATTGAGAAAGCATGGTTAGTTTCGAAGATTTTACCGATAGTGCCGTCAACCGGAGCAACCATTTTGTTGCCAGATGGTTTGATAGCAATACCGTCACCAACGATTTTCTCAGCGAAAACTACGTCTGGCACATCTTCAATGTTGACAATTTCACCAGAGATTGGCGCTACGATTTCAATAGTGCCAACGTCTTTTTTATCATCAGAAACCAATGATTTCAGTTTATCGAACAAACCCATGATCTTCTCCTAAGCATTAATTTGGGCAGCTTTACCAGCATCGCGCAATTAGCAGAGTGTTTTTTCTTCAATGAACTTGTTAACCAGGTTCATCAACTCTTGCGCCGTAGGTTGGGCCAGGGCCTGATCTGCCAGCGCTTTCACATCTTCGAAGTTTGTATTGCGAATAATTTTCTTGATGCGTGGGATAGAGATAGCACTCATGCTGAACTCATCTAACCCCATGCCCAATAGAAGAAGTGTAGCACGTTCGTCACCGGCTAGCTCGCCGCACATCCCTGTCCATTTACCGGCAGCATGAGATGCGTCAATAACTTGCTTAATTAAACCAAGCACTGACGGAGACATTGGGTTGTACAGATGAGAAATCAGTTCGTTACCGCGATCCACAGCCAAAGTATACTGGGTAAGATCATTTGTACCAATACTGAAGAAATCGACTTCTTTTGCCAGATGATGAGCAATCACAGCGGCAGCTGGAGTTTCAACCATCACGCCAACTTCGATAGTTTCATCGAATGCCTGGCCTTTTTCACGCAGCTGCACTTTCAGCAGTTCGAGTTCTGCTTTCAGTTCACGCACTTCTTCAACAGAAATGATCATCGGGAACATGATGCGCAGTTTGCCGAATGCAGAAGCACGCAGAATACCTTTCAGCTGGTCGTGAAGAATTTCTTTACGGTCCAGACAGATACGGATTGCACGCCAGCCCAGGAACGGGTTTTCTTCTTTTGGCAGGTTCATGTACGGCAGGTCTTTATCACCGCCGATGTCCATGGTACGTACGATAACTGCCTGTGAACCCATCGCTTCAGCAACGGCTTTATACGCCTGGAATTGCTCTTCTTCGGTAGGCAGGCTGTCACGGTCCATGAACAGGAATTCTGTACGATACAGGCCGACACCTTCAGCGCCATTGCGCTCTGCACCTGCGACGTCGCGCACGGTACCGATGTTGGCACAAACTTCAACCTGATGACCATCCAGCGTGATAGCCGGCAAATCTTTCAGTTTTGTCAGTTCGTCTTTTTCTGAGATGTACTGGTTCTGAACGGCTTTCAGCTCGTCAATAACGTCTGCTGTCGGGTTGACATAGATTTTATTGTTAACAGCATCAAGGATCAGATAGTCATCATTTTTGACTTGTTTGGTCACATCGCTGGTACCTACGATTGCAGGTAATTCCAGTGAACGCGCCATGATTGAGGTGTGAGAAGTACGTCCACCTAAATCAGTAATGAAACCGAGAACCTTGTTCAGGTTCAACTGAGCAGTTTCTGATGGCGTCAGATCGGTCGCGACCAGGATAACTTCGTCCTGGATGGAGCTCAGATCAACGATAGCCATGTCGAGAATGTTGCGCAGGAGACGTTTACCGATATCACGCACGTCAGCCGCGCGTTCTTTCAGGTATTCATCATCAAGCTCTTCCAGGGCTTTTGCCTGGCCTTCAATGACAGAGAAAGCAGCAGCGTCAGCGGAAGCATGCTCGTCTTTGATAAGGGCTATGATTTCCTGTTCAAGCTCTTCGTCTTCCAACAACATGATGTGGCCTTCGAAGATGGCTTCTTTCTCTTCACCGAAGGTCTCACCGGCTTTGGTCTTGATCACTTCCAGCTGAGCTGAGGCTTTCGCACGGCCAGCGAGGAAACGTTCAACTTCCTGATCAACGTGATCAGGAGAGATTTTTTTCCGGTTGATGACAATTTCATCTTCTTTCAACAGAAGTGCTTTGCCGAAAGCGATACCGGGAGATACTAAAATGCCTGAAATCATAACCCTACCTTTCTCTTGACTGGTTTAAACGATATAAGAGCGGCTGAGTGTTACTCGAGCTCTGCCATCAGTTTTACCAAGTGTTCAACGGCTTTCTGCTCGTCTTCACCTTCAGCTGAGAGGGTCACAACGGTACCTTGGGTCAGGCCCAGAGTTTGCAGTTTAAACAGGCTTTTAGCACTGGCGCTTTTGCCGTTTGAAGTCACAGTGATGTCAGAAGCGAAACCTTTGGCTTCTTTCACGAACTGTGCAGCAGGGCGAGTGTGCAGACCATTAGGAGCGGTGATAGTAACTTCTTGCTGGAACATTGTTGTTTCCCCAACTTATTAAAGTAATGTTGTGGAGCTAAAGTTTAGCTTATGCGCTTCACTTTAGCCTGTAGAGATTAGCGCCTGACTATGGTCAGGGGCAGGTTCAGATGCAACAGAAAAGAGAAAATAACGCACTCAGCGATAAAACTCTTTGCCCTAGATCTAGGCTTTCCTGTTATTTCTCCATTATGCCGTGATTTTCCCTCTTGTAACAAATCGGTAAATCGATTCAGCGGGCGGTTTCATGGAGGCTATTAATTTCGCGCATCGAAATAATTGTCCGGTTAAATACTAAACCTGGCAGGTAAAATCAATGACAGAGTGGTACAAACTTTGATGTGGCCCACAAAAAAGCACCCCGGAAGGTGCTTTTTTGTACTATTTTAGGGATGTGGCATTATTGTTGCAATTCTTTCTCAGTAAACAAATCTGCAAATAATGCGGTACTCAGATAGCGTTCGCCGGACGATGGCAGGATAACCACGATAGTTTTATCCGCAAACTCGGGTTCCTGAGATAATTTTACCGCAGCCTCAACTGCAGCACCGGAAGAAATCCCGGCCAGAATCCCTTCTTCTTCCATCAGACGGCGTGCCATCTGGATGGATTCATCGTTAGTGATCAGCGTGACCCGATCCAGCAGTTCCAGATCCAGGTTGCCCGGAATGAAACCTGCGCCGATGCCCTGAATTTTGTGCGGGCCCGGTTTGACTTCTTCGCCGTTCAGCGTCTGGGTAATGACCGGCGAATCCGTAGGCTCAACCGCTACCAGTTTCACGCTGCTTTTTTTGCTTTTCAGATAACGACCAGTACCGGTGATGGTACCGCCGGTGCCTACACCTGCAATCAGCACATCGACTGCGCCATCGGTATCTTCCCAGATTTCCGGACCGGTGGTTTGTTCATGGATAGCCGGGTTGGCCGGGTTGCTGAACTGCTGAAGGATAAGATAACGGGAAGGATCGCTGGCCTGAATTTCTTCGGCTTTCGCAATTGCGCCTTTCATGCCTTTCGCGCCTTCGGTCAGCACCAGATTGGCCCCGAGAGCTTTAAGCAGTTTACGACGCTCAACGCTCATGGTTTCCGGCATGGTCAGCGTCAGTTTATAACCGCGCGCGGCAGCGACGTAAGCGAGTGCAATACCGGTGTTGCCGCTGGTCGGTTCAACCAGTTCGATATCTTTGGTCAGGATGCCTTTCTTTTCCGCATCCCAGATCATGTTTGCACCGATGCGGCATTTCACGCTGAAGCTCGGGTTACGTGACTCGACCTTAGCCAGAATACGACCATTACCGATACGGTTCAGACGAACCAGTGGCGTATGGCCAATTGTTAATGAATTGTCTTCATAGATCTTGCTCATAACCCGTCCTTTAACTGTATGAAATATTCACGGTGTGAAGCTTTCAACACTATGAAATTAGTGGGAATCAGGAAAGCATACGCGAACCGCTTTCCCAGTGAAGTAAGGTTTTGGTATTTGGTATATCGATACGTTATTAAGAAATAAGTTTGAGGACGAAAAGTCAAGCATAGCAGGCAGCCGCCCGCAGGCGGCTGTGAGGAAAAATGTTATTTTCGGATAGAGTTCACGTCGGTATTATTTTTAACGTAAACATGGCGATAGCGGTCGCACCACATGGCGGTGGCGCCGCAAACCGCAACCGGCAGGATCACCAGATTCAGCACCGGGATCATCGTAAACAGGCTGACCAGCGCGCCAAACTGCATATTGTCGATTTTGTTGCTGCCAAGCGAGCGGCGCATATCCGCAAAACTCACCTTATGATTATCGAACGGATAGTCACAATACTGAATCACCACCATCCAGGCGCTGAAGAAAAACCACAGCACGGGCGCCGCCGTCTGGCCGATCACCGGAATAAAGTACAGTGCGAACAGCAGCAGGGCGCGCGGCAGGTAATAGGCCAGTTTCTGCCATTCGCGTTTCATGATGCGCGGCAGATCCTTCATGATGTCCCAGATGCCACTATCAGGCAGCGGTTTACCGGTCAGCCGGGCTTCGAGTTGTTCGGCGAGCAATCCGCTGAACGGTGCGGCAATCCAGTTGGCGATGGTGCTGAACAGATAGCTGAACACCAGCACCACGGAAAGTACGGCCACCGGCCAGAGCAGATAATCCAGCCAGCTGAGCCACGACGGCACCTTGCTCATCATGGCGGGGATCCATTCCCCCAGCTTGGTAAACAGCCACCAGAAGGCGCCGCCCATCAGTAATACGTTCACGGCCAGCGGTAAAATCACAAAACGTCGTATCCCTGGTAAGGAAATGAGCGTCCAGCCCTGTTTGAAATAATGCACGCCGTTTTCATGTCTGGCGCTTTGCGATGAAGTCATAAACGAAATTTTCTCTCTGAGTTGAATGACATGGGCTATCATATCGGTATGATTTTCCACTGGCTACCAGTGGATTGGCTGAAAAAACAGCAAAAAAAGGTGCAACTGCCCTATTTATTAGCAGAAAGTAGAGTCGAGACTTGCACTTATCTACGTGGGCAAATAGAGTTAATATCGTGAATGTTTGCCGTGGTGGCAATGAATTAGAACAACAGAGATAGCAATGATGCAGGATTTGCGTCTGATATTAATCGTTGTTGGCGCGATCGCCATAATAGCGTTGTTGTTACACGGTTTGTGGACCAGCCGTAAAGAACGCTCTTCGCTGTTTCGCGATCGTCCAGCTAAACGTGTGAAAAAAGAACGGGAACAATCTCCGCCTGACGATTTCGTCGATGGAGTGGGGGAAGTGCGCGTGCGTCCTGCTTATCCTCAGGATGAACCGACTTTTGGTCAGTACGATGAGCCAGAACAGAGTGCGCCGCCACGTCAGCCGCAGGGTCAACCTGCGCAGCCAGCGCCTGCACCTGCTGCTCGTCCTCAGCAACCGGCTCAGCCACAGCACCATGCTATACAGGATGATCCGTTGCTGAGTGGCTATTCAGCCGCTGAACCAGCGCCTGCACCGCGTCGCGAACCTGTGGCTGATTTTGCGCCTCAGGACTATACGCCTGAAGCCAAAGCGCACGCTCCGGTACCGCCGCAGGAAATTCATGCGGACGCGGCACCTGCTGCGAAAGCAGAACCTCAGGCTGCGCCTTTTGCTCCGGCAGAAGAGGCACCGGCTGAGAAAGCGAAACTGAAAGAAACGGTTCTGGTGCTGCACGTTGCCGCGCATCAGGGGGGCGTTATCGGTGGTGAAGTGCTGTTAAACAGCGTGCTTCAGTCTGGCTTCCAGTTTGGCGCTATGAATATTTTCCATCGTCATGTTAGCCCTGCGGGCAGCGGACCGGTGTTGTTCAGTCTGGCAAATATGGTCAAACCGGGTTCTTTTGACCCTGACAATATGTCCGACTTTTCCACGCCAGGGGTGACGTTGTTTATGATGGTGCCTTGCTTTGGTGACGCGCATCAGAACTTCAAACTGCTGTTACAGTCTGCCCAGCGTATTGCCGATGATGTCGGTGCGATGGTGCTTGACGATGAGCGTCGTATGATTACGCCGCAGAAACTCGAAACGTACAAAGCGCGGATCCGCGAGGTCCTCGAGGCGACCGCCTGATAACGGCGTTCGTGAAATACCCTTTCCCCTAACCCCCGCTTGCCGGGGGTTTTTTATCTCCACGGTGAGTCATGGCCACTATCGAAGAACAGATCAATCACTTACGCACTCAGCTGCGCCATCACGAATATCAGTATCATGTTCTGGACGCACCGGAAGTCCCTGATGCCGAATACGACCGTCTGATGCGTGAATTGCGCGAACTGGAAACCGCACATCCTGAGCTTATCACTGCGGATTCGCCGACCCAGCGTGTGGGTGCCGCGCCGCTTTCTGCTTTCGAGCAGGTAAAACATCGGGTGCCGATGTTGTCGCTGGACAACGTATTCGACGAAGAAAGCTATATGGCGTTTTACAAGCGTGTGCAGGACCGGCTGAAAACTGCTGAGCCACTGACATTCTGCTGTGAGCTGAAACTCGATGGTCTGGCGGTAAGCCTGCTGTATGAAAATGGCGAACTGGTGCAGGCGGCCACGCGGGGTGACGGCACCACCGGTGAGAACATCACAGCGAACGTGCGGACTATCCGCGCGATCCCTCTGCGTCTGCACGGTGACAATATTCCTGCCCGTCTTGAAGTGCGTGGCGAAGTGTTTATGCCACAGCCGGGCTTTGAGGCAATGAATGACGAAGCGCGCCGTACCGGAGGCAAAGTGTTTGCCAACCCGCGTAATGCCGCTGCCGGTTCATTACGTCAGCTTGATCCGCGCATTACCGCCAAACGTCCTCTGACGTTCTTCTGTTACGGCGTCGGGCTGCTGGAAGGCGGTGAATTACCCCGCAGCCATTATGAGCGCCTGCAACAATTCAAAGCCTGGGGTTTACCGGTCAGTGAGCGCGTACGTGTTTGCACCGGCAGCAACGAAGTGCTGGCATTCTATCGTCAGGTCGAAGCCGACCGTCCGTCTCTGGGTTTTGATATCGACGGCGTGGTGGTGAAAATTGACTCGCTGGATATTCAGGAAACGCTGGGCTTTGTCGCACGTGCTCCGCGCTGGGCAACGGCCTTCAAATTCCCGGCGCAGGAACAGATTACGCTGGTGAAAGACGTGGAGTTTCAGGTCGGGCGTACTGGTGCGATCACGCCGGTGGCACGTCTGGAGCCGGTGCTGGTGGCGGGCGTTATGGTCAGCAATGCCACACTGCATAATGCCGATGAAATTGAGCGTCTTGGCCTGCGTATCGGCGATACCGTGATTGTGCGCCGTGCCGGTGATGTTATCCCGCAGGTGGTCGGCGTGGTACTCGATGAACGTCCGCAAGATGCCCGTGAAGTGATTTTTCCGACGCAGTGTCCGGTCTGCCATTCTGATGTCGAACGTGTTGAAGGTGAAGCGGTGGCGCGTTGTACTGCGGGTCTGATTTGCGGCGCGCAGCGTAAAGAAGCGCTGAAGCATTTTGTTGCCCGTCGTGCGCTGGACGTTGACGGCATGGGTGACAAAATCATCGATCAGCTTGTCGAGAAAGAATATGTCAAAACCCCGGCGGACCTGTTCCGTCTGACGGCAGGCAAACTCACCGGTCTGGACCGCATGGGGCCGAAATCGGCACAGAACGTGGTGAATGCGCTGGAGAAAGCCAAAGAAACCACACTGGCGAGATTCCTGTATGCGCTGGGTATTCGTGAAGTCGGCGAAGCCACCGCGGCCAATCTGGCGGCGCATTATGGTTCAGTGGAAGCACTGCGCGCGGCGGATATTGAATCGCTTAAAACTGTGCAGGACGTCGGTGAAGTGGTGGCCAGGCACGTGGTGAATTTCCTGTCGGAAGAACATAACCAACAGGTCATTGAAGAGCTGTTAAGCCCGGAAATCAATATTCACTGGCCGGAAGTTCAGGTGATTGTGCCGGAAGAAATCGACAGTCCGTTTGCCGGTAAAACCGTGGTATTAACCGGATCGCTTTCGATACTTTCCCGCGATGAAGCCAAAGACAGGCTGACTGCACTCGGCGCGAAAGTGTCCGGCAGTGTGTCGAAGAAAACCGATCTGGTGATCGCCGGTGAAGCGGCAGGTTCCAAGCTGGCGAAAGCGCAGGAACTGGGGATCGAAGTGATCGACGAAGCGGAGATGATCCGTTTGCTGGGTGAATAAATTATGGAAAAAGAAGATCTGATCCAGATTGCCAATGTGGTGATGCCGTTCGGTAAATATGCCGGACGTGTACTGATCGACTTGCCGGAAGAATATTTGCTGTGGTTTGCCCGCAAGGATGAGTTTCCGCAGGGAAAACTGGGTGAACTGATGCAGCTGACGCTGGCGATTAAAAGCGAAGGGTTGCAGAGTCTGATCAATCCGCTGCGCCGCAACGGCCCCGGACTGGGCGGTACCGACGAGTAAACGTTATCCTTGAATAAAACAAAGGCGCTGATATCAGCGCCTTTATTCTTTGGGTCTTTCTGCCAATCTTATTCAGTCACCGGCGCCTGCCCGAGCGCCGCTTCCTGTTGTTTTCTCCGATAGCGTTTCGCCAGCACCGCGCAGGTCATCAGCTGCACCTGATGGAAAATCATCAGCGGCAGCACCATCATGCCAATCGCGCTGACCGGGAACAGAATGTTGGCCATAGGGATGCCGTTCGCCAGGCTTTTCTTCGAGCCGCAGAACACAATGGTGATTTCGTCCGGTTTGCTAAAGCCCATCCAGCGCGCCATATAAGTGTTAATCACCAGAATAAAGGCCAGCAAGACCAGACTGCTTACCACGATAAACAGCAGCGAGCCGATGCCCACCTGATGCCAGATCCCTTGCGTGACCGCTTCGCTGAAAGCGGAATAGACCACCAGCAGAATCGATGTCTGGTCGGTTTTGCCAATCATTTTGCGGTGACGCTCTACAAAACCGCCGATCACCGGACGTAACAGATGTCCGGCGATAAATGGAACCAACAGCTGCAGCACGATATGCCCGACCTGCGCCAGACCGTTGCCGGTTTCACCCTGAACGTGCATCAGCAAACTGACCAGCAGCGGCGACACAAATATCCCCAGCAGGCTGGACGCCGACGCGCTGCACACCGCTGCCGCCACGTTCCCGCCCGCCAGAGAAGTGAACGCAATGGCCGACTGCACGGTAGCAGGCAAAATACACAGATAGACAAAGCCGCTGTAAATCTGCGGGCTGACATCCACCGGATGCCACCACTGGAACAGCAGGCCGAGGATCGGGAACAGAATGAAGGTGCTGAACATCACCCACAAATGCAGCCGCCAGTTATTACTGCCCTGAAAAATCGCTTCACGGGAAAGCTTGGCACCGTGCATGAAAAACAGCAGGCCGATGGCGAAAATAGTCAGGTTGTTGAAGAAAGCCACAAAAATGCCGCTGGCCGGAAAGAAGGTGGCCAGCAGGACGACGGCGATGAGTGTCAGGGTAAAGCGATCGGGTAAGAAGCGCATAACAGGTCTCGAATAGTTGTTTCTCAATGCGGCTATTCTCTGCCTTTGCGGTACAATTAAAAAATTGATTTATTTAATCCATTAATGCAGAAAATTCATGAATTATTCACTCAGGCAACTTCGCGTATTTGTAGCGGTTTCACACTACGGCAGCTTCAGCCGGGCGGGTGAAGCCATTGGTCTGAGTCAGTCGGCAGTCAGCCACAGCATGAAAGAGCTGGAAGCCGAAATGGGCGTGCGATTGCTGGACCGAACCACCCGTGAAGTCGCGCTGACGGACGCCGGTCTGCGGCTGGCTAACCGTGTCGAACCGCTGCTTGATGAGCTGCATGCGATGCTGCTCGATACGCGCAGTTTCGGCACGCAGCACAATGGCCGTGTGCGTATTGCCTCCAGCCAGACCATTTCTGCGCAACTCATGCCGCAATGTATTGCCAGCGGTGCGCTGCAATATCCCGATATCCGCGTGTTACTGCGCGACCAGGCTCAGCAACTGGTGCTCAGCAGCGTGAGAAATGCAGAGGTGGATTTCGGGATTGTTATCGATCCCGGTGAAAGCACCGATCTGGATTGTGAGCCGGTCCTGCATGAGCCTTTTCTGCTGCTGTGTCGCGAAGACCATCCTTTTGCCGCGCAGCCTGTCGTGGAATGGCAGGCACTCAATGGCTGTAAACTGGTCTTACAGGATTATGCCTCCGGAAGCCGGATGCTGATCGACGGCGCGCTGAAAGCGCAAAAAGTGAAAGCGGAAATCGCTCAGGAGATTGGCCATCCGGCCACGTTATTTCCGATGGTGGAAGCAGGGATTGGGATCAGCGTTCTGCCCGCGCTGGCGCTGCCGATGCCGCAGGGGAGCAGGCTGGTGATCAAACCGCTGGTGCCGGAAATCAACCGGGTGCTGATGCTGGCGAAACGCAAAAACCGCTCATTATCTCCCGCCGCGCAGGCTATCTGGCAGGTGGTGAAAGAGCAGGCGAATTTGTTGAGTGAAAAACGCAGCCAGCAGGGCGTGTTCGGATCCTGACGTCTTGCCGGCTGTTCAGGCATTCTCTGCAATTACATATATGCGATTACACGTAAATGTCGATGGCGTTGGTATCGGTCGGTTTATTCACGCCTTCTTCTTTCTTCGTATCGGCAGCGGCTTGTTGTTTTTGCTGCTGCTGAAGTGCCTGCTGAGCCTGCTGCTGTTCAATTTGCGCAATCTGCTGTTGAAGCAGTTCGATTTGCTGTTGCAGAAGTTCCTGTTGCTGCTGAACATCGTCGGAGCTTCCGCCTGAGCTGCTCAGGTTTTTTACCTGTTCAGTCAGTTTGGCAATCTGTTTGGTCAACTGAGCAATCTGGCTGGAACCGCTGGCATCGCTGGTGGACGCCGTGCTCACCGAACTGCTGGCGGCGCTGATAGTCGTCATAAAAGCCTCACTTTTTAGGGATCAAATTTTTTGCACGTAAGGGTGCTTAACAGGTATCGGCGGCGTTCAGCGGGGCTTTACTGACTTTTCATATTCCTTACAGACTTAACGATTTTCTTTCAATTGGTACCTGCACCCGCAGCTTCGGCCAGCGTGCCAGCCAGCCCTTACTGCTGACTCGCTCAGCAAAAACGGCCGCAATCGCATGGCGCGGGTTGGGTGTAATGGTGAAGGTAAACAGTGCATCCAGCCCGAGCGGGGCGTTCAGTTCAATCTGTCCGGCGGCATTTATTCTTGCGCCGATGGCCGTTTCCACCTCAACCCAATGACTCATGGCCTGCGCGCTGGAAACATAAGGCGCGTGTCCGTGGCGCTCATGCATACGCGCCTGATTTTTTACCGACCATGGAAAATCAGGGGATTTCTCCAGCAGAAGCTGCTCGTAGTGTTCATCCTTAGCAACAGAACAATCCTCAGGATTGAAATACACCACGTCGATATCGTTAAGCGGTGTGGCATTTTCATACCCGTGCAGCCGGTCCCAGACCAGATTGCGGACAAATCCCGCCGCCAGCCAGGCATCGTTCAGCCCCAGCGGGCTGGCCTGTAGCAGCGCCCGCATGTGCAACGGTTCTTCCCTGAGCCAGGTAATGATTTGCTGTTCCCGGTTGATCACGTGCAGTTCTCCCTTTTTGTGATACCCGGATTGTAGCGTCATTTTGTGAAGTTTTGACAACGCACCGTTTCGGGCGCGTGTCTTGTACGCAACGCGCCAAAATGAAGCAAATCACGTGCGGAAGTCGCGCCGGGGCGCAACGACTCTGGGTTTCTTAAGTGGTACAGCCTTTGCAACAGCCTGCCTGACAACATTACATTATCACCGGGCAGGGGATCATCTATGCAAACCACAAAAGTCACACCCGTTTTAAAACGTACGCTGGGCAGTTTTAAACTCTGGGGCATTGCCGTCGGGGGGGCGGCATTGCAGCGATTTTCTCGGATTCACTGTTCGTGATCGGCGGGCAACCGCTGACGGCGAATATCGTCACCATGTCGGTGTTCGGTGCGATAGTGATGTACATCTTTGTTCAAATTGCGCCGTAGTGAACCGAACTTAATCCGTCCATTCCGTGCGCCACTCTATCCTTTTGCGCCTGCACTGGCGCTGGTGCTGGCGGTGGTCTGCCTGATAGCTATGATGTACTACAACACCTTACTGTTTTTGATCTTCGCCGCCATGATGTTGCTGGCTTATGCGTGGTATCGCATCACCCATCAGGCGCGGACAGATGCGGCGGAAGATCCGCAATTACGTGGCCTGCGCCCGGTATCCGCGAAAAGTGGTAAGTAATCCGGCGAGCTGAGGAGTGTTATGTTTCAGACGACATTACGTCACCGTAGCTATCAGTTTGCGGATTTACGCGAACTGATGGCAAAGGCGTCGCCCGCGCGGTCGGGCGACTATCTGGCTGAAGTGGCCGCCGCCAGTGCAGAAGAACGTATGGCGGCGAAAATGGCGCTGGCCGTTGTGCCGCTCAAAACCTTTTTGCAGCAACTGCTGGTGCCGTATGAAGACGATGAAGTCACGCGCCTGATTGTTGATACTCATGATGTCGCGGCGTTTGCCACGATTTCCCATCTTACCGTCGGGGATTTTCGTGACTGGTTGCTGAGTGAAAAAACCGACAGTCACGTACTGGCGGCGGTCGCCCGTGGGATCACACCGGAAATGGCGGCGGCGGTCAGTAAGCTTATGCGCAATCAGGACTTGATCCTAGTGGCGAAAAAATGCCGGGTGATCACGCAATTCCGCAATACCATCGGGCTGCCGGGTCATATGAGCGTGCGTCTGCAACCGAACCATCCCACCGATAATTTACAGGGCATTGCCGCCAGTATGCTCGATGGTTTGCTGTATGGCTCCGGCGATGCGGTAATCGGCATTAATCCGGCCAGCGACAGTTTACCGCTGCTGGAAAATCTCAATTACATGCTCGATGACATTATCACGCGCTTTGAAATTCCCACGCAGTCCTGCGTGCTGACGCATGTCACCAACACCATCAAGCTGGTGGAACGTGGCGCGCCGGTGGATCTGGTGTTTCAGTCGATTGCGGGAACGGAAGCGGCGAACAGCGGTTTTGGTATTAATCTGGCGCTGCTGGCGGAAGCGCAACAGGCAGCGCTCAGCCTGAAACGCGGGACGCTTGGCGATAACGTAATGTATTTTGAAACCGGGCAGGGCAGTTGTTTATCTGCCAATGCGCATTTCGGGGTCGACCAGCAAACCTGCGAGGCGCGTGCTTACGCCATCGCCCGTCATTTTTCGCCGTTGCTGATTAATACCGTGGTCGGCTTTATCGGGCCGGAATATCTCTATGACGGTAAACAAATCATCCGCGCCGGACTGGAAGATCATTTCTGCGGCAAACTGCTTGGCGTGCCGCTGGGCTGTGATGTTTGTTACACCAACCACGCCGAAGCCGATCAGGATGATATGGACACTTTGCTGACCCTGCTCGGCACAGCCGGGCTGACCTTCCTGATTGGCGTACCGGGCGCAGATGACATCATGCTCAATTATCAGAGCACCTCTTTCCATGATGCGTTGTACATCCGCGAATTACTCGGGCTGAAACATGCACCGGAATTTGCCGTCTGGCTGGAGAAAATGAAAATCATCGATCCGCAGGGCGCTTTGCAGGATACCCGGGCGTCCCATCCGTTACTGCGCCAGTTGCCGCAACTGAGCTGAGGTCTGCGCTGATGAATAAAAAAGAAGAGCAGGGATTATCGCCGCTGGTGCATAACAATCCGTGGGAGACGCTGCGTCAGTTTACCGCCGCGCGTATCGCGCTGGGTCGCACCGGGTCGAGTTTGCCAACAGATGAGTTGTTACGCTTCGGTTTAGCACATGCGCAGGCGCGTGATGCGGTACATCAGCCTTTTGACAGTCAGTCGCTGGAACCAGAACTTTTTGCGCTCGGGCTGGAAACCCTGAACGTCGCCAGCGCGGCACCGGACAGAGCAACTTATCTGTGCCGGCCAGATCTCGGACGCAAATTGTCAGATAGCAGCCGTCACGCATTACAACGGCTGACGGCGGAGCCTGCCGACGTGGTACTGGTGATTGCCGACGGTCTGTCATCGAAAGCCGTACACCAGCAGGCTGTGCCGCTGATTGCCGCGCTATTGCCGTATCTGCGCACGCTGGAGCTGAAATTAGGGCCGGTGGTGTTGGCGCATCAGTCGAGGGTGGCGCTGGGCGATGATATTGCGCAGGCGATGAAAGCCAGAGCCGTGGCGATTCTGATCGGCGAGCGCCCGGGATTGTCATCGCCTGACAGTTTAGGGATTTATATGACCTGGGGGCCGCACACCAAAAGGCTGGAATCAGAACGAAATTGTATTTCCAATGTGCGCCCTGAAGGGCTGAACTATCCGCAGGCAGCTTTCAAACTGGCATGGCTGCTCGAACAATCGTTCCAGCGGAAATTGTCGGGGGTGAATCTGAAGGATGAGAGTGATAACCCAGCGCTGCACAATAAAGTCTTGCCGATGTTTAAGCTGGAGTAAGGGGAAGGGGAAAGAATTACCGGAGTACAGAAACGAAAAAAGCGCCTAAAGGCGCTTTTCTCTCTTCTTTATAAATAAAGAGTGGTGGGCCGTGCTGGATTGATTCGGCCTGCGGCCTCACCCTTCGGGCAACGCTGGCGCGTTGTCGTCTCGCTACGCTCGGCTCGAACCAGCAGCTGGTTCGCCTCCATCACGGTTAAAGTTCCGGAGCACAGAAACGAAAAAAGCGCCTAAAGGCGCTTTTCTCTGAATTGGTGGGCCGTGCTGGATTCGAACCAGCGACCAATTGATTAAAAGTCAACTGCTCTACCAACTGAGCTAACGGCCCGCAGAAGTGGTGGGCGATGACGGGTTCGAACCGCCGACCCCCTCCGTGTAAAGGAGATGCTCTACCAACTGAGCTAATCGCCCACTTCTGGGTACTTCCCCATGTAAGAAGAAACTCGCTGAGAAATGGTGGGCGATGACGGGCTCGAACCGCCGACCCCCTCCGTGTAAAGGAGATGCTCTACCAACTGAGCTAATCGCCCATTTCTCAATTCTTCCTACTTATCACAACGCGGCACTCTTAAAGAGTGGTGGGCGATGACGGGCTCGAACCGCCGACCCCCTCCGTGTAAAGGAGATGCTCTACCAACTGAGCTAATCGCCCCCGTCGTGATGGAGTCGCATTATAGGGATACTTGAAATTACGTCAACGCTTTTTAAAAACAAAAATGATCGTTCGGCTTATTTTTAGACAACATGACGCGTTTCTCGCCCGCGTAGTCGATTCTTTACGCATTCATGGCCTTAAACAACGCGACTGCCTCTGTATCAGCGTTGAGGAATCAGGGCAGAGTGGTAGAATGTCAGCCACTTTTTGTTAATTGATAGCGACGTTTTCCGGCGTTGCGTTATTAAGGTTGCACCCAGATGAAAATCAAAACCCGTTTTGCCCCAAGCCCGACCGGCTATCTGCATGTCGGTGGCGCCCGTACCGCGCTTTATTCCTGGCTCTTTGCCCGCAACCTGGGCGGCGAGTTTGTGCTGCGTATCGAAGATACCGATCTCGAGCGCTCCACTCAGGAAGCCATCGACGCGATTATGGATGGCATGAACTGGCTGAATCTGGACTGGGATGAAGGCCCGTATTTCCAGACCAAACGTTTTGACCGCTACAATGCAGTTATTGATGAGATGCTGGAAAACGGCACTGCGTATAAATGCTATTGCTCTAAAGAACGTCTGGAAGCACTGCGTGAAGAACAAATGGCAAATAACGAGAAGCCTCGTTATGACGGCCGCTGCCGCGACAGCCACGAACATCACGCTGCGGATGAGCCGTGTGTGGTGCGTTTTCGTAACCCGCAGGAAGGGTCTGTTATCTTTGACGACCAGATCCGTGGTCCTATCGAATTTAGCAATGATGAACTTGATGATCTGATTATCCGCCGTACCGACGGTTCCCCGACCTATAACTTCTGTGTGGTCGTCGATGACTGGGATATGGAAATCTCCCACGTGATCCGTGGCGAAGACCATATCAACAACACTCCGCGTCAGATCAACATCCTGAAAGCGCTGGGCGCACCGGTACCGGTTTACGCGCACGTTTCCATGATTCTGGGCGACGACGGCAAAAAACTGTCTAAACGTCATGGTGCGGTCGGCGTAATGCAATACCGTGACGACGGTTATCTGCCGGAAGCGCTGCTGAACTATCTGGTGCGTCTGGGTTGGTCTCATGGCGATCAGGAAATTTTCAGCCGCGACGAAATGAAAGCGCTGTTCTCACTGGAGAACGTCAGCAAATCTGCCAGTGCGTTCAACACTGAAAAACTGCAATGGCTGAACCATCACTACATCAATACGATGGATCCGCAGTATGTAGCGACGCATCTGTTGTGGCATGTGGAGCAGGCCGGGATCGAAACCCGTAACGGTCCGCAGCTGTTTGAAATCGTGACCCTGCTGGGCGAGCGCTGCAAAACGCTGAAAGAGATGGCGGAGTCCTGCCGCTATTTCTACGAAGATTTTGCAGAGTTTGATGCTGATGCGGCGAAGAAACACTTACGTCCGGTTGCACGTCAGCCGCTGGAAGTGGTTCGCGCCAAACTCGCTGCCATCACTGACTGGACAGCAGAAAACATTCATCATGCCATTCAGGGCACGGCGGATGAGCTGGAAGTCGGGATGGGTAAAGTCGGTATGCCACTGCGTGTCGCTGTGACAGGTGCGGGTCAGTCTCCGGGCGTGGACGTCACCGTTCATGCTATCGGTCAGAGCCGCGTACTGGCGCGTATCGATATGGCGTTAGCCTTTATCGCTGAGCGTGAAACACAAGCGCAGTAATCGCCGTTAAATAGCGATAAAAAAGCCAGCGCGGGAAACCGGCTGGCTTTTTTGCTTTCTGCGAAACGCTTTTCGTCAACGTAAGCGTGAAATCGTCTTAATTAACGTTGTTCAGTCGCAGGCGTTTCAATAGTCGGACGGTAGGCGAGGAAGTACATCAGCCCCACGAAACCAGCGCCGCCCACGGCGTTACCGAGAAATACGGCCACGAAGTTCGGGAAGTACTGAGACCAGCTCAGCGCACCGGCAAAGATTGCCGCGGGCACGATGAACATATTCGCCACAACGTGCTGGAAGCCGATTGCCACGAACGCCATGACCGGAAACCACATACCAATCACTTTGCCGCCGACTTCTTTACTGGCGAAGGCCAGCCAGATAGCCAGACAGACCAGCCAGTTACAGCCGATACCGGAAATAAACGCGTGCATGAAATCAGCGTTCACTTTCGCAGTAGCAGTTGCCACGGTTTTGCTCAGGAAGGCGCCTTCTGTCAGCCCCAGAACGTGGCCGAAGAAATAGGCCACTGCCAGGCTGCCCAGCAGGTTAGCGAGGGTCACCCAGAACCAGTTACGCAAAACAGCGTAAAGGCTTATCTGACGTGCGAACCAGGCGATAGGTAAGGTCATCATGTTACCGGTCAGCAGCTCTCCCCCTGCTAAAACGGTCAGAATAATACCAACCGGGAAGACAGCCGCGCCCAGTAAGTTGCTAAATGATCCCCAGGATGCAGGTAACGTCCCTATTACGTGCAAATCCAGCAGGAACCCGGTGGCGATGAACGCGCCAGCCAGGAAGCCCAAAATTAACAAATTCAACACGGAAGCATGGCTTTTATTAACGCCCGCCGTGACAGCGATGGATGCGATTTCTTTAGGTGAATACAAGGACATGAGATTGCTCGAAGTAGTAAGTTATGATTATTGCGCGAGCAGTCTATTCTGAGAATTATCTCAAAACAAGACGATTTTCATAGTCTGCTAACATTCCATTAATCATTCGGACATAGATGTTAAGGAAATGCGTAGCGAGATCAGAAAGCTAGGAAAAATGCGGGCTGGCGGGCAAATTGTAAAACAATGCATCACACCAAAAATTTCCGTCAGGGCAGCCGTTTTTTCCCTGCAAAATGGGGTATTTGGCGGCTTTTTCAGCGCTTGAATTGAGAAACGGATTTAGCCGTTGACAGGGGTAGCGACGTTTCATATTATGCGCCCCGTTCACTCGTTTTTACGGGCATGAATTGGGGGTATAGCTCAGCTGGGAGAGCGCTTGCATGGCATGCAAGAGGTCAGCGGTTCGATCCCGCTTATCTCCACCAACTTCCTTTCCAGAGTAAGTTGGCTGTTTCCTTACCAGGGGAAACAAAAAGTAAATGTGTACGACCTCGTGTGGGGGTATAGCTCAGCTGGGAGAGCGCTTGCATGGCATGCAAGAGGTCAGCGGTTCGATCCCGCTTATCTCCACCAACTTCCTTTCCAGAGTAAGTTGGCTGTTTCCTTACCAGGGGAAACAAAAAGTAAATGTGTACGACCTCGTGTGGGGGTATAGCTCAGCTGGGAGAGCGCTTGCATGGCATGCAAGAGGTCAGCGGTTCGATCCCGCTTATCTCCACCAAATATTAAAGAAACCCGCTTCGGCGGGTTTTTTGCTTTCTGCGGTTTGTCATCTCACCTTTTCGTCTTCCCCGGTTACCGCGATAAAAAAACCCGCCGAAGCGGGTTTCTTTGTCGTTCTGAAGTGTGCTTACTTACGCCAGTACCAGACCCGCGATAGAAGCAGACAACACGCTGACCAGCGTTGAGCCGTACAGCAGTTTCAGGCCGAAGCGTGAAACCACGTTGCCCTGGTGCTCGTTCAGGCCTTTGATAGCGCCGGCAACGATACCGATAGAAGAGAAGTTTGCGAAAGACACCAGGAACACGGACAAGATGCCCACGCCGCGTGGTGACAGTTCGGTCGCGACTTTCTGCAGATCCAGCATGGCAACGAATTCATTGGAAACCAGTTTGGTTGCCATGATGCTGCCGACTTGCAAGGCTTCATGACTTGGTACGCCCATCATCCATGCGAATGGATAGAAGACATAACCGAGCACGCCCTGGAAGCTAATACCGAATACCACGTCGAACAACGCATTCAGGCAGGAAATCAGTGCGATGAAACCAATCAACATGGCTGCAACGATGATAGCCACTTTGAAACCGGCCAGGATGTATTCACCCAGCATTTCAAAGAAGCTCTGACCCTGGTGCGTGTTACCGATTTGCAGGTCTTCTTCTGAATCAACTTTATAAGGGTTGATCAACGACAGTACGATGAAGGTACTGAACATGTTGAGCACCAGCGCAGCAACAACGAAGCGTGGTTCCAGCATGGTCATGTACGCACCCACAATCGACATTGAAACCGTCGACATCGCTGTGGCTGCCATGGTGTACATGCGTTTTTCAGACATTTTGCTCAGAATATCTTTATACGCGATAAAGTTTTCTGACTGACCTAAAATCAGGGAGCTGATGGCGTTGAAAGATTCCAGTTTTCCCATGCCATTAATTTTCGACAGAACCGTACCGATGATACGGATGACGAAAGGCAGTACGCGAATGTGCTGTAAAATACCGATCAGTGCAGAGATAAACACGATCGGACACAAGACTTTCAAGAAGAAGAACGCTAATCCTTTATCGCTCATGCCTCCAAATACGAAGCCGGTCCCTTCCGCAGCGAATCCTAATAATTTCTCAAACAAGTCTGAAAAGCCTTTCACAAAACCTAAACCTATAGAAGAATTCAGGAAGAAATAGGCTAATAAGACTTCGATGACCAAGAGCTGAACAATGAAACGTAAACGGATATTCTTCCGATCACGGCTCACCAGTAAAGCGAGTGCAGCGACAACGGCCAACGCTAATACAAAGTGCAATATTCGGGACATGGGTGCTCCAAATTAGAGGCAGGCTATATTTCGACGGACATTTTATGTAACGCGTACATTTAAAACGTGAAGTCGATTGCAAATATAGAAATTACAGACACGAATTGCAACAAATCGTCGGCCATCACACAAAAAATCAAGATGTTAAGAAAACTAAGCGCAATTGGCTTTCTTGTGCTAATTTTACGATGTGCCGTAATGCGTTCTAAATGTGGCCAGTTAATGTCTGTTTTTGGAAAGTGCGCTGCGTTTGCTTTTAAAAGCCTGACCAGCGAATAACCTCTCAGTTATCACCTTGCCGCTTACTGCTACTGCCTATCAGAGCCATCACTCAGATCTTTCCAAATGCACTTGATAATCATTATCAGTTAGCTATGATTGATGTAAGCGTAACAATAGTAAGGGTTAACAGAATATGCTCAACAGCCGGGCCGAATCTACAGGCCGCGCCGCCAGAAAGATGAAACTTTCACTGATGGGGCCAGCTTTCATTGCCGCCATCGGTTATATCGATCCGGGCAACTTTGCGACAAACATTCAGGCCGGTGCTTCCTATGGCTACCAGTTGCTGTGGGTGGTGGTCTGGGCAAACATCATGGCGATGCTGATCCAATTGCTTTCAGCCAAACTCGGTATCGCCACCAGCAAAAATCTCGCCGAACATATCCGCGATCGTTTCCCGCGTCCTGCCGTCTGGGCTTACTGGGTGCAGGCGGAAATCATCGCGATGGCCACCGATCTCGCTGAATTTATCGGTGCGGCGATCGGCTTCAAATTACTGCTCGGGGTTTCCCTGCTGCAGGGCGCGGTGCTGACCGGTATCGCCACCTTTATTATTCTCGGGCTGCAAAAACGCGGGCAAAAACCTCTGGAACTGGTGATTGCCGGGCTGCTGCTGTTTGTCGCAGCGGCTTATATCGTGGAATTATTCTTCTCGCAGCCAAGCATGGTGGCGCTGGGTAAAGGGATGTTGATCCCGTCACTGCCGACCGCAGATTCTGTCTATCTGGCTGCCGGTGTGCTCGGTGCGACTATCATGCCGCACGTCATTTATCTGCACTCTTCGCTGACTCAGCGGGGCGGCAAAGCGTCAAAAGCCCAGCGTTATTCAGCCACTAAGCTCGATGTTGGCATCGCCATGACCATTGCCGGTTTCGTGAATCTGGCGATGATGGCGACAGCTGCCGCAGCCTTCCATTTCAGCGGACACAGCGGAATAAGCGAACTCGATGAAGCCTATCTCACCCTGCAACCGTTGCTCGGTCACGCAGCCGCCACTACTTTTGGTCTGAGCCTGGTGGCTGCCGGTTTATCTTCGACCGTTGTCGGCACGCTGGCCGGACAGGTGGTCATGCAGGGCTTTGTGAAATTCTATATTCCGCTGTGGGTGCGCCGTACCGTCACCATGATGCCGTCATTTATTGTGATTCTGATGGGATTAGATGCGACGCGTATTCTGGTGATGAGTCAGGTATTGCTGAGCTTCGGGATTGCGCTGGCGCTGTTACCGCTGCTGGCCTTTACCGGCAACCGCAGCCTGATGGGCGATATGGTCAACACCAAAACAGTACAGTGGGCGGGGCGGCTGATTGTGCTGATTGTCGTCAGCCTGAATCTTTATCTGCTGATCGGCATGCTGAAATAACGCAGCGTTAACGCGGATGGAAAAAAAACGGGACAGTTTGCGCTGTCCCGTTTTCATTGGTGTTATGCCGGTATTTAGTGGTGATGATCCCCATGACCGCCATGGTGATCATCGTGGCCATGACCCCGGTCATGTCCGTGATTGCGGTCCTGTCCGCGGCCATGGTCATAATGCCCACGCCCGTGATCGCCATGATAATAACGTGGCGGCGGTGGCATCGGGCGACGCGGTGGATGACGTTGATCCCACCAGCCCTGATCGCGCCAGCGGTAACCATCCCAGTAGTGACCACGCGGACCACGATAACCATAATGATGGCCACGATAGCTATTCCACCAGCCCGGGTTACGCCAGTCGTAGCCGTCCCAGTAATAACCCCGGTTATCACGGTCACCGATATTGATAGACAGACCCGGAGTATTCAGGCTGAAGCTGCTGGCCTGCACGGCAGGTGCCGCAGCGGGGAGCAGGGCGAACAACAACGTTCCCAGTAATATTGGCTTTAGCATAAGTGCCTCCTGAGCCTCTTATAACTTCTTATAAATTATGCTGACAGTTATAAGCGGAAGAGGGGCATCATTCTATTGCTTACAATCCTGTTTTGAATGATTTACGCGCCTTAACGGATACCTTACGGTTCCTCCATAAAGGCGCGTTTTTTACTCAGTCAGGTAAGCGTTTACACTAAAATACCTTCGATCGCTGCCAGCTCTTCTGCGCTGAACTGGCGGTTGGCAATCATGCCTACAGCATCATCAATCTGGCTGGTTTTACTGGCACCAATCAGCACGGAGGTCACGCGGTCACCGCGCAACACCCACGCCAGCGCCATCTGTGAAAGCTTCTGTCCGCGCGCCTGAGCAATCTCATTGAGCTTACGCACTTTCTCCAGCTTTTCTTCGGTCAGTTGATCGGTGGTCAGGAACTTACTGCCGCTGGCGGCACGCGAATCTTGCGGAATACCCGCCAGATAGCGGTCAGTCAGTACACCGCCCGCCAGTGGCGAGAAGGCGATGGAGCCCACGCCATTATCCGCCAGCGTATCCAGCAGATCCGCCTCAACCCAGCGCTCAAACATGGAATATTTCGGCTGATGGATAAGACACGGTGTGCCGAGCTGCTGCAAAATCTCAAACGCTTTTTTGGCGCGATCGGCCGGATAGTTAGACAAACCGACGTACAACGCTTTGCCCTGGCGCACGATCAAATCCAGTGCGGCCATGGTTTCTTCCAGTGGCGTATCGGGATCCGGACGGTGATGGTAGAAAATATCCACATACTCGAGGCCCATACGTTTCAGGCTCTGGTTCAGGCTGGCGACCAGATATTTTTTCGAACCCCAGTCACCGTAAGGACCGTCCCACATGGTGTACCCGGCTTTGGAAGAGATAATCAGCTCATCGCGATAAGGCAGTAAATCTTCCTGCAGGATGCGGCCAAAATGTTGTTCCGCAGATCCCGGAGGCGGGCCATAGTTATTGGCGAGGTCGAAATGGGTGATCCCGTGGTCAAAAGCATGGCGGATCAGTGTCCGGCCATTCTCAAAATGGGCGTTATCGCCGAAGTTATGCCACAGGCCGAGGGAAACGACGGGCAGTTTCAAACCGCTCTGGCTGCAGCGACGGTATTCCATATTTTCGTAACGGGTTGGACTGGCTTGATACACCATGTGAGTCCTTATAATAAATTCAGGAGTGAACAGAAGGTTATAAATGTCATAGAAAAGCGGTTTTAGTGTATGCGCTTTCACAAGCATTTCCAGCTATTCAGATCACATCCGGAACAATCCTTAAGTTCATGGCCGTTGATTCCCGTGACTATTCTGTCTGCGTATTACCTGAATTACTGAGACCGATACCCTGCGTTATCTCAGAGCAGGGCTGTAACACTGCGTTTCCACCTCCTGATTCGAATAATAAATATCCTATTCCCCGGATTGGAGTAATACTTAATCTGGTGGGATTAACTGTTTCTTTATTATTTAACAGAGGATCGTCATGGATAATATCTATACCGTAGGTGACTATCTCTTAGACCGCTTATCGTTTAGCGGGATCTCCGAACTGTTTGGCGTACCGGGTGATTACAATCTGAAATTCCTCGACAGCGTGATTAATCATCAGCAAATCACCTGGATTGGCTGCACCAATGAATTAAATGCAGCTTATGGCGCGGACGGCTATGCGCGCACCAAAGGCATTGCGGCGTTGCTGACCACCTTTGGCGTCGGCGAGCTGAGTGCGCTGAACGGCATTGCCGGCAGCTACGCGGAGTATGTGCCGGTGGTGCATATTGTCGGCGCACCGGCGCTGGCGTCACAGCGCAAAGGCGAGTTGCTGCATCACACGCTGGGCGATGGCGAATTTTGCCACTTTATGCGGATGTCAGAACCGGTCAGCACAGCGCAGGCTTCCCTGACGCCGGAAAATGCGCTGACTGAAATCGACCGTGTAATAGAAGAGGTGATGTACACCTCGCGTCCGGGTTATCTGTTACTGCCCAGCGACGTCGCCGCGCTGCCGGTCAGCACCCGGGCGCATCCGTTGCCTGCGCGGCAGCCGCCTTTCTCGGCTTCTTCTCTCGAAGCTTTTGTTACTGCTGCTGAAAAACAGCTGCGTGGCGCAAACCGTGTTTCGTTACTGGCAGATTTTCTGGCAGACCGTTTCAAAGCCAAAAAGGCGCTGGAACAATGGATGGAAGAAGTGCCACTGGCGCACTCCACGTTGCTGATGGGCAAAGGCTTATTCAACGAGCAGCAGGCGAATTTCGCCGGGACCTACTCGGGCGCCGCCAGTGCACCGTCCACCAAAGAGGCGATTGAAGGGGCGGATGTAGTGATCACGGTCGGCGTGAAATTCACCGATACGATCACCGCCGGTTTTACCCAGCAGCTTCCGACGGGAAAATGCATCGACCTCCAGCCTTTTTTTGCCCGTGTGGGTGACCAGATTTTCCATCAGCTGCCGCTCGAAAAAACGGTGAGTGTGATGCACCGCCTTACCGCCGAACTGGGCTGTGGCTCCACGCCGTACGCTGTTAAACGCAACGCCTTGCCTTTGTCGCACGACACCAGTCTCGGACAATATGCCTTCTGGCAGCAGATCCAGGATTTCCTGCAGCCGGGCGACGTGCTGGTTGCCGAGCAGGGCACCGCCTGTTTCGGCGCGGCGGCGCTGAATTTGCCGCAAGATTGCCAGTTCGTTGTCCAGCCTTTATGGGGTTCGATTGGCTTCACGCTGCCTGCGGCGTTTGGTGTGCAGATTGCCGTACCAGATCGCCGTGTGGTGCTGCTGATCGGCGACGGATCTGCGCAGCTGACCCTTCAGGGATTAGGTGCCGCCATCCGTTACGGTCTGCCGCCGATTATTTTTGTGATTAATAATGACGGCTACACCGTCGAGCGGGCGATCCACGGCGAAACCCAGCGCTACAACGATATCGCGCAGTGGAACTGGACGCAGTTCCCGGCGGCGTTTGGCGGAAAAGAAGTGTTCAGCGCACGGGCTGATTCGCCGCGGGCACTGAAAGATGCGATAGAAAAGGCCACCGCCCGCAGGCAGATGGCCTGGATAGAAGTGATTTTGCCGAAAATGGATATTCCTGAGCTGCTGAATTCAGTGACTAAATCACTGGCAAAGCGTAACTCAGGGCAGTAAATCGGTTTCCGGTGACGGCGGTTCCATCAGCTGGTCGATGAACCAGCAACCCGCCGGACCGGGCTGATTGTTTTTACTCCACACCGCATCCACCGAAATCTGCTTCGGCCAGCCGCGCATCGGCAGGCTGACCAGTTTGTCATGTCCGAACTGCTTCACCAGCCAGTGCGGCAGCGTCGCCCAGCCAAATCCCTGTTCCGCCATCTCCAGCAGCATCAGATAACTGGGCGCTGACCAGATTTGCCCCTGCGCCCGGGGCATTTCCCGGCGGCTGTAAGGTTGCAGACAGAGCTGGCGGAATGTGTGCAATTGCTCCGGCTGTAACTGGGTCATTTTTGCCAGCGGATGCTCGCGGCTGTAAAAAATCGACATATCGGTTTGTTCCGGCAGGCGCGCCACGCCGATATCCGGCGGGTAACTCGCCTGCACTTCCACCATGCCGATGTGCGCGCGGCCTGACTGCAACAGGTCGATCACGTCCTGATCTTCGGCAATCTGACACTCAAATTCGATATCCGGATACCGGCGCTCAAAACGGCGCAGCAGCGCCTCATGATGAGTCGGCTGATAGGTATCTGAAAGCACAAACGTCAGGCGGGTTTCCACCTGCGTGGATAACCGTACTGCCAGTTCATCGAGCCGTTCGCTGGCGGCCAGAATCGCCTGAACGTGACTCAGCACGCGCTGCCCGGCAGGCGTCAGTACCGGATGGCGGCTCTGACGGTCAAACAATGTGACGCCTAAATCCACTTCCAGATTGGCGATGGCCGTGCTGACGGTGGACTGGCTTTTACGCAGCTTTCGCGCCGCTGCCGAAAACGATCCGGCATCGGCGGCTTCGACAAACGCTATCAGGGCTTCGGGGGAGTAGCGCATAAGGTTTCCTGTGAGTTCAATCTATCTATTTTATCGATACTTTCTATCTTTTACCTATCTCATTTAGTGATGATAATGGCCGCCTGTGACAGCCGTCACGTAGCAGTTAACGTAACAACTATCAGGGATCAGGCAGGTTTTTATGTCTAAGCAAACACGAAATATCACTCAGAAAACGTTCGGCGAGCGCATCTTTCATGCGGTAGGTTTTGAAACCCTCGCGGTACTGATTTCAGCCCCCGCCGCAGCCTGGGCGCTGAACAAACCGGTCTGGGAAATGGGCGCACTGGCCATCATGTTATCGACGACAGCGATGGTCTGGAACATCGTTTATAACAGCCTGTTCGATAAATTCTGGCCGGTTTCCCGCGTGGTGCGAACATTTAAAATCCGCGTGGCGCATGCGCTGGGCTTTGAAGGCGGATTCATCTTGATGGGTCTGCCGATCGCCGCGCTGTGGCTGGGTATCGGCCTGCTGGACGCCTTTATGCTGGAAATCGGGTTCTTCCTGTTCTTCCTGCCGTATACCGTGGCGTACAACTGGGTTTACGACACGCTGCGCCAGCGCTGGATGAACCGTCGTCTGGCCGCAGAGGATTGCCCGGCGAAACATTAACTGGGAACGCCTGACGCTGGATAAAAAAGCCCGCCGACATTTTCTTTGTCCGCGGGCTTTTTGTCGGTTATGGTTTTGGCATCCGGAAAATACAGAGCATAAAGATGAAAACATTAGGGCTGATTGGCGGCATGAGCTGGGGATCCACCGTGCCGTATTACCGCATGATCAATGAGCATGTGAAACAACAACTGGGCGGATTACATTCGGCCAAACTGTTTCTCTACAGCGTCGATTTTTATGAAATCGAAAAGCTGCAAATGGCCGGTGACTGGCAGCAGGCGGGTGAAATTCTCGGTAACGCCGCAAATTCACTGGCGCGCGCAGGCGCTGACGTCATCGTCGTGTGTACCAACACCATGCATAAAGTGGCGGACGATATCGAACGTATCGGCGGCCTGCCGCTGTTGCATATCGCTGATGCGACGGCAGAAAAAATCAAAGGGCAGGGGCTGCGTAAAATTGGCCTGCTCGGCACGCGTTTCACCATGGAACAGGATTTCTATCGCGGACGTTTGCAGGAAAAGCATCAGATTGACGTGGTGACGCCGGATGAAGCCGACCGTGCGATTGTTCACCGCATCATTTACGAAGAGCTGTGTCTGGGCATTATTAAGGATGATTCCCGCGAGGAATATCGCCGGATTATCGGCAAATTAGAACAGCAGGGCGTGGAAGGCATCATACTCGGCTGTACCGAAATTACCCTGCTGGTCGGTGCTGAAGACGCGAGCGTTCCGGTCTTCGACACCACCGCCATTCATGCGCTGGCGGCGGCGGAATTTGCTTTAAAACAGGATTAATCTTCTTCCAATGTTGGACGGTTCAGCCGCTGTTTTGCAACCAGCATCAGCGGCTTACCGGCCAGCATCAGCCAGGCTGGCAGCATGACGATGCACAGCAACGGCAGCAGTTTTAGCCCCGGTACCACGGCAGCGGCCATAAACAGACTCAGCCAGCCGTCGCGCGTCACCACCAGCACCATCCCCATCACCGCACAGGACACCGTCACTGCCGCAGGCACGTCTGGCGCGTACTGATGCAGCATCAGGCCGAGTGAGACTCCGACGAAGACCGCCGGGAAAATGCGTCCGCCACGAAAACCACAGGCGGCTGCCACCACTAACGCCGCGAGTTTGGTGAGTGTAATCGCCAGCAGCGGCCCCATCTCAAACAGCTGATTGGAATGCGCCAGCTCTTTCATTTCATCGAGACCTTTGAACAGCGTGATTTCTCCGCCGATCAGCGCCAGTAAACCCAGAACAAAACCGCCAAGGCCGAGGCGCAATATCGGGTTCTGAATTTTATTGAACAGCCGGTGCAAATGCGGGAACAGCCACACGGCGATCATCCCCAGCGCGATGGCGATAAGTATCACGACGGAACCGCTGAAAATGTCGATCAGTCTGGACGAATCATAAGACGGAATGCTGAGTGAGAAATCCGGCTGGAAGAACTGATCGGTGGTCAGCGCACCGGCACCTGCGGCAAGCAAAGGCGCAAACAGGCGATCCCACAACTGGACATCTTTATTATTGCCGAGCGTTTGCGAGAAAATCAGCGCCGCAGCGACCGGCGTGCCAAACAGTGCGCCGATGGTACCGGCCGCCGCCAGGATCACCCAGTCAGTCGTCGGCACTTTGGGCATCAGCCGTGAGCCCAGCCAGGCGACCAGCGCAATATTAATCACCGTGACCGGATGCTCCGGCCCCAGACTGACGCCACCCGCCAGCCCGAGCATCAGCGCCAGCGCCAGACCCGGCAAAGCGTTCACCGCCACTGGCGCGCCAATCAGCGATTCCGTGGCGGGATCCGGACCCGCGTGGCCTGGCATATACTTGATCAGTGCGCCGACACCCACGCCGGTCAGCGTCAGCATAAATAACGTCCAGCTAGCGGATTCGGTATTCACCTGTAAAACGGCGGGGATGTGTTCCCACAGCAGGTTTTGCAGTGCACCGGCAATCATCATGACAAAGACCAGAATCAGGCTGGAAAGCACCCCGATAATGACTGCGGGCAGGGCGAAAGCCAGCATAATTCTGGCGCGGGGATGAAACATGCAAGAATTTCCTTATTTATCGTTAACGCTTTGTTTGCCCTAATAGTTTAGATGAATCCTGGCAAAGTCTGTTTGCTGGCTGTCGACATTATTGTGCGTAACATGCCGCATAAATGTGCGCGGGTTCAAAACTGCGTTGCAGCGTATAGCAATTACCGCTATTTTGCCCACACGAAACTGTAAGCTTTGCCCCACAGGCAGGGTTTCACCCGTCGTTTTAATGGATGATGACAGCTTACATCATGATGGCTGGCAGCGTACTCTTTAGCACTGCTTTGATGGCGCGGGTGCGCAGTATAACGAATTTACTTTTGCGGAGAATAACATGACCAAATACTCCCTGGTGGGCGATGTCGGGGGCACCAACTGCCGCCTGGCGCTTTGCGCTTTGGACAGCGGCGAGATTTCGCAGGCGAAAACTTTCTCCGGGCTGGAATACGACAGCCTCGAAGCCACAGTCCGTGAGTATCTCTCTCTGCAAAACCAGGAGATTGAAGATGCCTGCATCGCCATTGCCTGTCCGATCACCGGCGACTGGGTGGCAATGACTAACCACACCTGGGCATTCTCCATTGCAGAAATGAAGAAAAGTCTGGGGCTGCAAAATCTGGAAGTGATCAACGATTTCACTGCCGTCTCTATGGCAATCCCGATGCTCAAAGAACAGGATTTATTGCAGTTTGGTGGGAAAAAAGCGCAGGACGGAAAACCGGCAGTCATTTATGGTGCCGGTACCGGGCTGGGTGTCGCGCATCTGATCCACGCCAACAAGCAGTGGCTGAGCCTGCCGGGCGAAGGCGGTCATGTGGATTTCGCACCGAACAGCGAAGAAGAAGACATTATTCTGGAGCAGTTGCGTACAGAAATGGGACACGTTTCCGCCGAGCGTATTCTGTCCGGTCCGGGGCTGGTGAATCTTTACCGCGCCATTGTGAAATCTGATAAACGCGTGCCGGAAAACTTCAAACCGAAAGACGTGACTGAGCTGGCGCTGTCGGATGAAAACGTCGATTGCCGCCGTGCGCTTTCACTGTTCTGCGTGATCATGGGGCGTTTCGGCGGCAACCTGGCGCTGAACATGGGGACATTTGGCGGCGTTTACATCGCCGGTGGCATCGTTCCGCGTTTCCTCGAATTCTTCAAAGCGTCCGGTTTTCGCGCCGCGTTTGAAGACAAAGGCCGCTTCAAAGATTACCTGATGGATATCCCGGTATTCCTGATCACACACGATCAGCCGGGGTTGTTAGGGGCGGGTACCTACCTGCGTCAGTCCATGGGTATGACAATCTAAAACTCCTTTCCAATCTCCCCCTTCGCAGGGGGAGAAGCAAGAAAATCCTGTTCCACCCCCAGGTCAAAACCGCATTAACTGCCTGAATTCCTTCACCTTGCTGCGGCTCACCGGCACTTCGAAATCCAAATCGCTCAGACGCAAAATATAGGTGTTATTAAACCACGGCACGATCTCGCGGATTTTTGAAAGATTCACGCAATAAGAGCGATGGCAGCGGAAAAAATGCTCCTCCGGCAGGCGGTTGCATAATTCAGTGATGTTCATCGGCATGGTGAATTCTTCTTTGCGGGTGTAAACCTGCGTGACCTTTTCCTGCGCGGCGGCGTAATAGATATCGTTGATATCAGTGACGATAATCCGCTCGTCTTTGATCAGATTAATGCTGTGACTGACCCGCTGAGCGCTGCCCGTCACTGGCTGGCTCCCCTCCTGTTTATCACGGCGAAAATGTGACTCCAGCTTTTGCAGCATGGTGACAATACGCGACTCATGATAAGGCTTGAGAATGTAGTCAAAAGCCTCAATTTCAAAAGCTTCGGCGGCGTGTTCTTTGTAGGCAGTGATGAACACGATATAAGGCTTATGGGCAAATTTACTGATGTTTTGCGCCAGCAAAACGCCGTCGAGCGACGGAATGCTGATATCGAGAAAAATCGCATCCACTTCATGCGATTGCAGATATTTAAGCACGTCCAGCCCGTCGTCAAATATCGCTTCGACCTGGATGCTGCTGTGCGTATTAATCAGATAACTCAGCTCTTCCTGAGCCGGTATTTCATCTTCGACGATAATTGCTTTCACTGAATTATCTCCCCGGTGCGGTGGCCCGAAATGCGGGCGGGTAAAACGAAAAAGCGTTCCTGCGGATCAGGCTGTCTGGCTCTGTATGGCCGCCGTGACTTTCGCAGGCGCGTGGTTAATCACAAAAGAAATATCGGTGCCCGGCTCCAGTCGCCGGATGGTCAGACCCTGTCCATATAACAATGAAACGCGGTGATGCACATTCAGCAGGCCGATTTTATTGCCGGGCATTTCATTGCGCGCCACGCGATCAATGGTTTCCTGATTAATCCCGTGGCCGGTATCTTTCACTGAAACTTTAATCCCCTCGGCCTGATGCTTCACTGAAATCACTACCACGCCTTTTCCACTGCATTTCTGGATGCCGTGAACAATGGCATTCTCTACCAGCGGTTGGATCAGCAGACTGGGGATTTTCACCGAAATATCGTCATCAATGTCATAAATCACCGTCAGTTTGCTGCCAAACCGTGCCTGCTCGATGGCGATATAATCCTGCACCTGATGCAGCTCTTTACGCAGGTCGATCAGCTCGTCATTCAGTTCCAGGTTGTAGCGCAGATAGCGGGAAAGATTGATGATCAGCTGACGCGCCACGTCCGGCCGGGCCCGAATTGACGATGAAATTGCATTCAGCGCGTTAAACAGAAAGTGCGGGTTTATCTTGCTCTGCAATGCCCGCATTTCGGCTTTGTTGGCCATCTCGCGCAGTTGCTCGGTGCGCGAGACTTCCATCTGTGTGGACATAATTTGCGACAGCCCGATGGCCATCACTTTCAGCGAATAGGTTATACGGTGCGGGTCGCAGTAATAGATTTTCAGCGAGCCGGTCACTTCGCCTTTTTCCCACAATGGAATAATAATCAAAGAGTGGATCTGCGGCGTGCGATCCATTTCATCATTGTTTCTGACTGTGATCACACCGCTTTCCAGCGAGGCTTTGGTCATCTCACTCAGCGATTCGTGGCCGATATTATATTCATCCGCGCCCACACCGACGTACGCCAGAATATTGCGTGTATCGGTTATCGCCACGGCGTCAGCATCGATATCCTCGCGGATAATTCGGCAGATACTGGCCAGCGAATCGGCGTTGATATCACGAAAATACGGAAGGGTTTTATTAGCAATATCCAGCGCCAGACGCGCCTGTCGCGCAGCGATGACCTCTTTTTCATCTTCGACGCTTTGTACCAGCAACACAATCAGGCCGATGGAACTGGCTCCGAGGATCAGCGGCGCGGCGATATTCATGACGATATCCAGCCCGAGCGAAAATGGTCGCGCCATCAGCAAAATCAGCACCATGGTCAGCGTTTCACACAGCATTCCGGCGATGATCCCGACTTTCCAGTGCAGCGCTTTTTTGACTTTTTTATTGATGTAACCGGAAAGGAAACCGGCGGTGATACTGGTGATCAGACACGGAATCGACGTCGGACCGTGAATGTCGATGAGAAAACGGTGCGTACCGGAAATCAGGCCGGTGATGATGCCGACCCACGGCCCGAAGAGGATCCCGCCGGACATAATGGCGATGGTCCGCACGTTAATCAGCGAGCCTTCGACGTTGATCCCGGAAAGCGTACCGAAAATTGCGAACAGTGAGAAAATCGCCGTGACAGCCGCCAGTTCCAGCGGCGTGTGGTTCTCATTTTCTTTGTGCAGCAGTTTACGAAACAGCGGAGTACGCGTGAGGAAAAACAGACAAATAAGCATCAGCGCCGCACGGTCAAAGACCGCCAGCAGCATATCGAAAATGTGAGGCATGGCAGATTAACTCTTTGCGCGCTAAAGATAAGCGTGCCAAATGGATTCAGCCGTTATTATATGTAAAAGGTCAGACTTTCACCATCGGCAGACACAGGAGAGCCAACCGAGATGATTTCGTTATCAACGCCGCGGCTGATTATGCAGCCCATCCAGGCTGACGACTGGGCATTTTTCTTGCGGTTGTACCAGACGCCGGAGGTCATGCGTTTTATCGGCGATATCGAACTGCCCGCTCTGGTTCACACCCGTTTTGAGCAGCGCCTCGGCAACTGGGATCGCTATTGCGACTTCTGGTTATGCCTGATGATCCGCGAAAAAGAGACCGGTGCCGCCGTGGGGCTGACCGGATTTTTCCCTGACTGGCGGCCTTACAAACAGGGTGAAGTCGGCTTTATTCTTGCGCCTGAGCATCAGCGTAAAGGGTACGCGGTCGAATCGCTGCGTGAAGTGCTGAATTTCGCCTTTGATCATTGCGGTTTTCATCGCTTACAGGCCAACGTGCTCGAAGGCAATGACGGTTCGCGCCGGGTGCTGGAGAAATGTGGTTTCCAGATGGAAGGGCGATTGCGCGACAGTTACCGGATTGGTGACGAATGGAAAAACGACTGGCTGCTGGGGCTGCTGGCGACCGATCCGCGCCCGTAGTCAAATCTGTTGTTAACAAACACAGTAAAAAATGTTGCTCGGTATCTCGACAGCCCTATTTCTCTGCGTTATGTTCGTTGAAGGCCGCAACGCGGCCAGCGTCGCTCGGACGGTCCGGGCGCTTACGTATCCAGAGGAAATTATGGCTGATTCCAGTTCACCACGTCGTTTTTCACGTATTGATCGTCTTCCCCCTTATGTTTTCAACATCACCGCTGAACTGAAAATGGCCGCACGCCATCGCGGCGAAGACATTATTGATTTCAGTATGGGCAACCCTGACGGCCCGACACCGCCACACATTGTGGAAAAACTGGTGCAGGTTGCGCAGCGCGAAGATACTCACGGCTATTCGACCTCACGCGGCATTCCGCGTCTGCGTCGCGCCATTTCCCGCTGGTATGCCGACCGTTATCAGGTGGAGATCGACCCTGAAAGCGAAGCTATCGTTACCATCGGTTCGAAAGAAGGTCTGGCGCATCTGATGCTGGCGACCCTCGATCATGGTGATACCGTTCTGGTGCCCAACCCAAGTTATCCGATCCACATTTACGGCGCGGTGATCGCCGGTGCTCAGGTGCGTTCCGTGCCATTGGCAGAAGGTGTGGATTTCTTTGCTGAGCTGGAAAAAGCCATTCGTGAAACCATTCCGCGCCCGAAAATGATGATCCTCGGCTTCCCGTCCAACCCGACGGCGCAGTGCGTAGAGCTGGATTTCTTCGAACGCGTGGTGGCGCTGGCGAAACAGTACAACGTACTGGTTATTCACGATCTGGCGTATGCCGACATCGTGTATGACGGCTGGAAAGCGCCGTCCATCATGCAGGTGCCGGGTGCAAAAGATATCGCAGTAGAATTCTTCACGCTGTCGAAAAGTTACAACATGGCGGGCTGGCGTATCGGCTTTATGGTCGGTAATCCGGAACTGGTCAACGCGCTGGCGCGTATCAAAAGTTATCACGATTACGGGACGTTCACGCCGTTGCAGGTCGCCGCGATTGCTGCGCTGGAAGGCGATCAGCAATGTGTGAAAGACATTGCCGAGCAGTATCGTCAGCGACGTAACGTGCTGGTGCGCGGGCTGCATGAAGCCGGCTGGATGGTAGAAAACCCGAAAGCGTCGATGTACGTCTGGGCCAAAATTCCGCCTGCGTATGCGCATTTAGGTTCACTGGAATTCGCCAAACGCCTGCTGGCAGACGCCAAAGTTTGTGTCTCTCCGGGCATCGGTTTTGGCGATTATGGCGATACGCATGTACGTTTTGCGCTGATCGAAAATCAGGACCGTATTCGTCAGGCCGTGCGCGGCATCAAAGCGATGTTCCGTGCCGACGGTTTGCTGGCTCCGAAAAAAACGGCGGGAGAACCGCCGGTGGAGCAGGATCCCACCGTCAGCGTGTAAAACGCGTCAGCCAGACCGGGCTTTTGCCCGGTTTTTTTATAACAGGACTTTAACTTCTTTACCTTTCCCGCCCGGCCTGTCCACAAAGTCTGCGTAATTCCTCTCTATACTCATTCGGAATTACTGTTAAACCGCTCCTTTTATCCGGTCAGGAAACGCCTTATGAAAAACCGTTATTCGCTGTCCCAGATAAGCCTGCACTGGGCAACGTTACTGATGATTATCCTGACGTATACCGCGATGCTGACCCGCGACTATTTTCCGGAGGATAATCAGCCGCTGGTGCGTTTACTGCATTTTAATTTCGGGATTTGCGTCTGGCTGCTGATGTGGACGCGCATATATTTGCGAACCTGTTATGCCACGCCAGTGATCACTCCGCCTTTGCCGCGCTGGCAGATTGCGGCATCGCACGCGGTACATGGCGTGTTGTATCTGCTGTTTCTCTCGTTGCCGGTGCTGGGCATGCTGACGCTGGAATATGGCGGACGTGACTGGGTGTTGTTTGGCTGGCAGGTGCCGCAGTTCGTGACGCCGGATCCTTCCGTGCGCCGCACGGTCAAACAGGCGCATGAGTTTCTGGCGAACTGCGGATATTACCTGATTGGCTTACATGCGCTGGCGGCGATTTATCATCATTATTTCCGTAAAGATGACACCTTATTACGCATGACGCCCTAACGGCGGGTTCACCGGCAGAGAGCCTGCCGGTGACGGGCAATGAAATCAGTTCTCATCCTGCTGGTAATGCACCACGCGACGTTTTCCTTCAATCTGGATATCCGCCCATTTGCGCGGCGCAGGTTTAACTTCGCCGTTGCGAAGCGCCTGTATCAGCGTCTGCTTATCCTTTTCTTCATACAGATAAAGTTCGCCGCTTTGTGTCCATTGTCCGGCCTGTTTAGCGTAAATCCGGCAGTTGACTGAAGGGGCATCCAGCGTATTACAGAGCAGGATCTCTTTCTGCCTGTCGCTGTTGAGATCCAGTGTATTGACGATGCACGCGCCCTGAACGCTCAGACAATCGCGCAGGGTATTGCGGTATTTTTCCAGTGCCGGCAGGCCTTTCCACCAACCGTCATCCGGTTGCACCGCGCCTTTCGCCAGCGTGATCATCTTTTTGGCATCCTCAGTACGATAATTTTTCGCCAGCGCATCGGCCTCTTTATCATTGTATGAGCCCCAGCGGGAAGTCTGCGCCATCGTATTTTTCACCGTCGCCAGCAGACGCGGATCGGCCGAAAAAGCAGGATGTTGCAGCAATTTTGCCAGCGCTTCGTTGCCACGACGGCCGGTCTCAAACCGCAGCAGTTTGAGGTCAACATCCTTCGCCTGCGTTTTACCGCTGTCGAGGCGCGCCAGCTGACTGTTCACGCTGATGCGGTAAGGATCGAGCAGCGGGCTGTTGACCGCAATCACCAGCAGCACCACTAACAATGACAGCGGTTTGTTGAACTGATTCAGGCGCGACAGCCAGTCCGGGCGCTTATCGATCACAGAAAAACTGTAGCAAAGCGAGGCAATAAGTGTGACCACAATAATCAGCACTGCCCACACTCGCTGCGGCGTCCAGCCGTATTGTGAAATCCGCACGCCCGTAGCGTACAACGCCAGCGCGGCATATACCGGCAGCAGCAGGACTGCCGCATTGACCAGCCAGCGGACCGCCTGCGGATAGGGTTTTACCCCGCTGTCTGTTTCACGCGCCACGTTGACCAGAACCAGCAGGCTCAGCGCCATAATGGTCAGCAGACTGGCGGCAGACCAGGTTTGCGACAGCGCGGTCAGACCGGTGAAGGGCAGGGCGAACAGGAAAATCAGCGCCACAAACGCCACCAGCGGCAGCAGACCTTTAAGAATGAAACGGATGATGTTTCGCGTGGTGTTCATCAGCGCCGGTTGGGTGCGGCAGGTGATGATGCTTATTCCCAGCAGCAGCCCGAAAACCAGATGCATAAACAGTGGCGTATCGAAAAACAGCTCGTGGAAATATTCAATGCCGATCACCCGGAACAGCGCAGCGCACAGCGCCAGCACGCCAACGGTTAGCAGCATCAGCAGGAAAGTGAGCATTGCGCACAGCAGGTTCTGGCTGTAGCAGGCCGAAAGATGAGCGTAACGGTATCGGTTTTGCGCTGTAAATGTCTGTACCTGTAGCCAGGGCAGCACAAAAAAGACCATCGCCACCAGCGAAAGGTTAAACGGCACCATTACCGAATCTGCCGGTGTTCCGGTTACGTTACTTTTTACCCACGCCGCCATACCCGCCAGCAGCAAGGTAATAAATACTGTTGCGCCCCAGAACCGGTGGTCATTCAACTGCACCAGCGACAACGAAATCAGCACCGGTAATGTGAATGCCATAGTCTGGCCGTAAATATTATGGGAGAAACCCGACTGCGTTACCGCCGGGCTGTCTGAGAAAAAGTAATACAGCAACATTCCCTGCAGCAGGCAGATAACCATGATCAGCCAGCGGGAAGGAACGGGCAGAAGGGGCAAGCTAAAACCAGCCCGATTGAACTGAGACATCCGTGACTCTCCGAAAGTGTAAGAGGAAGTAATGCCAAAACATCCGCCAGTGTAGTGGTTTCCGCGCTCCGGCGCAGAAAAGTCTTACTCGGGCATGTGAACGGCTTTTGTGAGCCTGAGCACATAACTGGCAAAATCAGCCGCAGTCACTAGGCTTAAGTATTGGATGGAGTATTTCGAGGTGAAAATGGCAGAACACGAACTGAAAGAAAAACGCATTGAAATCGTTAAGAATTTCTACGCCAAACTGGATCAGGCAGATTCGTCTTTGCTGGATCTCTTTGCCGATGATGTGGTGCTTTTTTTTCCGAAATTTGGCACCGCGCAGGGGAAGTCATCGCTGGGAGAACTGGGTAAACGCTTCGCGCTCGAGATAGACAAGATCCAGCATATTCAGGATGCTTTCCGGTTTCTCAGCGACGGTGACACCATTGTGCTGGAAGGGCAGATGCGTGGCGTGATGCAAAACGGCGACCGCTGGCCGACCTCAGAAGCCGGCAGCCATCATTTCTGTACGGTGTTTGCGTTTGATGATTTGCTGATTAAGCGGCTGAGCATTTATCTCGATCCTGACTTTAATCTTGAGGACAAAAAGCGGGTGAACAATTACCGTCAGGCGGTGAAAAGCGAAGAGAATAAAACCTGATGCTTCCTTAAAAATGAAGGGAAGCGGTGTCAACCCACCACTTCCCTTCGCCAACTGCCGTATCAGGATTCGGCAGGGACAACGCTGTTTTTGTAGCGTTGCAGTATCGGTGAATTTACCTCCGACGGATTCTGCAATTGCCACAGATTACGGTCGATACCGTCATTGACCAGATAAATAACCCCGGATTCAATAGCCGACATCAGGCACAACATCACAGGCTCATTGGTGGTATAGCCCAGTTCGCCTTCCAGCAGACGCTGATAGTCGATAAAGCGGAACACCCCGGCCTGCACTTCATAGGACAAAATCGTCTTGCTGGTATTGACAGACGACAGAACTTCCCCTGTATTGACGTCGACAGCACGCAGGTTCACGGCTATCTGGTCCAACTGGTACTGCGTACTGGCACCGATACCGAAGTAACGCGCTCCGATGCCGCCCGATTTCACATTGCTTTCGTAGCCGATAATCGAGCCTTCAATCAAAATATTTGCCGCCACTAAAGAAGAAAGCGGTCGCTGGTTATTGATAGCGACGCTGCCATTTTCCTGAGCTGCCCGGATAATTTTGCGTTCATTGAGCAGGTTTTGCAGTCCCTGACGTTCCAGCGGAATAAACCATTTGGAGTCTTTTAACGCCGAGACCAGCATCGCCGTGGCGCTTTGCGGCACCGCAGTCGAGAAGTTACTCGCCGGATACGGTTTGAACTGCCCGGTTTCATCCTGAATATTATAAACAGAGACGAATACACGTCCTTTCGGTGCCGGGAGATGAGTCAGATCGGTATAACTCGGTGCCCGCGGCAATAATGTCGGTCTGGCGGCTTCTTTCGGGGGCGCTGTGAGACACCCGCTCAACACAAAAACTGCGATGAGTAATAAATAGCTGCGCATGATGGTGTTCCTGTTTTTATTGGTCGTCGGAATCAGTTGGTCGTGGCAGACAGGCCCTGAACCTGAATGGTGGAAATCTTGCCAGTTTTACGGTCAGTGACATTCATCACCAGCTGGCCGTCGGTATTCTGGATATCCACAATAAAGTCCTGCGTTACCAGCCGCCCCGGTTTACCCTGATTCACATTGCCCATCAGGCTGCCCAGCAACTGCGACTGAATTGACGCCGTGAAGTTATCCAGCGCCGAGGTGCCGGTGGTGCCGAAATCGTACGAATCCGGATCCTTGTAGGAGTTTTGCGCCTGCGCCTCATTGAGCAGGAATGAACCGTTATTCGGGTTACCGCCGAAGTTGGGGTTGATGAACTGAAAAACCATATTGCCTCCCCAGGAAACCGGGGACGCCGTCAGTAATGCCAGCAGCATGACTGAACGCGAAGCAGAGACTGGAATATTCACGATGCTCTCCTTAGAAGAGGCTGTGCATTAAAATTCGTCATGGGTAAGATCCCCGGTGCCAAGTAACGCTTTGTCCAGCTGGCGTCTGGATAACGCCTCTGTCACGCCAGCCAGTGCGGTATCGACGTCCTTCTCAAAGTTGTGACGGTTAGGAAACAGCAGGGTTTGATAAATGGTGTCCTGACCTATTTTTATGGTGATCCAACTGCCCCAGCGGGCGCTGGGTCTTTCTGAAATCGTGATGGTTTCCGGGTAGTTCAGTTCCCATTTGGCGGTGAAGTCGCGATAAAAATCGTGACCCACCGACGTCACCGTATGGTCGGTAATCAGCCCGGGGTCTTTTATATCCGCAGCCTGCACATGCAGGCAGGTGGCGCAAAGCAGCGCCAGCCAGAGCCAGAAGCTTCTGATGCAAATAGTCATGATGTCAGCGCTTGAGATTGTCATTCGCCCAGGACGCCGCCTGAGTACGGTTTTTTACCGAGATTTTCCTAAATAAATTATAAAGATGCGTCTTTACGGTGTTCTCGCTGATAAACAAAAGCTGGGCGATTTCCGTGTTTGACGCACCCACACGCAACTTATTGAGGATCTCTTTTTCGCGATGGGTCAGGCCGGTATCTTCCGTATGCATATGCCTGAAAGCGCCGGACTGATTGATCAGATAGCTGGCGAAGCCCTGGGAGAAATAGCATTCTCCGCGGATCACGCTGCGGATCCCTTCCACCAGATGTTCCTCATCAGTGGAAAGATAGAAAACAGCACTGATGCGCGGCCAGGTTTCTATTTCCCGAAAATGGTAATTATCGGGCGTATTTAATAATAATAACTTCACACTCTCGTGATAACGGTTAATGGCCGATTGCCAGACCTCAATAGTCCGCCGGTCAGCTTCCATCATATCGAACAGAATAAGCGTCTGATGAAGATACTGATCCTCAAGTGTTTTATGAATGCTGTGTAACCGGGTACTGACACAAAGTTGCTGTTTTAATTGCTGCAATAAAGCACTGGCTTGTAATGATGGTTTAGTCACTAATAAAAGAATATTATTATTGATTGCTGCTTCATTACTCATAATGAAACCCTGCCCTGATTTTATAGCCACAGCCTGCCGCACCGGTTAATAAACAGGCCGGTAATAGACTGAGATTTTATTTTGCTAAATCTATAGCTTTATATTTGCTGTGTATATCTGAAAGTGGCAAATAAACACGGCCTGAGGCACATAATATTTTAGCTCGCAATATGTGCGGTACAGACTCAATTTAGCTTTTGGTTTACCTTACGCAAGGCTTATTTATGTTTCAAAATGTAACTCAAAATGTATAAAGTTTTCTTAATGTATTGCCATAAGCATGAGACACGCCGCTTAAAAATATCTTAAGTAATGACTTTACACTTTCTTAACGTTCGCCCTTGTTATGACAGCGATTTTAAATAAATCCCGGCCTGAATTATCGGTGCGATACAGCAACCGGGCGCATGATTCCCCTTTAATAACTCAAATAACTGCATCCGGTATAATCGATTTCACTTAGGTGAGACCGCTTTTTAGCCCGTTAGTCCCTATGGAAAGCGGGCTTCGCGCGGGTGAAATAGCGTAAAAGCCGCAATGATAAGGGTTAGAAATGTGGCGGCGATCTCTTTTAATGCCTTTTTTAACCCGCAGAGATATTAGGAATAGTTGCATTTGTGTGATTATTCACGCCGATGTTTTCTGGCACTTTAGGATTAATGCCATGGGGTCGATTAGCGTCACTGACGTATTACGGATCCATTATGGTCAATCCGCATGAGAAGTGGCGTCTCATACTTTTTAATGAAGTTGAAAATTAAAATACGACGTGCGGGTGAGTTTCTTATTTTCGCCAAACACCATAATCAATTCGTCAACAGCAATAACCCGGTGAGCAAATACACAGTCACCGGTGATATACAGGGTGACGAAATGAAAAAGACTTTGCTGACCCTGGCGTTACTTTCAGTATCCTGGGTCGTTCACGCTCAGCAGTTTGATATGGCTTACTCGGAAATGAGTTCTGGTAATCCGGATCAAGTTTTTGCTGGCGCGAGGAATTCATCGGGGAATTCATCAACGATTTACCAGAACGGTAATAGCAATCTGGCTGCGAATAATCAGACGGGTTATGGAAATTCCAGCGTAATCCGACAATCAGGCGCAGACAATACTGCGGTGGTAAATCAGCGAGGTAATGGAAATAACGCCGATATATCCCAAAGCGGCAGCGATAACTTTGCTTATATATCGCAAAGCGGCGGCGGGGATTCATCCATTACGCAACAGAATTTTGGCAATACGGCTTACATTCTGCAAAAAGGCCGGAGTGTGACGGAAATTCGCCAGAATGGTACGAACCAGAGCAGCGGTGTCGTACAAAACTCGTCAGGAATGGCGATTAGAGTGACACAGCATTAACACACAAAATCATACCCAAAATAGTTTGAGGTGCAGGAAGGCGGCAAGGTCGGAAATCACCGGGAGCTTAGATAACTAAGTGACTGGAGTGAGCGAGCGTAGCCAACGCATCTGCAACTCGAAATATGAAGGGTAAACCGCTTTTATGACATCCGATATTAAACCAATGGGGTAGCATCATGAAACTTTGGAAAATTGTGGCAGTCTCCGCTTTAGTCGTCAGTGGCAGTGCATTCGCAGGTGGTCATGATAGTGATCATCACACGCCGCCAACTACAACGCCACCAACATCGACAGTGCCGACGTTCACTGCGACTCAGTGGAATTCTGAAATTCAGATTTACCAACAGGGTACTTCAAACCTGGCAAACGCCACTCAGACTGGCGCGCAAAAATCGCTGACAGCGGTTAATCAGGATGGCTACAGAAACACCTCCGGGACCACACAAACCGGTGATGGCAGCCTGATCAGCGTCGTGCAAAAGGGTGAATACAACGGTGCTAACGTAGCGCAGAGCGCTAACGGCAGTAAAGTGCTTGTGTCCCAGAATGGCTCAGGCAACTACGCTCAGGCTTCACAAGGTGCCAATGGCTCTCTGACCAGCATTACTCAGGTCGGTACAGCTAACCTGGCCTACGCTTCACAGAACTGATTAATGCTCCCTCCCCTGCGAAGGGGAGGAACGTTACAGAACAGGGCACTAGCCCTGTTTTTTTTCGACTGAACCCTGAGGATAAACGCCATGCATTTGCTCCTGATTGCCGCCGTGATGTCTAACCAGCTGTGGTTCGACACCCACAACGATGCCCAGACTTATGTCATTACCCCGATGGTCAATCTCACCAAGGCCTGCGCCTGTCAGGTGGCGGTTTCCGTTTCACAGGAAGGTGTGGCGGGCAGCAGCACCAGCCGTCAGAGCAGCAATGTGAACCTTTCCGCAAATCAGCCGCAACCTCTTGGCCGTATGCGTTTTTCCGTCCAGCCGGGCAGTAAAACCCAGATTATGATCACGGTAACGGACGGCGGAACGCTGCGTCTGGAGAAACAGATCACCTTGCCGAATGACGCCTGATTGCAGAGGATCACACCGCCAGATTGTCATAGCCTTTGCGGCGGTAATTGAGGGCAGAGAGGCCCCAGAACACCAGAAAAATCGCCACGGCGGCGTATCCGACGCTGCCCATATTGTCATTGAGTTGTTCGACAATCTTCCATAATCCGCCGTGCAAATCCAGTTTGTCGGCCAGCAGTCCGAGCGCTTCCAGCCCGCCGATAAACAGGGCGATCACCACGCTGGTGGCGGTAATGGTCATGTTGTAATAGAGCTTGCGCACCGGTTTATCGAACGCCCAACCGTAGGCACCGACCATTACAAAATTATCCAGTGAATCGACCAGTGCCATGCCGCTGGCAAACAGCGCCGGAAACACCAGAATGCTCCACACCGACATGCCGGAAGACGCGCCTGCGGCAGAAATGCCCAGCAGGCCGATTTCAGTGGCGGTATCAAAACCCAGCCCGAACAAAAAGCCCACCAGATACATCTGCCAGCTTTTATTCACCAGATTAAAAGCGAAGCTGAAAATCCGGCTCATCACACCGCCTTGTACCGCGTGCAGCTCTTCTTTGGCGGTAAAAGTTTTTCCCTGTTTCACTTTCTGAAAACGGCGGTAAACGTCACGTAAAATCAGCGCATTCAGCAGCGCCATCAGCAGTAAGAACAGCGCGGAAACCAGCGTGCCGATAGTGCTGCCGTACTCATGCAGCCAGCCAATTTCATTGCCAAAGACCAGCGACGTGGCGGCAATTGCCACGCAGGCCAGCACCACAATGCTGGAATGTCCGAGCGAGAAAAATGCCCCGACGGCAACCGGCCGCTGGCCCTGTTGCATCAGCTTACGGGTGACGTTATCGATGGCGGCAATATGATCGGCATCCACCGCATGGCGCAACCCGTAGCTGTAAGCCAGTAAAGACGCGGCGATCAGTGCCGCATTGTGACGAAACACCGCCAGTGCCCATCCCCAGGCCAGTAAATTCACGGCCACCAGCCCGGCTAACAGCCAGAACGCACGGCGGTTCGAAGAGAAAAATCGACGGTTAATCATGGAGATCCTTATTTTTATAAACAGATGAATTCTGAGCAGAAGCATGTTGCAGACGGGCGCAGGCAATGAGCGCCTGACCCAGTGCCAGACCGCCATCACCGGCGGGAATGTTTTGCGGCATCAGCACATTCAGGGGCGCTAAATAGCGATGTAAAAGCTGGCGCAGCAGACGGTTATGCAGCACGCCGCCGCCGGTGGCGACGGTGCGGATGCCGGTCCTGACTGCGTGATAACAGGCGAGGGCGGCAAACCCCTGAGCGAGTGCGTCATGGAAAGCGAAAGCCCGTGCGGCGGGCGGTGCCTGCCAGTCGAGCCACTGCTGCCAGAACGTCGCCAGATCCAGAAATGTGCCGTTTTCAGTATGCCGCAGCGGCATTGTGACCGGATGTGCAATGCCGTGCGCCTGATGTGCCAGCGCTTCCAGGCGGCTGGCGGCCTCGCCTTCCCAGCTGAGCTCTCGCGGCGCGCAGCCAAGCGCGGCGGCGACGGCATCGAATAATCGTCCGCAGGAAGACGCCAGCGGTGAATTGATCCCGGCGGCAATGGCTTTTGACAGCGGCTGCCACGGTTGTGAAAGCAGCGGCTGCGCCTGCAGACGTATCTGCCAGTCCGGCACGAAGGCCTGCCACTGCGCCAGCAAATTACGCCACGGCTCACGCGCGGCGCGATCGCCACCGGGCAGCGCGACGGCAGGTAATCCGCCTAAATGTTCGCAGTGCAGATAACCGGCCAGCAGGCATTCACCGCCCCACAGACTGTCTTTTTCGCCATAACCGAGGCCGTCCAGCGCCAGACCAATCACTTTGCCGCCATCCAGCGGCCAGTGATTTTCTGCCAGACAGGCGGCGATATGCGCGTGATGATGAAAGACATCCACTATCCGTATCGCGTGGTTTTCGGCCTGATGGTGGCTGACATAACCCGGATGCGCATCGCGCGCGACAGCCGCCGGCGTACAGTCATAAAGTTGCTGAAAATGTTCAATCGCCTGCTGCTGTTGCTCTGCGATATCACTGTGCGTCAGCGAACCAAAATGCGGGCTGAGAATGGCCTGATCGCCGCGCACCAGACAGAAGGTATTTTTAAGGTCACCGCCTATCGCCAGCAGCGGTGGCTGAAGACTAAAACCCGGCGGCAACGGCAACGCATCGGGCACATAACCGCGCGCACGACGCAGCACCTCGGTGCCCTGCGCGGTCAGGCGCACCAGCGAATCATCAGCACGCTGAACAATATCGCGGTTATGCAGCAACCACAGATCGGCAATACCCGCGAGTTGCTCAAGTGCCTCAGAGTTAGTCAGTGCCGGGGCAAATCCGGCGGCATTGCCGGACGTCATCACCAGCGGCGTCTGACATGCCTGCATCAGCAAATGATGTAAAGGCGTGAACGGCAGCATCAGGCCGGTTTCATTAAGTTCCGGCGCAATGCCCGCGCACAGCGGAGACATCGCGCTTTTCGTCGCCAGAACAATTGGCGCAGCGGGGGATTCGAGCAGTTCCCGCAGCGCAAACTGCGGGCTGTCGTCACTACATCGCGCCAGCCAGCTGATATCCGGCAGCATCACCGCCAGCGGTTTTGACGGACGACTTTTGCGCTCACGCAGCCGCATCACCGCATCTTGCTGTGTGGCATCGCAGGCCAGATGAAATCCGCCCAGCCCTTTGACAGCGACGATTTTCCCCGCCCGCAATGCGGCGACGGCCTCTTTCAGCGCGGCCTCTTCCCGCGCCAGTATTTTGTCATCCTGAAATGCCGCACTGAACTGCGGGCCGCAGTGCGGGCACCCCACCGGCTGGGCGTGAAAACGCCGGTCGGCAGGATTGTCATATTCCAGCTGGCACGCCGGACACAGCGCGAATTGCGCCATGCTGGTGGAAGGGCGGTCGTAGGGCATGGCGCGGATGAGTGTAAAACGCGGACCGCAATGGGTGCAGTTGGTAAAGGCGTAACCGAATCGCCGGTCACCGGGACGGAGAATATCCTGCAAACATTCCGGGCAGGTCGCCGCATCGGGCGCCACCTGCGTATCCATCCGGCCGGGACGACTGGGCGTAATGGTGAAATGTTGTGGCACATCTTTCCACTCGAAAGCGTCCACGCTGATACCGTCGATGCGCGCCAGCGGCGGGCAGTCGCGTTGTAACTGGCGGATAAAAGTTTCGATATTTACCGGCGCAAGCAACCTGATTTCAACACCGGTGCTGTCATTGCAGACTTCCCCACAAAGCCGGAGCTGGTCAGCCAGTTGCCAGATAAATGGCCGGAAACCGACGCCCTGGACTTTTCCGGAGATGCGAATGAGTAAGCCAGACATAAAAAGCCTTTTTAAACGTTAAGAAGCGGGCGGCGAAAAGAGAGGGGTTTACTCCCTCCCCTGCGAAGGGGAGGGCTGGGGTGGGGTATTAACGACAACTCTAAATCCGGGGCTGGCTGTGAAACCCCCTCCCAGCCTCCCCCTTAGCAGGGGGAGAAGCTAAATTAAACCTCAACCACCGGGATCACATCTTCGACGGCACTGCGCAGACGCGCTTTCATGTCGCTGTAGGTTTGCTGGGCGTAGTTTTCTGCCCAGCGCTGATCGGCAATTTGCCCGACTTTCACTGCGCAGTATTTGGTTTCCGGTGTTTTGGAAATCGGGTCGAGATTATCCTGCGTCAGTTCATTACAGGCACCGATCCACCACTGGTAGGTCATATATACGGCACCGGCGTTGATACGCTCGTTGTAGTTGGCGCGTGAAATAACTTTGCCACGGCGTGACGCCACCCAGACCAGTTGCTGGTCACGGATACCCAGTGCCTGAGCATCCACCGGATTCATCTGCACGAAGCCCGGCTCGTCGGCCAGCGTTTGCAGCGCAGCGCAGTTGCCGGTCATTGAGCGGCAGGAGTAGTGACCAACTTCGCGTACGGTACACAGCACCAGCGGGTAATCACCGTCCGGCACTTCGGCAGGCGCACGCCACGGCGCGGCAAACAGCTGGCCTTTGCCGGTCGGTGTATCGAAGTGATTATCGGCGTAAAGGTACTGCGTACCGGGACTTTCCAGCGTGGTACAAGGCCACTGAACGTGTCCCAGTTCGCCCATTTTTTCGTAGGTCGCGCCGTAGAACAGCGGACAAAGGCTGCGCAGTTCGTCCCAGATTTCCTGGTTATCCTGATAATGCATCGGATACCCCATCTCGGTCGCCAGCAGGCTGATGATGTCCCAGTCGCGTTTGACGTTGTATTTCGGCTCGATGGCTTTTTCGAAACGCTGGAAACCACGGTCTGCACAGGTGAACACGCCGCCGTGCTCACCCCAGGAGGTGGCCGGTAAAATCACATCCGCTTGTTCCGCCGTTTTGGTCATGAAGATGTCCTGCACCACCACGAATTCCAGCGCCTCAAACCCTTTGCGTACCAGCCCTAAATCGGCCTCGGTCTGCAACGGATCTTCGCCCATGATGTAGTAGGCTTTGACCTTGCCTTCAATCGCCAGATGCGGGATTTCAGTAATGCGCAGGCCGACTTCAGCGTCCATCTGGTTGACGTCAATGCCCCAGGCATCGGCGAATTTCGCGCGGATTTTCGGATCAGTGACCGACTGGTAGCCAGGGAATTCGTTAGGCAACACGCCCATGTCGCACGCGCCCTGCACGTTATTCTGACCACGCACCGGACCAACGCCGACGTTGGCGCGTCCCAGATTACCAGTCAGCAATGCCAGCCCGGCCAGCCCCTTAACCACGTCCACGGCCTGACCAAACTGCGTGACACCCATGCCCCACATAATGGTGGCAGAAGGCGCGGCGGCATACGTGCGCATCGCCTGGCGGATTTGTTGCGCAGAAACGCCGGTCTGTTCCTCCACGGCTTCCGGCGAGTAATCGGCCACGTTTTTGCGGTATTCCGCGAAGCCTTCGGTGTATTTAGCGACGTAATCGTGGTCATACAGATTTTCTTCGATCAGCACATGCGCGAAAGCATTCACCAGCGCCATATTGCAGCCATTTTTAATTTGCAGATGCTGATCGGCAATACGCGCCGTTTCGATACGGCGCGGATCGCAGACGATGATCTGCGCGCCTTTTTCTTTGGCTTTGATCACGCGGCGGGCGACGATCGGGTGGGAATCGGCGCAGTTATAGCCGATCACCAGCAGGCATTTTGAGTTCTCGATATCGCCGATGGAGTTACTCATTGCGCCGTTGCCGAGCGTGGCCTGTAAACCGGCGACCGACGGGCCATGACACACGCGGGCGCAGCAGTCGACGTTGTTGGTGCCGATGACCGCACGGGCAAATTTCTGCATGATGTAGTTGGTTTCATTGCCGGTGCCACGGGAAGAACCGGTGGTCATGATCGAGCGCGGGCCATGTTTTTGTTTGATTTCTTTCAGACGCTGCGCGGTGTAGCGGATGGCTTCATCCCAGCTCACGGCTTCGAATTTCCCCCCTTTCTGACGGCGGACCATCGGCTGCGTCAGGCGCGGCGTCAGCAGTTTGGTGTCATTGAGAAAATCCCAGCCGTAATAGCCTTTCAGGCACAGTTCGCCCTGATTGGTCACGCCGTTTGCGGCTTCCGCGCGGATAATTTTACCGTTATCCACAATCAGATTCATTTTGCATCCCGCCCCACAGTATGGGCAGACAGTGGTGACTTTTTTCATGTTTTTTCTTCCTCTATCCGGGGTTAAAACAGCAGGGGGGAGGTGCTGTCGAGCGCAGCGCGGCGGCGTTTTTCTGCGTTCATTTCCTGCAGGTGATTACGGTCGATGGCGAAAAGCGCGTTGGTCGGGCAGATCTCCATGCAGGCCGGGCCGCCAACACGTGCGTGGCACAAATCGCATTTATGCGCTTCGGCTTTTTCAGACGTAGCAGTCATGGCCGCGCCGTTTTGGCGAAAAATGGGTTTGGTGACCACTTCCATCGCGCCATACGGGCAGGCGACCACGCAGGTTTTGCAGCCGATGCAGCGCTCCTGCACCACCTGAACGTGGTCCCCGACACGGCTGATAGCACCGTTTGGACAGACATTGGCGCAGGGCGCGTCTTCACACTGGCGGCACATCACAGCGGTGCTGAGATTGACGCCTTTGATCACATGCAAACGTGGCGCAAACGTCGCGGCGTTAAGCAGCGAGATATCCTCTGAATCGCTGTGTGCCATCACACAGGCAATTTCACAGGTACGACAGCCGATACATTTTTTGGGGTCGGCGATGATGAACCGGTTCATGTTTTTTCATCCCTAAGTCATTGGTTTCAGCTACTGGCTATACATAAAGCGTGCCAGTTCCTGTTTTTAATTTTTCAGTATTAAATTCAGTGAATTACTTTTATCGGATGCGCCGCTGACGAAATTTTTCACTGACGTCATGTCTGCGTCGTCACCGTATCGACAGTTATGTCGAAACACTGAACGGGGCGATCCCGAGACCGGTTTCCAGTCGTGGTAACAGCTGATGCAGGCGGCTGACCGCCTGTTCTACGGCGTCAGTCATCGGGTAATAGAAAGCGACAACGTCGGGCTGAATGCCGACAAACGTGATCTGCGGGATGTCATCACGCAGTTGCTGTATGAGAAAGGTCAGCGGCAGATTGTGGGTGGTCATCATGAACATATCGGCGATGTCTTCCTCGGCGATAATGCGCATCTCACCGGGTGTCAGCCCCATGTCAGTGGCATCGGCAATCACCAGGTGCTGCGGGTGCAGCTCGCGTAAAAAACCGATGTCGTTTTCAGGCACCGCGCCGCCATCTACCACCGTCCAGCCGGTCAGCGGTTTTTCCGCGCACAGTTCGGCCAGCCGCGGACCGGCGCCGTCGTCGCCCATCATGCTGTTGCCTACGCACAACAGTGCGTAGCGTAAAGTCGAATCAGGCATCGTATCTCCTGACCATCAGGTACATGGCGGGGTCGTTTTCAATTTGCGTAAGCAGGGCGATAAGCTTTTCGCTCCAGCCTTGCTGTTCGGCATTCATGTCCGGACTTGCGTCCCGCAGCGCCAGCGCCAGCAAATGCGTGTGGCTGCTGTCGATATTGATCTCGCCAAAACGCTGAACACCGGCCAGTTTGCGGCGTGCTTCGCTGTTTTGTGCCAGGCAGTTAATCCATTGCAGATAGCCCTCGAGCGGGCATTCGAGACGTGATTGCAGACAGTCGATCACCCCGAGGTGATGACCGATAGCCAGGCTGTAATAAATCACCTCCTGCACTTTCTGCGAGCTGCGTTTCTGTGCGCTTTTTTCATCGACAAACTTGCTGCTCAGTGAATAGAAAATCACTTTGTTTTTAACCGGTGTTTGACCGGCATAAGGCTGATGGCGCGCATAGCGCTGGTCGTTAACAGATGTCATCACAGGCGCACCTCGCCGCGCAGCACCTGCTGATAAATATGTTGCAGGTTGCCAATAATTTCGCTCAGGCGCAGGTCGTCCTGTTCAGCCAGATAAGCCGAAACGCGCTGTTCCACCGGCTGTAAACCGGGTGCCGCGACGAGTTCCATAAACTGGTCGGCTATCTGGCGGCCATAGCGGTAACCGGCCATGCGGCGCGCTTCGCGATCGAGCAGCACGCGCAATGGCTGGGGCAGTTCCGGATGCAGTAACGCCGCCGGTTCTGCGGCGGCCACGTCGTGCTGCTGGCCTTTGATTTTTTGGTCCAGCAAACCCAGCGCCATCGCGAAACCATAAATAGTCGCCGCCGGTGTCGGCGGGCAGCCGGGAATATAAACGTCAACCGGCACGATTTTGTCGGTACCACCCCAGATGCAATAAAGGTCGTGGAAAATGCCGCCGCTGTTGCCGCACGCGCCATAGGAAATACAAATTTTCGGATCCGGTGCCGAATCCCAGGCGCGCAAGGCAGGCATACGCATCGCGCGGGTGACCGCACCGGTGAACAGCAAAATGTCCGCGTGGCGTGGCGACGGAACGACTTTGATACCGAAGCGTTCAGCATCAAACAGCGGCGAAATGGCAGCGAAAATCTCAATCTCGCAGCCATTACAGCCGCCGCAGTCCACGCGGTAAACGTAGGCGGAACGGCGGATGCTGTTCAGCAGGGTGGATTTCAGTTTGGCAATACTTTCATCCAGCGTAACGGGCACCGGCAGGCCATTTTCGTCACGCGGCGCAATCGGGTTATGGCTCATCAGCGGGCCTCCGTCGTCATATGGCGGCCAATATCAATACGGTCGCTGGAAGATAGACCGTGCATTTTTTTGCACGTCGGGCAGGTTTCATACTGCACGCGGCGATCGCTAATCTGCCGGTCGCTCAGCGCGGCGCTTTCCTGTAACAGGCTGAGCGCAAAGTCGATTTCCTTTTGTACGGCGTAGGGCTTGCCGCATTCCCGGCAATGGCAGACAGGAAAATCCGCCGTTTCATACAGGTCTTCTTTGCGCCAGACCGCCAGTTCGAACTCCTGCGACAAGGTGATCGCCGCCGTCGGACAGACTTCTTCGCAGCGGGCGCAGAAAATGCAGCGTCCTAAAAACAGCTGCCAGCGGAGGGTTTCGCCGTCTTCTGCTGTCGCCATGGTCAGCGCGTTGGAAGGACAGGCATTGGCGCAGGCCCCGCAGGCGATGCACTGCTGCGCGGTGTATTGCGGTTTGCCGCGAAAGTTGGGCGCTAAATCCAGCGGCTGGAACGGGTATCCCACCGTTGCCGTGCCGGTTTTGAGCACTTTTTTAATCAGTTTCAGCATGATTTGACCGGCTCCTTAAAGCGGCGAATTCTTGCGTTCGATGCCGTAACGTTCGATCTCTTTGTAAGGCACGACGATGGAGGTTTTCTTGCGCACATCGACCACTGTCATGCGGTCGGTGCAGGAATAGCAGGGATCGAGACTGCCGATAATCAGCGGGGCATCGGATACGGTATTGCCGCGCAGCATGTAGCGCAGCGTCGGCCAGTTGGCGTAGGTCGCGGCACGACAGCGCCAGCGGAACAGCTTCTGGTTGTCGCCGGTCATGCTCCAGTGAATATCGTCACCGCGTGGCGCTTCGGCAAAACCGAGCGCGAAACGGTGAGGAATATAGTTAAAGCCTTCCACCGCCAGCGGACCGCCCGGCAGACTTTGCAGGCCAAACTCAATCATATTCAGGGAGTTAAAGACTTCGTGAATGCGCACTTTCAGACGGGAATACACGTCGTTACCGGTTTCGCTGAACAGTTCAAACGGCAGTTTGGCGTAACCGGCGTAGGGGTGATCCTGTCGCATATCGCGGCGATGACCGCTGCCGCGCACCATCGGGCCCACGTTACTGAAATCGCGGGCCACCTGCGGATCCAGAATGCCGACGCCGATGCTGCGCTGCCCGGTATTGGCGGTACTCAGCAAAATATCCACCAGCTCATTCAGGTCACGGCGCATGCCGCCCGCCAGCGCGATGGTGGCTATCATGTCGTCTTTGAGGATGTCACGACGGATGCCGCCGATCAGATTCATGCCGTAGGTTTTGCGCGCACCGGTCAGGATTTCCGCCATCTTCATCGACTGTTCGCGGATGCGGAAAAACTGCATGAAGCCGGAATCAAATCCGACAAAGTGACAGGCCAGCCCGAGGTTCAGCAGATGGCTGTGCAGACGTTCCACTTCCAGCAAAATGGAGCGGATCATCTGGGCGCGTTCCGGCACCACAATCCCCATCGCATTTTCGACCGATGAGGTATACGCCACGCTGTGGGTAAAGCCGCAAATGCCGCACACACGGTCGGACAAAAACGTCACTTCGTTATAGCCCATGCGGGTTTCGGCCAGTTTTTCCATGCCGCGATGCACGTAGAACAGACGATAATCCGCGTCGATAATGTCTTCGCCATCGACAAAAAGACGAAAATGTCCCGGTTCGTCAGACGTGACGTGCAGCGGCCCAATCGGCACTATTTTGCTGCCTTCTTTAGCCTCAGAAATAAACGGAAAGGTTTCATCGTCGGTGGTCGGGGCAGGGCGCTGGCGGTAATCCATCGAATCTTTGCGCAGCGGGTACAAATCGTCCGGCCAGTCATCCGGCAGCACCAGACGGCGTTCGTCCGGCAGCCCGATCGGGCGCAAACCGTACATATCCCGCACTTCGCGCTCGCCCCAGACGGCGGCCGGTACGCGCGGCGTCACGGAAGGGAATTCCAGTGAAATCGGATCTACTTCGGCGCGCACGGTTATCCAGCACTTCACACCTTTTTCCATCGACAGCACGTAATACAGCGCGTAATTGCCGCACAGCGAGCGCTCATCGTTGCCGAACAGCACGGAAAGCCAGCCCCCTTGCTCGTAATACAGCCACTCAACCACTTCCGGCAGCCAGTTCAGCCTGATGGTGACGGTTGCTTGCGTGTCGGTCTGCCATTCGCTGCCCAGAATCGCCGAGGGGAACTGTTTTGCCAGTGCGGCCAGATATTCTTTGCCGACCGGGTTTTGATTTAATGCGGTGTTGAACTCACTCATTGCAAAGCCTCTTCCCGCCGTGGCGGGATAAGAAAAATGTCAGGTCAGCCTGCGACCAGCCAGGAAACCAGCGCCAGAAACGCCAGACCGAACCCCGCCCAGGTGGTGCGGGAGGTTTTAAGAAAGCGCAGACGGGCGACGCTGTTTTCGATGAGCGCAACCACAAAAACGGCGATCAGCAGTTTCAGCAGACAGACGATCACGGCGGTCAGCAGCGCCAGCGGTGTCAGGTGCCCGGCCATACCGAACGGGAAAAACAGGCCGAGAAACAACTGCAACACCACCAGCTGTTTCAGGCTGATGCCGATTTTCAGTATGCCCAGCGCGGCACCGGAATATTCGGTCAGCGGGCCTTCCTGTAATTCCTGCTCGGCTTCGGCCATATCAAACGGCAATTTGCCCATTTCGATATACGTCGCAAACGCGCAGGCCAGTCCGGCCAGCACCAGGGTTAAGGAAGAGGACAGCGGCCAGTGCAGCACCCGCGCCGTAATCGCGCCGAGCGAAGTGGAACCGGCGACCAGCGCCGCTACCCACAGGCCGAGCAGCAGAATCGGCTCAACCAGTACGCCGAGAACGGCTTCACGGCTGGCGCCGATACCGGTGAACGTGCTGCCGGTGTCGAGTCCGGCGATGGCAAAGACAAAACGCACCACGGCAAACAGATAGATAATGGTGATCAGGTCGCCCGCTGCGCCCATCGGCGACGCCAGCGTCACCACCGGCAAAGCGGTAGCGATCACCAGCAAACCGCCGGTCAGCAGATACGGCATACTGCGAAACGCCATGCCTGCCGCTGCGGGCGCGACGCTTTGTCGCTGGAGTAATTTGGCGATATCACGGTATTCCTGTAATACGCCGGGACCGCGCCGGTTGTGCATCCGCGCACGCATCACGCGGCTGAATCCGGCAAACAACGGAGCGACAGCCAGCAATGCCACCGCCTGGACAAGCGCCAGCGGCCACAGCGAACCGGCAAGCAGGGAAGGGAAGTTCATAGTCAGTTCCTCAGGCAAAAGCCACGACCAGTAATACGGCCAGTTCGATGAACGCCAGACGACGGCAGAAAGCCCCCAGCCAGCCACGGTGCAGGGTGCTGACCAGTGACGCCGGTGTTGCATGGATGCGCAGACGGTAAAGCGGGGCGAACATCACGCGCAGTGGCTGGGCGAAGCCGGTTGCCGTCACCACCATGTCGGCGGAATGGGCGTAACCACAGGCCCAGGCATCGCCACGCGAACGGTTTGGCAGCCGCGCACCGCGCAGAACCACGGCGATAAGCCACGGCACTAAAGGCATCGCCAGCAGTAAAATGGCTACCATCGGCGCAGAAACCGCAGACGTCGGGGAAAACGCCACGCCATGCTGTGCAGCCGGCAGAACCGGTGTGTTCAGTACCGAGGCGGCGACGGCGGAGAATTGCGGAATAATCCACGGCGAGGCAACGCCGGAAATCACGCACAGCAGCGCCAGCAACACGGTGCTAAATGTCATCGCCAGCGGCGCCGGTGTGGCATCTGCGGCGGCCATACTGCGCGGTGTGCCAAGGAAAGTGACGCCAAACACTTTGGCAATACACATCAGCGCCAGTGCGCCGGTCAGGGCCAGACCGACCGCCAGCAGCGGCCCCATCAGGCGGGCGATAAAGACATGGCTGGTGCTCAGCTGGAACAGTGACTGATAGAGCAGCCATTCGCTGGCGAAACCGTTTAATGGCGGCAGCGCGGCCATCGACATCAGCGCAATCAGCATGGCACCCGCTGTCCACGGCATCAGACGGGCGATGCCGCCGAGTTTTTCCATATCCTTAATGCCGGTCTGCATTTCAATTTCACCGGCACCGAGAAACAGCGCCGTTTTAAACAGTCCGTGATTGAACAGATGAAACAGGCTCGCCAGCAGCGCGAGCGAAGCCAGCACCGGCAAATTCAGCGCCACGCCGGTCATTGCGCCGCCGACGCCGAGCAGGATAATCCCGACGTTTTCAAGCGTGTGATAGGCCAGCAGGCGGCGGATGTCGTGTTCCATCAGGGCATACAGCCCGCCGATAAATGCGGTCAGGACAGCCAGAAGCAATACCATCAGGCCCCACCAGAGTGGCGGTGCGCCCAGCAGATCCAGACCGACTTTTATGATGCCGATAATGCCGATTTTCATCAGCGCGGAAGAGAACAGGGCGGCGGCGTGAGCGGGCGCGCTGGAGTGAGACTGCGGCACCCAGGCGTGCAGCGGGATAATCCCGGCGTACAGCCCGAAACCGGCCAGCGCCAGCAGGAACGCCACCGATTTAATGCCCGGCGTGAAGGTCACGTGGCGCAGCACCTCAAAATTCACGCTGCCGCTGGCGTGATGCAACAGGGCGAAGGCCAGGATCAGACACAGCGTTCCGGCGCGGCCAGATAAGAACTGGTTCAGACCCGCGCGGCGGCTTTTCACATCATCGGCCTGCACAATCATGAAATAGGCGCACAGGGCGGCCATTTCCATCATCAGGATAAGTTCTACGGCGCTGGCCGAAATCGCCGCCGCCGTCAGTGCAGCCATCAGCAGATTGCACATCAGACCGGTGCGGGCACGCTTGCGCGCACCGACATTCGCCAGCCACGCGCAGGCGTACAGGCTGCTGATGGCCGCAGTGACGGACATCGCCAGCAGGATTAACCCATTCAGAGCACTCAGTTCTGCGTGAAAGGGCAGAACCGGCAGCACGGCCTGAACCGCCGCACCGCCATGCATTATCTGTAACGCGGCAACGATGACGCACAATGCAGCGACCATGCCGCCTGCGCCAAAAATCAGGCTGCTGACTTTCGCCATAGCGGCCAGGATCCAGCCGCCAATGCCGCTCAGCACCCAGACCAGCAGCGCCAGCGCCAGTAACGACGCCGGTTCACCGGAAAATAAAGTCGTCATTATTTAGCCTCCGTATCTGGGGCATTCAGTGAGGCCAGTCCGGCGGGAAAAACGTTCATGGCATTGAGACGTTTTTGCTGACTGGAATATTCAGCCAGACTGGCGGTAACCAGTGTGATGGCCTGCGTCGGGCAGGTTTTAATGCAGGCCGGACCTTCAGGGCTGAAGCTGCATAAATCGCATTTCACCGCCACGGCGCGCAGCCCCGGCACGCAGTCGAGAAACGGACTGACGGCACGCGGCGCACGTGGTGCGGGCAGCGCTTTGGAGGTATTACAGTCGCGCGGAATATCCAGCGGGGTACTGGCGGAAAACGTAATCGCCCCGAACGGGCAGGCGATGCCGCATAGCTTGCAGCTCACACACAGACTCTCGTTAAGATGAATCGCGTCATTTTCACGGGTGATGGCGTTCACCGGACAAACCTGCGCACAAGGCGCGTCTTCACACTGGTGACACATCACCGGCGCGGAATCCAGCCGGTTACGCATCACCTGCAAACGGGGCGCGGATTGCAGACCTTGCAACTGGTGTTCCTGCGAACAGCTCGCCATGCAGGTATTGCAGCCAATACAAAGTTTGGGGTCCGCGATCACATACTGATTCATGGCGGCCATATTGCGCATGAAGTCTCCTTGGTATTTCGTCAAAGGTGACGAAATCGGCACTTAAATTGACATTTCGACATTTATGTCAGCATCGGGTCCGTTTAAAAACGGCCAATGCATCCGGTTAAACGATTATTTCCATCCGACAAGGAAATAATATTTTTGGTTTTTTATCCGGCGTGGCGGAGTAATTTTTCTAATTGCGGGTGAACCGGCTGATTACTGTGCAGGGAATCAAACAGACACTGATAAATAGCGGAAATCTTATTCAGGTAATGTTCCAGCACGGCGTTCTTATCGTGGATGTCGACAGTGCCGTCCACGCGGCCTTCTTCACTCAATCTGGCCTGTGCGAAGGCTCTGAAATCCGCCTCTTCCTGGCCTTGCGCCATGTTCAGGCTGTAGATGATGTCCTGGCTGTAAAAGTCATCTCCCTGATGAATGCTCACCACAAAATGATTGAACAGCACAAAGCGGATGTCCTGTTCTTCACCACAGTTAAATTCATGATTTATCTTTTTATTTGACGTGGTTACGGCCTGGATCAGGCTGTTCTGATAGGTATGCCACTGTGATTTCATCTGGCTATTTTTGCTGGCGATATAGTCGGCTTTGGTGGTCAGTTCGCTGAGAGTGCTCATGTTCATTATCCGTTGTTAATTGATATGTCGGGTGACGACGAAAATACGGCGCATGACTCTCTGTTGGCATAAAGCGTGCCAGTTTCGGATTTATTCTGATAAATGCTTTTGAATTAATGAGTTGGGTGATTTAAGGCCTGAGGTGCATATTTGCGGAGTCAATAAATGACATGTCGATGACACCTTATTTCGACAATTATGTCGGGCAATATTTGCCTGTTTTTTCACAGCCTGTATTGCGTAATTAAAGTCGTGTCGAAATTTCTGGCATCAATATTGCAATCTTATTTTGATTGTTCTCCTGAGGGAGGGGAAATAATGCATGAAATTACGTTATGCCAAAATGCCGTGGGAATAATGGAACAGTTCGGGCGGCAAAATAATGCGCGGAAAATTACGGCGGTGTGGATGGAAATTGGCGCGTTTTCCTGCGTCGAGCCGGAAGCTGTGCAGTTTTGTTTTGAACTGGCGTGTCGCGAAACGCTGGCGCAGGGATGCGAGTTGCATCTGGAAACACCGGCGGCAGAAAGCTGGTGCCGCACCTGTCAGCAGGATATCGCGCTGTTCAGCCCGAACGTGCTGATTTGCCCGCAGTGTGGCGGACGGGATTTGCGGGTGATTGCCGGTGACGGCATGAAAATTAAACGTATCGAAATCGAATAACGGGCATTCGTTATGTCCGGGGAGAAACCTATGTGCAGTACCTGTGGTTGTGCCAGCGGCGAACTTCGTATCGAAGGCGTCAGCAGCGAGCACACTCATCATTCTCATGAACATTCCCACGATCATTCCCATGACCATTCACACGCGCATTCCCACGGCCTGCCGTTTGCGGCGCGTCGTCTGGTGGATATCGAAATGGACGTGCTGGCGAAAAATAATCATATTGCCGCCCACAACCGCGAGCACTTTGCTACGGCGGGTATTCTGGCGCTGAATCTGGTGTCCAGCCCCGGTTCCGGCAAAACCACTTTACTGACCAGCACCCTGACCCGGCTGGCTCCGTATTTCGACTGCGCGGTGATTGAAGGCGATCAGCAAACCACCAACGATGCCGACCGGATCCGCGCCACCGGCGTTCCGGCTATTCAGGTTAATACCGGTAAAGGCTGCCATCTGGACGCGCAAATGGTTCACGATGCGCTGCATCAGTTATTGCCAAACAATAACAGCCTGCTGTTTATCGAAAACGTCGGCAATCTGGTGTGTCCGGCCAGCTTTGATCTCGGCGAACTGCATAAAGTTGCGGTGCTGTCGGTGACTGAAGGTGAAGACAAACCGCTTAAATATCCGCATATGTTTGCCGCGTCCCGCCTGATGATCCTTAATAAGATCGATCTGCTGCCTTACGTCAGTTTTGATGTCGAAACCTGTATCGCCAATGCGCGTCAGGTGAATCCGCAGATTGAAGTGATCCAGCTTTCAGCCACGACGGGTGAAGGGATGGATCAGTGGCTGCTCTGGCTGGAGCAGCAACGATGTGTATAGGCATTCCGGGACAGATTGTCGCGCTGCATGAACAGCAGCCCGATCATGCCTGGGCGCAGGTCTGCGGATTGCGCCGCGAAGTCAATATTGCGCTGGTGTGCGAAGGCGACCGCGAAGCGCTGATCGGCTGCTGGGTATTAATCCACGTCGGTTTTGCCCTGAGCCGCCTCGATGAGCAGGAAGCGCTGGACACACTGGACGCGCTGCACGCGATGGAAGAAGTGGAAGCCGATGTCGCATTATTTTTGGGTGCGGGAGAATCAAGGTAATGCGTTTTGTTGATGAATTTCGGGATCCGAAACTGGCGAAAACATTAATCGAACGCCTGCATCAGCGGGCGGCTTATCTGCCTTACAGCGCAGAAAAACCGATGCAAATTATGGAAGTGTGCGGCGGTCATACCCACGCCATTTTCAAATTCGGACTGGATAAACTGTTGCCACCGCAGCTGGAATTTATCCACGGCCCGGGGTGTCCGGTGTGCGTGCTGCCGATGGGGCGAATTGATGCCTGCTGTGAAATTGCGGCACATGACGGGGTGATTTTTTGCACCTTTGGCGATGCGCTGCGGGTGCCGGGCAAGCAGGGTTCGTTGTTACAGGCGCGCGAACGGGGTGCGGATGTGCGGGTGGTTTATTCGCCGCTGGATGCGCTGAAACTGGCGCGTGAAAACCCGCAGTCTCAGGTGGTGTTTTTCGCGCTCGGTTTTGAAACCACGTTGCCGGTGACCGCCGTCACGCTGCAACAGGCGCGCCGTGAAGGTCTGAACAATTTCACCGTCTTCTGCCAGCACATCAGCCTGATGCCGACCCTGCGCAGTCTGCTGGAACAAGAGGATGTGCGCATCGATGCGTTTCTGGCTCCCGGCCACGTCAGCATGGTGACCGGCATCGCGCCATATTATTTCATCAATAAAGAATTCGGTAAGCCGCTGGTGATAAGCGGTTTCGAACCCCTGGATATGCTGCAAAGCGTACTGATGCTGGTGGAACAAGTTTGCGAGGCATCGTGTAAAACTGAAAACCAGTACCGGCGCGTGGTGCCGCAAGAGGGTAACCTGCTGGCACAGGAAGCCATGCGCGACGTGTTTACGCTTTCCGGCAGCAGCGAATGGCGCGGGCTGGGGATTATTAAAGAGTCCGGCATTTCCCTGAGCCCGGCTTACGCAGTGTTCGATGCGGAATTGCGCTTCAGACCCCGGGCACAGCCGGTGGCGGATGACCCGCGTTCCCGCTGCGGCGAAGTGCTCACCGGGCGTTGCAAGCCGCATGAGTGCCCGCTGTTTGGCACGGGTTGCACGCCGCATAACGCGTTTGGCGCGCTGATGGTGTCTTCCGAAGGTGCCTGCGCAGCGTGGTATCAGTACCGGCATCAGGAAACCGCAGCACAACAAAGAACTACAGAGGGTGCGTAGCAAGATGAGCGAATATAAAGAAGTCGTCACTATGGCGCACGGCAGCGGCGGGCGGGCGATGCAGCAGATGATCGAGCGCCTGTTCCTCAGCGCTTTCGATAACCCGTGGCTCAGCGAGCGCGAAGATGCGGCGCGTCTGTCGATTGCCAGTCTGAGTGCGCAGGGCGACCGGCTGGCATTCACCACGGACAGCTATGTCATCGATCCGGTGTTTTTCCCCGGCGGTAACATCGGCAAGCTGGCGGTGTGCGGCACGGCGAATGATCTGGCGGTCAGCGGCGCAACGCCTGCTTATCTCTCCTGCGGATTTATTCTCGAAGAAGGGCTGCCGCTGGAAGATTTGCAAAAGATAGTGCATGCGATGGCGCAGACCGCACGGGAGGCGGGTATTGCCATTGTTACCGGCGATACCAAAGTGGTGCAGCGCGGCGCGGCCGATAAAATCTTTATTAATACGGCGGGGATCGGGGTGATCCCGGCCGATGTTCACTGGGCAGCGAGCCATATTCAGACCGGTGACAAAGTGATTGTCAGCGGCACGCTGGGCGATCACGGAGCCACCATCCTCAATCTTCGCGAACAGCTGGGAATGACGCTGGAGGTGGAAAGTGACTGCGCCGTGCTGGCGCCGATGATCGCCCCGCTGCGCGCACTGTCGGGTGTCCGCGCCTTGCGCGATGCCACACGGGGCGGGGTCAATGCCATTCTTCACGAATTTAGCGCCGCCAGCGGATTCGGGATTTGCATTGACGAAACTGCAATACCGGTTAAACCGGCAGTAAGGGGAATTTGCGAGCTGCTCGGGCTGGAACCACTCAATTTTGCCAATGAAGGCAAACTGGTTTTGGTGGTTTCAGCACAGGAAGAAAATGCGGTGCTGAAAATATTGCGCAGCCATCCGCTCGGCGCTGATGCCGCCACCATCGGCGAAGTGACGGCGCAGCCGCAAGTGTGTCTGCGCGGTGCGCTGGGCGTTTCACGTCAGCTAATGTTGCCCCATGCGGAGCCATTACCCCGGATTTGTTGATCTCGTCAGGGGGCCTGTTGCTACGAAAGAGGTAGAATTTTTCCTACTGCTTTCATTCAAAAAATCATGCTATCCAGAGCTAACGCTATGCAGAGTGCAACAATGAGCATTACCAAACACAAAGGATTGCTGGAACTGACGCGCACACTGCTGCTGCAACAGACCATGACATCGCTGCTGGAAACACTCACGCAGGTGGTGCAGGGCGCCGGTATTGCCGACGCCGTGACGCTGGTTCTTTTCGACATTCAGGCATTAGATAACAAGAGTGAACGGGTCAGTTTTTATGGTATCGATCCCCATCATCAGCCGGTCAGCTATGAAGATGAAACGCTGCTGGCGACGGGGCCGGTGCAGGCCTTGCTGAGTAATCCAAAAATTCAGGTGTGGCGCAGCGATGCTTTGCATCTGCATTTTCCGCAGCTGAGCGCGCTGAACCTGTATCCGGCATTCAGCGGATATTGTCTGGTGCCTTTGGTTGCCTCATCGGGTTTGCTGGGCGGCTGTGAGTTTACCCGTCAGAAGGCTACCCCGTTTAGCGAGGAAGACAAAAACGGTCTGCACGAACTGTGTATGCTGGCGGCGATTGCGGTTGAACAAATCCAGCTGCGTGAAAATGCGGTGTTCCAGCAATCTCAGCTGCGTCACGAGCGTGACGATTTCCGCATTCTGGTCGATATCACTAACGCCGTTCTCTCAAAGCTGGATCTGGATGAACTGACCGGTGAAATTGCCAACACTATCCATCATTTTTTTCACATTAATGCCATCAGCATTGTGCTGTGCGATGCGGATAAAGACAGCGAACAGGCCAGCGTTTACGCCACCCATTACATACAAACGCACGTTGCCGAACGCGAGCAGTCGCGTATGACGCTCGGCGGTTCCCTCGAACAGCAGGTGATGAAAAGCGGCGAAATGCTGCTGACCAATGCCCGGCCATCAGAAGAATTCAGGCGCGATGAAAGCACGCTGTTCCAGCTGTTGTGGCGTGATCAAACCAAAACCCTGTGCATTTTGCCGTTACGTTTTGGCCATAAAACCTTGGGCGTACTGAAACTGGCGCAGTGTCAGCCGGATAATTTCAATACGGCGAATTTACGGGTTTTACAGCAAATTGCCGAACGTATTGCGATTGCCGTGGATAACGCGCTGGCCTATCAGGAAATCAAAAGCCTGAAGGAAAAACTGCAACACGAAAACCTGTACCTGACCGAGCAAATCAACAGCAATAACCCGGATTTCAGCGACATTGTCGGGCGCAGTCCTTCCATGTCTGCGGTGCTGAAACAGGTCGAGATCGTGGCGAAAAGCGACTGCTCGGTGCTGATCCTCGGTGAAACCGGCACCGGTAAAGAACTGATCGCCCGCGCCATTCATAACCTGGGCGATCGCCGGAACCAGCGAATGGTGAAAATGAACTGCGCCGCGATGCCAGCTGGCCTGATGGAAAGTGATCTGTTCGGTCATGAAAAAGGATCATTTACCGGCGCTACGGCGCAGCGAATGGGGCGCTTTGAGCTGGCCGACAAAGGCACGTTATTCCTCGATGAAGTGGGGGAAATCCCGATTGAACTGCAACCTAAGTTGCTGCGTATTTTGCAGGAGCAGGAGTTTGAGCGCGTCGGTGGCAATAAACTGATTTCGGTGGATGTGCGGATGATTGCGGCGACTAACCGCGACCTGCGCCAGATGGTGGCTGATAAAGAATTTCGCAGTGACCTGTATTACCGGCTGAATGTGTTCCCGATAGTTATCCCACCGCTGCGGGAGCGTCCGGAAGATATTCCGCAGCTGGTGAAATTCCTCACCTATAAAATCGCCAAACGCATGAAACGCACTATCGACAGCATTCCTGCGCAAACCCTGCGTCTGCTGAGCCGTATGCCGTGGCCGGGCAACGTGCGTGAGCTGGAAAATGTCATTGAGCGGGCGGTATTACTGACCCGGGGTACGGTGCTGGACCTGCAACTTCCCGAGCTGAATTATCCGCTGCCGATGGCACATGTCGTCACGCCATCGGTGCGGGAAAGTGCGCCCGCACCGCAACTGAGTGACGATGATGAGCGGGAGCGCATTCTGCTGGTTCTTAAAGAAACCAACGGCGTGGTCGCCGGACCCCGTGGTGCGGCTCAGCGGCTAGGTTTAAAGCGCACCACGCTATTATCGCGAATGAAAAAATTGGGGATTGCCGCGCACTGATTTCACCGGTTGCTTGCGGGCAGTCTTTCCCTTCACAGCGTAAACATTTTTCCGTGGCTGAACGACCAGTCTTCCGGCTGAGTAAAACTCACCACGACCATCACATCTGCCACAGAAATCCCCAGTGCAGCGTGCAGATCGCCTGCCAGATGACGGAACAATTCCTGTTTCTGGCAGCTGTTACGCGGTTTGCCTGCGGTGATGTGAAACAGCAAAAAATCCTCTGATCGTTGATCATCTTTCCCGGCCAGATAGGTCGGGTTTATCACCCGCTGACGACGGCTGGCCGGTTCGAACAGCTGAAAGCAGTCATCCACGGGAACAGCGAAATGTTCCACCAGTGCGTTCTGTAAAATAGCGGATATGGCGTTCTGCCAGACATCTGCGCGGTGTTCGGGTAAGGATATTCGGGTAAAAGGCATCGTCAGTTTCTCTTGTGACTGGCTACGGGTTACTGATCATTCAGTGCGGCGAAACGGGTCAGGGCAGACGCGGCGGCGGGCCATCCGGCATAAAACGCCAGATGCGTGATCGTCTCTGAAAGTTCAGTGTGCGTGACGCCGTTTTTCACTGCCAGACTCAGATGGAAAGGCAGTTGCTCGTTGCGGTTCAGAGCGATCAGCGCAGCAACGGTAATCAGACTGCGGTCACGCGGGGACAATTCTTCTCTTTTCCATAAATCGCCGAACAATACCTGATCTGTCAGTTCGGCAAATTTGGGCGTCAGGCGCGACATGATATCCAGCGTCTGTGTTTGGGATGAAGTTGTGCTCATATCAGGCTCCTTTTTTCCGGGTGTGAAAAGGAGCATAAGCCGTTATGATTATCCTTAATATCGAAAATATCAGCAGTATTAATCCATGAAAACGGGACGATCAAACGTGGCAAAACGACCGGTGACTTTTGATGCCGAAGCCTTACGCAGTTTTGTTAACGGCATCGAGCTGGGCAGTTTTGTGCTGGCGGCAGACCGGCTGGGGCGCTCGACTTCCGCCGTCAGCGCACAGCTGAAAAAGCTGGAACAGCAGGCCGGTACCGAGCTGGTTCAGAAATCGGGGCGGCATTTAATCCTGACGGAGCGCGGCGAGATAATGCTGAGTTATGCGCGGCGCATCCTCACCCTGAACGATGAAGCCAGCGCCATAATGCTCGCCAGCACCCTGAGAGGCAGCATCAATCTGGGGATGCAGGAGGATTTCGGCGAGGCTCTGTTACCGGCACTTCTCGGCACCTTTACCCGCGCACATCCGCAGGTTCAGGTATCGGCCAGCATTACCCGCAACCAGCAATTACTCGACGGGATCCGCCATAACGAGTTTGACCTGGCGGTGTGCTGGCAGGCTGATGACGCGCCGCTTTTCCCTTCAAGCCAGTCGCTCGGCCGGATACCGCTGCGCTGGATTGGCCCTGAAAATTTCGATCTGAAACACTATCAGGAATCCGGCGAACCGGTGCCGTTGCTGGTCTTCGAAGCGCCGTGTCTGATGCGCAATGCCGCCACAACGGCGCTGGATAAAGCGGGTATTCCCTGGCGCATTGCTTTTACCAGCCGCAGCCTGAGCGGGATCTGGGCCGCGATGTCGGCAGGATTAGGCGTCACCGTGCGCACCGATTTTGGCAGGCCGCAGACGGTCAGAATCTTGAATGAGTTGCCCGAACCGGGCGAGGTAGGGATAAGCCTGCATCAGGGGCAGACACCGCCCGGTGAGGCGGCGGGTTATCTGATTCAGGCGATTAACGATTTCTTTGCGGCGAGGCGCTAATCAGAACGGTTACTTTTTCGCAGGTTGCTCCGGTAATGTGCCAGACGCTCACGGAAATAGGTGCGCAGATGCTCCGGCTGCTCCATTTCAACTTCATCTGCATTCACCGGCAGATGATTACGCTCACGCACCGCGACCGTCCCGGCGGCCAGCCCGGCACTCACTTTGTCCATTTCTTCTTTACTCAGCCCTGCGAGATTGTTGTTCATTGTGTCTCCTTTTGCTGCGCGGTTAGGTTGGCAGGTATAAATTTTATTCTACTGCATTTCCGGTCAATGATTTCAGCATGCCGTCGGCGCAATAAATTTCCAGCAAAGTCGGGTCAGTTTTCTGATGCTCAGATGACAAAAAATGGCTCATGCTGTTGCGGTCATCTTCTCCCCAGATAAAGATTTTGTCGGGATGATAAAAATCATGATCTTTTATCGAAGCATTATTAGTAATCAGTTTTTTATTGAAAGCCATCGCTTCCAGCGCGCGCAGTGTTAGTCCGCTTTGACCCGGTTTATTCATTTCCAGCACGACAGTGGCGCGTTTCAGTTTCCCGATATTTTGCTGATAACTGAGTTTTTCATTGATGCAGCAGGCGGGGTAATTCGGATTTTCCGCGTCCCCTCCCACCAGATAAAAGTCCGGCTGGCAGTGGTTTTCTTGCAATACCGGCGCCAGATCATTAATCAGACCTGCCCGGTAATCATCATAACCCCCGACATAAAAGCATGAATGTTCTGTCGGAGCGTTTACCGGCTCAGCCGCTTGCGCAGCAATGTCATTGCGGGTGAACGGTAAAAACTGACTGACATAGGACAGGTTGTATTTCCTGCAATCCTCGGGATCAAAACTATAAATAACATCAAAAACGGGTGTTGCTCTGTCGAGATAAATCTCGTCATCAGCAAGTAATTTTAACCTGCGTCTTTTCGCCGTCAGGGCAGCGACCGAATCGCGCAGCACCAGTATTTTTTTGCAACTCAGCAGGGCAAGGAAATCCAGCATCAAAAAAGCGCTGTAACCGTTACAAATAACGATATCGTCTTTCGCGATGTGGCGGAATTTGATGGAGGAGTGCAGCCGCTGATGCCAGCGTTTCAGGTGCTTCCCGGGCAATAAAGCACGAACAGATTTATAGTGTTTGTTGACGTTATAAATCGTATGCACATTAAATTCTTTTTTCAGTGCTGACGTCATCATCCGTTCGTATTCTGAGTTCCACTCGATGAAATGTATTTTCATTGCTCCTCCATTTTGCGCTGTAGTTTAGCATTCTCAGCCGTCAAAAGTGTCTGAGCGGGGCGGGATTGGCGGTCAATTTCACAATCAGTTTACAAAATCGCCAAAATCAGGCCATTATTTATGCTTCTTTTGCATGGAACGGAGCCTGAAAATGACGCGAATGACAGCTAAAGATTTCCCGCCTGAACTCCTCGAATATTTTGATTTCTACGTACACGGCAAAATGACCAAACGAGAATTTCTCGATCTCTCTGCAAAATTTGTCGCGGGCGGATTGTCCCTCGCCGCGCTGACCACGCTGATGACCCCCAATTATGCCTACGCCGAACAGGTGGAATTCACCGATCCGGATATCGTGGCACAATATATTCAGTACCCGTCGCCGCAGGGGCACGGCAGTGTGCGGGCGTATCTGGTACGTCCGGCCAAATTAGCAGGCAAAGCGCCCGGCGTCGTGGTGGTGCATGAAAATCGCGGGCTGAATCCTTATATTGAAGACGTGGCGCGGCGGGTGGCGAAGGCCGGATTTGTCGCGCTGGCGCCGGACGGCCTGAGTTCTGTCGGCGGTTATCCGGGCAATGATGAAAAAGGGCGTGAGCTGCAACAAAAGGTTGATCCAGCCAAGCTGATGAATGACTTTTTTGCTGCCGTTGAGTTTCTGATGCACCACAAAACGGCGACCGGCAAAGTGGGGATCACCGGTTTTTGTTACGGCGGCGGCGTGGCCAATGCGGCGGCGGTGGCGTATCCGGAGCTGGCTGCGGCGGTGCCTTTTTATGGCCGTCAGCCAAAAGCTGAAGATGTGCCGCGTATCAAAGCGCCGTTATTGCTGCATTACGCCGAGCTGGATAAACCGATTACCGAAGGCTGGCCTGCGTATGAGGCCGCGCTGAAAGCCCATAATAAAGTCTATGAGGCGCATATTTATCCCGGCGTGAATCACGGTTTCCACAATGATTCGACACCGCGTTATGACAAAGCGGCAGCAGACTTAGCATGGGAAAGAACCATTGCCTGGTTCAGAAAGTATCTCGATCCGCAGACCGAAAGCGCATAAAAGTCCAGAAACGCAAAAAGGGCGGGATCGCAAAATCCCGCCCTTTTTTATCGGCTGTCAGTCTGTTACGACTTCAGCACGCCGTCGAAATCAGAGGCATCGTGGCGTTCTGCCAGCTGTTCGTCACCCCAGGTGCGGTTGACAATTCGGCCACGTTTCACCGCCGGACGGCTGGCGATATCAGCGGCCCAGCGCTGGAAATGCTTATAGGATTTGATGTCGAGGAACTCGGCGGATTCATACAAGCCACCCTGCGCCAAACTGCCGTACCAGGTGAAAATGGCGATATCGGCAATGGTGTATTCCTCACCGGCGATGAAACGATGCTCTGCCAGCTGGCGATCCAGCACATCGAGCTGACGTTTGGCTTCCATCGTAAATCGGTTAATGGCGTATTCGATTTTCACCGGCGCGTAATGATAAAAATGTCCGAAACCGCCGCCCAGATAAGGCGCGGAGCCTTGCAGCCAGAACAACCAGTTCAGGGTTTCAGTGCGTCCGGCCAGATCTTTGGGAAGGAACTTGCCAAATTTTTCGGCCAGATACAGCAGGATATTGCCCGATTCAAACACGCGGATCGGTGGCGTGGCGGAGTTATCCAAAAGGGCCGGAATTTTTGAGTTCGGGTTAACGCCAACAAAGCCGCTGGAGAACTGATCGCCTTCGTTGATACGGATGATAAAGGCGTCGTATTCCGCACCGCTGATGCCCAGTTCCAGTAACTCTTCCAGCAGGATCGTCACTTTCTGGCCGTTGGGTGTGCCAAGAGAATACAGCTGAAGCGGGTGTTTACCGACCGGCAGCGTTTTCTCATGTGTCGGGCCCGCTATCGGGCGGTTGATGTTCGAGAACTTGCTGACTTCGTCTTTGTTCCAGGTCCAGACTTTCGGTGGCTGATACTGTTCTGACATGACATTCTCCGCATCTTTTTCTGAGGTTAAGACCAAAAGTCTAGCAGGAGATGAAAAAGCGCGACGCTGAGAATGTGCCCTGACGAAAGCAGGGCACCAGGATGCATTAATCCTGCATTAAGGCACTGCGTCCGCCATCCATCACAATGGTGGTTCCGGCAATAAATCCGGCGACCGGACTAGCCAGATACAGGTAGAGTTCGCCCACTTCTTCCGGCGTGCCGATGCGCCCGACCGGATGTTTGCGGATAGTTTCCTGACGCGCGACTTCGCCGTCGTTATGGGAATCAAACCATACCTGATTACCTGCCGTGTCGATAAATCCGGGAGCGATACCCACGGTACGGATAGCCGGTCCCCATTCGATGGTCAGGCTTTGTACCAGTGAAAGCAGGGCGCGCTTGGTAATGTTATACGGCGCACAGCCCGGCATGGTGGAAAACGCATGATTGGAGGTCATGACCAGGATCACGCCGCGAGATTTTTCCAGCATCGGGCGACAGCATTTGGCGATATACCAGTGAGATCGCAGGTTCAGGTCGAGATTGTGGTGCCAGTCTTCCAGCTCACAATCAATGCCCTTGAAGACGTTTTTACCGGCGTTAGAAACCAGTACATCCAGCCGCCCGAAGCGGGATTCCACCTCGCTGATGAAGCTGGCGATGGACGCCGTTTGGGTCATATCGACGGAATAGTAAAAGAAGTGTTCCGGATACTGTTCCTGCAATTTTTGCGCATGGGGAGCCTTTTCGGGGGACGAAAAGGCGCAGCCAATCACGATATCGCCGTGACTAAGAAAAGTGCTCGCAATGGCATGACCGATCCCCTGGCTGGCGCCGGTCACGAGCACAATGCGTGGAAATTTGAGCGTGGTAGTCATAAAAACTCCGCAACGTTAAAGTGAAAATTCCATGATAAAGGTGTCGATCGCCTCGCTATCTTCCGCTGTCAGCGTCCAGCCCGGATGGCGACAGTATTCTGTTGAGATAATCCCGCGTTTGTACAAAATGGTTTTCTCCACCTGAATGATGTACTCGCAGTGCGTCATCCAGCGGCGGATCCACGGCAGTAATTTCCCGTGCAGCGCCTGTGCTTCCTGCTGTTTCCCCGTCTGCCATAGGTGATAAATCTGCACATAAATTTCGCTGAAAGAGCAGCCCGGCATCACGCCTTTTCCGCCTGCCGCCAGCATTTCCAGCATATACAGACCGGCATAACCGTTCAGAACGCTGGCCTGCGGCGCACGTTTCAAAAACTCACGGGTGTAATCCACTGGCGGATTGCACTCAATTTTAAACACCGCATGCGGGTAACGGGCCGCCACTTCGCCAAGCTGTTCTGGCGTAATAGCCAGACCGGTTTCACCCGGCGCGTACTGCACCATCACCGGAATATCCACCGCCTCCAGCACCGAAAAGATGTGGTGGGAAATCGCCGCCGCATCCGGTTGCAGGAAAAACGGCGGTAGCAGCATCAGCGCGTCGGCGCCGCGCTTTTGATAATCCCGCGCCCGTTTTACCGCTACTTCTGTACTGTGATCGGTGACAGACATGGCGCGGAACACGCCGGTCCCGCTCAGGCTGGCGATAAACTGATCGGCAAGCCGTAACCGCTCGCTGTCTTCGAGTTTAGGAAATTCACTGGCGATGCCAAACAGGGTCAGCCCCTGAATGCCGGTGGCTGCCAGATGGCCGAGCATGCGGTCAAAGCTGGTGTAATCCAGCTCACCCTGTGCGGTGAAAGGCAGTGCGGCGATGGGATTTACGCCGCAAATATCGGAAGATGTGTACATGATTATTCCTCGTCGCGGTCAGCTAATACCGCGCCCTGTGCCGCAGGCAGTGCCCAGCGGCGGTACAAACGCAGGAACCCGCGCGGAACTTGTTTTTCAACCGGCACCCAATGTTTGCGGCGTTCGGCCAGGATTTGCGGGCTGACGTTAAGGGTCAGCTCACGCGTCGGAATGTTGATAGTGATGATGTCGCCATCTTCTATCAGCGCCAGATCGCCGCCATCGCTGGCTTCCGGTGAAATATGCCCGACAAACAGCCCGCGGTTTGAGCCGGAAAAACGCCCGTCGGTGATCAGCGCACAGCTGTCAGACAGCCCCATCCCTTCCAGACATTTCATCGGCTTGTACATTTCCGGCATGCCCGGTCCGCCTTTCGGGCCTTCATAACGCAGCACCAGCGTACTTCCCGGCGCAATTTCGCCGGAAAGAATGGCGTCTACCGATTCCTGTTCGCTGTTAAATACCACCGCCGGACCGCTGAAAATCATCAAATTTTCCGGTACGGCAGCCGGTTTTACTACGCATCCGAGCGGCGAAATGTTGCCGTGCAGCACGGCGACACCCGCTTCGTTACGCACCGGAATGGCCAGCGAGTGGATCACTTCAGGACGACGGGTTTTCGCTGCTTCTTCCAGCCATTCGGCTTTGGTTTTGCCGCTGACGGTCAGCGAACTGAGGTTCATCAGCGCACTGATTTCTTTTTCTACCGCAGGCACGCCACCGGCTTCCCAGAAATCAATCATGTCGTATTCAGAAGCCGGATACAGCGCGGCGACCAGCGGCACGTGGTGACTGAGTTTATCGAACTCCGACAGCGGCAGATGGCCGTATTCCGCTTCATAATAAATGGCCTGCAAATGCAGAATCGCGTTGGTAGAACCCCCGGTAGCCAGCAGATAAACCATGGCGTTGCGGATGGATTCCGGCGTGATGATCTGCCGCGCATTCACGCCGCGTTTCACCAGATCCACCGCCGTCTGACCAGTGACAAAAGCACACTCGCGGCGTTCTTTCGAAATCGCCGGCAACGTACTGCTGCCCGGTAAACTCATGCCCAGCACTTCGGCAATACAGCACATGGTGTTGGCCGTGCCGTACATGGTGCAGGAGCCCGGACCCGGCTCGGCGATATCTTCGATATGACGAAATTCCGCCTCATCGATTTCGCCGCGTCTTTTCCAACCGATGGCTTCGGTCACGATGTTGCCGTCCCAGTCTTTGCCCTTATAGTGCGCCGGATACATCGGGCCGCCGTTAACCATTATGGCGGGAATATCCAGACGAGCCGCCGCCATCAGCATGGCCGGGACAATTTTGTCGCAGGAGCCGAGCAGCACCATGCCGTCGAAACGGTGGGCGCGCATCATGACTTCAATAGAACTGGCGATCACTTCGCGGGCGGCCAGAATATAGCGCATCCCCAGATGGCCTTCGGCGATGCCGTCACACGGCGCGATGGTGCCGAATACCATGCCGACGCCGCCCGCTTCGTCGATCCCTTTCAGCACTTCGGCAGTCAGCTCATTGAGATTGGCGTGCCCGGCGGTGGCGTTGGTGTAACTGTTCACCACAGCAATCACCGGCCGGCGCAACTGTTCGTCGGTATGCCCCATGGATTTGTACAGCGCACGTTTGAGCGCGCCGTCATCTCCGCTCAGTACCGGATTAAAGTGGTCATCACCACCGCAGGTACCACAACCATTGCCACATCCACTCATAAACTGCCTCTTTTTAATGATGATTCGACGTCGGTTCCAGCCGGTGTTTCAGGGCTGCGACGGGGATTAACCAGTCTTGCTGGTAATAAAAATATCAATGGGGCACACAGCAGCAGGAACGCGGCGAGAATATACAGGCCGGAATTGGTGCTGCCGGTGTTGTCTTTCAGCCAGCCGAGCACGGTCGGGCCGAAGAAGCCCGCCAGATTGCCGACCGAGTTAACCAGAGCGATGCCTGCCGCTGCAGCCGTGCCGGAAAGCAGCGTGCCGGGCAGGCTGATGTAGGTGGGGATCAGCGCCAGCGTTCCGGACATTGCCAGGCAAATCCAGGCCATCATCCACACCGTTGATCCGCTGCAATACGCGCTGAGGCTCAGCCCCACGGCGCCGATAATGGCCGGAATGGCGATGTGCCAGCGGCGCTCGCAGCGTAAATCGGAGTGGCGGCTGTTCCACACCATAAAGAGGGCGCCGAAGACGTAAGGCAGGGCGGCGAGCAGGCCGATGTGGAAATCATCGGTGACGCCGGAGGATTTGATAATCGACGGCAGCCAGAAATTGATGCCGTAATAACCGATATTGAAGCTGAAGAAGATCAGCGCCAGCAGCCAGACGTAGCCGTTCCTGAACATCAGTTTCAGGCTTTGCGGCGGCTTACCGGCATTGGCGGCCAGACTGCGCTGACGATCGGTTTCCAGATCGTCTGCCACAATCTGTTTTTCTTCCGCGGTCAGCCAGCGGGCTGATTTGACGTCGTTATCGAGATATTTGAGGACGACGAAGGCCAGCAGGAAAGACGGAATGGCTTCCACCAGAAACAGCCATTGCCAGTTGTGCAGGCCGTCGACGCCTTCAAAGGCTTTGAGGATATAGCCGGAAAGCGGACTGCCCACGATAGTGGAAAGCGGGGTGACCAGAATGAACAGCCCCAGCGTGCGCGCCGAACGCCACGACGGGAACCACAGTGTCAGATAGAACACGATGCCGGGGAAAAAGCCCGCTTCGGCGACGCCGAGCAGAAAGCGCAGCACGTAAAATTGCGTCGGGGTTTTCACGAAGATCATCGCCGCCGACAAAACGGCCCAGCTGATCATGATGCGGGCAATCCAGAAACGCGGGCCGAAGCGCTGCATCATCAGGTTGCTCGGCAGTTCAAACAGGAAATAACCGATGAAGAAGATCCCGGCACCGAGGCCGTAAACCGTATCACTGAAATTCAGCGCATCCTGCATGTGCAGTTTGGCAAACCCGATGTTGACGCGATCCAGATAAGCGAAGAAATAGCACAGGATCAAAAACGGGATCAGGCGACGGGTTATCTTGCTGTACACCGCGCTGACCTTATCTTCAGGCTTTAAAGATGCCATTTTTCTGACCTCTCAATGCCCCTCCATCCGGAGGGGCGGGGTGAGTTAGAGTGAGCTGCCGATGCTTCTCAGCGGCAGGCCTGCCATCAGGTTTTTCTCTATGTTTTCCAGCGAAATGTTTTTGGTTTCAGGCACGAAAAGCAGAGTAAGAATGATGCACAGCACGTTCAGTCCGGCGTACAGCCAGAAGGTGCCTGCGCTGCCGACGTTGTCGATCAGGGTCAGGAAGGTGGCGCCGATGATCATGTTGGCGATCCAGTTGGCCATTGTTGAACAGGTCACACCGAAATCACGCCCGGCCAGAGGCTGAATTTCTGAGCACAGCACCCAGATCAGCGGTCCGGCACTCATGGCAAATCCGGTGATGAAAATCAGCAGCAGCGTCACGGCGGTATATTGCTGCGCCAGGCTGGTGATCCCGATGAAGAACATGTAGCCCATCAGCGCCATGCAAACCGCCATGACCGAGAAGCCGAGTTTGAGAATGGGTTTACGTCCCCAGCGGTCGACCAGACCAATGGCGATAAAGGTCGCCAGCACGTTGGTTAAACCGGCAATCACCGTTCCCCACATCTGTTGCTCTGTGGAGGCAAAACCAGCGATGGCGAAGATTTTTGGCGCGTAATACATGATGACGGTCATGCCGGTGACCTGCTGCATAAACTGCAACAGCACGCCGAGATAGGTGGTGCGGCGAAAATTGCTGTTGGCACGGAACAACTGCCAGCCGCGCTGTGTAATCTTCACACTCTCGCGGATCGCTTCCAGCTCTGCGTGTGCTTCTGCTTCGGTAGAACGCAGCAGCATCAGAACCTTCTGCGCCAGCGCATTTTTGTTTTTCATCATCAGCCAGCGCGGACTTTCCGGCAGCGTCATTACGCCGGCAAATAAAATCAGCGCCGGGAAAGTGATGATCCCCAGCATCCAGCGCCAGTTACCGCTGTGACTGAAAGCGGTATCCGACAAAAACGCCGCCAGAATGCCGATGGTGATCATTAGCTGATACAGGGAAATCATGCTGCCACGAATGTGCTCAGGCGCGATTTCCGACAGATAAAGTGGCGCGACGAAGGAGGCGACACCTACGGCGGCACCGAGCAGGAATCGCGAAATAACCAGCATCTGTAAATCAGGGGCAAATGCGCAGCCAACCGATCCGACAACAAAAAGCGCTGCGCCGATCAGCAGCGTTTTTTTGCGCCCGAGGCGGGAACATAACGGGCCGCTGCACAGCGCACCCAGCGCGGCACCCAGCATCATGACGCTGACCACCATCTCCTGCTGATGGCTGTTCAGGCCGAACTCCTTCGCCAGAAACGGCAAGGCTCCGGCGATCACGCCCATATCCAGACCGAAAAGCAGGCCTGCCAGCGCGGCTAAAAAACAGACCAGCAGGGTTTGCCGGTTAGTGTGGGGAACAGACTGCGGAATTACATGCGTAGTCATACAAAACCTCTGAGGTAATTTTATGTTTTTATGAGTATTTATAATGTGAACAGGGTTGCCCGCTGTCCGCTGTAGGGCGTCTGATATCGCAACAAAGCGCCTTGTGCTGCTGAAGGATTTTTCAGGCCGTCACGGGCCGAAGTGATATACAAATCCTGTAAATTTTTACCGCCGAAAGCGCAGCTTGAGGGCTGAAGCACGGGCAGCGGCAGGGTGGTCAGCAGCTCAGGACCGCTGCCGGAAAGCTGATACACCGCCAGACAAGATGCGCCCCAGCGGGCGTTGATCAGTTTTGCGCAGCGGGTCAGTGCTGAGCCATCGGCAAACACCGCATCACCGAGCGGCCAGGACGTTAAGCGTTCTGCACTGATGCGCCGCGCAGGGCTGCGGTAAAAACGATGTGCAAAGGTGTCGCCAAACCAGGCGTGATTGTCATGCCAGACCAGCGTATTGGGCACATGCTGACCGCCGAGCATTTTCACCGGCTGCTTGTCACCGGCGGCGAACCGATACCAGCTGCCCAGTGCCTTGCGGGCCGTGATATCCATAGTGCTGAACCACAATGAACCGTCGGGGGCGACAGCGGCCTCGTTCGGTCGTGTCGCCGGGGTTTCCGGCCAGTTGCACAGTACCTGGAACGTTTCATGCAGATAGTCGTAGAGCATGACGCCCTGCTGAGTGACCAGCAGGAAGCGTTCAGGGTCTTCGGTGAGCAGGGCGGCGCTGCAGATAAACGGCAGGTCGCGGATTTCCATTCTGTCCGCCTGATCGGGCCAGCAGCGCAACATCCGCTGTTCGGCAATATCCATCCAGATCACTGACTCAGAGCGGGTGCACCATACCGGCGATTCGCCAAGCGTGGCGCGGTAGTCGCCGGTGAGAGAGCCGTTTTGCAGCGCCGGAAATGTCATAGAATATGCGCCTGATACCAGGCGGCTTTATAGGCCAGCGCGCGTTCGCGAAGTGCCGTCAGGCTGATACCAGGCTGATAAAGTCCGCCGCCCAGCCCGAAGCCACCGGCACCGGCCTGTAAATAGGTGTGCATCTGCGCGGCATCTGCGCCGATGCCGCCGACCGGCAGGCAGACCGCTTCCCGTGGCAATACGGCGCGCAAGGCTTTGGTCACCGCCGGAGTGATAAGCTCCGCCGGAAAGAGTTTGAGGGCGCTGGCGCCTGCGCGCAGGGCGGCGAAGGCTTCGCCGGGTGTCGCCACGCCGGGCAGGCTGAGCAGGCCGAGTTCGCAGGTGGCGCGGATAACAGACAGACTGGCGTTTGGAGAGATAATCATCTGACCGCCAATTTCCGCTACCTGATGCACCTGATGTTCGGTCAGCACCGTACCCGCGCCGACATAACCACTGTCGCCCACGGTTTGCCGCATAATCGCGATAGATTCCAGCGGATCAGGACTGTTTAACGGTACTTCCAGCCAGGTAAATCCGCATTCGAGCAGGGTACGTGCCACCCCTTCCGCTTCAGAAGGGGTCACGCCGCGCAAAATGGCGATCAGCGGCAGCGTACATTGCTGCCAGCGGTGGTCGAAACTCTGATAATTCATAGCTGTTCTCCGTTCAGTTTCTGATAAATCTGGCTCATGCCGCGGATGAAGCAGTCGTTGCCATCGGCTGGGTGTAGCTGAATTCCCGACAGGATCGCGGCGCGGTGGTAGCGCCCGTTAAGTGTTGGAGAACCGACAATCCAGGCTTCTTTTGCCGGCAGCTGAAGCAGTTCTGCACCAATCAGCAGCCCCGAGAGATAACCGGGTACCTGAGCAGGCGTCAGCGTGCCGTTCAGGCGCAGGGTGCGCGCTGAGAACAGGGCATTACTGAGGCAGGGAGCAAGCCGGGCGTTTTGTACGCCAAGGGTGAAGGCGGCGTCATCTTCGACAGCCTGTGGAAGGTCGCGTCCCAGCAGGGAGTGACCGAGCATGACGGCGTAAATCTCGCCTGTCATATAGGTGCTGAAACGCAGAATTTTTCCCTGATGCAGTTCGGCGTGTTTGCTGTGCGTGCCCGGTAAAATTACGCAGTGATCGGCCTGCGGATACAACGCCGCCAGCCCGATCAGCTGCACTTCTTCCCCGCGCATCACATCCGGTAATCCAAAGGTGCTGTCACAGCAGGCGCCCGGCACGATCCGGCACGGGCTGCCCCACGGCGTGGTGATCTCTGCGGTGTGTCGGGCAAGTTGTTCGCCACCGGCAGGCAGCGAAACATAAGGTGCTTCACACCAGCCCTGTTGCGAACCGACCATTCCGGCCATCAGAACCGGCAACTGTGGCGATTGATCGAGCCAGGGCTGGATCAGCGTTTGAAGCGCGGCGGCAAACTGACGGTCATGAACCTGCATCAGCCCGCAAGGTGCGCTGACGGAGTCGGTACAGCGGTTTTCATCCATCAAAAACGCCCGGAAATTCGAAGTTCCCCAGTCGATGGCAATCCAGTTTTTATTCATCGCAGTCTCATTCTTGAGTTACAACAACTGTAGTCTTGTAATACAAGAATGATGCAGACAAAATAACCTTAGATCTGTGAGGGAGATCGAAAGTCAGTAAATCAGGGAAAAAAGAGTGTCAGAGGAAGTGCTGATATTTTTCGGGGATTTCGCGCCAGATATGTTTATGGGCGGCGCTGACCAAAATGTGGCGCATGCACTGACGGGCGGTATCGGGTTGTTTCATGCGGATTGCCTGCAACAAATCCCGGTGCTGTTGTACGGCTTCCTGGGTTAGTCTGAGATCTTCTTCCAGCGTCTGTTTGAATGACAACAGCATTGCAGCCGAAAGGGCATTGCCCACGGAAGCCAGAAACGGGTTGTGGCAGGCGCGCAGCACTGCGGTATGAAATGCCAGATCGCCGCGTTCAAATTCGGCGGCGCTGCCATTTTGCTGTCCGGACTGCATGGTATCCAGGGCATCTTCGATGGCCGCCAGATCGTGCCCGTTGGCGTTTATCGCCGCCATAGCCGCTACGTCCGGCTCGAAAATCAGACGTGTCAGCATCAGCTGTTCCACCAGTTCCGATTCAATCCCGACATCTTCCAGCCATGAAAGGACTTCGGCATCGAGATAACTCCACTGTTCACGCGGCGTCACCGTGCTGCGGCGCTTAGCCTGGATCAGCAGCATTCCTTTAGCGCCGAGAACCTGAAGGGCGTTTCTCACGGAGGTGCGCGATGCGTCGTACTGTTGCGCCAGCTCGTTTTCTCCCGGAATCGACATTCCGACGCCCAGCTCGCCGCGGATAATACGCAGGGCCAGATCACGGGTAATCGATTCAGAAATGGAAGAGGTGAGTTTGTTCATCAGGGTCTCAGTTGTGAGGTTCAGAAATGCTGCAAGCGCGATAATCGTAACATCTTACTGAATTTCTTCCACCCTCACGTCATTAAATGCCTGAACATCAGGGTGTTATTATAATTTTGCTGAGCTGATGCCATCTTTTACAAACCGGCAGGCTGCGGATACAACCCTTTGCGTTTCCATTTCACATCGGCCACCGACTGGCCGGTGTGAATTTTGCCTTGCAGCAACAGGTTGAATTTCGCGCCCGCTGGCCGCGTCAGGCGGCTTTGCAGGATATACACCGCTTCACTGCCCAGTTCCCGGCAGGGCAACATTACCGAGGTGAAATCCATCGGCGACAGGGTTTTCAGCTCATGTTCAAAATCCATGCTGATCACTGAAATGTCCTGCGGTACCTGAATGCCGAGGGCGCTCAGGGCTTCCAGCGTGGCGTGTGCAATGGGCGTGCTGCCGCAGATAATGGCCGAGGGCAGCGATTCCGGTTTGTGCTCCCGCAGGTATTTTTCAAAACTTTCCCGCGCCTGTTCTTTCCCGTTGCCGTGATTAATCAGCAGATGCGTCGCTTCGTCGAACACAATGTGATGTTCCAGACAGGCTCTTTTGAAGCCGTCCAGCCTTTGCATCATGGTTTCGCGTCGTAAATCGGTGAACAGCAAAACCGGCCGATGCCCTTTCTGAAAAAGAAAATTAGCCGCGCTGTAACCGATGGAATAATGGTCCGCAGAGACACAATCGAGGCGCATCTCGCGGTCTTTGGCGTTGATCATCACCACCGGTTTATTGGCCTCTGCCGCCAGCCGGTAAAGCATGCCGTCATCAATGCCGATAATAATAATGCCGTCGACGTCACTCTGGTGCAGCGCCTGCATAAATGCGGCGATATCCGGCTCATTGACACTCAGGGCGCATTTGCGGATATGAATATCAAATCGCGCGACTTCGGCAGTAATTTGCTGAATGGCTTCGTAATAATAGAGATCTTCATACGGGGAGAACGCTTCCGGAGGTGCACAAATTAACAGAGAGTTCATTAGCAGGCGGCTGGAGGGAATATCGCGCAAAATACCCATGCTTCTGGCATGGTTAAATACCTTTTCTTTTGCCTGCGGACTGACATTCGATTTGCCCGCCAGCACACGGGAAACAGTGCTCGGAGAAAGCCCGGTCAGCTCGGCAATTTGCCTGATTTTTAATTTTCCCGTCATTTTGTGATCAACGCCTCATTAGAGTATGAACTTATTACCACGGTTAACTGGTTGTAATTATTCAGCTATTCCCCATCATAACAAAACCACTATGCAGCACTGCAATTCCTGTCACAAATAGCGGTTGTTGGAAAAAAAAGCGATTACTACTCTCCTGAATATAAACCTCATCAACCCAAACAAGGTATTTAGCCGAACCGGAATTTTTAATGAATTCAGTCAGGTGACGCCTTTTGTGCGGCTTTAAATCATCCTCCGTCAGGTTTTAAACAGGAGTCAGATAATGCTTAAAATAGCGATAATCGGTACCGGCAATATTTCGAATAACCATATTCAGGGGTATTTGGAGTTTGCCGACCGCTGTCAGATTGTGGCTTTAGTTGATATTTATCCGGAGAAAGCGGAGGAAAAGAAACGTCACCATGGCCTGAGCCACGCCAAAGTTTACGCCAGCCATCAAGACATTCTTAATGATCCTGATATTGATGTGTTTGATGTCTGCACGCCGCCTTATGTGCACGCCGAAATTTCGATCGACGCCCTGAATGCGGGAAAACATGTACTGTGCGAAAAGCCGATGGCGGCCTCATTGCAGGAATGTGATGCGATGATTGCGGCAGCGCAGCGCAGTGGAAAAACGCTTTCTATTATTGCGCAAAACCGCTTCACCGATGCGTTCTGGCGCCTGAAAAAAGTGCTCGATTCCGGCGAGACCGGCAAAGTGTGCCACGCGCAGGTTGATTCCTTCTGGTGGCGCGGGCATTCCTATTACGATCTGTGGTGGCGCGGAACCTGGGAGAAAGAGGCGGGTGGCTGCACGCTCAATCACGCGGTTCACCATATCGATGCCATTCAGTGGATGCTCGGTTTCCCGACAGAAGTGGTCTCGATGATCACTAACGCCTCACACGACAATGCCGAAGTGGAAGATCTCTCGGCGGCAATTTTCAAATACGATTCCGGCGCACTGACGCAACTGACCGCCTCAGTAGTGCATCACGGCGAAGACCAGAAGATTGTCATTCAGGGTGAAAAAGCGCGGATTTCCGCGCCGTGGGATAAATACGCCAGCATTTCTGCCCCCAACGGATTTCCGATTGAAGCGCGGGATACGGCGCGTGAAAACCGCCTCGAAGATGCCTATCAGTCCATACCTAAACTTACCTACACGTTGCACACGGGTCAGATCGACAACTTCCTGACGGCACTGGAAACGGAGACTGCTCCGCTGATCGACGGCGTGCAGGGCAAGCGTTCACTGGAACTGATTGCCGCCATTTATAAATCGGCCATCACCCGCAGCATTGTGACGTTGCCGCTGGCACCCACCGATCCGTTCTATCAGACCGGCGGCCTGGTTTCGCTGGCACCACACTTTTACGAGAAATCTGCGTCGGTGGAAAATTTCGCTAATGAAGACGCGATCCCGCTGGGTAAAAACATGGATACAGGAGCCTGAACATGAGCATCAGAGACGGAATGAACTATGCGCCGGTAGGCAAACCGCAGCCGGTGGTCAAACCGGGTGAGTTTGTGATCGCCGCAGCGGCATTGGATCACGGGCACATTTACGGCATGTGCAACGGTCTGATCGAAGCGGGCGCCAGCCTGAAATGGGTTTACGATCCGGATCCGGAAAAAGTGCAGAAGTTTGTCGCGCAGTATCCGCAGGTGAAAGCCGCCGGATCCCTGCAAATGATCCTCGATGACAAAGAAGTTCAGCTGGTGGCGGGGGCGGGCATTCCGTCGGAGCGTTGTGCGCTCGGGCTGAAAGTCATGGACGCTGGCAAAGATTATTTCACCGACAAAGCCCCGCTGACCACGCTGGAACAGCTGGCGGCCGCGAAAGAAAAAGTGGTTTCGACAGGACGTAAATACGCGGTGTATTACAGCGAACGTCTGCATGTGGAAAGCGCGGTCTTTGCCGGACAACTGGTGCAGGAAGGGGCTATCGGACGGGTGATCCAGACCCTTGGCACCGGGCCACATCGCGAAGGAGAAGGGCGGCCGGACTGGTTTTATGAAAGGGAAAAATTTGGCGGCATTCTGTGTGATATCGGCAGCCATCAGATTGAACAGTTCCTGTTTTACACCGGCAACAACAATGCCCGCGTGGTGGCGGCGCAGGCGCTGAATTTCAATCATCCGCAATACCCGAATTTTGAGGATTTTGGCGACACCATGCTGGAAGGTGAAAACGGCGCGCGCGGTTATTTCCGCTGTGACTGGTTCACGCCGCAGGGGCTGAGTACCTGGGGCGACGGGCGTCTGACGCTGCTCGGCACCGAAGGTTATATCGAAATTCGCAAATATGTTGACCTCACGCGCGGCGAGCAGGACGTGGTGTATCTGGTGAATGGCGAAGGGGAATTCCGTTATCCGGTGTCCGGCAACGTCGGCTTCCCGTTCTTCGGTCAGCTGATCCGCGATTGTCTCAACCGCACTGAAAACGCCATGACGCAGGAACATGCGTTTAAGGCCGCCGAACTGTGCGTGCGGGCACAGATGCTGGCAAACGGTACGCACTGACAGGAGGTACATCATGAAAACGCTTCAGGTGGCAGTGATCGGCTGCGGATCCATTCATACCTGCCATGTGGCGGCCATTGAGCAGGATCCTGACAGCCGTTTGCGCGCCATCGCCGAAACCGACATCGCCAAAGGGCAGGCACTGGCGCAGGGTTATGGCTGTGATTTTTATGCGGATTATCACGAGATGTTGCGCGATCCGCTCATCGACGTGGTACATATCTGCCTGCCGCATTATTTGCATATGGCAGCGATTCTCGCCGCGCTGGCGGCGGGAAAGCATGTGTTCACGGAAAAACCGCTGGCGCTTGATGCTGGCGAGGTGAAGGTGATCCGCCAGGCTGCGGATAAAGCGCAGGGGCGGGTGGGCATCTGTTATCAGAACCGCCTGAACCCGTCGAGCCAGAAAATCAAAGCGCTGCTGGAAAGCGGGCAGCTCGGGCAGATGCTGAGCATCAAAGCGGTGCTGACCTGGTCACGCGGCGGGACGTATTACACCGAAAGCCCGTGGCGCGGGCGTTTCGCTACAGAAGGCGGCAGTCTGCTGATCAATCAGGCAATTCATACGCTGGATCTGATGCAATGGTTCGGCGGCGGGATCAGGGCAGTCAAAGGTGTGGTGGACAGCACCTTTCTTGGCGACGTGACGGAAAACGAAGACAGCGCGATGGCCAGCCTGCAACTGGCAAACGGCGCGCGAGGACTGTTTTACGCCACCAACTGCCACAGTACGGATTCGCCACTGCTGCTGGAAATTCATTGCGAGTATGGCCTGTTGCAGCTACATCACAATGCGCTGTGGCTGATTCAGGGGGAAAGCAAAACCCTGCTGGTCAGTGATGAAAAACCGGCGGGGATGGCGAAAAGTTACTGGGGCGACAGCCACCGGCAGGCGGTTTTAAATTTCTACCACGGCATCCGTCATCCGCAGGAAAATAATTATACCTCAGTGGCAGAGGCGGAGGTTTCTCTCAATATCGTCGGGGCAATTTATCGCTCATCACAATTAAGGACATGGATAACGCTTACCGATTAAATAATTTTAATAATAACCCTACACTGACAGGATAATAAAAATGAAACCAACTGAACGCAGAGTCGGTTACGGTACGGCCATCGGGTATGGCGTGACCGATTTATTTGGTGGCGGTGCATTTGCTGTTATCGGAACCTGGCTATTATTTTTTTATACCACTTATTGCGGATTATCGGTTTTCGAGGCCGGTTCGATTTTTGCTATCGCCCGCGTTATTGATGCCATATTAAGTCCGATTATGGGATATATCACCGATAACTTCGGCAACACCTGGCTCGGAAAGAAATTCGGTCGCCGCCGGTTCTTCCTGCTGATAAGCGCACCGCTGATGTTCCTCTACGCGCTGGTTTGGGTCACGGACATGGGCTACTGGTATTATCTCGGCACCTATCTTTCCATCGAATTGTTATCCGCTATGGTACTGGTGCCGTGGGAAACACTCTCGGCGGAGATGACCAATCGGTTCAGTGAACGTACCCGTCTTTCGGGCGTTCGCATGATTTGTTCCCAGCTCGGCGGCCTGCTCGCGGTGTCTCTTCCCGGCGTAATTATGATTTACACCGGCAAAGATAATTCGATGACATATACCTACACCGGCCTGATTTTTGCCTGTATTTTCTGCGTGGCAGTCTTCACCACCTGGATGTGTACGTGGGAGGCCAAAGACGTACGCGAAGAGTTCGAACCCGAGCCGCTAACGGCAGGTGGAGGCAGTCTGTGGCATCATTTAAAAAGTCTGGTGTTAGAGCTCTTTTCCTCCTTTAAAATTCGAATGTTTCGCCAGCATATTATTATCTATATTTTTTCATTTACCGCGCTGGATGTATTTGGTGCCGTGTTTACCTATTACGTGGTGTACGGATTACATCAGGATGCCTCATCGGTATCCGGTTATTTAAGCGTGGCGGCGTTAGTTTCTGTACCTTCTACTTTCGGATTCATGATGCTGCTGGGAAAACTCAATGTGTCGCCCTCGGCGGCGTTACGGCTTTCTTACGGTATTATATTCGGCGTGCTGGCATTTTTGTTTTACCTCTATATCTCAGACACGGCAGTATCATGGTTGCTGTTTTCCGCCATATTTGCGATATTCGGTTTCGCCCGTGCCGGTCTTTATTATATTCCGTGGAATATCTACAGCTTTATTCCCGACGTTGATGAAATCGTCACCAAAAAACGCCGCGAAGGGATCTTTGCCGGTGTGATGGTACTGACCCGAAAAAGTACCGTGGCGCTGGCGATTATGCTGATTGGCACGGTATTGCAGGAAAGCGGGTTTGTGAAGGGGCAGGGAGCTCAGCCGGAGAGCGCACTGCACGCAATTATCGGCCTGCTGATTTTTGCCACCGGCGCACTGCTGGCGGTCAGTTTTTACATGACGTTTAAATTCAAACTGACCCGTGACACCCACAAAACGCTGATCAAAGAAGTCGCACGCCTGAAACTGGGTGGCGACCTTGACGATTGCACGCCGGAGTGTCAGAAGGTGATCAAAGACCTGACTGGCTACGACTACAAAGAAGTCTGGGGCGGCAGTGCGACGCGCAAAACCCTGCGCGGTGAACTGCCGGCAGGCTCTGGCGGCGCACTGGGATTGTAAGCGGCGGTTGTAAAGGCGGCAGCGCGCCTTAGCGGTTATTCAGGCACCGACTGGCTGCCGTCACCGAGAGCGCGCTGCATAAATACCGTGTCCAGCCAGCGACCGTGCTTGAAACCGACGGAATGCATGGTGCCTTTCACCTGAAAACCGGCAGCGAGATGCAGATTGATCGACGCCTCATTCTCGCTGTCGCCGATATTGCCCACCAGCTGACGAAAACCGTGCGTTTCAGCCCAGTCGATGGCGCAGCGAAGTAACGCCTTACCCGCGCCGCGTTTCTGAAAACCGGGATCAATATAAATCGAATCTTCCAGCGTAAAGCGGTAAGCAAAACGTTCGCGGTAACGGCCGAGATAACAAAACCCTTTCACTTCACCCTCAAGCAGAACCACCAGCCACAATAAACCGGCTTCCTGAATCTTTTTCAGGCGCAGCGCCATTTCATGTTCATCAGGCGGCTGAGTTTCGAACGAGGCCGTGCCGTGCAAAACATGCCAGGCATAAATTTTCTGCATCGCAGGGATATGTTGTTCATCTGCTTCAATAATTTCCATCTTTCCGGTCTCGTTTGTCATTATAGATTTAGCCTACTCTTTCCGAAAAGTGGCAGGGAGAGCAAACGGTTTATCACTGATATAAGGAAATGATCTGGATACCAGAAATTCAGGGGGATCATCTATATGCTTTTTTCTTCTTAGCGATACTTTATTGGTTTTTTAAATCGCCGCTGTCCTCCTGCTATAGTCTTTTTCTTACGCATTAGCGGTTATTTTTTAAGGAAAAAAAGTGAAACTGACCTTACCTCGTTTACGGACTGGCGCTGTGGTATTGCTGGTGGGATTACTGCTGGCGGGCTGTGATCAAAAAAGCAGTGATGCAAAACATATTAAAGTCGGCGTGATTAACGGCGCCGAGCAGGATGTCGCGGAAGTCGCTAAAAAAGTCGCGAAAGATAAATACGGTCTGGACGTCGAGCTGGTCGGTTTCAGCGGCTCATTATTGCCCAACGATGCAACCGAACATGGCGAACTGGATGCCAACGTGTTCCAGCACCGTCCGTTCCTCGAGCAGGATAACAAGGCTCACGGTTATCATCTGGTGGTGGTCGGTAACACTTTCGTCTTTCCGATGGCCGGTTATTCGAAAAAGATTAAAACCGTCGATCAGCTCAAAGACGGCGCGACCGTGGCGATCCCGAACGATCCGACCAATTTGGGCCGTGCGCTTCTGCTAATGCAAAAAGAGAAACTGATCACCCTGAAAGAGGGCAAAGGTTTACTGCCAACAGCGCTGGATATCGCTGAAAACCCACATCATCTGAACATTATGGAACTCGAAGGCGCACAACTGCCCCGTGTGCTCGACGATGCGAAAGTCGATGTGGCCATCATCAGCACTACCTATATTCAGCAAACCGGATTATCGCCGGTCCACGACAGCATATTCATCGAAGATAAAAACTCGCCATACGTGAACATTCTGGTTTCACGTCCGGATAATAATGATGCCCAAAACGTGCAGGAGTTTCTGAAATCGTATCAGTCACCAGAAGTGGCGAAAGCGGCAGAGAAAATCTTTAACGGCGGGGCGGTGCCTGGGTGGTGATGGATTTTAGGGGATATCGTGAGGAGGTGAAAATGGTGTCCCTACAGGAATCGAATGAATATTTAAGGTATTGATAACAAACTAGATTATTGGTTAATTACTGCCGCGTACCATCACAGATACCATCAAACGTTCATGAGTAGCCCCAGTTTAAGTCTGACGAGAATAGAACACGGGAATTATTACGCTGCTGATCACACGAACCAAGTAACAGTGTAAAAGTCCTTTTGGCGCACAACAAAGCCAACAACATGCTGCAAAAAAGAGGTCGCTGCAATTTTGATGTGATCTTTGATTTCGTTTGCCGGGTGCCAATGGCTCAAAACATCGTTTCAGGTCATTACCTACCGCATCATTATGTGTAAAATCAGGGCTGACCTTTCACCGTTGAGAGCTTTGCTATGGCTGGCGTGAACAAAACCAATCTGACTGAAACGGATATCATCACCAAATTCATCCTGCCTGCGATTAAAGACGCGGGGTGGGACGTGATGACGCAGATACGTCAGGAGGTAAAACTCCGTGATGGCAAAGTAGTGGTACGCGGCAAACTGGCGGCACGCCTGACGGTGAAATCAGCCGATATTGTGCTTTACCACAAACCGGGGTTACCGCTTGCTGTTATAGAAGCAAAAGCCAATAAGCATGAGATTGGCAAAGGGATGCAGCAAGGGCTGGATTACGCGCGCTTGCTTGATGTGCCTTTTGTTTTTGCCTCCAACGGTGATGGCTTTATCTTTCACGATAAAACCAACCCTGTGCAGCTTGAGTCTGAAATCAAGCTAGAAGATTTCCCAAGCCCTGAACAGCTTTGGGATAAATACTGCGCCTGGAAAGGTTTTACTACCGAACAAATGCCCGTCATCAGCCAGGATTACTACGATGACAATTCAGGGAAATCCCCGCGCTACTATCAGTTACAGGCAATCAATAAAACCATAGAAGCCGTTTCTGCCGGACAAAAACGTGTATTACTGGTGATGGCGACCGGAACCGGGAAAACCTATACCGCTTTCCAGATTATCTGGCGTTTATGGAAAGCAAAAAACAAGAAACGCATTCTGTTCCTCGCGGACCGCAATATTCTGGTTGATCAGACCAAAACTAACGATTTCCAACCCTTTGGCAGCGCGATGACAAAAATCACCGGGCGCACCATCGACCCGGCATATGAAATCCAGTTGGCGCTGTATCAGGCCATCACCGGGCCGGAAGAACATCAGAAAGCCTTTAAACAAGTCGCGGCCGATTTCTTTGACCTGATTGTCATCGACGAATGCCACCGTGGCAGCGCGTCGGAAGACAGTGCCTGGCGTGAAATTCTCGAATACTTCAGCAGTGCCACGCAGATTGGCCTCACCGCCACGCCGAAAGAAACCGAAGAAGTCTCCAGTACCGACTACTTTGGTGAACCGGTCTATACCTATTCCCTGAAAGAAGGCATCGAAGATGGCTTCCTCGCCCCTTACAAAGTGGTGCGCGTGGATATCGACGTGGATTTGCAGGGCTGGCGTCCGACCAAAGGGCAGGTGGATAAACACGGGGAGCTGATCGAAGACCGTATTTATAACCAGAAAGATTTCGACCGCACCATGGTGATTGATGAGCGCACCCTGCTGGTGGCGCAAACCATCACCGACTATTTAAAACGCACCAATCCGATGGATAAAACTATCGTCTTTTGTAACGACATCGATCATGCCGACCGAATGCGCCGGGCACTCGTCAACCTGAACCCGGAGCAGGTGAAGAAGAACGAAAAGTATGTGATGAAAATCACCGGCGATGACGAGATCGGCAAAGGGCAACTGGATAACTTCATCAATCCTAAAAAGCCTTACCCGGTGATTGCCACTACCTCAGAGTTGATGAGCACCGGCGTGGATGCTCAAACCTGCAAGCTGGTGGTGCTGGATCAAAACATTCAGTCGATGACCAAGTTCAAGCAAATCATCGGGCGCGGCACGCGTATCAACGAAAAACACGGCAAGCTATGGTTCACCATTCTCGACTTCAAAAAAGCCACCGAACTGTTTGCCGATGAACGTTTTGACGGCGTACCGGAAAAAGTGATTCGTACCACGGCAGAAGAGATTACCGACCCGGACTCTGATTTTGACGAGCGGCTGGAAGACGACACGCCAGAGAGTGAATTGCCTGAAGTGTTTACTGGGATGGAAGAAACTCCTGCAACGTATGACCCGACATCAGGCGATGGAACTGGCGCTTTCGAAGAAGACGACGAAAACAAAATCCGCAAATTCCACGTTAACGGCGTTGCGGTAAAAGTGCTGGCGAAACGCGTTCAGTATTACGATGCAGACGGCAAACTGGTCACGGAATCCTTTCAGGATTACACCCGCAAAACGTTGCTAAAAGATAAAGACTACGCATCACTTGATGACTTCACCCGTAAATGGCAATCTGCCGACCGCAAGCAGGTGATCATTGCGGAGCTGCAAGAGCTGGGCGTGCTTTGGGATGTGTTAGCCGAAGAGGTGGGTAAAGATCTCGACCCGTTCGATTTACTTTGCCATGTGGTTTACGGCCAGCCGCCGCTCACGCGCCAGGAACGTGCCAACAACGTGCGCAAGCGTAACTATTTCACCAAATATTCCGCGCCTGCACAGAACGTGTTAAACACGCTTCTGGATAAATACGCTGACGAAGGCGTGCAGGAAATCGAAGATATTCAGGTGTTGAAGCTCAAACCGTTCGACACGCTGGGCCGCCCACTGGAAATTATCAAAAGCAGCTTTGGTAACAAGCAGGCTTACGAAGAGGCAGTGAACGAACTGGAAAACGAAATCTACCAGTTGCCACCACGCTCCGCCTGATAACCCAACGACTATTCTGCCACCTGGCGCTTACGGCTCCCGGTGGCATCATTTTTTAAAAACGGAAAGAAAACATGTCAATTAGCTCAGTCATAAAATCCCTCCAGGACATCATGCGCAAAGACGCAGGCGTGGATGGCGATGCCCAACGCTTAGGCCAGCTTTCCTGGTTGCTGTTCCTGAAAATTTTTGACACTCAAGAAGAAGAGCTGGAACTGGAGCAGGATGATTACCAGTTGCCGATCCCTAAACGTTACCTATGGCGCACCTGGGCGGCAAACAGCGAAGGAATTACCGGTGATGAGCTGCTGGAGTTTGTGAATGATGACTTGTTCCCAACCCTGAAAAGCATGATTGCGCCAATCGATAAAAACCCGCGCGGTTTTGTGGTGAAGCAAGCGTTTAGCGATGCCTACAACTACATGAAAAACGGTACGCTGTTGCGCCAGGTAATTAACAAGCTCAATGAAATTGATTTTAGCAGCAGCTCCGAGCGTCACCTGTTTGGCGACATTTATGAACAAATTCTGCGCGACCTGCAAAACGCGGGCAATGCGGGCGAGTTCTATACTCCGCGTGCGGTGACGCGCTTTATGGTCAACCGCATCGACCCGAAACTGGGTGAGTCGATTATGGACCCGGCCTGCGGTACTGGCGGTTTCCTGGCGTGTTCCTTCGACCATGTGAAAGAGCATTACGTTAAAACCACCGAAGACCATAAAACGCTGCAAAAGCAGATTTTCGGCGTCGAGAAAAAACAGCTTCCACACCTGCTGTGTACCACCAATATGTTGCTGCACGGCATTGAAGTGCCGGTACAAATCCGCCATGACAACACGCTCAACAAACCGCTTTCTTCATGGGATGAGCAGCTAGACGTGATTGTCACCAACCCACCGTTTGGCGGCACCGAAGAAGACGGTATCGAGAAGAACTTCCCGGCAGAAATGCAGACCCGCGAAACCGCCGACCTGTTCCTGCAACTGATTATCGAAGTGCTGGCCGATAAAGGCCGTGCAGCAGTGGTATTGCCAGACGGCACGCTATTTGGTGAAGGTGTTAAAACCAAAATCAAAAAGCTGCTCACCGAAGAGTGCAACCTGCACACCATCGTGCGTCTGCCAAACGGTGTGTTTAACCCGTACACCGGCATCAAAACCAATATTCTGTTCTTCACCAAAGGCCAGCCGACCAAAGAGATCTGGTTCTATGAACACCCGTACCCGGATGGCGTGAAGAACTACAGCAAAACCAAACCGATGAAGTTTGAAGAATTCCAGACCGAGATCGACTGGTGGGGCAGCGAAGCCGATGGTTTTGCCAGCCGGGTAGGGAACAACCAGGCGTGGAAAGTGAGCATCGACGACATCATTGCGCGCAACTTCAACCTCGATATCAAAAACCCGTACCAGGGCGAAACCATCAGCCACGACCCGGATGAACTGCTGGCGCAATATCAGACACAGCAGGCGGAAATCAGCGAGCTGCGTAACCAGTTGCGCGATATCCTTGGTGCCGCATTGGCGGGCAACAAGGGGGCGAACTGATGGCCGTTGAACAACTGATCACCCAGCATATCGATACCTGGACTTCCGCCCTGCAAACCCGCTCCACCGCCGGGCGCGGCAGTAACGGTAAAATCGACCTCTATGGCATTAAGAAACTGCGTGAGCTGATCCTGGAACTGGCGGTGCGTGGCAAGCTGGTGCCGCAGGACCCGACTGATGAACCGGCTTCTGAGCTGTTAAAGCGTGTTGCGGCTGAGAAAGCTGAGCTGGTGAAACAGGGAAAAATTAAAAAGCAAAAGCCGCTACCTGAAATTAGCGAGGATGAAAAGCCTTTTGAGCTGCCGGTTGGGTGGGAGTGGGTACGGTTGGGGCAGTTAGTTGAAATTTTGGATCATCAACGAAAACCAGTCACAAAAGAAGCTCGTTCATCAGGTGAATACCCATATTATGGAGCCTCTGGTATTGTTGATTATATTGATGACTACATTTTTGATGATGAATTAGTTTTGGTCGGTGAAGATGGTGCTAAATGGAATAAAGGTGATAAAACGGCATTTTGTATTTCAGGTAAAGTTTGGGTAAATAACCATGCTCATGTAATCAAACCATTCAATTCGGTTTTATTAAACGAATTTGTTTCTTGTTATCTGACTGCAGCCGATCTCTCAGAATATATAACAGGTACAACAGTTCCAAAATTGAATCAAGCTAAATTAGTTTCAATACCAGTACCGTTATCCAGCTTAAATACACAATTTAACATTTGTTCAAAAGTAAACGAACTGATGTCACTTTGCGATCAACTGGAACAGCAATCCCTGACCAGCCTGGATGCCCACTCGCAACTTGTCGAAACCCTGTTGACAACGCTGACCGCTAGCCAAAATGCAGAAGAGTTAGCTGAAAATTGGGCGCGAATTAGTCAGCATTTCGACACGCTGTTTACCACCGAAGCGAGCATTGACGCCCTTAAAAAAAACATTCTTCAACTGGCGGTAATGGGTAAACTGGTGCCGCAATTCGGTGGCGATACTCCAGTTAAAGAAACTTATGAAACAATATGCCGAATAAAAGAAAAACTAATTAAAGAAAAAGTTTACCAGAAAAGCAGTGTTTTAAAACCGAAGTCATCTAAACTATCGATTCCAGAAAATTGGTTACATACCCAATTTGGCGAAGTTTGTTGCTCTATTGTGCCAAATAGAGACAAACCAAAATCTTTTTCAGGAAATATTCCTTGGATTACGCTTCCTTCTTTTGATGAATGCAATATATATATAAATGAGAGGGATTCCGAAATAGGTTTAAGTCCTGAGGAAGTAAAGGCATTTAATGCAAGAGTTATACCTACTGGCAGTATTTTAATGAGCTGTGTTGGAAGGTTTGGTTTAACGATGATTAACAAATGCGAAGTCGTTATAAATCAACAAATACATGCTTTCATACCCCTAGGTGGGGTGGTTGCTGAATATCTTTCTTTTGTGATTAAAGCAAGTAAAAAATCATTAGAAGGATCATCAACGTCTACTACGATTGCTTATCTTAATAAAAGTAATTGTGAAAGCATAGAATTTGGTTTTCCTCCGTTAGAAGAACAGAAACGAATTGTTGATAAAGTTAACGAGCTAACTGCGATGTGCAATTTAGTTAAATTCCGCCTGCAATCTGCCCAACAAACCCAGCTTCATCTCGCAGACGCTCTCACAGACGCAGCCTTAACCTAAGGAACAGACGATGCCGGTTCATCATGCTATCTGGCGGGTGGGGGAGAACCCTCAGCCGCTAACTATCAGCAAACTTGCCAGTGAAAAACAGCTACAGAAGATGATTATTCAAGATCCGGCCATACTGTCTGATCAGTGGATGATCATCGGTGAGGAGGTCAATACGCTCGACAGCGGGCGTATCGATCTGCTGGCTATCGCGCCGGATGCTTCACTGATCCTGATTGAACTTAAGCGCGATCGCACGCCGCGTGAAGTGGTGGCGCAAGCGCTGGATTACGCCTCTTGGGTCGATGATTTAACCGCCGATCGCCTGTCGCAGATTTATGAAAAATTCTCACGTGGCGGTAATCTGGCTGATGCATTTAAGCAACGCTTTAATGCTGAACTGGAAGATGAATCTATTAACCAAACGCATCAAATCATCATTGTTGCGGCGGAGTTGGACTCGTCCACCGAGCGCATTGTTGCGTATCTCAGCAAAAATAAGCTTCCCATAAATGTGCTTTTCTTTAGGGTTTTTCAACACGGTGAAGAACAGTTTTTAAGCCGCACGTGGCTTATTGATCCGAGCGAAACCCAAACCAACGCAGCGCAAGCGACTGTGGATGCTAATACAGGTGCAAAAGAACCTTGGTTCGGTGAGTTTTACGTCTCGTTTGGTGACCCGAAAAGCCGCGTCTGGGAAGAAGCGCGTCGCTACGGGTTTATCAGTGCTGGTGGCGGAAGCTGGTACAGCCAGACCTTAAAACAGCTCCAGCCGGGTGACCGAATTTGGGCAAAAATCCCGGCCAAGGGTTATGTCGGTGTCGGCATAGTGCAGAGTGCCGTTGAGCCTGCCAGTAGCTTCACCATCAACACTGATGACGGCGAAGAGCTGGCTATGGATATGCTTAAACATGGCGAACTGTACCGCCAGAATGCTGATGACCCTGACAAATCAGAGTATTTTGTCCCTGTGAAGTGGCTGGAAACCCGCAGCGAACAAGAAGCGGTTAATGAGATTGGCTTCTTTGGCAATCAGAATACGGTCTGCAAACCGACCACACCAAAATGGCGGCACACAGTCGATAAGCTAAAGCGTATTTTTTTACGCTGGGACACTGAACGGGCAGAATAAGAGAGGCTGGAATGATGTCTGTTAGCGATAAAGTATTGAAACTCGCCTTCCAGGGGGAATGGAATACGCTTTTACCTATTCTTCGTGATTATCCTGATCTGGTAAATCACTCCAGTGAACCTAAAGGTTATACCCCGCTGCATCAGGCTGCATGGCATGGAGCGAATTTGTCGGTTATTGGAGAACTGTTATCTATTGGCGCTGACCGAAGTGCGACAACAAATGCTAAGCGGCAGACTGCTTATGACATCGTGGTTGAAAAGCACAAACGGCCTGATCTGCAATATCTTCTGTTCCCGCAAAAATTGACCATCGCACAAATTCTCAGAAAAGTGGTTTCCACTGAGCGGCAATTGTTCACTGATTATGATGGCAACCAGATTTTGGTCGATAAAATGATTGCGGCTTCAGGTGTTGAGCAAGGCCCTGATGACCTTAACGAACTGGATGCCAGGTTAAGTCACCTCTTTTTTGCGTTGACTGGCAAAGCGATATCCACTGTCGATTCTGTTCGCTTTTCCGTTTCAAGTAGTTTTACGTTTGAGATTGAACCGGATTTTTTCAGGCTGATATTTTTCCCGTTGGTACATAAAGTTGCGGCAAAAAAGATTAGCTATCTGGAAAGTGATTGGGCCGTTGTATCCGACTTATTTGATCCTGCTCCGACGCAATGGGGATTGAGAGGGAGTTTGTTCTTGTGGCTGGAGATGCGACAAGCCTTATGTCAGGTCTGTATTCCTGAAGATAAAAATGAACTAGGCGATATTATTTCGGCAGCATTTCAGTCACTGACGGGGAAGTCGTTAATCAATCGGGTGGGCGGCAACGACTTTTACGTTGAGCGATTCAGTCGTGGTGGCGGATCTTCGGGTTATGTTGCTTCCCTGTTTTGGCTCAATGAGTTCATCCCACAATTGCAACAGCGGTTAACCTGGCTGCAAACTGTTTGGTCGATTTCTCCACGTTCCTTATGATGCTTTTTTTTAGTAATCATTGGGCGTTGTTTTGCTATTTTTCACGGGATTATTTCATCGCTTCAAATTTGATGTGATCGCTTGAATTGTTTTAAACAGCTCAGGGGGAAATATGACTACAGCAGAATTAGGGCAGTTAATGGTATTGCAGAAACTCACGAGCCTTGGTGCCAGTAATGCCATCGTCCTTACACTACCCCAAAATCCTGCTGCATTCAGAAACAGAATTCCGGCATGATACACACTCCCCTGAACGAAGGTTGGCCAGGCAACTGCCTGGATTCAGACTACCTTCGGTGGTATTTGCAGAGCTAAGAAAGGCGGCTTAGCGTTGCACTTTGGAGTTGAATCCGCCACATACATTGAAGGCTGGATAAAATGGAAAATAAATTATGGGAAAAGTATGGTTGGCTTCTGGACAATCAACCTGAATTATTTGGATTAGATGAAATCACCATTAATCTTAAAGAATTGAGGGAACACGTTGCCATGGATTACGGCCCTGCATATGAATTATTCAATAGTATGCGAGCAATTTGGGAAGATGAAACCGAGCAATGGATGGGTTTTAAAGGGGTTCCTCGTGTTTTTATGAGCCAACTGATCTTAATGAGCAATGAATATCGAAATAAAGAATTTATAATTCGACCTGAAAACAACCTTAATTCAAGTTGGAGTGAAAAAGAAGAGGTGCTATTGACTGGACCAGCCCAACACCCTCGTCGTTATAATAAAAATAACATCGTGACACTCACAAACCCTTCTACGCCAACAAAAATATTAAGCTGGTACGATGCGACAAAAATTGCGACCTGTTTACCAGAGGGGGCCGTGCCTGAGACTCTCAATGACCTAAATTTAATACCCTGGGCTGGGGCACCTAAAACAGTACAGGGATGGAATTTTGTACAGGGCATCAATCAAACTCTTGAGGAAGAACAGCTTCAGTCGATCAACGGTAAAAAATTGTCTGCCGGGGCAGTTGTCGTTGAAGCAGATGGCCGGGTGTGGGTGGTTCATCCTTCTAATCATTTTGGCGGGTATATCACCACTTTTCCAAAAGGCCGTGTGGATAATCAACTTTCTTTACAGGCTACAGCAATTAAAGAGGTGTTCGAAGAGTCTGGTTTACACGTTGAAATTATGGGGTTATTAGGTGATTTCGAACGTACAACAACGGTGACTCGTTATTATCTTGCCCGCCGTCTGGCAGGTACGCCTGCTGATATGGGCTGGGAGTCGCAGGCCGTGTCGCTTGTACCGCCAGAAAAACTGGATTCAATGCTCAATGGCCCTGCGGATAAACCGGTATTGGCAGCCCTTAAAGCAGCGCTTATATTGAAGTAGTTGGCCTGAAATTGCTGAGCCGTAGATTTTTGGTGTAGTAGTAACTCAATTCTACGGCTTTATCTTCTTGATTAAATTGCTGCTGCAAAACGGCAATAGGCCTTAAATATCGGCATTCAATTCCGCAATCAGCATCACCAACTCCTGCGGCACTTTGCGATAACTCACCAGAATGACTTCTAGTGGGTGTCGGACGAGTCGCAACGCACGTTTCAGCGCAGAGAGTATCCAGTCGGTTTCATTACCAAATGCTCCACCGCCAACCAGAGTCAGATAGACACGAGGGTTTCCGGTACGATGAAAATTGAGCACCCCTGCCAGTAAAGTGGCCTCATAGCTTGCTTCCAGGACTAAAGAGGCGAAGGGAGCCCAATGCCGTGATGAACCACGGTGGTACGCCACGGGCAGGGCTGAGCAAAGAGCCTGGCTTACCCGTTGGTTATTTGCGACACCCGGTATAGTGACCTCCGTATCGCTATGTAGACCAATGCGTAGCTCTTGACGCAGGTCATCCATTGAGGTCATATCCAACGTCTGTATATATTGCCCAATCGCCTTTACCGTTTCAGGTTGAAGGAGTGCGTAACCATTCTGCATCCTGATACCCGGTATGTTGATGGCACGATCCAAATCTGCCAGGGTATTGAGCTGATTCGATTGAGTTTGACCAACTTGATTGCCAATTTGAACCAAGTAATTGCGAAACACCGTGGCTGCAGCACAAGCCATGGCACAAGCAGGGCCTTGAGTATGATCGTACTGGTAACCCGTAATACCCTGCTCCGGTATGGTCTCTGGGCCTGGCATCTCCAGTAAGTTGAATTGACTGGCTACCTGAACAAGGGCTCCATTGGTTTCAGGCCAGTGATGCAATTCATGGGCATCAGCGACAAGGTTGCCGAGTCTCAACCCTGCATCGGATGTGGGTGACGACGAATTGACCTCCGCTCTCAGCTCAGCAAGGCTCGGCAGGGTCAGCGTGCCAGCATGAAAATGCTTGGATGGCTGGGTTCTGGTATGAAGAAGCCCTCCCTCCAGATAGAAATTGGCCTGAGTCTCCGCATAGGTGGACTCCTCAAAACCGAAAATGTCTTTGAACCAGTTCATATTTGTGTTCCTTCCCGTTGGGGTAATACAGCCAACTGTCTGGCATAGTTATCATGGCGCGGGCGAATGGGGCGGTGATGGTGTACAGACTGCCTGCATAGGCGGTGTCTGCGAACTCCGGGGCTACATACATGAGCAGTTTCATGATGTGTTCCCTTGGGGAAAGTTTTGCACCCTCTAAGTGTTCACACTGCTCACTTTGTCATGAAAGTCTTGCCAGCTCTGGTTTTGATCGGTGAACACTACTGTTCACAACTATTCACCAACTGTTCACTTTTATGAGAGTTAATATCGTCTCATTTTTTTAAAAGTGAACAGTAGTGAACACTTGGTGAACACTCAAAGGGTAAGTGCTCACTGTTTTTTTCATTTTAAATCAATACATTCAATAAAAAGGTGAACAGATGAACACGTAATACAAAAACTTTCACATAGGGGGTAAATTACTTAATATCTTCTGGCTGGCGTGGTAAAGCTGGTAGCCAGTCATCGGCGCTTCCTGCCAGTTCCATGTTGTAGCGCATTCCGGCATTGGTCTTTGCCTTCTTGTACTCTACTCCGTACTCCTTCATGACTTTGGGAAAGTCAGATCCGAACCGGGTCAGAGTGAGATGCTTATCGAATCCGTGTGCGTCCATATAGGCCAGATAAGCGTGATAGAGATAAATTCGGGGGGCGCGGGGTGAGATATTAAGATTACCCATCAGCATTCCAATCGCTTCCCCTAACGCCACAATGTGCTCGCAGAACCCATACAGAGGATCGGAGTGACGTTTTACACCCATCGCCTCCACTGAATCACGTTGCTCGGTCAACAGAGCTTTAGCTCTGTTCTGGTCGGCAAACTCTGACAGCAGACAGCGAATAACCACTGGCATTTCACAGCGGATCTTTGCCATCAAATCAGGGTCTTTCTCTGAATCAGCTACCGGTATATTGAACGGGAAGATAACACGGCGGCGGGCAATCCCTCCGTTACGTTCAGTAAACGCCATTGGCTCATTATTCGTTGCCAGTACAACTGCCTGAATGAGGGTGGAGAATTGCTTCTCATATTTACCGTCTATCTCCACCAGATCACCGCCTGTGATAGCTTTAATACCCGCGCCCTCACCAACGTAGCGCGTCTGGTCTGGAAGGGTAATCAGGCTCTTTCCTACGTATTGCGCCCGCCCTCTGGCACTGTCGAGCGCAGCCATGTTCCCACTGGCGGTGTTGTGCTCGCCAGCCAGAATGGTAGCTATGCTACTGAACACAGATTTGCCGCTCCCACCTTCACCCGTTATCTCGATGAATAATTGCCAGTCGTAGCGGTTCGCTAGAATCATGAACAATGCTGCGTTAATCCGGTTAGCCTTCCGCTGGTCATTTCCTGCGGAATGAGTCAGCCAGTGATAGTAGTGGGGTGCGTGGTCTTTCAGGTTTTCCCCAGGATATGGCGGGGTAAACGTGATGCCGTTGTGATTCAACAACCAGTTATCTGCTCGATGGGCTGAAAACTGACCGCTTGTCAGGTCATACGTGCCATTTTCAAAGCCAATAAGCTCCCGGCGTTGTTTGCCTATAACCGGAATTTGCAGTTTCATCGCATCAATCGCCGAATCAATCCCTTTTGGACTGTAAGGTGTATCTCGCTGGTCAAATATTGCTCCCATCGTGCGGCGTAGCTCACTGTCTGCGACTTTTCCCCATACCGAACCCATGAATACATACGCGGTTCCACTCTCAGGGTTAACGGCAATATCGCCGTGATACTCAGCCAGAACTTTACCGCGCTGGCTCGCTGCCATCTGTGAAAGATCTAAATCCTCGCTGCTGCGGCGCTTTTTGCCACCCTCAATGGCCTGTAGTTGCGGTTTCACGGCTTCCCCCTGCGGTTGGTACATGGATTCAGTAAACGACTGTGTAGCGACTTCCAGACCAAATTGTTTGTGATAGTCATTCCAGTCCGATTTGTAGTTCACTGGAGGTATGGAAACCCAGCCAGCAACGGCTTTGGCAGTTTTCTCAGCGGCATTTTTCCCGATGTTGGTGCCTCCAGTTTCGGAGTCACCTGCAGGATGATCGTTATCAGCGGCAATGATAATTTGTGCCTGTGGGTACTTCTGGCGCATTACCTGCGCAACGGGTAGCAGATTGCCTGCATCAATCGCAGCCACGGCCAGCGCGTCAGAACGCATCTTGTGAACGGATAATATGGTTGCCAGCCCTTCACCAATAACAATGCTCTGCGGCGCGTCTGGCGCGTTTACCGCATAGAAAGCCCCATACTTTGCCGAACCTGCTAGCAGGCGTTTTTCACCCTGCGGGGTAATGGTCTGCGCGGCAGCTACTGTGCCGGACCCATCCACCAACGGCAGTAACAGGGATCCATTACTGAGAACCGGGAAGGTGAAACCCTCTAGCCCTTTGGCCGCTAGGTATTCGGATTCGCCTGGTGTGGCCTTTTTATCCAGTGCCTGGTATTTAGCTGTGAAGATTTTCCAGCGTTGAATGGCTTCTGCTGCGGCCTGCTGCTGGCGTTCCTGTTTACGCTGCTGGTGGTCTGCGTCCAGTTGTTCCCGTCGTTGGCTAGCTACTGCTTCGTCGGGTTCGGCTACCCGGTAATCAATACGCAGCACATCAGCCACCAGCTTTGCGGCGTCGGTGGCACTACACTGGTTCACCTTCTGAATGAGGTCTAACCCGTCACCAGCGCCACACTGATTGCAGATATGTGCCCCGCGCCCGTTGTCGTCGAACCGGAAGCGATCTATTCCTCCGCACGCGGGGCAGGCGGTATGCTTGAGCGGTGAATTAGGTACGTCGATATTCAGGCCAGCTAGTACGGATGGCCAACGACCGCCAGCGGCGTGAGTGACTTCGTGAATAAGGTCGATATTACGCATCAGATTCACCTTTGTTGTCTTCGATAATTAGAGAATCATGATTTTTTGCGTGAGTTTGGCCGCTGGCAGCTAAGCCAGAATTTTTCAATTTCATGGTTGTTACTCCAGGGGGTTAGTTGTGTTTCTTAGCTTCCAGCCAGGAGCGGATCTCTGCTGCATCGTAGACAGTGACACGTTCAGAGAGGCGAATAGATTTTGGAAAATCAGGCTTGCTTGTTTCCCAACGCCAAAGGGTGACGGTACTGACTTTGAGAAAGTCAGCCGTAGCTCGTGGACGGGCATGTCCGGAGTGAGGATATGGTTGTGTAATCATAGGTTCCTACCTGTCATGTTATGTAGCTTGTGTAATCGACAGGTAGATGATGGCAAGATTAATGCGCGTGTATCAGTGGCAGCATTTTGTTTTTATTGTGGAATAAATTATCACCACATTAGTTTTTCCCTGAAATGGCTACTCTAAGGCATTGTTTTACCTTATCTATTCCAAGCTCAATCTTAGCTTTAGGATTGTTTTTTTCAGAGATGATTTTTTCTGCCCAAGCCTCAATAGTCAAGTCGCCACGCTTACCTTTGCAAGCCGATGGATCATGTTTTAACCAGTAAATCGCCGCTTGATAGACCGCCTCTCTCTTCGCTGCAGAGGCTTCGACATTCCCATGTTCTTTGATGGAGTCTTCCGACTCTGGACGATACACTCCGCCATTTATGTAGCTAGGAATTAATTTTCCACGATAGCGGCCAATTTGCTCAATATGCTTTCTGGTGATAAATAAATCCGAAGGAGTAATTATAAAAATAATAGGTGCTGGTCCGATAGGATTCCCTAATTCAGTAAAGCCGTCATACAGTTCAGACCAAACAGGTTGTACTCGGATTGAGTCTACTGTTAATTCTTCATCTGCTGCTTTTAACTGTAAGTTTAATGCAGTGACTTGTGCTTTTTTTGATGATTGTAATACTGAAAACAAATTATCATGTGGGTTTGATATCAGACCCCACAAACCAAAAATATGACATATTGGGGAAGGAAATGAACTTTCAATGCAGTATTCCTGATCGATATTACCATCATTGCCAATCTTTATTGGACCAAGGATGAATTGTAATAAACTAAGTTGCTTGTAATCATTTGTTATGTATTTGTTTAAAACTCCAGAATCAATCTTTTCTTTAATCCAGCTTTTAGGATTATTTCGATATTTAGTATTGAGTTCAAAAGATTTTATTGATGCTCTAAATGCATTGAATTTTAAGCATAATTCGATAGCCCCAATTTCAGCCCAATGAAGTAAGTCATCCACTTTGCAATCGAGTAATTTGGCTGCACGGTGAAGATCACAATATTCTAGTGCCGGTAGATTATTTATCTCCCAAATGCTGGCTTCTTCTTGATTTTTTAGAGGAACAGGTACTCTTTTAGTCATCACGTCACCTATACGCGCACCTAATGAAAACTGAGGCTAGCAGCAGGTGTTGCTGCTTTTTGCCTGGGGGGGCTAGCCTCAATATGTTTGATTAACTACCTACAACCCGTAATTTCGTCATGTCATATGGCGCAATATGTTTATCAGAGTTTGCTTCAAGATAGTCTGACCACCACTGCATCATTCGGCGGCGCTCCTGCATGTGCTGCGCCAGATGAACATAAGCTGCCCGTACTTCGTTACGTTCCTGATGGCTCATTTGTCGTTCTACTGCATCCCGTGACCATAATCCTGATTCGGTTAAAGCTGAACAGGCCATTGCCCGGAAACCATGTAGACAAACGTCAGCCTGAGTATCATAGCCCATAGTACGGAGCGCTTTGTTAACCGTATTCTCGCTCATAGGTTTATAAGGGTTGCTATCACCAGGAAAAATCAGCGTGTATTCACCGCTAATAAATTTGATCGACTTCAATACGTCCATCGCCTGAGATGATAGCGGCACAAAATGCGCACTGCCCATTTTAGCCCCACGTTCAGAGAATTTTACACCTACAATTTCTTCTCGCTGGCCAGGGATTGTCCACATTGCAGTTTCAAAATTTATCTCGTCCCAGCGAGCGTGCCGAAGTTCGCTTGAACGTACAAATGTATGTAGAGAAAGTAACACTGCAAGTCTGGTGAGTGGTCTACCTGTATACGTTGCAGTTTTAGCCATCAATTCAGGTAGGCGATCCAGGGCAAGGGCAGGGCGGTGTTTAGTTTTGGGACTCGTTAAAGCACCTTTGAGATCATTAGCTGGATTGTACTCGACAACACCACGCTGAACCGCATAGCGGAAAACGCTACTCATCGTGGTCTTAACTCTCCCCGTCGTAGCACCGATGCCTTGTTCGTTCATGCTGATAAGTAAGGGCAATAGATCTCTTGTTTTTAGGCTGTCGATGGGTTTGCTACCGATAATAGGGAATATGTGGTTCTCCATCTCCCTCAGTATTTTATTGCGGGTGATCTCTTTCCATTCTGGATGGCCCATAGATCCGAAATGCCACTCGCGAGCGATAGTTTCAAATGACGGTGAAGTTGGCTCATTGCTTTCAGCTTTTTTTAGCTCGCGTGGATCTTTACCATCGGCCAGCAGTTGCCTGGCTTCATCTCGACGTTTACGGGCTGCTGCCAGCGGCACATCTGGATAAACACCTAACGCTAATGTCGCTTGCTTGCCGTCGAAACGATAATTCATACGCCAATATTTACCACCAGCTTTTTTTACCAACAAATACAAGCTGCCACCATCGGTTAACTTGTAATCGGCATTCTGTGGTTTGGCATTCTCGATCTGTTTGGGGGAAAGCTCATTTATAGCCATATGTGTACCCCTTGAGAGGCAAAATGATGGTATCTGGATATCGAACTGATGAGTACCATCATTTATACCATCATGACACTGTATTGTCATGAAGAGATATGAAAGCTACTTAACGTATGAATTTGCTGAGAGGCTTGGTATTACTGGGTTTTTGAAGTGAGCTGAAGTGATGTGAAATGACTTAATGGTGTCCCCTACAGGAATCGAACCTGTAACTAGCCCTTAGGAGGGGCTTGTTATATCCGTTTAACTAAGGAGACACGGACGCCTGTGGAAAGCGCCCGCGTAGTATACTCGTTTTTCTCCCAATAATAAGGCGTTAGCCGTCTGTTTGGTCGTTTCGTCGCCAGTCAGGGTTTTGCAGCCTCTTTCTTTGCCGCTTCCATTTCCTCTTTCTTGGCTTTGGCTTTCTTCTGATTACTCATGTCGTTACGGATCTGCGCATGGCTTATCAGCGCGAAGATAAAGGTGCCGCCGAAGATGTTTCCGGCCAGCGTCGGCAGGGCGAATGGCCAGATAAATTCGTACCAGGGGATGGCGCCCGAGAACACCAGATAGAGTACTTCGACCGATCCGACCACGATATGCGTCAGGTCGCCAATCGCCACCATGTACGTCATCAGCATAATCACCCACAGTTTGGCTGCTCCGGCTGAGGGGATCATCCACACCATCGTGGCAATCAGCCAGCCGGATACCATGCCGCCGACGAACATGCCTTCGGGGTCTTTCTCCATGATCTCCAGGCTGATGGTGCGAAACGCCTGGTCGGTGGCGGAATCAAAGAAGGGCACCAGATGAAAGACCAGCGCGGCCAGCCCGCCGCCGATGACGTTACCCGCCAGCACGATGCCCCACAGGCGCAGCAACAGCAGGACGTTTTTGCCGGTCAGTTTTTGCATGACAGGCAATACGGCGGTGACGGTATTTTCAGTAAACAGCTGCTGGCGCGCCATGATGACGATTATGAACCCGACGGTATAACCGATGTTTTCGATGAAGAAACGTTCGGGACTGTCGGGCAGACGGGCGTGCAGAATGCCTTTGGCCATCAGCGAAGCGCTGATCGAAAGCCCGGCTGCAATCGCGGACCACAGCAAAGCCTGTCCGTCACGCTCAAGTTCTTTTTCGCCTTCCATGCGGATGACTTCATGCACTGCCGCCGCTTTCGACGGTAAATTATCTTCTCCGGTTTCGATCTTCTTGCCCTGAGAATGTTCGTCGCTGTCGACATCTTTAATGTCGGAATGTTGTTTTTCTTCGTCCATCTTTATTCCCCAAAAGCCGTTCAAAATGGTGGTAAACAAGGTCTGAGGTAAGCATAGGCGAGGTGTGGAGATTATGATGAGATATACAAAAAAGTTACAAACCATTAACCCCTGAACCCTATGGGACATTTTGCGGATTGTTTGCTGGATTTCAGGGTTTTCAACCCTGTAAACTGTGGGCCCGTAAGCTGCGTCGCGCCTGACGCCTGTGATATGATGCGCGCTTGTGAAAAATGAGAGACATCACCATGTTTGAAGCCCTTAACCTGAGCTGTGTACGCGATGAGCGAACCTTGTTTAGCGGCTTAAGTTTCACGATCGAACCGGGTGAAATGGTGCAAATCGAAGGCCGCAACGGCGCCGGTAAAACCAGTTTACTGCGAATTCTTGCCGGACTGTCCTCCCCGGAAGTCGGTGAGGTCCGCTGGCAGGGCGTGAATACCCGCCGCCAGCGCGACGTTTTCCATCAGCAGCTTCTGTATCTCGGCCATCACCCTGGCGTGAAGTCAGTGCTTACTGCGTATGAAAACCTTGCCTTTTATCTGTCTATCAGCGGGCAGTCCGTAAATGGGACAACCGGTGCTGACGCTATTTATCAGGCGTTAGAAAATGTCGGATTGCTGGGTTATGAAGATGTCACGGTGGCGCAGATGTCCGCCGGTCAGCAGCGGCGTGTCGCGCTGGCGCGTTTATGGCTGAGCGAGGCTCCGCTTTGGATCCTTGATGAGCCGCTGACCGCCATTGATAAGCAGGGTGTTGCCACGCTGATAGAACTGTTTGAACAACACGCGCAGCAGGGCGGAATGGTCTTGCTGACCACGCATCAGGATTTACAGGGCGTTAACCGCGATGTGCGCAAAATTCGTCTGACCAGCGCTGAGCTGGCGTGACGCGAAAGGAAAATAAACGGAATGTTTACTCAGGTTCTGAGCCGCGAGCTGAAAATTGCCTTTCGCAAAAGTGCTGAAATCATCAACCCCCTGTGGTTTTTCCTGATAGTCATCACGCTGTTCCCGCTGGGAATTGGCCCTGAGCCGAAACTGCTGGCGCGAATTGCACCCGGTATCGTCTGGGTGGCGGCGCTGCTGTCTTCTTTGCTGGCGCTGGAAAGGTTGTTCCGCGATGACTATCTCGATGGCACGCTCGAGCAGCTGTTATTGCTGCCTTCGCCGCTGGCACTCACGGTTCTGGGGAAAGTATGTGCTCACTGGGTGGTGACCGGTTTGCCGTTACTTATCCTTTCCCCGCTGATTGCTTTGCTGCTTTCACTGGATTTTGAAACCTGGAAAGCCGTCGCGCTGACGATTTTGCTGGGTACGCCGACGCTGAGTTTTATCGGCGCGATTGGCGTGGCGCTGACTGTCGGGCTGCGCAAGGGCGGCGTGCTGCTCAGTCTGCTGGTGTTGCCGCTCTATATTCCGGTGCTGATTTTTGCCACCGGCGCGATTGATGCGGCGTCAATGTCGATGCCGATTGGCGGCTATCTGGCCATTCTCGGTGCGATGCTGGCGGGGAGTGCGACGTTAACTCCATTCGCCACCGCCGCTGCGCTGCGGGTAAGTATCCACTGACCCGCTAAGCCCTTAACACAGAATTATTTTACGTGTCGTTACAATAGAGAAGAAAAAGCGCAACCTTTGACTAACATCACACTTCTCTATAGTGAACAATAGAGACGCCGATAATAACTGCGGATGATTTCATACTGACCGCATAAGAGCCCGATGAGGCCCACGGCATCACACAGTGACATTTTATAGTGAGCAACGATAACAATGTGGAAATGGTTACATCAACTCGCAAGGCCTGAACGGCTTTACCACGTCTGTGGCCGGTTCATTCCCTGGCTCGGAATTTTGGGTATTGCCTGCCTGCTGATCGGCTGGGTGTGGGGCTTTGGTTATGCACCGCCGGATTATCAGCAAGGTAACAGTTACCGGATTATGTATATCCATGTTCCGGCGGCGATCTGGTCGATGGGCATTTACAGTTCGATGGCGATTGCGGCATTTATCGGCCTGGTGTGGCAGATGAAAATGTCCGATATGGTGGTGTCCGCGATGGCGCCGGTCGGTGCTGTTTTCACTTTTATTGCGCTGGTCACCGGCTCCGCCTGGGGCAAACCGATGTGGGGCACCTGGTGGGTATGGGATGCGCGCCTGACCTCCGAACTGGTGTTACTGTTCCTCTATCTTGGCGTGATTGCCTTATATAACGCCTTCGACGACCGCCGTCTGGCCGGGCGTGCCGCCGGTATTCTGGTGCTGGTTGGCGTGGTGAACATTCCTATCATCCATTACTCCGTACAGTGGTGGAACACGCTGCATCAGGGCTCGACCAACATGCAGCAAACCATCGACCCGAGCATGCGTTATCCGCTGCGCTGGGCGATATTCGGTTACCTCTTCTTCTTTATTACCCTGACACTGATGCGCCTGCGCAACCTGATTCTGGTTCAGGAACGTCTGCGCCCGTGGGTGGCCGGTCTTGTGAATAAGGAGCGCCGCGGATGAGCCCTGCATTTTCCAGCTGGCATGATTTCTTTGCGATGGGCGGCTATGCATTTTATGTCTGGCTGTCGGTCGCGGCGACGCTGATTTCCCTGATTGCGCTGGTGGCGCATACCTTTATTCAGCGTCGTCAGATCCTCGATGAAGTTCGCCGCCGTCAGGCACGCGAAAAGCGTATTAGTCAGTCTCAGTCTAAAAAACAGCAAGGCGCACAGACGTCAGCGCTGGAACCGGACACTTCCCCGGAGAAGTTATTGTGAATCCACGTCGTAAAAAGCGTTTGTCGCTGGCGCTGGTGGTGCTGATTGGCCTTGGTCTGAGCATTTCACTGGTGATGTACGCGCTGCGCTCGAATATTGATTTGTTTTATACACCCAGTGAAATCCTGCAAGGCAAAGGCGAGAACCATGAGATGCCGACGGTCGGCCAGCGCCTGCGTATCGGCGGCATGGTGATGCCCGGTTCGGTGAAGCGTGATCCGAAAAGCCTGCAGGTGAGTTTCAAAATTTATGACGCACGCGGCGCGATTGCTGTTACCTACAACGGCATCCTGCCGGATCTGTTCCGTGAAGGGCAGGGCGTGGTGGCGCAGGGCGTGATGGAGCCGGGAAATGTGGTGAATGCCATTCAGGTTCTGGCGAAACACGACGAAAAATATGTGCCGCCGGAAGTTGCCGACGCCATGAAAGAAAACCACAAAGGGCCGGCTTCGGCTTATGTGGGTAACGATAAAGGAAATGACCGCTCATGATGCCGGAACTGGGAACATTTGCACTCTGTCTGGCATTAGGTCTGGCGGTTTTACTGAGTATTTACCCGCAATGGGGCGCGGCGCGGCAGGATAACCGGATGATGGCGATGGCGCGTCCGTTGTCTTACGGCATGTTTGCCTGCATCGTGCTGGCGTTTGCCATTCTGGTTCATGCTTTTGTGGTGAATGATTTTACGGTCGCGTATGTCGCCAACAACTCCAACACCCATTTGCCGGTGTATTACCGCGTCGCGGCTACCTGGGGCGCGCACGAAGGCTCGCTGCTGCTTTGGGTATTATTGCTCAGTTGCTGGACGCTCGCCGTGGCGCTTTTCAGCCGCCGTATGCCGCAGGATGCGGTGGCGCGCGTGCTGGCCGTCATGGGGATGATCACCGGCGGGTTCCTGCTGTTTATCCTGCTGACGTCTAATCCGTTTATCCGTTCGCTGCCTAATTTCCCGGTAGATGGCAGTGACCTGAATCCGGTGTTGCAGGATATCGGGCTGATTTTCCACCCGCCATTGCTGTATATGGGTTACGTCGGTTTCTCCGTGGCGTTCGCGTTTGCGATTGCATCCCTGATGGCCGGACGACTGGATACCGCGTGGGCGCGCTGGTCACGTCCGTGGACACAGGCCGCGTGGGTGTTTCTGACCATCGGTATCGTGCTCGGATCCGCGTGGGCATATTACGAATTAGGCTGGGGTGGCTGGTGGTTCTGGGATCCGGTTGAGAACGCTTCCTTTATGCCATGGCTGGCCGGTACGGCGCTTATCCATTCGCTGGCCGTGACCGAAAAACGCGGCACCTTTAAAGCCTGGACCGTGCTGCTGGCGATCACCGCCTTCTCGCTGTGTCTGCTGGGGACTTTCCTGGTGCGTTCCGGCGTGCTGGTTTCGGTTCACTCGTTTGCCTCGGATCCGGCGCGCGGCATGTTTATTCTCGCGTATCTGGTGATAGTGATCGGCGGCTCGCTGCTGCTTTATGCCTTTAAGGGCAATTCGGTGCGTGCGCCAAGCCGTCATGAGTTACATTCCCGCGAAAGCTATCTGCTCGGCAACAACGTGCTGCTGGTTGCAGCAATGCTGGTGGTGCTGCTCGGTACGCTGTTGCCGCTCATTCATAAACAGCTCGGGCTGGGCAGTATTTCTATCGGCGAACCGTTCTTCAATACCATGTTTACCTGGCTGATGGCACCGCTGGCGCTGCTGCTAGGGATAGGACCCCTGGTGCGCTGGCGTCGTGATGAACCGAGCAAACTGTGGCGTCGTCTGGGCTTTGCCTTAGTGGTGACGCTGGTGTTGTCGATTCTTCTGCCGTGGTTGTTGCAGGACAAAATTGTCGGCATGACCGTGGTCGGTCTGCTGATGTCGGTGTGGGTGATTGTGCTGACGCTGATGGAACTGCACGAACGCGCCACTCATCGTCACTCGTTCTGGCGCGGTCTGACCAAGCTTTCCCGCAGTCACTGGGGCATGGTGCTCGGTCATCTGGGCGTGGCGGTCACGGTTATCGGCATCGCGTTTAGCCAGAATTACAGCGTTGAACGTGATGTGCGCATGAAGTCCGGCGATACCGTCGATATTCATGATTACCACTTTATCTTCCGCGATGTTCGCGACATCACCGGCCCGAACTATACCGGCGGTGAGGCGAATATTGATGTCACGCAGAACGGCAAAAAAGTCACCACGCTGCATGCTGAAAAACGCTTCTACAGCGTGGCGCGCAGCATGATGACCGAAGCGGCTATCGACGGCAATCTGGCGCGCGACCTGTATGCGGCGCTCGGTGAAGAGATGGACGACGGCTCGTGGGCGGTGCGTTTGTACTACAAACCGTTTGTCCGCTGGATCTGGCTGGGCGGCATCTTTATGGCGGCAGGCGGCGTGCTGTGTATTCTCGATCCACGTTACCGCATGAGCAAAAAACTCAAGAAACAAGGTCTGGCGGAGGCTGAAGAAGCATGAACCGTAAACTCCTCTTTATTCCGCTGATCTTATTCCTGGCGCTGGCGGCAGCATTTTTAGTGCAACTGACGCGCAATGCCAACGGTGACGATCCGACGCTGCTGGAATCGGCGCTGATCGGCAAACCGGTGCCGGTGTTCAAACTGGAATCACTGGCACAGGCCGGAAAAACCTACGATCAGTCCGTGCTGCGCGATGGCAAACCCATGCTGCTTAACGTCTGGGCTACGTGGTGTCCGACCTGTCGCGCTGAACATGATTATCTCAACACGCTGGCGGCGAAGGGCGTGCGCGTTGTGGGCCTGAACTACAAAGATGACCGGCAGAAAGCGGTGAACTGGCTGAATACGCTGGGCAATCCTTACATGCTGAGTCTTTACGATGGCGACGGCATGCTGGGATTAGATCTCGGGGTCTACGGCGCGCCGGAAACGTTCCTGATCGACGGTCAGGGCATTATCCGTTATCGCCATGCCGGTGATTTGAATGAAAAAGTCTGGCAGAACGAAGTGTTACCGCTGTACAAAAAATACGGAGGCAACGCATGAAGCTGATTTCTTCACTGCCTGCGCTGCTGCTGGGCATGATGCTGAGCTTCAGCGTCTTTGCGGCCATTGATACTTATCAGTTTTCCTCTCCGGCTCAGGAGCAGGAATACCGCGATATCACGGCCCAGCTGCGCTGCCCGAAATGCCAGAACACCAATATTGCGGCGTCGGATTCGATTATCGCTGCGGACATGCGCACCAAAGTTTTTCAGCTCCTTCAGCAGGGCCAGAACAAACAGCAAATCGTGGATTACATGGTCGCGCGTTACGGCAACTTTGTGACCTACGAACCGCCGGTTACGCCATCCACCTTTATTTTGTGGCTCGGGCCGGTGCTGGTGGTCATTATCGGTGCAGGCATGATTTTTATGCGTTCGCGCCGTGGCGAAGTGCGTTTGCGAAATACGACCGAAGAAATGTCAGAACAAGAGAGACAGCGCCTGGCGCAGTTACTTAAAGACAGCGACAGGAAAGGATCATGAGTATTTTTTGGCTGTGCATTGTAGTGATGCTGGTGATTGCACTGGCGCTGTTTATTGTGCCGGTTATTCGTGGCGACCGCTCGGAACACACTTCCCGAGATGCACTGAATAAAGCGTTTTATCATCACCGTTTGAGTGAGCTGGAAGAAGACGAAGCGCAGGGCGTGGTGGATGAACGTCCTGCGCATATTCAGGAATTGCAGGAAAACTTACTGACCGATATTCCTGATGGCCAGGCGCCTGCTGCTACCCAACCCATTGGCCGCTGGACGCTGGTGCCCGGTGCGATTTTGCTGGTCATTATTACGCTGGGTTTGTATCTCTACGCCGGTGGTCTGGGGCAGGTGAGCGCATGGAATCAGGTGATGCAGCATATGCCTGATTTACGCCACCGAATTGCCGATGACCACAGTGCGCCGCTGACCGCCACGGATGTGCAGGATTTAGGGCTCGGATTGCGTACCGATTTACAGGCCAATCCGGATAATGTGCAGGACTGGGTGATGCTCGGCCGCGTAGGGATGGCGCTCAATAATGCCGCGACCGCGACGCAGGCCTACGCGCATGCATATCAGCTTGCGCCGAATGATATGTCGGTAAAGCTCGGTTATGCCGAAGTACTGACACGATCGTCTGATCCGCAAGATAACCTTACCGGTGGCAATCTTTTACGCAGTATGCTGGAAAAATCTCAGGGCGATCTGCGTGTGTTAAGTCTGCTGGCCTATAATGAATATGAACAGGGTCATTACCCGCAAGCCATTGGCGCGTGGGAAGTTATGCTGAAGATTCTTCCGGCCAGTGATAAACGTCTTGAGATGGTGCGTGCAAGCATTGCGCAGGCAAAACAGAAAGCCGGTCTTGATCAGGTTAAACTGGCTGTCAACGTTACGCTTTCTTCTGCTGCTCAGCAGAAACTTCCACAGGATGGCACGGTCTTTATTTCGGTGACTGATGGAACCAGTCCGGTGCCGGTTGCGGTTAAAAAGCTGCCGCTGAGCCGCTTCCCGCTGGCGATTACCGTCGATGATAGCAACGCGATGATGCCGGAACGCTTGCTTTCTTCACTGCAGCAATTAAAAGTACGCGTTCGTATTTCACAAAATGGTCTGGCAACACCGGCCACAGGTGACTGGTACGGCGACAGTCCGCTGACTCATTTTGCCGGTAACGGGCAGGTCAGCATTGAGATTAATCAGCAGGTTCCTTAATCAGGAACCGACGATCAAAAACAGGGAGATATCCATGAACTTACGCCTGACTGGGCTGGCGTTTGCGACAGTTTTGCTGGTCGGTTGTGCCGGCACGTCCGGATCATCGGACAGCGAACCAAAAGGACGTTCTGATCCGCTGGAAGGTTTCAACCGTGCAATGTTCGACTTCAACTATAACTATATGGATCCGTACCTTGTGCGGCCTGTTGCCGTCGCATGGCGGGATTACGTGCCACAACCGGCGCGTAACGGGACCAGTAACTTCCTTAGCAACCTCGATGAACCCGCCAGCATGGTCAACTCCTTGCTTAAAGGTGATCCGTACCGTGCAGCGATTCACTTCAACCGCTTCTTCCTGAATACACTTCTCGGGATGGGCGGTCTGATCGACGTGGCCGGTATGGCGAACCCGAAATTGGCGCGCGAAGAAGCGCAGGGCTTCGGCAGTACGCTCGGTCATTACGGTGTCGGTTACGGTCCGTATGTGGTTCTGCCAGGTTACGGCAGCGCGACGGTGCGTGATGAAGGTGGCGACCTGGTGGATGATTTATATCCGATGCTCAGCTATCTGACGTTCTGGATGTCAGCCGGTAAATGGGTGCTGGAAGGCGTCGAAACCCGTGCAGAATTGCTCGATTCCGATGGCCTGATCCGTAACTCCTCTGATCCGTATCTGTTTATCCGTGAAGCTTATTTCCAGCATCACGATTTCCTGGCAAAAGGCGGTCAGCTGACGCCACAGGAAAACCCGAATGCGGCATTGATTCAGGGCGACCTGAAAGATATCGACTCGGAATAACGTTTCATGAGACATAAAAAAAGCGCCTTTCGGCGCTTTTTTCATCTCTGACTTCTGCGAATTCAGTGCATCAGCAGCGGTAATCAGTTCATCAGAAGTGATAGTCAGTTCATCAGAAATTATAGTTAAAGTTCGCGCCGTACAGCATTGCGGTCCCTTTAGCCTGGAATTCATAGTTCGGAACGCCGTTCGCCACTTTCTCGCTGATATTGACGGTCTGACCGTGCATATAGGAGATACCGACGTCAACGGAAGCATCTTTGTTGAAGGCGTAAGTGGTACCGGCGGACACCCAGAAGCGGTCCTGATCCGGGATTGAAATGGTGCGGTTATCTGCCGGAACCGGGCTATCATCGAAGGCAACACCGGTACGGAAGGTCCAGTTCTCATCGTAGTAATACGTGGTACCCAACGCGATGCGGTATGCGTCATGGTAGCCTTCATCTTTCTGGAATAAGGTCTGGCCGTTAGTGCCGGTAGCTTTCAACTCCTGGAACTGGCTCCAGCTGGTATAGGCCAGGCTGTAATGAACCGCCCATTTTGGCGCTACGCGGTTATAACCGGACAATTCCCACATTTCTGGCAGGTTCAGGGTTAACGCGCCCGGAACGGTCTGACCGCCGGTGCCGCCCAGAACCTGAGGAAGGTTGCTGCGGTATTCGCCGTCAAAGTCGACTTTCACTTCTGAACGATAGGTAAAGCCGTAACGGTTGTTATCATCCACTTCATAGAGGATACCCGCGTTCCAGCCATAGCCCCATTCGTTGCCTTTAAGCTTGGCGGCTTCGGTATCTGAAGGAACCTGACCACCGGTTTTCAGTGGTAACAGCTCACCGGCTGTGCGGGTGATTTTTGCTTTCGCGTAGACGGCATCAAAGCCCACACCGAAGCTGAAATTCTGGTTCAAACGGTAAGCAACACTTAAGTTAGTGTTGATTGTCGTCAGATCGGTTTCCCCGCCAATCGGGCCAGCCGGGTAATTATCGTTAAATTCTGTCGCCAGACCGTAGTTAGACGTTGCGGATGCGCCGATCGCCCACTGATCATCCAGCGGCATAATAAAGTGAATATTTGGGACCCACTGGCTTGGTGCGATGTTATTCGCATCTGTACTTGCGCCAGTGACCGGTGATTTGCCGGTGATGTTTACGTCAGGATCGACGTAGATTGCGCCCATAGAAAACGCCGGGCGGTTAAACATGGTCATGGTTGCCGGGTTGCGGCTACCGGACGCTGCTGTGTCAGCGATGGCACCTTCGCCGGAGAAGGAACGGCCTAAACCAGCGGCAGTGTATTCATTTAACTGAAAACCTGCTGCGTATACGTTGGAGGAAACAATTGCCACTGCAGCTGCCAGAGCTGATTTTTTTAACAGGTTTTTCTGGTTCATGACCAAAACCTCAATTTTATGTTTTTTATCAAACAATGTTACATCAAGTAACAATGAGCGCGGGATTGTAGGGTTCGTTAGCAGTCTGACAAATCAGACCAGTGAGCGAAGTATAGGTCTGACCTGTGGTGTAGTTGCAATGATGTTTCATTGATATTTATAAAATGATGCGAGAAATTGGATCCACTTAACAAAAAACCAACAATAAAAGTTCAATTAAGAAACGCTAAAGTGAGAACGATGACTTACTTTTAATCGATTACTTACATATACGTGATCTGGATCACTCCAAAGGCACATATTAAGTAAGTGCTAGTGTGTTGTCAGAACGGTGGCGTAAAATGCAGGCTGGAAATAAAACTTTATTCGCAAACAGGCCAGACGGTGGACGTTGCCGTTGATGCCGAGGAGAAAATTATGTCTGACGTAACCATGTCCTCTAAATCCACCCAACCTCTGCACTCCATCAACAAATGCGGCGCTGAAGAAACTGCGGCTTGCTGCTGTGTTGATGTGGGTACCATCATGGACAACACCGATTGCACCGCTTCTTACAGCCGCGTTTTTGAAAACGAAGCACAGGCCAAAGAAACGCTGGAAGCCCTGACTGAACGCGCACGTGGCGTTGAATCTGAGCCATGCGAAATCAAAAGCCGTATGGAAAAAGTGGATGGCGGCGTTGAGCTGAACATCGATTTCACTTTCAGCTGCCAGGCAGAAACCATGATCTTCCAGCTCGCGCTGCGCTAATCCCTGCTTTGTCAGAAATACCGCTTATCTAAGCGGTATTTTTTTGCCTGAAATTCCTTCCTGCTTCGTTTCTTCTTGTTCTGATTCTAAAAAATTTGCAGTTGCTCTCACTTCATAGCCTTTCGCTTTGCCAAATGTAAATACATAGTTAAAACTGAGTTATCAGGTCTGACCTCTTAAGACCCTATTTCTTCAGGAGCTTGTATGAACAAAGTCATTCCACTGGTCACGCGTGAAGGGGATCGCATTGCGATTGTCGATGGTTTGCGCACGCCATTCGCCAAACAGGCCACCGCCTATCACGGCATCCCCGCTGTGGATCTGGGCAAAATAGTGGTCAGTGAATTACTGGCGAAAAGTGGGATCGACCCGAAGGTCATCGATCAGCTGGTATTCGGTCAGGTGGTGCAGATGCCGGAAGCGCCAAACATTGCACGCGAAATCGTGCTCGGCACCGGTATGAATGTCTCCACTGACGCTTATAGCGTATCGCGTGCCTGCGCCACCAGTTTTCAGGCCGTCGCCAACGTCGCGGAAAGCATTATGAGCGGCACCATCAGCGTAGGCATTGCGGGCGGAGCCGATTCCTCTTCGGTACTGCCGATTGGCGTCAGCAAACGCCTCGCCCGTGCGCTGGTGGATGTCAATAAAGCGCGCACTTTGTCGCAGCGTCTGTCCATTTTCAGCAAACTAAAACTGCGCGACCTGATGCCGGTACCGCCTGCGGTGGCTGAGTATTCCACCGGCCTGCGCATGGGTGATACCGCTGAACAGATGGCGAAAAGCCATAATATTTCCCGCCAGCAGCAGGATGAACTCGCGCACCGTTCGCACACCCTGGCGGCAGAGGCGTGGGAACAGGGCTATCTGAATTCTCAGGTAATGGCCGCACAGATCCCGCCTTACCGTGAAGTGCTGCAAAAAGACAACAACATCCGCCTGAATTCCGAAATCGGGCAATACGCCAAATTGCGTCCGGCATTTGATCGCAAGCATGGCACTGTGACCGCCGCGACCAGCACGCCGCTGACCGACGGCGCGGCAGCGGTATTAATGATGAGTGAATCGCGGGCGCGTGAGCTCGGTCTGGAACCGCTCGGCTACCTGAAAAGTTTTGCGTTTGCCGCCATCGACGTCTGGGAAGACATGCTTCTCGGGCCCGCTTACGCGACGCCGCTGGCGCTGGATCGTGCAGGACTGACGCTGGGGGATTTAGATCTTATCGATATGCACGAAGCGTTCGCGGCGCAGACGCTGGCGAATATCAAAATGTTAGCCAGTGATGAATTTGCCCGCGAAAAACTCGGGCGCAGTCAGGCAGTTGGTGAAATAGACTGGGATAAATTTAACGTTCTGGGCGGTTCTCTGGCCTACGGGCACCCTTTTGCCGCTACCGGCGCGCGAATGATTACGCAGACATTGCACGAATTACGCCGTCGTGGCGGAAAATACGGGCTGACAACGGCCTGTGCCGCCGGTGGTCTGGGCGCAGCGATGATCCTGGAGGCAGCGCAATGAGAGACAATATGGAAAACCCAAACATTCCGGAAATCATTCCGGCAGAACCGGTTTCTGCTTTCTCACTGATGTTTACAGCGGAGCATGTCGGAATTATCACCATCGACGTTCCCGGCGAGAAAGTGAATACCCTAAAGGCTGAATTTGCAGAGCAAATCTGTACCATTTTGCAAAAAACCCAGCAATATCCGAATCTGAAAGGGCTGGTACTGGTTTCCGGCAAATCCGACTCTTTTATTGCGGGTGCGGATATCACCATGATATCGGGCTGCAAGACCGCGGCTGAAGCCAGCAATCTGGCGCAAAAAGGTCAGACGGTGATGTCGCAGATTGCCTCATTTCCAGTCCCCGTCGTTGCTGCCATCCACGGCGCCTGTCTGGGCGGCGGACTTGAGCTGGCGCTGGCGTGCCATTCGCGCGTCTGTTCGCTTGATGACAAAACGCAACTTGGCCTGCCGGAAGTCCAGCTTGGCTTGCTGCCGGGTTCTGGCGGGACGCAGCGTCTGCCGCGCTTAATCGGCGCGACGAAAGCGCTGGATATGATGTTAACCGGTCGGAGCATTCGCGCGAAACAGGCGCTGAGAATGGGGCTGGTAGATGACGCCGTTCCTTATTCTATTTTGCTGCAAACCGCGCTTGAGCGCGTAGCGAAAGGGCGTAAGTCACGTCCGCCGTTACCGTGGCAGGCGCGGCTGGCCGGTGGCCCGCTGGGTAAAAGTGTACTGTTCCATTTTGTACGTAAACAGACGCGGGCCAAAACGCACGGAAATTATCCGGCGACCGAAAAGATTATTGATGTGGTGAAAACCGGTCTCGATCAGGGCAGCGGTAACGGCTATCAGGCCGAAGCCAAAGCCTTTGGTGAACTGGTGATGACGCCGGAATCCGCAGCATTGCGCGGCCTGTTTTTCGCCTCCACCGCGCTGAAAAAAGAAAAGGGTGGCGATGCGCAACCGCTGCCGGTGCGGCGCGTCGGTATTCTGGGTGGCGGGCTGATGGGCGGTGGTATCGCCAACGTGACCGCGACCAAAGCCGGTTTGCCGGTGCGCATCAAAGACATCAATCAGGAAGGCATCCGTCATGCGCTGAAATACAGCTGGGATTTGCTGGAGAAAAAGGTACGCAGCCGCAGGCTGACCCGCAACGAGCAGCAACGGCAGATGATGCTGATTTCCGGCACCACGGATTACAGCGGCTTTGCGCAGATTGATATCGTGGTGGAAGCAGTCTTTGAAGACTTATCGCTCAAACAGTCGATGGTGGCGGAAATCGAGAAAAATGCCGCTCCGCACACTATCTTTGCTTCAAATACCTCTTCACTGCCCATCCATAAGATTGCAGAGCAGGCCAGCCGGCCTGAACAGGTGATCGGCCTGCACTATTTTAGTCCGGTGGATAAAATGCCGCTGGTGGAAGTCATTCCCCATGCGGGAACCAGTGCGCAGACCATTTCGACCACCGTTTCCCTGGCGAAGAAACAGGGGAAAACAGCGATTGTAGTGGGCGACAGCGCCGGATTCTATGTAAACCGCATTCTTGCACCTTATATCAATGAGGCGGCGCGCTGTCTGCTGGCCGGAGAACCTGTCGATCACATCGATAAAGCGCTGGTGAATTTCGGATTCCCGGTCGGGCCGATACAGTTGCTGGATGAGGTCGGTATCGATGTCGGCACGAAAATCAGCCCGATTCTGGTAGAGGCGTTTGGCGAGCGTTTCGCCGCGCCATCAGGTTTTGATGCGGTGCTGAAAGACGATCGTAAAGGGCGTAAGAACGGCAAAGGTTTCTATCTTTACGGGCAAAAAGGCCGCGCGTCGAAACAGAAACAGGTCGATCCCACGATTTACCGGTTGCTGAACGTGACGCCGAAAGCGCAGCTGTCAGAAGAAGACATCGCGCAGCGCTGCGTCATGCTGATGCTTAACGAAGCGGTGCGTTGTCTGGATGAGCAGGTTATCCGCAGTGCGCGGGATGGCGACCTGGGTGCGGTGTTTGGTATCGGCTTCCCGCCATTCAGGGGGGGGCCGTTCCGTTACATCGATACACTCGGTGCAGCGAACATGGTGAAAACGCTGGAACAGCTGGCGCAGCGCTATGGCGAACATTTCAAGCCTTGCGAAGGGCTGGTACGCCGGGCGGAGCAGGGTGAGTATTGTTTTCCGGCAGAAGGTCTGGCAGGCGAAGTAAGCGAAAAGGTCAGCAAAGTGTGACTGCTGTCACTGCTTATTTCTGAGTTTCGCGGGAATCTGGAATAGATCCTGCTTGTGGCCAGCCGAAGGCCTGCGGGATCTTTTTTATGGTGGGACTGACTTTGTACAGAAACGATCCCAACCGGTTGATCTACAACCCGAGTGGTTAAATAATCGCCTGAGCAGTTTACAAGCAGTAAGTGTTGGTGTAAAAAACAGCGTTTTCTTTACGTGAACTTTCAGGCAAAATGCCCGACCGCTGATACTTACCATGCAAAGCATGTGGGCACAGCCGGTTAAGTGGATGTACTGCCTTACAGCTATCTTGTAATGAGAAAGGTCATTTGAAACATGATGAAAAACAGCTGGGCAATGGGTAATACAGCACGCACGGCGTTTCTGTATAGCGCTATTTTTGTTAACAAAAGCGGTGCAATATGCAAGTTGTAATTATGCGTCACGGTGATGCAGTTCTCGAAGCTGCAAGCGATTCAGTTCGCCCGTTAAGCGAATGCGGATGTGACGAATCAGTACATATGGCGGCCTGGCTTAATGGCCGTGGTGTCAAAATTGATCGCGTTCTGGTCAGTCCGTACCTGCGTGCGCAGCAGACGCTTGAAAAAGTTCGCCAGTGTCTGTCTCTGCCTGAAAACGTAGATATTGATGTTCTCAAGGAACTGACGCCGGGCGGTGATCCTGCTCTGGTCGCCAGTGAGCTGCAACATCTGGCGCTGACCGGCGTCAGCGCTGTGCTGGTGGTATCCCATCTGCCACTGGTCGGTTATCTGGTTGCAGAACTGTGTCCGGGCGTTTGTCCGCCGATGTTTGCCACCTCAGCCATGGCCAGCGTCGAGCTGAACGGTGAAACCGGGCAAGGCACTTTTGACTGGCAGTTCAGCCCGTGCCAGGTGATGGCCAAAGTATAATCCCTGTCATACTTCGCATTGCAGATGCGTTGGCTGCGATAAATTACCCGAATCGCTTACCTGAGTAAGCTTATCGGGATCATTTTTCTTGCCGCGTTACTCAGCCTGCGGCTTCGCCCCTGAAGGGGCCGCTGCAAGCAGGTTTAGTCCTGCAATTCGAATTTTTTAGGGGATCTGTTCTGAGACAGACAGCTCAGCGACAGACAAAAGAAAGGCACAGCTCCGGCTGTGCCTTTCTCGTTTCTGAAATCGGGTGGGTTCAGCTGATTTTGTCGTCCAGTTCCACCAGCACCAGCAGGGCAGCGGTGCCGCCGAGTTCTTTCGGTGCCTGATGGAAGGCTTCGACGTCAGGATGCTGCGCCAGCCATAAAGGCGTTTGTTGCTTGAGAATATGTTTGCCGTGACCGTGCATGACGCAGGCGCAATGCACATGCTCGCGGCGGCAGGCGGCGATCAGCGCGCCCAGTTCCTGTTTGGCTTCTTTCTGTGTTAACCCGTGTAAATCGAGAAACAGCTCGGGTGAATAATCCCCGCGGCGTAATTTTTTCAATTCAAAATGGCTGACATCAGGGCGGATATGCCTGACCGGTCCCTCTTCCTGCAACATCGGCTGGAATTCATCAGAAAAATAATAACTCGCGTCCACCTGCTCCTGAATCAGCTTTTTAGGTGATAACTCTGCCACCTTTTTTCGCCGGGGGCGGTGCGTAATTGTATCGTTTTTCAGGCGCTTGACGCCCGGTACAGCCTCGCGGAATAACGCGGTTTCTTCCGGGCTGAGCAGGTGCTTTTTCTTCATCATTTCATCGTCATTTTCGCTCAATAAACACAGTGTACCTTCCGCCGCCCTGCGGTTTAAAGAAAACTCAGGGTTAAATTCTTCGAGACTTCGCGCAAGTGCGTTGACTAGCTGCTGATTTGTGGCGGGCTTCGTGGCAAACTATGCGGCAAATAATGGGTTAAACGTCTGTTAAAAACCCGTGCACTGCCTGGAGAATAAAATTGGACAAAATTTTCGTCGACGAAGCCGTCAGTGAACTGCATACCATTCAGGATATGCTGCGCTGGACCGTCAGCCGCCTGAACGCGGCCAATGTCTATTACGGTCACGGCACCGATAACCCGTGGGACGAAGCAGTGCAGCTGGTTTTGCCAAGCGTGTTTTTGCCGCTGGACATTCCTGAGGATATGCACACCGCGCGTCTGACTTCCAGCGAGCGCCACCTCATCGTTGAGCGCGTGATCCGCCGCGTCAACGAACGTGTTCCGGTCGCCTATCTGACCAACAAAGCCTGGTTCTGCGACATGGAGTTTTATGTCGATGAGCGCGTTCTGGTGCCACGTTCGCCGATTGGTGAGCTTATCAACAACCGCTTCGAAGGGATTTTGCAGGATAAGCCGCAGCACATTCTCGATATGTGTACCGGCAGTGGCTGTATCGCTATTGCCTGTGCTTACGCATTCCCTGAAACCGAAGTGGATGCGGTAGACATTTCTGCCGATGCGCTGGCCGTGGCCGAGCGCAATATCGACACGCACGGCATCGAAAACTGGGTGACGCCAATCCGCTCCGACCTGTTCCGCGAATTGCCTGCGTTGCAGTACGACCTGATCGTGACGAATCCGCCGTATGTCGATGAAGAAGACATGTCTGACCTGCCGCAGGAATATCGCCACGAGCCGGTTCTGGGTCTGGCTTCCGGCAGCGATGGTCTGAAACTGACCCGTCGCATTCTGGCCTGTGCGCCGGATTACCTGACCGATAACGGTGTGCTGATCTGCGAAGTAGGCAACAGTATGGTGCATCTGATGGATCAATATCCTGAGATCCCGTTCACCTGGCTTGAATTTGAAAACGGCGGCGACGGTGTCTTTATGCTAACTAAACAGCAGCTGGTCGATTGCGCCGAAGAATTCCGCGCATACCGCGACTGATTTACCCGTCATCGCTGACAATCATGACCGGTGCTATGCCGGTCATTCAAAAATCACTCTACATAATGGTTAAGGAGCCGTGATGGCAGGGAACAGTATTGGGCAGTTTTTCCGCGTCACTACTTTTGGCGAATCCCACGGTGTGGCACTGGGCTGTATTATTGACGGCGTGCCGCCGGGCATTGCGCTGACCGAAGCAGACCTGCAACATGACCTCGACCGTCGTCGTCCGGGCACGTCGCGCTATACCACTCAACGCCGCGAAGCCGACGAAGTGAAAATTCTCTCCGGCGTCTTTGAAGGCGTGACCACCGGCACCAGCATCGGTCTGATTATCCAGAACACCGACCAGCGTTCGCAGGATTACAGCGCAATCAAAGACGTATTCCGTCCGGGACATGCCGATTACACCTACGAGCAAAAATACGGCGTGCGCGATTACCGTGGTGGTGGCCGTTCTTCTGCCCGTGAAACCGCGATGCGCGTAGCCGCTGGCGCAGTTGCCAAGAAATACCTGCTGGAAAAATTCGGCGTGAAAGTGCGTGGTTATATGTCCCAGATGGGCGATATCACCTGCGAACTGAAAGACTGGGATCTGGTCGAAACCAACCCGTTCTTCTGCCCGGATGAAAGCAAACTGGAAGTGCTGGACGAACTGATGCGCGCGCTGAAAAAAGAAGGCGATTCGATTGGTGCCAAAATCACTGTCGTGGCAGATCACGTGCCGGTTGGTCTTGGTGAACCGGTGTTTGACCGTCTGGATGCCGACCTGGCGCACGCGCTGATGAGCATTAACGCGGTCAAAGGTGTGGAAATTGGCGACGGCTTTGCGGTTGTTACCAAACGCGGCAGCGAAAATCGTGACGAAATCACCCCGAACGGTTTCGAAAGTAACCATGCGGGCGGCATTCTCGGCGGGATCAGCAGCGGGCAGCCGGTTGTAGCCCATCTGGCGCTGAAACCCACTTCCAGCATCACCGTTCCGGGACGCACTATCAACCGTGAAGGCGAGCAGGTCGAGATGATCACCAAAGGCCGTCATGATCCCTGCGTCGGGATCCGCGCCGTGCCGATTGCCGAAGCGATGATGGCGATCGTGCTGATGGATCACTTATTGCGTCAGCGCGCCCAGAACGGCGACGTCAATTCTTCCGTACCACGCTGGTAAGCCACAGATGAAAACCTTACGCACAAATCCGGCGATAAAAGCCGTCTGCGGCAGTCTTCTGGCGCTGGCGCTTTGCGCACCTGCTCTGGCGGCAACGCCATGGCAGAAAATCACCCAGCCCATCTCGGGCACGCCTGAAGCCATCGGCAGCTATGCCAACGGTTGTCAGGTGGGCGCTCAGCCATTGCCGCTGAACTCACCGGATTATCAGGTGATGCGCACCGATCAGCGTCGTTATTTCGGGCAGCCGGATTTACTGGCATTTATCTCCCGTCTTGGCACTCAGGCGCAGCAAAAAGGTCTGGGCACCATGCTGGTCGGTGATATGGCGATGCCCGCCGGTGGTCGTTTCAGCAGCGGTCATGCCAGCCATCAGTCAGGGCTGGATGTGGATATCTGGCTGCAACTGCCACGCCAGCGCTGGAGCGAGCAGATGCTGCTAAAACCACAGCCTATCGACCTGGTGAGTGCGAACGGTAAATCCATAGTGCCGAGCCAGTGGCAGCCGCGTATCGAAACGCTGATCAAAATGGCCGCGCAGGATAAAGAAGTCGTGCGAATTTTTGTCAATCCGGCCATCAAGCAACAGCTTTGCCTGGATGCGGGAACGGATCGCGAATGGCTGCATAAAGTGCGTCCGTGGTTTGGTCATCGCGCACATATGCACGTTCGTCTGCGTTGTCCGGTCGGTAATCTCGAGTGTGAAAATCAGGCACCGCCGCCTCCGGGTGATGGTTGTGGCGCTGAGCTGCAAAGCTGGTTCCTGCCGCCGAAACCGGGCAGCGGAACCTCTGTGAAAAAAGCGCCGCCTCCGTTGCCGCCGTCTTGTCAGGCGTTGTTGGATAAACACGTTCTTTAACAGGTTTCACTCACTCTTCGCCACGCATAGCGAGCTGACAGAAAAATGGACTGGTTGATTGTTGCCCCGTGGGTTTTGGTTGTTTTATTTTTCGTTGCACTGTTTGCCGGTTTCATTGATTCCATCGCAGGTGGCGGCGGGCTGATCAGCCTGCCAGCGCTGCTCGCGGCGGGGGTTCCGCCAGCACAGGCGATTGCGACCAATAAATTGTCGTCGATTGGCGGATCCTTTTCGGCCAGCCTGTACTTTGTGCGGCGTGGTGTGGTGGATCTTAACGATCAAAAGCTCAATATCGCCTGTACCTTTATCGGTTCGGTGATTGGCGCGATCCTTATCCAGCACATGCGCGCAGATATGCTGCGTCAGGTGTTGCCGCTGCTGATCATCTGCATCGGTTTATATTTTTTACTGACGCCGAGACTGGGTGAAAGTGACCGGGCAAGACGTTTAAATGCGTTGCCGTATGCGCTGGTGGGCGGCGGTTGCGTCGGTTTCTATGACGGCTTTTTCGGTCCCGGTGCAGGGTCTTTCTACGCGCTGGCTTTCGTGACGTTATGCGGGTTTAACCTGGCAAAAGCCACGGCACATGCGAAAGTCCTGAATTTCACCTCAAACCTGGGTGGCCTGATCTTCTTTATACTGGGCGGCAAAGTGATTTGGGTGCTGGGATTTGTCATGGCGGCCGGGCAATTTATCGGCGCGCGACTTGGCGCACGCATGGTGCTGACCAAAGGCCAGAAGATGATCCGCCCGATGGTGGTCGCTGTTTCTGTGGTGATGAGCTGCAAACTGATTTATGACAATCATGGTGCCGAAATCCATCAATGGTTAAGCCTGCATTTATAATCTCAGGAGCAGCAAAATGCTTGCCTGAGGTCATGAAATCGGGTGTTTAAACAAGGGTATATTGTCGCCCTTTCTCACTTACTGAGTTTCACAGCTTTTATGTCTGATTCGACTGCAACACATAACTATCATCAATTGATCGACATCTTTGATTCCTGTTTCTTTGAGGAATTCAACGTTCGCCTTGTGAAAGGCGACGACGAACCGATCTATCTGCCTGCTGATGAACAAGAGCCGTTTAACCGCATTGTGTTCGCACACGGTTATTACGCCAGCGGCATGCATGAGATTTCCCACTGGTGCGTGGCCGGTGCTGAACGCCATAAGCGGGTGGATTTCGGCTACTGGTACTGCCCGGACGGTCGTGACGCACAAACGCAAAGTGAATTTGAGAAAGTGGAAATCAAACCGCAATCTTACGAATGGTTGTTCTGCGCAGCGGCAGGCTTTAATTTCAACGTCAGCTGCGACAATCTGAGCGGCGATTGCGAGCCGGATCGCGTGGGTTTCCAGAACAAAGTGCGAGAAGAAGTACTGCGTATGCTGGAGCAGGGCATTCCGGAAAGACCGGCGCGCTTTATTAAAGCGTTACAATCATTTTACAATACGGCTCCTTTGACGCCTGCAGATTTCCCTGCCTTGCAGCCGGTCGAATAAGCACTGAACACGAGAGGAAGAGTAATGATCGCAGAATTTGAAACGCGGATTTTAACGCTGATCGACGACATGGTCGAAAGCGCCAGCGACGATGAGTTATTTGCCAGTGGCTATCTGCGAGGCCACCTGACCGTCGCCGTGGCAGAAGCGGAAGAAAATGGTGAGCACACCGCCGAAGCACTGAAAATCCGTGTTCAGGAGGGTTTGAATAAAGCTATTCAGGCCGGTGAGCTTTCACCGCGCGATCAGGCTTTAGTGCAGGGGATGTGGGAAAATCTGTACCAGGCTTCCCTGCCAAAATAATCTCTGTTTCAGTAAAAAAAAGCGCAGCGACGGTTTCACCGGCTGCGCTTTTTTATTGCCTGAGGAAGGGCGGATTAATGCGATTCGACCGGACGGCCTTTCAGCAGTTTTCTGACCCACATGCGGTTCGGATTGAGTGCCGCCAGCGTTTCACTGTCCAGAGGTATTGGCTCACCGGCAATCTGCGCGGCCAGAATTTCTGCACCGAGCGGCGCGGAGCTCAGCCCGCGTGAACCGAGCGCACCAAACAGGAACAGATTTTCGTAATGCGGTGCCGCAGCGACCGGGCGGTGACGCTGAATATCCAGATCCAGCTTTTTATAGCTTTCCAGCAGCGCGTCGTAATCAGACACAGAGCCTATCATCGGCAGGTGATCCCGCGTTGCACAACGCACACCGTTGCGCGCTTGGCATTCACTGACATCCACGTCATGCGGCCATTGCTGCTCCGGCAGGCAGTTGATCAGGCGCTGGCGGTTTTCCTGCTGATCGTCGTCACGATAATCCGTACATTTATCTGCGCGGTGATAGCTTGCGCCAATGCAATGATGCTGGTTTTGCACACTGACCGGCGTCATATAACCGTCGTAGCACAGCACCTGTTTCAGCTTGCTCAGCGCCGGTGTGGTGGGAATATGAGAAACCTGACCGCTGACCGCGTAAACCGGCAATTTTTCAGTCTGGCTGAAATCCGTAATATCCGCGCCGTTCGCCAGTACTACCGCCTGATGACGGGCCGTATGGTCATCGGCAAAGGTCAGTGTCCATTGTGAATCTGCGTCAAAATCTAATGCAGTCACGCGCTGGCGATAATGCACCGTTAACCCCTGTGCTTCGCCCAGATTAATCAGCGATGCGGTCAGTTCTGCCGGGCACAGCCATGCACCGAGCGGATAGGTCACGCCGCCGCTGCCGCACGGTAATCCGCATAACGCTTCCACATCTTCTTCACTCAGTCCTTTTGCCAGTTCTTCCGGCCAGCCACTGCTGAGTATGCCGTCGATTTTGCCCTGGCTTTTTTCGTCATAGCCGAGCTGCGTTACGCCGCTCCAGCCGTGATCGAAAGGAACACCCAGTTTTTCAAGCTGTGCATACTGACGGCGGGCGAAAGTGAAGGCGTGCGCGAAAAAGTGTTCCAGCGTGTCGCCACGGCCATTGAGCAGCGGATACACCGCGCCCTGACGGTTACCGGAAGCGCCGAGCGCCGGTTTTTCATCAGCACAGTACAGCGTCACCGAATAGCCACGGCGAAGCAGCGCGAGGGATAATACAGCGCTGGCGACACCGCCGCCTGACACCGCAAATTCTGTGGCATTTTTCGCCGCCGGACGCACATACCACGGCGCGGGATGAGGTACGTCAATTCCTGCTGGCCTTTCTGCTGGTATAAAGCCAGCCAACATATGTCGTTTTTCGCCGAACCCCGGCACTTTACCGATGTCGAAACCGGCATCCTGCAATCCACGGCGCACGAAACCGGCCACCGTAAATGTCGCAAAGGTACCTTGCGGACGGGTCATTTTTGCCATGGAACGGAATAACTCTTCGGTCCACATGTCGGGGTTTTTGGAAGGCGCGAAGCCATCAAGAAACCAGGCATCGACCTGCTGATTCATACTGGTGTCACATGCCGGAAGCAGGGTAGTCACATCGCCGAACCACAGGTCGAGCGTGATGCGCCCGCCCGCCAGTAACAGGCGATGGCAGCCGGAAAAGGCCATCGGCCATTGCTCGCAAAGTTGCTCTGAATACGCAGCAAGTTCGGGCCATTGCTTATGCGCTGTTGCGAGATCCCGGGCGGACAGCGGGAATTTTTCGTAGCTGATGAAATGCAGGCGTTGCAGCGTGGCATCAGGGCTTTCGGCGTGAAACGCATCGAAGGCCTGCCACAGCGACAAAAAGTTCAAACCGGTGCCAAAGCCGGTCTCCGCGATAATACACAGCGGACGAGGGTGGGCGGCAAAACGCGCCGGAAAATGGTTGCCATTGAGAAATACATGACGGGTTTCCAGCAGGCCGCTCTGATTGGAAAAATAGACGTCATCAAAATGTCGGGAAACAGGTGTACCCTGTTCGTTCCAGCTTAATTCAGCGGGCGTGATCGGGTTATGGCTCACGTGAAACTCTCTCAGTTCAAGGCGATGCCGGAGTTTAACGCTGCGCCTGACCCTGCGCAAATTTACCACGATTTACATAAGGAATTGCTGATCGGACTTGTTCGGCGTACAACTGTACGCTAGAGTGCGTGACGAAATCCCAAATGGTGAATAGTACAAGAGGTATTAAATGAAACGTGCAGTGATTACTGGCCTGGGTATCATCTCGAGCATCGGTAACAACAAGCAGGAAGTTCTTGCATCTCTGCAGGAAGGTCGCTCTGGGATCACTTTCTCGCAAGAGCTGAAAGATGCCGGGATGCGTAGTCACGTCTGGGGTGATGTCAAATTAGACACCGCAGGCCTTATCGATCGTAAGATTGTGCGTTTCATGAGTGATGCTTCGATCTACGCTTACCTTTCCATGCAACAGGCGATTGAAGACTCCGGTCTGACCCCTGAAATGGTTTCCAACGAACGTACCGGCCTGATTGCCGGTTCCGGCGGCGGTTCTCCACGCAACCAGGTTGCGGGTTCTGACGGTATGCGTGCCAAAGGCCTGCGCGGCGTGGGTCCTTACATGGTGACCAAAGCGATGGCATCCGGCGTTTCTGCCTGCCTCGCCACTCCGTTTAAAATTCGCGGTGTTAACTATTCCATCAGTTCTGCCTGCGCCACCTCTGCACACTGCATCGGTAACGCGGTAGAAATGATCCAACTGGGCAAACAGGACGTTGTGTTTGCAGGCGGCGGTGAAGAACTGTGCTGGGAAATGGCGTGTGAATTCGACGCGATGGGCGCACTGTCCACCAGCTACAACGAAACGCCAGACAAAGCTTCCCGTACCTACGACAAAGCGCGCGACGGTTTCGTTATCGCAGGCGGCGGCGGTATGGTTGTTGTGGAAGAGCTGGAACATGCTCTGGCACGTGGCGCACACATCTACGCAGAAATCGTTGGCTACGGCGCAACGTCTGACGGCGCAGACATGGTAGCGCCATCTGGCGAAGGCGCAGTGCGTTGCATGAAAATGGCAATGAACGGCGTGGATACCCCAATCGATTACGTAAACGTGCACGGAACTTCTACTCCGGTCGGCGACGTGAAAGAACTGGGCGCTATCCGTGAAGTGTTCGGCGATAAAACTCCGGCGCTGTCTTCTACCAAAGCCATGACCGGTCACTCCCTGGGTGCCGCAGGCGTTCAGGAAGCCATCTACACCTTGCTGATGGCTGAACACGGCTTCATCGCGCCAAGCATCAACATCGAAAACCTCGATGAGCAGGCAGAAGGCATGGACATCATCACTAAACCGACTCAGCGCGAGCTGACGACGGTGATGTCCAACAGCTTCGGCTTCGGTGGCACCAACGCCACGCTGGTAATGCGTAAGCTGAAAAACGACAAATAATTCCCGTCGTTAAATCTTTATCCAAAAGCCCGTTTAATACGGGCTTTTTTGCGTCTGTCATTTATCCCTTCTGTTCTATTTCAACATTTCAGGTACAATTTCGCCGCTTCTTATTTTCACCTTGTTGACATAATGCTCTCACTCAGACACATCCATCATCGACATCTGCATGTTCCGGCCTGGCTCGGAATTGTGGCGATCCTGATGTTGTTTATTGCGCCGGTGATTTCTAAATCGCTGGTGGCTGAGGGTGCGCAGCATATGATGATGCCCGGCATGATGATGTCCGATATGGACATGCCGGACGCAGAGATGGCGGGTATGGAGTTGTCAGGCCATCACGCATCATCGATGGAACATTGTCAGAAGCAAACCTGTAAATCAGCGCCGCAGGATGCTGTGAAAGCCATGCTTTCCGGTGACATGAGCGATGCTGCGTGCGGTTATTGCGTGCTGCTGGTGCACTTACCGATGCTCGATTTACAGGCGATGCCAATGCAGTGGTCGCTGGATTTTTCCAGCCGTACCCCTCCGCGCGCTGTCATACAACGTCTGATCCCTTCACTGTTCTTCACGGATTCCCAACCCCGCGCACCGCCTGTTTTTCTGTAACTGCCTCTGAATCATATTTTTCAAGTTAACCGCGATTGTTATCGCTGTTGACGGCGTGCTATTTGAAATTCAGGAAATCAGCTTTATGAATCAACCTGCAAACCTGCCAGCCAGCGCGGGTAAAAAACTGCCTGCACAGGCAGCCTTTCTGGCATTGCTGCGCCGTGTGCATTTCTATATCGGTCTGTTCGTCGGCCCGTTCATTTTTGTCGCGGCACTCACCGGCACGTTATATGTGCTGACCCCCCAGTTCGAAAATTATCTCTATGCCGATGCGTTATTTACCTCGTCAAAAGGCGAAGCGCAGCCGCTTTCGCGACAGATTGATGCGGCGCTAAACGTTACCGGTCAGGATAAACAGATTTACGCGGTCCGACCGGCACCATCAGCGGGGGAAACTACGCGGGTAATGTTTTCAGACCCGCACCTCGGGGCATCCAAAAGCCGCGCAATTTTCATCGATCCGGTAACGCTGGCGGTGAAAGGTGACATGACGGTGTATGGCACCAGCGGCATTTTGCCTTTCCGCACCTGGCTGGATGATTTGCATCGCGGCCTGTTGCTGGGCGATGCGGGGCGTGTTTACAGCGAACTCGCCGCGTCATGGCTTTGGGTGGCGGCGCTTGGCGGCGTCATCCTCTGGCTGACCAGCCGCAAATCCCGTACGCCGCGCAAAGTAATTGAGAACATTGAGAAACAGCAGCGCAGTCGCCGCTGGCACAGCACGCTCGGCCTGATATTGCTGGCCGGATTGCTGTTCTTCTCGGCGACCGGTCTGACCTGGTCGCAATGGGCGGGCGACAATATTGGCGTGTTACGTGCTTATATGGGCTGGATGACGCCGGCGGTGAAGACCAATCTAGACCCGCTGGCAGAGGCGGTGCCGGCCGACGAACATGCAGAACATCATGCGCAGATGGCTGATATGCCAGATATGCCGGAAATGGACATGTCCGAACACGCGATGCCTGCTGCTCCGCAGGCCGCCACGGTTTCAGCTTCGGCATTTGATGCCGTGGTTCAGGCTGCGCGTGAATCGGGTATAGAGGCACATAAAATCGAAATTCGTCCGGCTTATACCACTGGTAAAGCCTGGACGGTGACCGAAGTCGACCGCAGTTGGCCGACGCAGGTGGATGCCGTGTCCGTTGACCCCGGCTCATTGCAGATTGTCGATCACGTGCGTTTTGCTGATTTCCCGCTGCTGGCTAAACTGACGCGCTGGGGCGTGGATGCACATATGGGGATCCTGTTCGGCGTCTGGAATCAGGCCATTCTGGTAATTTTTGGTACCGGGCTTTGCGTGATGATTGCCTGGGGATATCGCCTGTGGTGGCTGCGCAGAACTGTCAGCAGTGACGGTAATAATCCGGCCGTCACCCTGCTGCAAACCTGGAAATCCGTGCCGTTCAGCCTGCAATGCCCGATTTTTGTCATCACCCTCGGGCTGGCGATTTCATTGCCGGTGATGGGCGCGAGTCTGGTGATTTTCCTGCTGATTGATGTGTTCCGCTGGCAGAAAAACAGACGTGCAGTGAAAGTCGTTTCTGCGGTCAGTTAACCCTGCACAGAAGTGACATGAAATAATTTATTTGCGGGACGTTTCGCAACGTGATGACGGGGCTCTGTATGAGCCTCGTTTTTTTTGCGCGATGCCTCGGGGAAAACACTTTTGCAGTGGCAGAGGTTCGATTCTTCGGGTAACGTCAGCGCATCTTATTCAGCGAAGAATAAACATGTTGATAGCGGCGTTAGGCACGGTAGGTAAACCCTTTTTACGTGACAAATTTCTGCACCTTTTGGTTCTGCTGGGCGTCATTCTGACGCTGTTTCAGCCTGCAAAAATCACCCAATTTCCGCAGTTTGTTGACTGGGACACTATCGTCACGCTGCTGGGATTACTGATGCTGACCAAAGGCGTTGAAGTCAGTGGCTATTTTGATTTTGTTGGCCGCAAGATGATTAACGCCATCGATAATGAACGCAGGCTGGCGCTGTTTCTGGTGATGGCGGCGGCGGTGCTTTCCACGTTTATGACTAACGACGTGGCGCTGTTCATCGTTATTCCGCTGACGATCACGCTGAAAAAACTGACGTCACTGCCGGTGACGAGACTGATCATATTTGAAGCGCTGGCGGTGAATGCCGGTTCACTGCTCACGCCCATCGGCAACCCGCAGAACATCCTGCTGTGGAATAAGTCAGGTTTGTCGTTTTTGCATTTCATCGGGCAGATGGCACCGCTGGCGTTAATCACGCTGGTCGCGCTGCTGGTGGTTACCTGGTTTTGTTTCCCCTCGCACAGCCTGAAAAAGCTGGAAAGCAATCAGGGCTATCCGTTCCAGAAACGCTTACTGGTTTGCTGCGTGGCGCTGTATGCGGTGTTTATCGCCTGTGTGGATCTGGAGCTGGCGCTGTATGGCTTACTGGCGGTGATTTTGTGTTTCCTGCTGCTGGCGCGGGACGTATTGCTGCGCATCGACTGGCCGCTGATCCTGGTATTCATCGTGATGTTTATCGATGTGCGCCTGATTGTGGGCTTACCGGCTTTACAGCCCGCGTTCGCACAGATTCAAGGTTTGCCGGATTACGGACATTATCTGCTCAGCATCGGACTTTCTCAGGTGATCAGCAACGTACCGGCGACAATTCTGATGATCAACTATCTGCCTTCCGGCGCGTTGCTGGCTTACGCCGTGAATGCCGGCGGTTTCGGCCTGGCGATTGGATCGCTGGCAAATCTGATCGCGCTGCGCATGGCGAATGACAAAAAGATCTGGCTCAGATTTCATTATTACTCCTTCCCGTTTCTGCTGTTCAGTGGCGTGGCGGGCTGGCTGCTGCTGGCGCTGTTCGCTAAATAGCGGATATCTTCAGCGGGGCCAGACGGTTCACGGCAGCGGTGATTTCAGCAGGCGTTAATGCCGAGAACCCCAGCAACCAGCCGTCCTGATGCTGGCCGGAATTGCCGAGAAATAACGGTGAAAGGCGCGGGGTTTCAATGCCAGCCTGTGCGGCGAGCGTGCTGAAATATTGCTCCTGTCCGGCAGGAAGGTGAGCGGCAAGCTGTAATCCACCAGCAGCCACTTGCGGAGTGAGCCACTCAATTTTCTGTCTGATTTGCAAAAGCAGGTGGTCGCGGCGGCTGTGGTAAAGCTGTCGGGATAAACGCAGGTGTGAGGCGAAATGTCCGGCCTGCATGAATTCAGCGGTAACGGCCTGCATCAGCTGTGAAGAATGACCATCACTGACTGTGCGCAGTGTGACCATCGGCGTGACGAGGGCGGGCGGTAATACCATGTAGGCCAGCCGTAAAGACGGGAATAACACTTTCGAAAAAGTGCCGAGATAAATGACCTGCTGATGTTTATCCAGCCCCTGCATGGCAGGCAGCGGTCGCCCGTCATAATGCAGTTCGCTGTCGTAATCGTCTTCGACTATCCAGCAGCCGTGACGCTTTGCATAGTCGAGCAGATGCAGACGGCGTGGCAAACTCAGGCTGACACCGGTCGGATAATGATGCGAAGGCGTCAGATATATCAGGCGCGGCACAGGTAAATCGGGCTCCGGCGCCATTCCTTCCCCATCCACCGGAACAGCGCAAATGTCGGCTCCGGCACTGGCAAAAGCGTTTCGTGCGCCTAAATAACCGGGCTGTTCAATCCAGACGGTATCTTCAGGGTCGACAAGCAGCATTGCCAGCAACTGAAGCGCCTGCTGCGAACTGGTCGTAATGAGGATTTGTTCCGGGCTGCACAGTACGCCTCTGGATTGCTGCAAGTAGCTGGCAACCGCTTCGCGCAGAGGCCGATATCCCTGCGGATCGCCATATCCCAGCAATTTTTCGCCCTGAATCCGCAGTTGCCTGCTGGTGATCTGTTTCCAGATTTTCAGCGGGAAAGCACGCAGGTCAGGGGAACCTGCGGCGAACGCCACCGGTGACAGAGGATCGCGGCATCCGCCAGTGGTGACCATTTTTTGTCCCCGTGCGGACAGTCTTGAAAGCCCCGCCTGGGGGGTTTTATTGCTGCGCGATACGCTGGCGTGCGGCAACGAAGTGCTGACGAAAGTGCCTCTGCCGGTCTGTCGCTGCAAATATCCCTCGGCTTCGACCTGAGCATAAGCGGCTTCTACCGTGACGCGTGACAATTTGAGGTCGTTTGCCAGAATCCGGGAAGAGGGCAGTCTTTCCCCGCTCGCGAGTGCACCGGTCATCATTGCCTGTCGCAACGCCGCACACAGTCTGTCCCGTAAACCTGTGGAGGATCCTGAGGCAGTGGCCGCCGTGTTTTCGAAAAGCGTAATCAGTGCTGATGGCCGAAGTTGCGCTGGCATAATGGGTCTTAGGGTTGGCAGATAATTGGCATTAATCATAAGACCAAAAACAGCGATGATGGAACTGTTTTCAGTCACGTCACTTTATGAGGAAGCGTTTATGCAACAAGAGTCTTATGTTTTGGGATTTACCCCCCCGTCACCGGAAATCAGCGCTGCGTATCTGCTGTCGAAACTGAGTTTTTACACCGATGCCGCTGATGTCGCTGCGGATTTACAAAACGCTGTCAGCGGGATTGTGGTTATTGATACCCGTTCTGCTGAACATTATGCGCGCGGTCATGTACCGGGCTCGGTCAGTTTTCCACATAAACAGATGACGGCAGAAAGTACCCGTGAACTCAGTAAAGAGGTGGTGTATGTGACGTACTGCGATGGGATCGGATGCAACGGTTCGACGCAGGGCGCGTACAAACTGGCGAAACTGGGATTCAGGGTGAAGGAAATGATTGGCGGGCTGGACTTTTGGATCCGCGATCAGCACCCGCTGGCTGTGGGTGAAGAACGCGGAAACTATGCAAAAGCGCTGGCACCGGATGATTGTGGCTGCGCCTGATGTTTTGCTGCTGCGTTTAAAACAAGATCCACAGCAGAATAACGACGACCACGAACGCGATAAATAAGAGCGGTTTGCCGCCAATCGCCTGCATGGAAGGCGGCAGCATGGCGATCAGCGGATTCATGATCGGTTGCGGATCGGTGCGCGATACGGTCGTGAATACATCGTCAGTTTCATCCGCACGTGGTGAACGATCCACCCGCTGGCTGAACAGGACTCCGATCAGGTCACTGACCTGTGCCTGATTCAGCGGTGTGGATAACGTTGCGCTAAAGCGGTTGTCGGCATATTCGGTCAGTAGGTGAATTTCATGCGTACTGGCCGGTTGCTTGAGTACGCTGAGCAGCGTGGTCAGCGTCGGCGCCGTAGTTTGCTGGCTGAGTGAGGCTTTCACCTGCAAAAACTGACTCAGCAGCTGGAAATGCTTGGCCGGAATAGGCTCGCCGACTTTAACGCCCACCAGCGTAAACAGCGTCTGCCAGACTTTAACCGGCGCTTCGCCCGTCGCTGCGCTCAGACGTGTGACCAGTTGCTGCAAACTGTTGTGCTCGGCAGGCAGTAGAGGACGATCGGTGACCGGGGTCTGCTGGGGTAGCGGAATATTCATCTGACGGGTCTGGATCAGATCCAGCACCTGTTGCAGCTGCGGATGCGTTAGCTGGCTTAGTACGGTATGCCCGAAATTCTGGCGGATAAAATCACTGACCGCCTGACGGTTATTGCCCTGCGGCAACAGCTCGGTCAGTTGCAACATCAGCTGGCGAGACGCGTGGCTGTCCTGCGCCTGAGTCAGTTTTCCCTGTAACAGGGCTTCCGCCTGCGGGAACTGCTGCGAGGTGATTTCCGCACCATGCGGCAGCGAAAGTTCATGGCGCAGGCTAGCCCAGATTTCAGCAGATTTGACCGGCATCAGTGCCATCAGTTTGACGATCAGTTTTTCCAGCGTCGTGCGCTGTACCGGGGTTAAGGGCAGCTCAGCGCCTGGTTTTGCAGGAACGGTCTGACCCTGAGGTTGTGTTCTGTTGTCGCCAACCGGCATACCCGGGCCGCTCAAAGGTTGCATATCACCGTCCTTCGCTGGAAATTTAAAACGTCACTTTTACTCGAGTGAAAAGTAACAAGTACGGCGCAGTGCGCGGAAGCGCCTCATCATACCTGCAAAGTGTTTTTACCGACACCGCGAATAGCAGGCTGATAAAGATTCTTCAGGATATTGTTTCCTGAAACGGCAGATATAAACGTCTGGTGGGGCGCGAAAGCAAAAAGCAGGAAAGTCGCCACCCTCTTTTGGGAGGATGGCTGACCGCAATAGCGGATTTATTTTTGTTCCACAGAGGCAGGGCGGGAGTACAACGGTTTACGTAAACGCTGCGCAAGAATGACACCGGCAAGCGTGATGCCGCCGCCGATCAGGTGATAGCTGTGCAGCTGTTCATGCAGGAACAGTACGGCGATCACCGCAGTGAAAATTGGCGAAAGGTTCATGAAAATAGACGCTTTATTGGCACCCAGGCGAATAACGCCCTGGATCCACAAATAGGGCGCAATAATTGAAGCCGGGATCCCGGCGAAAATCACCAGCGGGATATTGTGCGCGTTCAGGCTGACATCACCGGCCATCAGGAAGTTCGGCAGCAGCAGTAATACGCCGAAAATGATCTGCACATATAAAGATTGCCAGTTTGGCAGCGGGATCGCCCAGCGCTTGGTTAACACGCCGTACAACGCATAAGACGCGGATGCCGCGAACATCATCAGTTCTCCCTTGCCGATGCCGTGCTGCAACAGTTGCGAAGGATCGCCCGCACTCACCAGCCACAGTAAGCCGCCGAGTGAAACAATACTGCCGAGCGCCACGCCCACGGTCGGCACGATGCTCAGCACCACCAGACCAATTAGCACGGTCAGCAGCGGGATCAGTGAATTGAGGATCCCCATAAACAGCGCGCTGACGCTGTGCGCCGCGTAATACGCCAGACTCTGATACAGCACCATGCCCAGCAGGCCGAGGATCAGCAGTTTCCACCAGTATTGTTTTACCGCTTGCAGGTTACGCAGCAGGCCCGGCAGCACAAAAGGAGTGAGCGACACTAAAGCCAGCAGCCAGCGGTAGAATGAGATGGCCGCCGGATCGATCGCGGAAGCCGAGGCTTTACTCACCACCGCATTCAGCGACCAGATGAGTACAGCAAAGAGAGGAAACAGCGCATTCATTGATTATTATCCCTAAGTAAATCGTCACGCTAGTGTACGGTTGTCTTATTTCTTAGATATAACGATAATCAGACAATGCATCGTGTAATTCAGACAACCCGCGCGTGGCTCACAGACAAAAGGTTTTTATGCTTCCTCCCCGCTCAGCGCCTCCCCGTTATTATCCGCCGGTCCCCGGGAAGATGCCGCTCACGCTGCTTTTTCGTGGCGAGATTGTGGAAGGGAATTCCGAATATGTGCGCCATTCACACCCGTGGAGCCAGATCATCTGTGTGAAATCTGGCGTTCTCGCCATGCTGGTGGCCGGGCAGCGTTATCTGGCGCCGCGTGAATTTGCTATCTGGGTGCCTGCCGGAGTGGAGCATTCAAGCTATAACCGCAAGACCACGCGGTTTTGCGCCATCGATATCGCGCCGGAACTCGATACAGATTTGCCCGCAGAGCCTTGCCTGCTGACGCCGACGGCCATTTTTAATGCGATTGCCGATGACTGTTTCTCACGAAATATGACAGAGCCGCAGACAGAAGCGGATCTGCGGATGTGTCGCGTTTTGCTGGATCAAATCAGTCTGGCACCGAGACAGAATACTTATCTGCCGACGTCTGAAAATAAACTGCTGGCGCCGGTTCTGAATGCGCTGGAGAAAAATCCGGCGGATAATACGTCGCTGGCGCAATGGGCAAAGCAGGTTTACACCACAGAACGAACTCTCTCGCGGCGTTGCCAGCAGGAGCTGGGAATGAGTTTTGCCCAGTGGCGTCAGCGGTTGCGTTTTCTGCATTCGATTTCCCTGCTCGAGCAGGGTAAAACGGTGCACGACGTTGCGCTCGATCTCGGTTACAGCTCGTCTTCAGCGTTTATCGCCATGTTCCAGCAGATTTCAGGAACCACGCCGCAGCGTTTTCGTAACGACAGGTAAAGCTGTGCCCTGAAAGTTGGGATCTGACTTCGTATCGTGGCAAAATCAATGCCCTCTTTATTTTCTATTCTTTCTTTAGGCCATGCTGCCGGAGACAAACGTGAAAATCCTGGTTGATGAAAATATGCCGTATGCCGTCGAGCTTTTTAGCCGACTGGGGAACGTGCAGGCCGTTCCTGGCCGTCCAATCCCGCAAGATGCCCTGAATGATGCTGATGCGCTGATGGTGCGTTCTGTGACGAAAGTGAACGAAAGTTTGCTGGCGGGAAAACCGGTGAAATTTGTGGGAACCGCCACGGCGGGCACCGATCACGTTGATGATGCCTGGCTGGCCAGCGCCGGGATCGGTTTCTCTGCGGCGCCTGGCTGTAACGCTATTGCCGTTGTGGAATATGTTTTCTCATCCTTGCTGATCCTTGCCCAGCGCGATGGTTTCCAGCTGCGCGACAAAACGGTGGGGATTATCGGCGTCGGCAATGTGGGCTCACGCCTGAATGCCCGCCTCGAAGCGCTGGGTGTCCGCACGTTACTGTGCGATCCGCCGCGTGCCGACCGTGGCGATGCCGGAGAGTTCTGGCCGCTGGAAAAACTGGTCGCTGAAGCGGATATCCTCACTTTCCACACGCCGCTGAATATGTCCGGCCCTTACGCGACGCATCATCTGGTGGATGCCGGTTTGCTGGCACGTCTTCCGGCTGACCGGATCCTTGTCAACGCCTGTCGCGGCGAAGTGGTGGATAACGCCGCGCTGCTGGACGCGCTGGACGGCAGTAAAAAACTGACGGCCGTGCTTGATGTCTGGGAGCCGGAACCTGATTTGTCGCTGGCGTTGCTGGATAAAGTCGCCATCGGCACCGCGCATATCGCCGGTTACAGCCTGGAAGGCAAAGCGCGCGGTACAACGCAGGTGTTTGAAGCCTTCAGCCAGTTTATCGGTCAGCCCCAAACGGTGCCGCTGGAATCCTTACTTCCTGCGCCGGAATTTGCCGAAGTGACGCTGAGTGGCGCGCTGAGCGAACCCAAACTGCTGCGTCTTATTCACTTAGTGTATGATGTGCGCCGCGATGACCGGCCTTTGCGCCGTGTCGCCGGGAAGCCGGGCGAATTCGATAAGCTGCGTAAGTTCTATGAAGAACGTCGTGAGTGGTCATCTTTACGGGTTATCTGTGACGATGCAGCAACCGCTGATGTGCTGAAAAAGCTGGGTTTCAACAGCCAGTTAGGTTGAGTTAAGCCTGCCTTAAGCTTCTTCGCCTACAGTGGTGCGATAACTATTTGAAAGCCGGGCGGTGATGTTCATCGCCCTTTGTATTTTGTACTTTTATTTCTGGAGAATACCAACATGTCTGATGGCTGGAATATTGCGCTGCTTGGCGCAACGGGCGCAGTCGGTGATGCGTTACTGGAATTATTGGCAGATCGTCAGTTTCCGGTTGGTGAGCTCTTCCCGCTGGCCAGCGAACGCAGCGCCGGTCAGACCGTCCGTTTTAACGGCAAAAGCCTGCGCGTGCAGCTGGCATCAGAATTCGACTGGTCGCAGGTACAGCTGGCGTTCTTCGTTGCCGGTGCCGAGGCCTCTGCGCTGTACGCTGAAGAAGCGGCAAATCAGGGCTGTCTGGTGATTGACAGCAGCGGCCTGTTCTCGCTGGAACACGATATTCCTTTAGTGGTGCCGGGTGTGAATCCGGACGCGCTGTCCCATTACCGCAACCGCAACATCGTTGCCGTGGCGGACAGCCTGACCAGTCAGTTGCTGACCGCTATCAAACCGCTGACCGAACAGGCCGGTTTGTCCCGTCTGCACGTGACCTCTTTGCTGTCTGTTTCTGCGCTGGGCAAAGCCGCTGTTGACGATCTGGCCGGTCAGAGTGCGCGTCTGCTGAACGGTATTCCGGCAGAAGAAGGTATTTTCAGCAAGCAGCTGGCTTTCAACCTATTACCGCTGGTCAGCGATGAAGAGGGCAGCGTGCGTCAGGAACGTCGTCTGGTTGATCAGGTTCGCAAAGTGTTGCAGGACGAGGGGCTGCCGATTTCCGTCAGCTGTGTGCAGTCGCCGGTATTCTATGGCCACGCTCAGGTGGTACATCTCGAAGGTCTGCGTCCGCTTTCAGCAGAAGAAGCACGCACTGAACTTGAGCGCATTGATGACATTAATCTCAGCGATGAAGATGACTTCCCGACGCAAGTCAGCGACGCCTCCGGCAACGCGAATCTGAGCATCGGCTGTATCCGTAATGACTACGGTATTCCTGAGTTACTGCAATTCTGGTCAGTGGCTGACAACGTTCGTTTCGGCGGCGCGCTGATGGCGGTGGAAACCGCAGAGAAGCTGATTAACGAGTACTGGTACTGATTATGTCCGAAGAAGTTATCGCTGACGTCAGTGCGGCTCCGATCGCCGGACGTGTAGCGTTAGGCGTTGAATATAACGGCAGCGCGTATTTTGGCTGGCAACGCCAGAATGACGCCGCCAGTGTGCAGGAATGTCTGGAAAAAGCGCTGAGCCGCGTGGCCAACTCGCCAATTGTTGTGCTGTGCGCCGGGCGTACTGACGCCGGTGTCAGCGCGACCGGACAAGTGGTGCATTTTGATACGCCGGTTCTGCGTAAAGATGCGGCGTGGACGATGGGCGTCAATACCCATCTGCCTAAAGATATCGCTGTGCGCTGGTGCGCGAACGTGAGCGAGGATTTCCACGCACGTTTCAGCGCCACCGCCCGCCGGTATCGCTACGTTATTTACAATAACCGCTACCGTTCAGCGATTTTGCACACCGGCGTGACGCATGTGCATATGCCGCTGGATGTGGAAAAAATGCAGCTGGCCGGACAGGCGTTACTGGGCGAAAACGACTTCACGTCTTTCCGTGCGTCTCAGTGCCAGTCGCGTACGCCGTGGCGTTATGTCATGCATCTCAACGTCAGCCGCCACGGTCATTACGTGGTGGTGGATATTAAAGCTAACGCCTTTGTGCATCATATGGTGCGCAATATTGTCGGCAGCCTGGTGGAGATTGGTGCAGGCAATCAGCCGGTAAGCTGGATGTCCGAGTTGCTGGCGGCGAAAGACCGTAATCTCGCTGCGGCGACCGGCAAGTCCGAAGGTTTGTATCTGGTATCTGTTGATTATCCTGAGAAATTTTTATTACCTCAGGTGAGTATGGGGCCACTGTTCCTGGAAGATTAAGGAACACTTTTAACGATTGCTAAAACAGCGTTTTTGACCAGGAAGAGGTGGAGTATCTAATGGGCTTTATTCACTTTGTCATTGATTTCATTTTGCATATCGATGTGCATTTAGCAGAACTGGTTGCGCAGTATGGCATCTGGGTTTACGGAATTTTGTTCCTGATTTTATTCTGCGAAACCGGTCTGGTCGTCACACCGTTCCTGCCGGGTGATTCGCTGCTGTTTGTGGCGGGGGCGCTGGCGGCATTGCCGGGCAATGATCTCAATGTTCATGTTATGGTCGCACTGATGGCCGTTGCGGCGATCGTCGGTGACGCCGTGAACTACACTATCGGACGGGTATTTGGTGAACGTCTGTTCAGTAATCCGGACTCTAAGATTTTCCGTCGTAGTTATTTAGACAAGACGCATAAGTTTTACGAGAAACATGGCGGCAAAACGATTATTCTTGCGCGCTTCGTGCCGATCGTCCGCACGTTTGCGCCGTTCGTGGCCGGTATGGGGCATATGTCCTACCGTCATTTCGCTGCGTATAACGTGATTGGTGCGCTGGTTTGGGTGCTGTTATTTACCTATGCTGGCTACATTTTCGGCGATCTGCCGATTGTTCAGGAAAATCTGAAATTACTGATCGTCGCGATCATCGTGGTTTCCATCCTGCCGGGTGTGATTGAAATCTGGCGGCACAAACGCGCAGCGGCGAAAGAAAAGCGTCAGCAGGATTAATTCCCGACGTTTTTTATGCGTGCGCTTTAAAATTTAAGGCATTAAACCAGAGGGTAAGACCAGTTTTTTATCCACAGTGTCTGGCCGTTATGGTTTAATGAGCGACAATTTATGGTCTGTTCCTGCGAACAACCCTTCTGTGGCGCGGTGTGTGAGGTTTTTCATCACCCCGCGTACAGGCGAATGTGGGTAGGTTTCAGGGGACTTGTTACAGCATGAACAGCGGACTGGCTTCGGCCGGGTTCAAACAGAAAGGTTATCGATGAGCTGGATTGAACGAATTCTTAGTAAGAGCACTGACTCGCAAACCCGTAAGGCAAGCATCCCTGAGGGCGTCTGGACTAAATGCGACAGCTGCGGACAGGTTCTTTACCGCGCCGAGCTTGAGCGCAACCTCATGGTGTGCCCTAAGTGCGACCACCATATGCGCCTTACCGCGCGTATGCGTCTGGCCACTTTCATGGACGAGGGTAGTGAGGTTGAATTAGGCAGCGAGCTTGAGCCTAAAGATATTCTGAAGTTTAAAGATTCCAAGAAATACAAAGATCGTCTGGTGGCTGCTCAGAAAGAAACCAACGAAAAAGATGCACTGATCGTCATGAAAGGCACCCTGTACGGTATGCCAATTGTGGTGGCGTCTTTTGAATTTGCTTTCATGGGCGGTTCAATGGCTTCTGTTGTCGGTGCGCGTTTCGTACGTGCGGTTGAACAGGCGCTGGAAGATAACTGCCCGCTGGTGTGTTTCTCTGCCAGTGGCGGCGCTCGTATGCAGGAAGCGCTGATGTCGCTGATGCAGATGGCCAAAACCAGTGCAGCATTGGCGAAATTACAGGAACGCGGCCTGCCGTACATTTCTGTACTGACTGACCCGACCATGGGCGGTGTTTCTGCCAGTCTGGCTATGTTGGGTGACATCAACGTCGCTGAGCCGAAAGCGCTGATCGGTTTCGCCGGTCCACGTGTTATCGAGCAAACCGTACGTGAAAAACTGCCGCCGGGCTTCCAGCGCAGTGAGTTCCTCATCGAAAAAGGTGCGATTGATATGATCGTACGTCGTCCGGATATGCGCGCCAAACTGGGCAGCGTTCTGGCGAAACTGACCGGGCAACCGGAGCCGAACGTGGTTGACGTCCATGTTCCTGTCAACGGTTCAGCCGCTGACAACCAGGACGCCTGATCTAACAGGGTAAAAGCCGGTCAGTGAGTCGGGCGGCCATCTGTTGTTGTGCCGCCCGCTGTTTTTCTGCAAAACAGGCAGCCCGTGCTTTTACTCTGTCGGTGAATTCTGACAAAGAGGGCATTGCCTGCTGTCACAGTCTGGTGATGTAGTGTCGAAGTGAACCTGATAAGGTTGAACGGGACTCATGCAAAATCAACTTATTCCCCAAGCCACGTCGCCTTTGGCCACGTGGCTTTATTATCTCGAACATCTCCATTCTCAGGCCATAGAGCTTGGCCTTGACCGGGTCAGAGCGGTTGCCGATAAACTCGATTTACTGACCCCTGCGCCACGTGTTTTCACCGTCGCCGGAACCAACGGCAAAGGCACGACCTGCGCAACACTTGAATCTGTTCTGATGGCTGCCGGATACCGTGTGGGTGTCTACAGTTCCCCGCATCTGGTGCGTTATACCGAGCGTGTGCGTATTCAGGGTGAAGAGTTGCCCGAATCAGCGCACTGCGAATCTTTTGCGGTACTCGAAGCCGGGCGGGGCGATATTTCGCTGACCTATTTCGAATACGGCACGTTGTCAGCGTTGCACTTGTTCAAACAGGCTAAGCTGGATGTGGTGATCCTTGAGGTCGGGCTGGGCGGGCGTCTGGACGCGACAAATATTGTTGATGCCAGCGTGTCTGTTGTCACCAGTATCGCACTCGATCACACTGACTGGCTGGGTTCTGACCGTGAGAGCATTGGCCGCGAAAAGGCCGGTATTTTCCGTGCAGGTAAACCTGCAGTGGTGGGTGAGCCGGATATGCCGCAATCCATTGCTGACGTTGCACAGGAAAAACAGTCTGATTTATACCGCCGCGATGTGAACTGGCATTTTTCTGCTGATGCAGGATACTGGCGCTGGGCAGCGCTCGACGCGGGCAAAGAAGTGAATGTTCTGGAAGCGTTGTCGTTGCCTAATGTGCCGCTGGCCAATGCGGCCACCGCGCTGGCAGCACTGCATTATTCCGGTCTGAATGTTCCTGAAGCCGCGCTGCGCAGTGGTTTGCAGCGTGCCGCTTTGCCGGGGCGTTTTCAGACGGTGAGTGAATCGCCGCGTCTGATCCTTGATGTCGCGCACAACCCGCATGCCGCAGCCTATCTGGCCGGACGCCTGGCGGAGCAGCCACGTAATGGCGGCAAAGTACGCGCTGTCGTTGGAATGTTGAAAGACAAAGATATTGCCGGTACGCTGGCTTGTCTGTCGCCTCAGGTCGATGAATGGTATTGCGCGCCGCTGGAAGGCCCGCGCGGTGCCAGCGTTGCCGAACTGACGGTACATTTACCACAGGCACGCCCATTTGATGATGTGGAGTCTGCCTGGAAACAGGCTATGCAGGAGGCGGCTCCACAGGATATTGTGATTGTCTGCGGTTCGTTTCATACCGTAGCTCACGTAATGGATGCTTTAGACACGGGGAAAACCAGTGGCAAGTAAGTTTCAAAATCGTCTGGTCGGGACCATCATTCTGGTGGCGCTGGGCGTCATCATTTTGCCCGGTTTACTCGACGGCAAGAAAAAGCATTACGAAGACGAATTTGCGTCGATCCCATTGGTGCCAAAACCGGGTGATGTTGAGGAACAAGATTCAGTGCCTCCGGTCACGCAATCGCTGCCTGCTCAGCCACCGGAAGGTGCAGATCAGTCCATGACGGGCGGGCAGAATGCTGACAGTTCTGCCAACAACACCAACGCAGCGAATCATGGCAATGTGGCACCTGGCAATACCACGGTGGAATCACCACCGCCGGTAACGACGATGCCTGAGCAGAAAAAACCGGTGCAGACCACGCCGGTCAAACCTGTGCAGCAAAAGCCTAAACCGATTGAACCGAAACCGATGGTGGAAGCCAAACCGACGGTGAAACCTAAACCGGTCGAGCAGCCGAAGCCGGTTGAACAGCCTAAAGCCGTTGCCGAGCAGCCAAAACCTGTTGAGCAACCTAAACCTGCGCCACAAGAGAAAGCGCCGGCAGGGCAGTCTTATGTTGTGCAACTGGGGGCGCTGAAGAACGCCGCGAAAGCCAATGAAATTGTGGCGAATCTGCGGTTGTCTGGTTTCCGCGCATACACTGTGCCAGCCACACCGGTTCAGGGGCAGATCACGCGTCTGTACGTCGGGCCGGATGCGTCGAAGCAGAAACTTGAAGCGTCACTTCCGCAACTGCAACAGCTGAGCGGATTGGGCGGGCAGGTTCGGGCATATTCTGCTCACTGATTTTATTCCTCCCCGTGCGAAGGGGGAGGCGGGGAGGGGGTTAGCAGGCAACTTCAGATTCAGAGTTGCCATTAATACCCCACCCCAGCCCTCCCCTTCGCAGGGGAGGGCGCTGATAAAACATAAAAAATTCCAAGGAGGGCACAAGCGATTTGTGCCCTTTTTCTATAAGATCCTCTGGTTGGGTTTTTATAGGTTTATGCTGCGATTGAGGTTTTTTTAATCGCTATTATTAATTTGTCTGACCGGCAGATTTCCTCTACGCAAACGTTTTCTTTTTCTGTTAGAATTCGCCGCGAACTGGATGCCGGGGTAGACGCGACTAGATTAGACACTGGAATAGTTAATGGTCTGGATTGATTACGTCATCATTGCGGTTATCGGATTTTCTGCTTTAGTCAGTTTGATCCGTGGCTTTGTTCGCGAGGCTTTATCGCTGGTAACCTGGGCTTGCGCCTTCTTTGTTGCCAGCCATTATTACCCTTATCTCGCCATCTACTTCACGCGTTTCGAAGATGAGTTAGTTCGAAACGGGATCGCAATTGCCATCTTGTTCATCGCGACGTTGATCGTAGGTGCAATTGTCAACTATGTGATCAGTTCGCTGGTGGAAAAAACCGGGTTGTCCGGCACTGACAGGGTGTTAGGTGTGTGCTTCGGCGCACTGCGCGGGGTGTTAATTGTCTCTGCGATGCTGTTCTTCCTGGATACCTTCACCAGTTTTTCACAAAGTGAAGACTGGAAACAATCTCAGTTGATCCCACAATTCAGTTATATCATCAGGTGGTTCTTTGACTACCTGCAGAGCACGTCGAGTTTCTTGCCAAAACATATTTAGTTCTGGCAGCGCTGAAGAGGAAAAGACAACATGTGCGGTATTGTCGGTATCGCCGGTTTCATGCCGGTAAACCAGTCGATTTATGACGCGTTAACGGTGTTACAACACCGTGGGCAGGATGCCGCAGGCATCGTCACCATTGATGCCAATAATAACTTCCGTTTACGGAAAGCGAATGGCCTGGTGAAGGATGTTTTCGAAGCCCGCCATATGCAACGCTTACAGGGCAACATGGGTATTGGCCATGTGCGCTACCCAACGGCTGGCAGTTCCAGCGCTTCAGAAGCTCAACCTTTTTACGTCAACTCTCCGTTCGGCATCACCCTTGCTCACAACGGTAACCTGACCAATGCTCACGAATTGCGAAGCAACCTGTTCGAAGGCCAGCGTCGCCATGTGAACACCACATCCGATTCAGAGATCCTGCTCAATATCCTGGCGAGTGAACTGGACCGTTTCCAGCATTACCCGCTGGAAGCCGATAACATTTTCGCTGCGGTTGCTGCGGTGAATCTGAAAATTCGTGGCGCTTATGCGTGTGTGGCGATGATCATCGGTCACGGCATGCTGGCGTTCCGTGACCCGCACGGTATCCGTCCGCTGGTTATCGGTAAGCGCACGCTGCAAGATGGCCGCAATGAGTACATGGTGGCGTCTGAGAGTGTGGCACTCGACACATTAGGCTTTGAGTTCCTGCGTGACGTCGCGCCGGGCGAAGCGGTGTATATCACCGAAAAAGGCCAGCTCTACACCCGCATGTGTGCTGAGAATCCACAGTACAATCCGTGCCTGTTCGAGTACGTGTATTTCGCGCGTCCTGACTCCTTTATCGACAAGATTTCCGTCTACAGCGCCCGTGTCCGTATGGGTGAAAAGCTGGGTGCGAAGATTGCCCGTGAATGGGAAGATCTGGATATCGACGTGGTTATTCCTATCCCGGAAACTTCCTGCGATATCGCGCTGGAAATCGCCCGGATTCTGAATAAACCGTACCGTCAGGGTTTTGTGAAAAACCGCTACGTGGGCCGTACCTTTATCATGCCGGGTCAGCAGGAACGTCGTAAATCAGTACGCCGTAAACTGAACGCCAATCGCGCTGAATTCCGTGATAAAAATGTGCTGCTGGTGGATGACTCCATCGTGCGCGGTACCACCTCTCAGCAGATTGTTGAGATGGCGCGTGAAGCGGGTGCGAGACGTGTTTATCTGGCGTCTGCTGCGCCGGAAATTCGTTTCCCGAACGTGTACGGTATCGATATGCCAAGCGCCAATGAACTGATTGCGCATGGCCGTGAAGTCAGCGAAATCAATCAGATGATTGGTGCTGATGCGTTAATCTTCCAGGATCTGAGCGACCTTATCGCCGCAGTGAAAGAAGACAATACGGATATCGAGAAATTCGAATGCTCAGTCTTCGACGGTGTTTACGTCACTAAAGACGTTGACCAGAACTATCTGGAATACCTCGAAGCCCTGCGTAACGACGACGCTCAGGCGTTGCGTGGCCAGCAGGAAGCGGAAAACCTCGAGATGCACAACGAAGGCTGATTAGCCGGTTGCTGACATCCGCCTAAGCGCGCTCCTCCGGTGAACTCCGGGCGGGCGCGTTTTTTTATGTCCGGATTTATGTCAGTATTGGCAGCATCGGGTCCGGTAACCTTCTCTAAGGCAGTGTTCATGAAACGACTTATCGTCGGTATTTCAGGCGCCAGCGGCGCAATTTATGGTGTCAGGCTTTTGCAGGTTTTGCAGAGCGTACCTGATATCGAAACCCATCTGGTGATGAGCAATGCCGCCCGCCAGACGCTGACCCTGGAAACGGATCTGACGCTGCGCGACGTTCAGGCACTGGCGGATGTCGTACATGATTCCCGCGATATTGCTGCCAGCATTTCTTCCGGCTCTTTCAAAACAGCGGGTATGGTGATTTTACCCTGCTCGGTCAAAACGCTTTCCGGCATTGTGAACAGCTATACCGATGGCCTGCTGACCCGCGCGGCGGACGTGGTGCTGAAAGAGAGCCGCCGTCTGGTATTGTGCGTGCGTGAAACGCCGCTGCATCTGGGCCATCTGCGCCTCATGACGCAGGCTGCTGAGCTTGGTGCCATCATTATGCCGCCGGTTCCGGCGTTTTATCACCGCCCGGCGACGGTAGACGATATCATCGATCAGACGGTCAACCGCGTTATCGATCAGTTTGATATTGAGCTGCCCGAGGACTTATTTGTTCGATGGCAGGGCAGTCGCTAATCTTTCTTCTCCCAATCCGCACTCATTTCGCGCAGTTCGGTTACATTGCACCAACAATGATCACAATTTGATTCATTAAGGTGCAGTGTTCGACGCCCCTTCAGCTATTCTTCCTTCAGACCTTTGAAAACTTTCATTATCCCGATGCTTTTTTGACCGGTTTTCGTTCTCACACAGCAGAAAATCGTTGTACTGAGAAACGGCACGAAAAGTGCATGAGAAAATCTGGCAAAAAGCCATTTGCATCGTTCAGCAAACTATAAAAAGACGTTCATTCACGCACACACAACCACAACAGATGAATAATCACTGAGGCTAATGTATGAAAAAGTTGTTCAAGGTTCTTCCGCTGGTTCTGGTCTTAGCCAGTGCGGGTAGTGCATTTGCTGCCGCGCCTAAAGCAATTAATATCGGTACTGATCCGACTTACGCCCCATTTGAATCTAAAGACTCCAGCGGCAAGCTGGTTGGCTTTGATATCGACCTGGCTAACGAGATGTGTAAACGTGCAGAAATCAAATGTACGTACGTTGAAAGCGATTTCGATGCGCTGATCCCATCCCTGAAAGCCAAGAAAATTGATGCGATAATTTCCTCGTTATCCATCACTGAAAAACGTCAGTTGGAAATTGATTTCACAGAAAAACTCTACGCCGCTAACGCCCGTCTGATCGCACCTAAAGGTTCTAAAATTCTGCCCACTCTGGACGCGCTGAAAGGCAAAAACGTCGGTGTGTTGCAAGGTTCTACTCAGGAAGCCTATGCCAACGCACAGTGGCAGCCAAAAGGTATCAACGTGGTGGCTTACCAGAACCAGGATCTGATTTATGCGGATCTGGCTTCCGGCCGTCTGGACGCGGCATTCCAGGATGAAGTGGCTGGCAGCGAAGGCTTCCTGAAACAGTCAGCGGGTAAAGACTATGCGTTTGCGGGCCCGTCAGTGAAAGATGATAAATTCTTCGGCGTGGGCACCGGTATGGGTCTGCGTAAGAATGAAACTGACCTGAAAGACGCGCTGAACAAGGCGTTTGACAGCATGCGTAAAGACGGTACTTACGACAAGCTAGCGAAAAAATATTTCGACTTTGACGTTTACGGCGGCTGATTCGCGCTGTGAGTTGTGCCAAGGGGAGCGGTGCGCCGCTCCCTGCGGTTCTGACGCAGGCCATCCTCAGGCCTGTGGCGGGATCTTCTGAAGACAGGAAAAAACCATGCTGTATGGGTATTCCCAGGTAATTATCCAGGGCACGTTGGTGACACTGGAGCTGGCGATTTCGTCAGTTATTTTAGCGCTGGTGATAGGGCTTATCGGGGCTGGTGGGAAATTGTCGAAGAGCCGGGTGATTTCCGGTTTTTTTGGATGCTATACCACCCTTATCCGCGGCGTACCTGATCTGGTTTTGATGTTATTGATTTTTTACGGATTGCAGATTGCCCTCAACAGCCTCACCGAATCCATCGGCATGACGCAGATTGATATCGATCCTATGAGCGCCGGTATCATTACGCTGGGCTTTATTTACGGTGCCTATTTCACGGAAACCTTCCGTGGTGCGTTTATGGCCGTTCCCCGCGGGCAAATCGAAGCGGCGACCGCCTTCGGTTTCAGCGGCTCACAAATTTTCCGTCGAATTTTATTCCCGGCCATGATGCGTTTTGCTCTGCCCGGTATTGCCAACAACTGGCAGGTTATTCTCAAAGCCACCGCGCTGGTGTCATTGCTCGGCCTGAATGATGTGGTTAAAGCCACGCAGCTTGCGGGCAAAGGCACGTATCAGCCGTTCTACTTTGCGATAGTGGCGGGTGTGGTTTATCTGATTTTCACCACGCTGTCGAACGGCGTGCTGGTGTGGCTTGATCGCCGTTATTCGCTGGGTGTGAAGAGGGCTGATCTATGATCGAAATTTTACAACAGTACGGTATGTCCTTGCTCTACAGCGACGGCTACCGTTTTACCGGTCTGGCGATCACCCTGTGGTTACTGATCAGCTCCGTGGTGATCGGCGGGCTGCTGGCGGTGCCGATGGCGGTGGGGCGCGTATCGTCCAACAAATTCCTGCGCTATCCGATCTGGCTGTATACCTATATTTTTCGCGGTACGCCGCTGTATGTGCAGTTGCTGGTGTTTTACTCCGGGATGTACAGTCTGGAAATCGTGCGTGGTACAGACTTCCTGAACGCCTTCTTTCGCAGTGGGCTGAACTGTACGATTTTGGCGCTGACGCTCAATACCTGTGCGTACACCACCGAGATTTTTGCCGGTGCGATCCGCTCCGTTCCGCACGGTGAAATTGAAGCGGCCAATGCTTACGGATTCTCACGTTTTAAGCTGTATACCTGCATTATTTTGCCGTCGGCATTACGCACGGCGCTGCCGGCTTACAGCAATGAAGTCATTCTGATGCTGCACTCCACCGCGCTGGCATTTACCGCCACCGTGCCGGACGTGCTGAAAATCGCCCGCGACATCAACTCGGCCACGTATCAGCCGTTTTATGCTTTCGGGATTGCAGCCGTGATTTATCTTTGTGTTTCTTTTGTCCTGATTGGTCTGTTCCGCAAGGCGGAAAAACGTTGGCTGGCGCATGTTAAGCCACAGTCAAGCCACTGATAAAAATAACCATTGCGGATATAAACATTATGCCAGAAAACAAATTAGCGGTTCTCGATCTCCACAAGCGCTATGGCGACCACGAGGTGCTGAAAGGCGTTTCATTGTCGGCCAATGCGGGAGATGTGATCAGTATTATCGGTTCATCAGGTTCCGGGAAAAGTACTTTCCTGCGCTGTATTAATTTCCTTGAGAAACCAAGCGAAGGGTCGATCAGCGTCAATAATCAGGATATCCGTATGGTGCGCGACACCGACGGTCAACTGAAAGTGTTTGATAAAAAACAGCTGCAACTGCTGCGTACCAAACTGACGATGGTCTTTCAGCATTTCAATTTGTGGAGCCACATGACGGTGCTGGAAAACGTCATGGAAGCACCAGTGCAGGTGCTGGGGCTGAGCAAAGCAGAAGCGCGCGAACGTGCGGTGAAGTATCTCGACAAAGTGGGCATCGACGCCCGCGCACAGGGTAAATACCCGGTGAATTTATCAGGTGGTCAGCAACAACGTGTGTCTATTGCCCGCGCGCTGGCGATGGAACCGGAAGTGCTGCTGTTTGACGAGCCGACTTCTGCGCTCGATCCTGAACTGGTCGGCGAAGTGCTACGCATTATGCAAAAGCTGGCGGAAGAGGGGAAAACTATGGTAGTGGTGACGCATGAAATGGAGTTTGCCCGTCATGTCTCCAGCCACGTTATTTTCCTGCATCAGGGCGTGATTGAAGAGCAGGGTGACCCGTCCGAAGTCTTCGGCAGCCCGAAAAGCGCCCGCCTGCAACAGTTCCTGTCAGGTGCGCTGAAGTGATTGAAACTCCTCCCCTTCGCACGGGGAGGAGCAAGACAAAGAGCGAGTCAAATCAACCCTTCGCCGCCAGCAGGCACAACTGAACGGTCAGTTCGTAGGATTTCACAAAGGAATTCACCGGCAGGAACTCAAATTTCGAGTGGAAGTTATGTGCGCCGGTAAAGTAGTTCGGCGTCAGTAAACCTTTGGCTGACAGCGCTGCACCGTCGGTGCCCCCGCGCATCGGGATCACTTTAGGCTCCACGCCAATCTCTTTCAGACCGGCAAAGATCAAGTCAATTGCCCGGCGGTCTTCCCCTATGGCGCTGCTGATATTGCTGTAGGTATCGCTGATTTCCACAGATACTTTTGCCGTCGGATACTGCGCGGCGATCTCCTTCGCGACATCCTGAATTTTTTGCTTACGTGCCGCAAAACTGGCGCTGTCGAAATCGCGGATGGAGGCTTTCAGTTCTGCGCCTTGCTGTGAAGCGCTCATGCCGTTGAACCAGACATAACCTTCACGGCCTTCGGTATTTTCAGGCGTTTCTGCACGATCAAAATGACTGATGAAATCCTGTGCCATCAGCAGCGGATTCACCAGCACGCCTTTGGCCGACATCGGATGCGCGGTCACGCCGGTAAAGGTGATTTCAGCCGCCGCCGCGTTGAAGTTTTCATACACCACTTCACCCAGTTCACAGCAGTCGATGGTATAAGCAAAATCCACATCGAAACGGGCGAGATCCAGTGCTTTCGCGCCGCGCAGGCCGATCTCTTCATCCGGCACAAACGCCACCACGATATCGCCGTATTCCTGATCAGCGGTCAGGTTTTCCAGCAATGTCATCACGACAGTCACCGCCGCTTTATTATCGGCACCCAGCACGCTGGTGCCGTCGCTGAAAATAATGTCTTCGCCTTTATAAGGCAGGATTTCAGGGCGTTCGGCAGGGCGCAGCCAGATATCCTTTTCAATATTCAGGCACACATCTTCGCCGGTAAACTGCAGCGTCTGCGGATGGATATCCGGGCGCAGGCCGACATCCACGGTATCAATATGCGTGATGAAACCGATGCGCGGGCCACCTTTTTTGGTGCCCGGCTTCACTGCGGTCACGGTCGCGTATTCATCAATCTGAATGTTTTCCAGCCCCAGATGATGTAACTCATCGGCCAGTAAACGCGCCATATCATGCTGGCCCGGTGTGCTTGGCAGGGTGGTCGCGCTGGCATCACTTTGTGATGTTACAAAGAGATAGCGGTAGAAACGTTCGGTAAGCTGCTTGGCAATTGTTGTCGACATTTTAACCTCTGAATGTGCGCAGATAGGGTTCCCTGTTATAAGATTTTCATATATAACAAAGTATTACTATGTGTTACCCAGATGTTAATCTGTTTTTGCTTTAGGTTCCACGCTGAAGAAGCTCCAAACACTCTCCGGACAGGGAAAAAGGGAAAATAATGAAACACAACATATTAAAAATAAGCACAGGTTTACTGGCGCTGGCCATCACCGGCGGCGTTTCTGCCAAAACACTGGTGTATTGCTCTGAAGGTTCGCCCGAGCAATTCAACCCGCAACTTTACACTTCTGGTACCTCTGTGGATGCCAGCGCTGCACCGATTTATAACCGTCTGGTGGATTTCAAAATCGGCACGACGGAGCTTATCCCAAGCCTGGCGGAAAGCTGGGATGTCAGTGCGGACGGTAAAACCTATACCTTCCACCTGCGCAAGGGCGTGAAATTTCAGAGCAACAAACTGTTCAAACCCAGCCGCGATTTCAATACTGATGACGTTATCTTCTCGTTCATGCGCCAGAAAGATGAAAATAACCCGTACCATAAAGTTTCAGGCGGCACATATCTGAACTTCGACAGCCTGAAAATGGGCGACCTGATCGGCAGCATCGATAAGGTGGATGACTATACGGTCCGCTTCAATCTGACCCGCCCGGAAGCGCCTTTTGTGGCCGATCTGGCCTGGTATTTTGCATCTATCCTCTCGGCCGAATATGCCGACCAGATGCTCAAAGCCGGAACACCGGAAAAAGTCGATCAGGATCCGGTCGGTACCGGGCCATTCGAACTGATGCAATACCAGAAAGATACGCGTCTGCTGTACAAAGCCTTCCCGGAGTACTGGCAGGGCAAATCCAAAATTGATCGTCTGGTGTATTCCATCACGCCGGATGCCTCGATGCGTCTTGCTAAACTCGAGAAAAATGAGTGCCAGGTGATGCCTTTCCCAAATCCGGCTGACCTTGAGCGTATGCGTGCCAACAAAGATATCAATCTGATGAGCAAGGCTGGCCTGAACACCGGTTTCCTTTCGTTCAATACGCAGAAAGCGCCGCTGGATAACGTGAAAGTGCGTCAGGCGCTGACCATGGCGATCAACAAACCGCAAATTATTGAAGCGGTTTTCCACGGCACGGGAACCGTCGCCAAAACGCTGCTGCCGACCGGTGTCTGGAGCTACAACGAGAAACTGGTGGATTACGATTATTCGCCTGAAAAAGCCAAAGCACTGCTGGCGGAAGCCGGTATGCCGAATGGTTTTGAGATCGATTTGTGGGCAATGCCGGTTCAGCGTCCGTATAACCCGAACGCCCGTCGTATGGCGGAAATGATTCAGGCGGACTGGGCGAAAATCGGCGTCAAAGCGCACATCGTCAGTTACGAATGGGGCGAATACCAGACCCGTATCCGTAACGGCGAGCACATGGCAGCACTGATGGGCTGGACCACCGCGAACGGTGACCCGGATAACTTCTTCGGCCCGCTGTTTACCTGTAATGCTGCGAAGGGCGGTTCAAACTCAGCGAAATGGTGTTATGCGCCGTTCGATAAACTGATCACCGAAGCGAAAGAAACCACCGATCATGCCAAACGCGTCGCGCTTTACGAACAGGCCCAGCAGATGATGCACGATCAGGCCCCGGCAGTGATGATCGCCCACTCCACCATTTTCGAACCCGTTCGCAAAGAAGTGACCGGCTATGAAGTGGATCCGTTTGGGAAACATGTGTTTTATCAGGCGGATGTGAAGGAGTAAATCCTGAACGGGGTTTGCACTTGAATTGTGAAAGTTTCGGTTTCTCAATAGCAGTTCTCACTCGGGCTATTTCGTCGAAACCGAGCAGAGGGGAAAGCTTTTCCCCTCTGCACTCCCCTGGCTTTTTCACTGCGCGCTGCCGCAGGAATGAAGGACATGTTCCGGCGCAGAAAGTCAAGTGATCTCAGTGAGTAAGAAACCGAAACATCCCCAATCTGGTTGAGCAGGGTTAAGGGCAGCAAGACCCTTTACCCCAGCAAGTCCTCCAGCGCTTCCTTCAACTCCTGATGCTTAAATATAAATCCTGCCGCTTCCAGCCTGCGCGGTACGGCCCGCTGGCCGCCCAGCACCAGCACGGCGGATTCACCCATCAGCAGGCGAACCACTGGCGCAGGTGCGCGCATGAAGGCCGGGCGGTGGAGGACTTCACCGAGCAGGGCGCTGAATTGTTCGTTACGTGCCGGATATGGCGACACCATATTGAACGGGCCGGAGAGTGTTTCGTGGGCGAGCAGGAACAAGATCCCGTCAACCATGTCGTCGATATGGATCCATGGCATGTATTGCTGACCATCGCCGATCGGGCCGCCGAGACCGGCGCGGAAGGGCAGCACGATTTTTGCCAGCGCGCCGCCTTTTTCGGCCAGTACGATCCCGGTTCGCAGCAAACAGACCCGCGTGGCCGGACTTTGTGCGGACAGTGCCAGTGCCTCCCAGCGGGCGCACAGTTGCCAGGTAAATTGCTTGTTCGGCGGCTCATCTTCAGGGACCAGCGCCTGGCCCTGATCGCCGTAATAACCCACCGCCGAACCGGAAATGAATACCGAAGGGGGCGTCTGACTGGCATTAATCAGCGTCGCCAGCTTTTCAGTGAGCTGCCAGCGACTTTCACACAACAGGGCTTTGTGCTCTTTCGTCCAGCGCTTATCCGCGATGGGTTCACCGGCAAGGTTGATGACGGCGTCGAAGCCGTCGAGTGTGGTTTTGCCTTCCAGTGTTTCCCAGATCTGAACCTGCGAACCTAGCAGTTTTGCCGCACGCTCAGGGGCGCGGCTCAGCGCGGTAATCTGATGAGATTGTTCAAGAAGCCGCCCGGTGAGTTTGCGACCGATGAGGCCGGTGGCGCCGGTGATTAAGATCTTCATATCGTGATCCTTAACTGTCTGAATTCGCGGATGAACTGTTTCTAATCATAGATGAGTCATCGTCATTAACTCGCGATATAGAGCACAATTAAGTGTTTTTATTTTGCGCAAGGGAAAACACCTCCGGCAAAGTCCGCAGGTGTCGGGAGGATTATGCCTGTGCTAACGCGTAGGCTTTTTGCGTCGCCGGACGGCTTTTCACCCGCTCACACCAGTTACGTACGGCCGGATATTCAGCCAGATCAATTCGCTGGCGTTCATGCGCCACCACCCACGGGTAAGTGGCAATATCGGCAATGCTGTAATTCTCGCCTGCGATATAGGCATTTTTCTCCAGCTGACGGTTCAGCACTGCATATAAACGCCGGGTTTCCTGCAGGAACCGTTCGATGGCATAAGGTACGGGTTGCGGGGCGAAGTGGTTAAAATGATGATTCTGTCCGAGCATCGGGCCAAATCCCGCAACCTGCCAGGTCAGCCATTCCAGCGTAAGCGTCCGTTCGCGCAGTTCCGGACTGAGGAATTTGCCGGTTTTTTCTGCCAGATACTGCAAAATTGCGCCAGACTCAAAGACACTGATCGGCGCGCCGCCATCCACGGGCTGATGATCGACAATCGCCGGGATTTTATTGTTGGGCGAAATAGCGAGGAATTCAGGCCTGAATTGCTCTCCGGCGCTCATATCGATGCGATACAGCCGATATGGCAGGCCACTCTCTTCAAGGAAAAGAGAAATTTTATGGCCGTTGGGCGTGGGTGCGTAATAGAGATCGATCATAGTGCCTCCTGCGTGGTGGTAATCAGACTCCGCGACTTGCGGGGCGGGATGCGTCAATGGTGAATTGATAATCACAAGCTTTTTATCATGACTTATAGGTTATCATAATGCATATGAATGACCGTCTATGTCAGAGTTGTCTGATGGCGAACTTTGTGGGCTAACATAGCTTTTACGGTGCAGGAACGCATCCATAGCTATTGAAGCGACCCAGCAGACCCAGATAGAATCTCCGGACATTATCGACGTGTTGCAAAATCACAGCGCACAGACTTATTGCGCACAGACCAGCGCTTAAAAGAGAAGGTTCCAGCGGATGTCAGAACAAGAGCAAAACATCAGTACGGATGAGTGGGTTGATATCGTCAACGAAGATAACGAAGTCATAGCCCAGGCCAGCCGACAACAAATGCGCGCTCAGGTCCTGCGTCACCGTGCCAGCTATATCGTGGTTCACGATGGCATGGGAAATATTTTGATCCAGCGCCGCACTGAAACCAAAGATTTCTACCCGGGCTGGCTGGACGCAACAGCCGGTGGCGTAGTGCAAAGCGGTGAAAATATCCTCGATTCTGCGCGTCGTGAAGCAGAAGAAGAATTAGGGATTGCCGGTGTGCCTTTTGCCGAGCACGGTCAGTTCTATTTCGAAGAAGAGAACAAATGCCGCGTCTGGGGTGCCTTGTTCAGCTGCGTATCCCACGGTCCGTTCGCTCTGCAGGAAGAAGAAATTGATGCTGTACGCTGGATGACGCCGGAGGAGATCACTGCCCGCTGTGATGAATTCACGCCAGATTCACTTAAAGCCCTGTCATTGTGGATGACGCGCAATAATGAGAAAGAACACGGCAAGCCTCTGACGCGTGAAGCGGCAGCACCGGCGGCTGATGGTGTGACAGGTGGTGAAGATTCGTCGACAGAAGACGATATCTGATAAGCAACTCGCGGGCGATACACTATCGCCCGTTGTTTTTTCTAGCAGCTGTCGCGCTTACACAATGACGATGCAATCGTCACCTCTTCCCATTCCTCGTCATTAATCCTCGCCAGTAACGCCTGTGCCGCGCGCACGCCGATTTCTTTATGCGGAATAGCAATGGTGGTCAGCGGTGGCTGACAGACTTTGCTGACGTCTGAATTGCCAAAACCGACCACAGCCAGATCGTCCGGCACTTTGATTCTTCTGCGCTGGCATTCGTACAGCGCGCCGCAGGCCAGATCGTCAGACACACACACCAGTGCGTCGAGTTCAGGCCAGGCCAGCAGGAATTCAGGCAGTTGCTGAGCTCCGGTAGAAAAGCAGGCAGGCTCCGCGGCGTTAATCACCCGGTGCGGCGACATATGCGCTTTCAGCATCGCTTTACGCCAGCCCTGCAAATGTTGCTGGAAAATCCACTGTTCCTGATTGGCGCAAAGCATGCCGATATTCTGATAACCCTTTGCCACCACGGTCTGCGTCAGCTGAAACATCGCTTCGACGTAATCAATACCGATATTCATATCGATGGGCGAATCGGTCAGCGCGCCGATTTCCAGCACCGGAATGGTCAGATTATCCAGCCATTGCCGGACATTTGCGGAATGCTCGACGGAAAGCAAAATAGCCGCCGCCAGATTGTAGGACAGCAGCGTTTCCAGCAGCTTTTCCTCACGCTCCATGCGGTGCTGGGATTCGGCCAGCATGATCTGATATCCCGCCGGTTGCAGCACTTTCTGTAAGCCCGCAAACATCTCCGCACAACCGGATTCAGACAGGCTGGGCACAATCATCGCAATGGTATTGGACGAGGCGGAAGCCAGCGAACTTGCGGCCTGATTTGGCAGATAACCCAGCTGGCTGACGGCTTCTTCGATTTTCTCCCGCAGCTTGTCGGAAACCTGCTCCGGCGTTCGCAATGCGCGGGAAACAGTCATGCTGCCCACGCCAGCCAGCTGCGCGACATCCGCCAGCGTGACTCTTCCGGTACTGCGTCTTTTCTTGTTAATGGACATTCACGATCCTGACCTTAACTGCGCATCTTGCGCACAATGTATACCTACAGGCATAACGAAAAAAGCGGGCCGCAGCAGGACCGGCATAACGGGAACTACGGCAGAATTCGGTAAATTATCGGCAATTTCCAGACAAAGTATACCGTTATTTGTGCAAACCGCTGGCCGTTGATACCGCCGTGTGATTATTTTTGATAGCGCTATCACAGATCTCAATGATAGAAGCTTGGTAGCGCTATCTTTGTGAGATGTATCACGGATGTTAACGCTACCGCTGAAGTAGAGTCTGGATCGTTGGTGCGGTCTGGGGGAAATTTGACCGGCCATCTTCAAAAATAAAACGGAGCATCACTATGCTGAAAGATTGGCTGACCTCTGAACGAATTCAGATCAGAACGGATATCACGGACTGGCGGGAGGCAGTGGAAGTGAGCGCTGAGCCACTGCTGAAAGAAGGGACAATTACCCCGGATTACCTGACGGCGATTTTTGCGCAGCGGGAAAAACTGGGGCCGTATTTTGTTCTGGCACCGGGCATCGCAATGCCGCACGCCAGACCGGAAGAGGGAGCAAATGGACTGGGATTATCGCTGCTGACCTTACCGCCGGGGGTGAAATTTAATTCAGAGGATAACGATCCGGTATATACCGTCGTCATGTTATCCGCGCCCGATAAGCACAGTCATATTGAGCTGATTTCTGAACTGGCTGAATTATTTTCCAGCGATGAAGATATGCAAAAAATCCATCAGGCTAAAACCATCCATGAAATACAGGAAGTGATTTCCCGCTATTAATTTGAGTTAATACCGCACAAGGGAAGTTAACTTCAGTCAGGGAATTATAAATAATCAGAGGCCAGAATACGGGCAACTGATACGCAGGCTTACACTTTCAAAACAGATAATGAACAGGTGAATAAAATGAAAATTATGGCGATTTGCGGTTCCGGTTTAGGCAGCAGCTTTATGGTCGAAATAAACATTAAAAAAGTGCTGAAGAAATTGAATATTCAGGCGGATGTTCAGCACTCCGATTTGTCTTCTGCCATTCCCGGTGAAGCCGACCTGTTCGTGATGGCGAAAGACATCGCCGCCAGTGCCAGCATCCCGGATAATCAGTTAGTGGTGATCACTAACATTATCGATATTAATGAACTTGAAACCAAACTGATTGCGCATTTTGAAAAACACCCAGTGTCCTGACGGCACTGAATAACCCTACAAATAAAACAAATAGACAAACGAGGTGGATATGTTTATCCAGGAAACGCTCAAGTTTGTGGTTGATATATTAAAAGTGCCTTCCGTACTGGTGGGGCTCATCGCATTAATCGGCCTGGTGGCACAGAAGAAAAATTTTTCTGATGTGGTCAAAGGCACGGTTAAAACAATACTGGGATTTTTAGTATTGGGCGGGGGTGCCACGGTATTAGTGGGCTCTCTTAATCCTTTAGGCGGGATGTTTGAACACGCCTTTAATATCCAGGGCATTATTCCAAATAACGAAGCCATTGTTTCCATTGCGCTGGAGAAATTCGGTGCGCCGACCGCCTTAATTATGGCGTTTGGTATGGTGGCAAACCTGATTGTGGCGCGTTTCACCCGACTGAAATATGTCTTCCTGACCGGGCATCACACGTTCTATATGGCCTGTATGATCAGCGTCATTCTGACGGTGGCTGGTTTCGAAGGCGTTGCTCTGGTCTTCACCGGCTCACTGACGCTCGGTCTTATCATGGCGTTCTTCCCGGCGCTGGCGCAGCGTTATATGCGTAAAATCACCGGCAGCGACGACGTGGCGTTCGGCCATTTCGGCACCATCGGTTACGTTTTATCAGGCTGGATCGGCAGTAAAGTCGGCAAAGGTTCACGTTCTACGGAAGAGATGAATCTGCCGAAAAACCTGAGTTTCCTGCGCGACAGTTCCATTTCTATCTCCCTCACCATGATCATCATTTATCTGATTATGGCGGTGTTCGCCGGTCAGGTCTTTGTTGAAGCGACTTACAGCGCGGGCCAGAACTATCTGGTGTACGCCATCATCATGGCCATTACTTTCGCGGCGGGTGTGTTCATCATTCTGCAGGGTGTGCGTCTGATCCTGGCGGAAATCGTTCCGGCATTCGTCGGCTTCTCTGAAAAACTGGTGCCTAACGCCCGTCCGGCGCTGGACTGCCCGGTGGTTTATCCGTACGCACCGAATGCCGTGCTGATTGGTTTCCTGTTCAGCTTCCTCGGTGGTCTGGTCGGTTTGTTCCTGTTAGGACAAATGCATCTGGTGCTGATCCTGCCGGGCGTGGTGCCGCACTTCTTCACCGGTGCGACCGCGGGTGTCTTCGGTAATGCGACTGGCGGACGTCGCGGTGCGATGGTCGGTGCGTTTGCTAACGGCGTGCTGATTACCTTCCTGCCGGTTCTGTTGTTACCGGTACTTGGTGCGCTGGGCTTTGCCAACGCGACGTTCTCCGACGCGGACTTCGGCGTTATCGGCATCCTGCTGGGTAATCTGGCGCGCTTCATGTCGAAGGAAGGCATCATGGCGCTGATTGTCGGTATCTTCGCGGTGCTGGTCGCCTGGAACTATCTTGGCAAAAAACCAGTGGCTGAGAACGAAGTCACCGAGAAGTAATTCCCTGCATTTAACCTTTTTTTAGCTAATACGGTTATCAACTAATACGTTTTTTAACTCCATCCGGGAAACACTGTCCTGCCTGTTAGCAATAACAGGCCAGGATAAGTGCTCACTAAAATAAGGACCAATGAAGATGAAAGATGTCCAGGAGGTTCGTGATCTGGCCCGCCATATCCGCATCGAGACGCTGAAAATGCTGACCGGTCTGGGATTCGGGCACTATGGCGGCAGCATGTCAGTGGTGGAAACGCTGGCGGTATTGTATGGCGATGTGATGCGCATCGACCCGAGAAAACCAGACTGGCAGGATCGCGATTATTTCGTGCTGTCCAAAGGCCATGCGGGACCGGCGCTGTACGCGACGCTGGCGCTGAAAGGCTATTTTCCGGTCAGTGAATTGCAAACGCTGAACCAGAATGGCACCCGGTTGCCGAGCCATCCGGACAGGCTGCGCACGACCGGTGTCGATGCCACTACCGGTTCGCTCGGGCAGGGCGTTTCCATCGCCGCAGGCATGGCGCTTTCCCACAAACTGGCCGGTCGCACCAACCGTGTATTCTGCATTCTTGGTGACGGTGAGCTTAACGAAGGCCAGTGCTGGGAAGCCTTCCAGTTTATTGCGCACCATAATTTGCACAACCTGACATTGTTCATCGACTACAACAAGCAACAGCTCGACGGCACGCTGGATGAAGTAATCAAACCCTTCGATCTGGCCGGAAAATTCAGTGCGTTTGGCTTCGATGTGCAGACCATCAAAGGGGATGACATTGTGGCGATAAGCGAGGCGGTGACGCCGGTTCGTCACGCCGAGGAGCGTCCGCTGGTGGTGATCCTCGACAGTATCAAAGGGCAGGGCGTGAAGTATCTCGAGCAGTTGGCGAATTCGCACCATCTGCGTTTAACGCCGGATGTGAAACTGGAAATCGAAAACGCTATCGCAAAGCTGGAGGCCACCCATGTTTGAAGTCTCGCTGGAATTACAAAAAGACGCGGTGGAAATGCGTAAGGTCTACGCCAACACCGTGCGTGAAAAGATTGTAGAGAACACGCCGATCATTGCGCTGGAAGCGGATCTGATGAGTTCGATGGCAATGGACGGTGTGCATAAAGATCATCCCGACCATGTGATTAACTGCGGCATTATGGAAGCCAACGTTATCGGTGTGGCTGCGGGCTTATCGCTGACCGGCCGCGTGCCGTTTGTACATACTTTTACCGCGTTTGCCAGCCGCCGCTGTTTCGATCAGCTGTTTATGTCGCTGGATTACCAGAAAAATAACGTGAAGATTATCGCCTCTGATGCGGGCGTCAGCGCCTGTCATAACGGAGGAACGCATATGTCATTCGAAGATATGGGCATTGTGCGCGGGCTGGCGAATTCCGTGGTGATGGAAGTGACGGATGCGGTGATGTTCCGCAACATCCTGTTGCAGCTGATGGATTTAAAAGGTTTTTACTGGGTGCGAACCATCCGCAAACAGGCCACCCGGGTTTATCAGGAAGGTTCTACATTCACTATCGGCAAAGCCAATGTATTGCGCGACGGAACCGACGTGACCCTGATTGCCAACGGCATTATGGTTGCCGAAGCCCTGAAAGCGGCAGAAATGCTGGAACGTGAAGGCGTGAGTGCGGCGGTCATCGACATGTTTACCCTCAAGCCGATTGATAAAGACATCATCATTAAATACGCCGCAAAAACCGGCAAAATTGTGACCTGTGAAAACCACAGTATTCATAACGGACTGGGCTCGGCGGTCGCGGAAGTGCTGGTGGAGAATCAGCCGGTGCCGATGCGCCGCGTTGGTGTCAAAGAACGTTATGGTCAGGTAGGGACGCAGGAGTTCTTGCAGCAGGAATATGGCCTGACGGCTGAACATATTCTGGAAGCCGCAAAAACTTTGCTCTGAATTTATCGAAAGAATATGACCAAAAAAAACGCCGGACATTATGCCCGGCGTTTTGCGTTCAGTAGCTTTCAGTTTATAAGTTGCGGCTTATTTAGCCGCAACCGCTGCTTCTGCCTGAGCAGACTGAATCGCCGTCAGTGCCACGGTGTAAACAATATCGTCTACCAGTGCGCCACGGGACAGGTCGTTAACCGGTTTACGCATACCCTGCAGCATCGGCCCGATAGAGACCAGATCCGCAGAACGCTGTACCGCTTTATAGGTGGTGTTACCGGTGTTCAGATCCGGGAAGATGAACACGGTGGCTTTACCCGCAACCGGCGAGTTTGGCGCTTTAGATTGTGCAACGTCAGCCATGATCGCGGCGTCGTATTGCAGCGGACCATCGATAATCAAATCCGGACGTTTTTCCTGTGCCAGACGGGTTGCTTCACGCACTTTCTCAACGTCGCTACCTGCGCCGGAGTTACCGGTTGAGTAGGAGATCATCGCAACGCGGGGTTCGATACCGAATGCTGCTGCGGAATCCGCAGACTGAATCGCGATCTCAGACAGCTGTTCAGCGGTGGGATCCGGGTTGATCGCGCAGTCACCATAAACCAGAACCTGGTCAGGCAGCAGCATGAAGAACACAGAAGAAACCAGTGAGCTGCCCGGTGCGGTTTTGATCAACTGCAACGGTGGACGGATGGTGTTGGCAGTGGTGTGAACCGCGCCGGAAACCAGACCGTCAACGTTACCTTGTTCCAGCATCAGGGTGCCCAGCACCACGTTGTCTTCCAGCTGTTCGCGGGCAACGACTTCGGTCATGCCTTTGCTTTTACGCAGCTCAACCAGACGTGCCACGTATTCTTCGCGCACAACAACCGGATCCACGATTTCGATGCCTTTACCCAGAGTCACGCCCTGAGCGGCGGCAACGCGTTTGATCTCGTCAGGATTACCCAACAGAACACATTCCGCGATACCACGTTCAGCGCACAGCGCAGCCGCTTTCACGGTGCGTGGCTCGTCGCCTTCCGGCAGAACGATGCGTTTACCGGCTTTACGGGCCAGTTCGGTCAGCTGATAACGGAAGGCTGGCGGAGACAGACGGCGTGAACGCTCGGAGTGCGCGCTCAGGGAATCGATCCAGTCAGCATTGATGTGAGAAGCCACGTACTGTTGCAGTTTCTCTACACGCTGATGGTCATCCGCCGGGACTTCCAGGTTGAAGCTTTGCAGGCTCAGGGACGTCTGCCAGGTGTTGGTTTCAACCATAAAGACGGGCAGACCAGTCTGGAAAGCACGTTCGCACAGGCTGTTGATGCGCTCATCAATTTCATAGCCGCCGGTCAGCAGGATCGCGCCGATTTCTACGCCATTCATTGCGGCCAGACAGGCTGAAACCAGCACGTCCGGACGGTCAGCGGAGGTCACCAGCAGGGAACCCGGACGGAAGTGCTCCAGCATATGAGGAATGCTGCGGGCGCAGAAAGTCACGGATTTCACACGGCGGGTTTTGACGTCGCCTTCGTTGATGATGCGGGCATTCAGGTGCTTGGCCATGTCGATTGCACGGGTGGCAATCAGCTCGAAGCTCCACGGAATGCAACCCAGAACCGGCAGCGGGCTGTTGGCGAACAGCTGAGTCGGGTCGATGTTTGCCACGCTGGCTTTATTGGAATCATCAAAGATTTCAGACAGGTCAGGACGTGTACGACCTTGATCGTCAACCGGTGCATTCAGTTTGTTGATGATAACGCCGGTGATGTTTTTGTTTTTGCTGCCGCCGAAGCTGGAACGGGCCAGTTCGATACGTTCTTTCAACTGCGCCGGAGAATCATTGCCCAGCGCCAGAACGAAGACGATTTCAGCGTTCAGGGTTTTAGCGATTTCGTAGTTCAGCGCATTGGCGAACTGGTGTTTGCGGGTAGGCACTAAACCTTCCACCAGCACCACTTCTGCGTCTTTGGTATTTTCGTGGTAACGCGCGATGATTTCTTCCATCAGCACGTCCTGCTGGTTGGAGCTCAGCAGCGTTTCAACGTGACTCATCTTCAGCGGTTCCGCTGCTGTCACGGTGGAGTTAGCACGAATGATCGTGGTGGTCTGGTCAGGGGCATCTCCACCAGTACGCGGTTGAGCGATTGGCTTGAAGATGCTCAGGCTGACGCCTTTTTGTTCCATGGCACGGATCACACCGAGGCTGACGCTGGTAAGACCAACGCTGGTGCCTGTTGGGATCAACATAATTGTACGGGACACGGCTAAACCTCTTTATCGGTTGCCAGGCAAGGACATTCGCAGGTTTGTGCAGAGGGGATAATGATCAGCATAAGCGCGATGATTATCCTGCGCGGTGCGTTCAAACGGGCGGCGTTTGCCTATGGGTGAAAAATTGCCCGCATTACGCGGGCAGTCTCAGAATTATGCAGTCAGACGCGCGGCGTCTTGTGCAATCACCAGCTCTTCGTTGGTCGGGATGACCAGAGCGGTGCGGGTGCCTTCTTTGTTGATGGCACCGGATTTGCCGAAGCGTGCAGCCAGGTTGCGTTCGTGGTCAACTTCAAAGCCCAGCAGGCCCAGTTTGTCCAGAGACAGTTCGCGAACCATTGCTGCGTTTTCGCCGATACCGCCGGTGAAGACGATAGCGTCCAGACGGCCTTCCATCAGTGAAGTATAAGCACCGATGTATTTCGCCAGACGGTGGCAGAACACGTCCATTGCGCGTTTAGCATCTGCTTTAGTCGTGTAGTTGTCTTCAACATAACGGCAGTCGCTGGTCACTTCAGTCAGACCCAGCAGGCCAGATTCTTTGGTCAGCATTTTGTTGATTTGATCAACGCTCATGCCCAGGGAATCGTGCAGGTGGAAGATGATTGCCGGATCGATATCACCGCTGCGGGTACCCATCACCAGACCTTCCAGCGGGGTCAGACCCATGGAAGTATCGACACATTTACCGTTACGGATGGCACTGACAGAACCGCCGTTGCCCAGGTGACAAGTGATCAGGTTCACTTCTTCCACAGGTTTGTTCAGCATTTTCGCGGCTTCCTGAGTCACGTAGAAGTGACTGGTGCCGTGTGCGCCGTAACGACGGATGTGGTGATCTTTATACAGGCTGTACGGCAGGGCGTAGAGGTAAGACTCTTCCGGCATGGTCTGATGGAAAGCGGTGTCGAAAACGGCAACGTTTTTATCAGCCAGTTTAGGGAAAGATTTCAGCGCTTCATCGATACCGATCAGGTGGGCCGGGTTATGCAGCGGCGCAAACGGGATAGATTCTTTGATACCTTCGATGACCGCGTCGTTGATCAGCATGGATTTGGTCAGCTTTTCGCCGCCATGAACGATGCGGTGGCCGATTGCAACCAGCTCTGCGGACAGCTCAGGTTTTTGGCTCAGAATGTTGTTAACGATGTATTTCAGTGCTTCGCTGTGTGCGGCACCCGCACCTAAAGCGGCTTCTTCTTTGCCACCGTCCATTTTCCATTTAATGCGTGCTTCTGGCAGATGGAAACATTCGGCTAAACCTGAAATGTGCTCTTCGCCGTTTGCTGCATCAATGATGGCAAACTTAAGGGAAGAACTACCACAGTTAAGAACCAGTACAAGCTTACTCGACATGGAAGTACCTATTTATTTGTTGGTGCTGTTTAAGAAAAACAATACACGTGGTTAATAAATCGTCAATCTGACATCAAGCGTAGCGCATAATGGCGGTGACAATTATGATTAACATCATGCCGGAGAGCCAAAACCGGCATGACGATGAAAAAGCTGGAGAATCGCCGGGCTCTGTTTTTCGAAGCCCTCTGATAACAGAGAAATAATCTGTGCACGGGCACAAAGTGTCCCGGTTATGCGTCTTCAGGATGTTACTAATCAGTAAAAACACTAACAAAAAATACAATAACTAATTACAAAATCACCCTGAGCAAGGCACTATGCTTAATATAGGGAGCAAACATTGCAATTTACCGTTTGCACCCCAACTTTATTGTGATGCCGTTACCTGAAAGGGTTGCGAGGCTGCGATAGAATACCGACAGTGTCTGTAAAAACAAAATATATTTTATCGTGGTAAACTCCAGTTTATGTTTTACAACTATTTTTTAAATTTTATGCATGAAGTTGAGGTGCAAATATGACGAGTAAGCCAACAGGCTCCGTAAGCTGGTTCCAGATCTTCCAGCGCGGACAGCACTACATGAAGACATGGCCGTCTGATAAGCGCCTGGCTCCGATGTTTCCAGAGAATCGCATCTCCACGGCCACCCGTTTTGCTGTGCGTATTATGCCGCCAATAGCCGTCTTCACCCTGACGTGGCAAATCGCCCTCGGTGGACAGCTCGGGCTGGCGGTGGCCACGGCGATTTTTGCCTGTAGTTTGCCAATGCAGGGATTATGGTGGCTCGGTCGCCGTTCGGTGACGCCGTTGCCGCCAGGTTTACTCGGCTGGTTCCATGACGTGCGCAATAAACTGGCTGAAGCAGGGCAGGCGCTGGCACCGATTGAAGGAACCCCGACCTATCAGTCTTTAGCTGACGTGTTAAAACGCGCGTTCAAGCAACTCGATAAAACATTTTTAGACGATCTGTAAGCCTGATTTCCTCACTGACCCTGTCAGCCATCATCTATAGTCTTTCATGAGTTGCATGACACCGGAGGAAAGTCTCCTCCGGTGATTATTTCAGATGAGATCCCGATTCAAATCAAAGAATGGTGTGCTTGCGATTTCGCATAACTTTGCGCTATGCCATGCTTTGCTCATAATGCAGACATGAGGATTTTCACGATGGAAATGACTAACGCTCAACGCCTGATTTTGTCGAATCAATACAAAATGATGACCATGCTGGATCCCGATAACGCAGAACGTTATCGCCGGTTACAGACGGTAATTGAACGCGGTTTTGGTTTGCAAATGCGCGAGCTGGACAGAGATTTCGGCGAATTGCCGGAAGAAACCTGTCGCACAGTGATTAATATTATGGAAATGCACCATGCCATGCAGGTGTCGTGGGGCAATCTGAAAGACACGCAGGATTTGGATCGCCGTCGTATCGATTTCCTGGGTTTCGATGCCGCCACTGAATCCCGTTATTTAAGCTATGTTCGCTTTATGGTGAACACCGAAGGACGTTACACTGACTTCGATGCTGGCACGCATGGCTTTAACTCACAGACCAAAATGTGGGATAAATACCAGCGTATGCTGGCGGTGTGGCAATCGTGCCCGCGTCAGTACCATCTGAGTGCGGTAGAGATCGCGCAAATTATTAATGCTTGATGTGAAATAACCAAAGGGGAATTGCCTGTGGAGTGCAAAGGTTTCTTGTTCGACCTTGATGGGACGTTAGTGGATTCATTACCGGCAGTTGAGCGTTCATGGATTAACTGGGCGCTCAGTTGGGGAGTTAATCCTCAGGATGTTCTGGCGTTCATTCACGGCAAACAGGCGATTACTTCCTTACGTCATTTCATGGAGGGCGAGAGCGAAGAAACGATTCAGAAGGAGTTTCTTAAGCTGGAACAAATCGAAGCGACGGACACCGAAGGTGTGACCGCACTTCCCGGCGCGCATTTGCTGTTAAGCGAACTCAATCGTCAGAACATCCCCTGGGCGATTGTGACTTCAGGTTCAATGCCTGTCGCCAGCGCCCGCCATAAAGCGGCGCATCTGCCTGAGCCTGAAGTGTTTATTACTGCGGAGCAGGTGAAACACGGTAAACCGCAACCTGATGCCTATTTACTTGGCGCTGAACGTTTAGGTCTGGCGCCGGAAGATTGTGTCGTTGTTGAAGACGCCGCAGCGGGTGTGATGGCCGGTCTGGCAGCGGGCTGCAAAGTCATTGCTGTTAACGCACCTGATGACACACCGGGAATTGAAAACGTGGATTTCGACCTGTCGACGCTGGAAATTTTGCTGGTCAGCAGTTCCGGTGAAGGTGTAAAAGTCAGCCTGCGCTAATTCTGTTGCTGATTAAAAATACAGATTCATTGATATAGACCTCGCCTGTGCGAGGTTTTTTTATGCCATTCTGATACCCGTCCAGCCTCGCAATCTCAACGCAAACGGAGTGTGTTTTGACCGGTGAATTACTTTGGGTAGTCACGTTACTCGTTATTGCTATGGTGTTGTTCGCACGTAATACCTTGCGAATGGATATCGTGGCGTTGCTGGTGATCATCGCTTTCGTCCTGAGCGGCACGCTGAACATCAATGAAGCACTGGCCGGATTCAGTGATCCCAACGTGATTCTGATTGCCGCCCTGTTTGTCGTCGGACACGGTCTGGTGAGAACCGGCGTGGCCTATCAGGTCGGTGACTGGCTGATGAAAGTCGCCGGTAACAGCGAAACTCGCATGCTGGTTTTGCTGATGCTCACGGTGGCCGGTCTCGGAGCTTTCATGAGTTCCACCGGCGTGGTCGCGATTTTCATTCCTGTTGTCATCAGCGTTTCTGCCCGCATGAAAACCTCTCCCGCCCGCCTGATGATGCCACTGAGTTTTGCCGGTTTGATCAGCGGCATGATGACGCTGGTGGCGACACCGCCCAATATGGTGGTCAACAGTGAGCTGTTGCGTGAAGGATTCGATGGTTTTGGTTTCTTCGGCGTCACACCGGTCGGGCTGGTCGTGTTGATCATGGGCGTCGGCTACATGCTGATCGCCCGTCGCTGGCTCTCATCCGATAATGCGTTACAGGATAAACAGCGCTGGAAACGGCGGACTTTTCGCGATTTGATCCGCGACTATCGCCTGACCGGTCGGGCGCGGAGGGTGACTGTGCGCCCCGGCTCTCCGCTGGTCGGACGAACACTCGATGATTTACACCTTCGCTCGCGTTATGGCGCAAATGTGGTGGGTATCGAGCGCTGGCGTAAGTTTCGCCGTGTGATGGTCAGCGCCACGGGGAATACCGAACTCTTTGCCCGCGACGTTTTACTGCTCGATATGTCTGATTCTGGCATAACATTCCGGCAGTTTTGTACCGATGAAATGCTGGAGCCGATGGTATTGCGCGGGGAATACTTCTCTGATCAGTCACGTGACGTCGGTATGGCCGAAGTGTCATTAATCCCTGATTCTGAATTACTGGGTAAGACTTTGCGTGATGTGGCATTCCGCTCAGCCTACGGTCTGAACGTGGTGGGCATCCGCCGTCAGGGTCAAGCGCTCGAAGGCAGACTGGTGGATGAAGAATTACAGCTCGGTGATATGTTGCTGGTGATTGGCGACTGGAAACTTATTCGCCAGCTTCAGCAACAGATGCATGATTTCATCGTGCTGAATCTTCCCGCCGAAGTGGACGAAGTTGCGCCTGCGCTGAGCCAGGCTCCGCATGCGCTGTTTTGTCTGGCGCTGATGGTAGCGCTGATGCTCACTGACGACGTGCCCAATGCTATTGCTGCCATTATCGCCTGTATCCTGATGGGGAAATTTCGCTGCATCACGATGGAAGGCGCATACAAAGCCATTCACTGGCCAAGCCTGTTGCTGATTATCGGGATGATGCCGTTTGCGCTGGCATTGCAAAAAACAGGCGGTGTGGCACTGATTGTGAAGGGGCTAATGGAGGTCAGCGGCGGTCACGGTCCATATATGATGCTGCTGAGTTTATTCATTCTCTGCGCGGGCATCGGGCTGTTTATTTCTAATACGGCCACTGCGGTGCTGATGGCGCCGATTGCTATTGCAGCGGCGCATCAGATGGGCGTTTCACCTTACCCGTTCACCATGATCATCGCGATTGCCGCGTCTGCTGCCTTCATGACACCGGTGTCGTCACCGGTGAACACGCTGGTGATGGTGCCGGGTAACTATAAATTCGGCGACTTTATCCGCATCGGTGTCCCGTTCACATTGCTGGTGATGGTCGTCAGCGTTTTTCTGGTGCCGGTACTTTTCCCGTTCTGATCAGAGCGGGGAATCGAGGCTGATTTCATCCAGTGACAGGCTGAAGCTCGGAACAAAGACTTGCATAAAATAGTCCATTTCCGGACTTTGTCTGTCTGCCAGTGTCTTCTCGATGCGGGCTTTTGCCAGCGTGAATTCATTATTCCCTGCGGACAATTCTTCCAGGCATTTCAGGTAGGCGCAAAGCGCATCCGCCTGTTTGACCGTCAGCTTTTCCTCATCAGTGTAATAATGCTCGTCGATCAGCGGGCGGAAATCTTCCTGCAATTCCTTCGGCAGCATTTCAATCAGTTTTTGCTGAGCAATTTTCTCGATCTTTTTGTATTCATGAGCAATTTGCGGATTGTAATACTTGATAGGCGTCGGCATATCACCGGTCAGCACTTCACTGGCGTCGTGGTACATCGCGAGCAGGGCAACGCGTTCAGCACTCAGATTGCCGTTAAATTTACGGTTCTTAATCACGGCTAACGCATGTGCCACAAAGGCAACCTGCAGGCTGTGCTCAGAGACATTCTCTGTACGGACATTGCGCATCAGCGGCCAGCGGCTGATCAGTTTGAGGCGGGAAAGATGGGCGAAAAAATGACTCTGATTCATAGCACTCTCAATAACAACGGTGAATGAGCGTCCATTGTGAGCAGTGCGGGGCAGTGATGTAAATAGGCGAAAGAGAAAAGGGCGCAGCCGTTGATGCTGCGCCCTGAAGATTACTGGCGGTAGGTCTCGAGGAAGCGGCCGAGTTTGTTAACGGCCATTTCCAGTTCGTCTACGCGTGGCAGCGTGACGATGCGGACGTGATCCGGATACGGCCAGTTAAATGCCGAGCCCTGAACCAGCAGAACCTTTTGCTGTAACAGCAGGTCGAGCACCATTTTTTGGTCGTCATGGATGTTAAAACGCTTGGCATCAATGCGCGGGAACATATACAGCGCGCCTTTCGGTTTCACGCAGGATACCCCAGGGATTTGATTGATCAGTTCCCATGCGCGGTCACGCTGCTCAACCAGACGTCCGCCCGGCTGAATAAACTCGCTGATGCTCTGGTATCCGCCCAACGCGGTCTGAATGGCATGTTGCATCGGCACGTTGGCACACAGACGCATCGAGGCCAGCATTTCCAGACCTTCGATATAGCCTTTCGCATGTTTCTTCGGCCCGTTCAGAACCATCCAGCCCTGACGGAAACCGGCAACGCGGTAAGTTTTCGACAAACCGTTAAAAGTGACGGTCAGCAGATCCGGTGCCAGTGAAGCGATAGAGATATGCTGGGCTTCGTCATACAGTATTTTGTCGTAAATTTCGTCAGCGAAGATGATCAGGTTGTGTTCGCGGGCGATGTCCACAATCTGCATCAGCAATTCTTTGCTGTAGACCGCACCCGTCGGGTTGTTCGGGTTAATGATCACAATGCCACGGGTGCGTGGGGTGATTTTGTCACGAATATCGGCGATGTCCGGGAACCAGTCTGCACCTTCGTCACACAGGTAATGCACCGCATTACCGCCGGAAAGTGAAACAGCCGCTGTCCACAACGGATAATCCGGTGCTGGCACCAGCATTTCATCACCCGTGTTCAGTAATGCCTGCATAGACTGAACGATCAGCTCAGAAACTCCGTTGCCGATATAGATATCTTCAACCGTGATGTCCCGCATGTCGCGTGCCTGATAATGCTGCATGATCGCTTTGCGTGCAGAAAACAGACCCTTGGAATCACAGTAGCCCTGCGCCGTAGGCAGGTTACGGATGACGTCGACCAGAATTTCGTCCGGTGCTTCAAATCCGAATGGCGCGGGGTTGCCGATGTTCAGTTTAAGAACTTTATTGCCTTCTTCTTCAAGGCGTTTTGCTTCTTTAAGCACCGGGCCGCGAATGTCATAACAGACGTTGTCCAGTTTGTGGGATTTTTCAATCGGGGACATGTAAATGAGAGCCTTTTGCAGTAAAGCCTGTTCTTCCCTGGCGACGAGCGGCCGCAGAGCAGTGCGAATGGCACAATTTACTCCCCGACAGAGGGCATGAGAAGGGCTATGCACCGTTTTGGTGAAAAACAGCAATAAAGTCAGCTGAGGTGGGTTTTTAACAAAGTAATCGAATCACTGAATAGTGTTTAATTCTTCATATCTCGTATTTTGTGTTTTTATATTTTGTAAAAGTACGCTTTATGACCAATAAATTCACTGTTTTTGCTGACCCCTTTACCCCGGCTAGGCAATTTCCTGCGTGCAAATTTTGAACAGAACATCATGAAAACTTACCAAAGCTCGACAAATTCTGAAAAAAAATCGGGCAGAATCGTTTTATTGATAACAGTTCTTAACAATAATTAGTTTTATTTCGTTAATGTTTAATAATTAATGCTGGTTAGATGATCATGTACTAAATGAAATCCGAATCCTATTTCTTTAAAGTCTATAAATGCTTTAGAAGCATATAATTTAATTCCTCAGCATAAACAAATTTTCAAGAAACGAGAAAAATCTTAACCTTACATTAACTATCCTGCAGGGGATAAATCAGTTATTGGCGTGACTCGATGAATTTGTTGAATTATATTTTCACTGGCCGTTTTTATTAATTAATTTAGCTTATGTTTTGATGGCGTGGCGTCGCACGAATTTTCGACGCTTGCAGACAGAAGGCGCGTGCAGGCGGGGTAGGGCAGGCTTCATCGGGACAGACTCTATTAATTAAGATGCTCTAATCATTTAGCCTTTAGGTAGATTTGTTGTGCGCAAAGTTTATGCCCGGATGCTTAGAATGACGAAAAATTTTATGCACAAATATTTCTCAATTTAGGTTATCAAATGAGTGAGTATCCGTCATATCTGGTATTCTGCTTCTTGCGGGTACTTTGACGCACCATCAGGGTAGCTTGTTATTAGATTCTATAAAGTGAAGAAAAACTATGACAATTGCAAATCGTCCAATCCTCAATCTCGACCTTGACCTGTTGAGGACATTTGTAGCTGTTGCTGATTTAAATACGTTCGCTGCGGCTGCTGCTGCTGTGTGTCGTACTCAGTCGGCGGTAAGCCAACAAATGCAACGTCTAGAACAACTCGTTGGAAAAGAACTGTTTGCCAGACATGGACGTAATAAATTATTAACCGAACATGGTATTCAGTTATTGGGGTACGCACGCAAAATCCTTCGTTTCAATGATGAAGCCTGCACCTCTTTGATGTACAGCAATGTTCAGGGCGGGATAACGATTGGTGCGTCAGACGATACCGCTGACACCATTTTACCTTTCCTGCTCAGCCGTGTGACATCTATCTATCCTAAGTTGTCGATTGATGTCCGCGTTAAACGCAGTCCTTTCATGTTATCGATGCTTGAAAGTGAAGAAGTGGATTTGGCCATCACCACGATGACCAATACCGACCATCCACATATTGTTCTGCGTACTTCGCCAACGCTTTGGTACTGTTCAGCGGATTTTGCTTATCCTTCCGGGGACAGCGTGCCACTGGTAGTGCTTGATGAACCCAGCCCTTATCGTTTAATGGCGACTGAGTATCTTAATCAGGCGGGGATCCCGTGGCGCATTGCCTATGTGGCTTCTACATTGTCGGCCATTCGTGCGGCGGTGCGGGCCGGGTTGGGTGTGACTGCGCGACCTATCGAAATGATGAGTCCGGAGTTACGTGTTCTGGGTGAACAGGATGGTTTACCAAGGCTGCCTGACACGCAATATGTGCTGTACAAAAATGCGCGTTGTGAAAATGAACTGGCCATGGCGATTTTCAATGCCGTTGAGCAGGGGAATGATCCTTATTCGCTGAGTTCTTATGGTCCGCGTCCTGTAGTGGATGATGATCAGGAGTTCCTGGCAGATTCCCAAAACTAAGATTTCCCCCAGCTTTACCTTCCGCTTCCGATTACCGGGGCGGGGGTAAAGTCTTCTACCTCTTTTGAGGTGCAAGAGTTATACTTTTGGTGCTTCCGTTTACTATCTCCCGTAAAGCTCGCCTTTTTTGTTCTTATCGTTTCCCGTTCCTTATAAAACCTCTTACCCTCAGCACTCCGTAATCACAATCTCGCGACTAACTGGCGAAAAAATCAGCACTTTTCAAGGTTAAAAAAAAGCATCAAATTTTTCCGTAAATCGCTGGTCATTTTTTGAAAATCAACAAAACTTGTTAAAAGTGTGTCTTTTTATCTATCAAAATTGACAGATCTCTGACACAGATCAAAAAAATAACCCTATTAAGAGAGTGGAAGCGGTGGCTATTCCTGCGACAATAGGAAAGTTCGAAAGATGTCATAACTCCCATCACAGGCGCATGCTTTATCACAGTATTTTACTGACACGATTTAGCTTAAGTACCGGCGCATGATATGTTAATTAAATGCTAAGCATGTAAACTAATGTGGAGATACCTTTGTCAAAGTTGACAAAAGGTTATAGAAAAGGGTAAAAAGCCCACAACAAATCACTGGCTTAATGCCTTGTTGAGCCGTGAACTGTGTGGTTTTTAATCCTTCCCTTGAATCGATGTGGTGCGCAAGCTGCCGACCTTACAGAGCAGATGCCAAAGTGCCACTTTTGATGAGTAAGCAATGAGTATGTCAACAGCCACTGAAGTCATCGCTCAACACTGGGCGTTCGCCGTTTTTCTTATCGTCGCAATGGGGCTTTGCTGCCTGATGTTACTGGGCGCCGCGTTTCTCGGCGGGAGAGCCAGAGCGCGTTACAAAAACACGCCTTTTGAATCAGGTATCGCCTCTGTCGGCACTGCCCGACTACGTCTGTCCGCCAAGTTCTATCTGGTCGCCATGTTTTTCGTCATTTTCGACGTTGAAGCCTTGTATCTCTATGCATGGTCAACATCTATTCGCGAAAGCGGCTGGACCGGATTTGTTGAAGCCACCATTTTCATTTTGGTACTGCTGGCTGGTTTGTTCTATCTGGTGCGTATTGGCGCGCTCGACTGGACACCAACACGTTCGAAAGGACCTGTTAAACCAAGCCCGGCTATTAATACCAACAGTCACCCTCAGTAAGCAGTCATAGAGAGGCATTAAGATGGACTATACGCTCACCCGCGTAGACCCGGACGGTGAGAACGACCGTTACCCCCTGCAGTCTCAGGAGGTCGTCGGCGATCCTCTTCAGGAACAGGTTAAACGCAGCGTCTTCATGGGAAATCTCCAGGAATCCCTGCATGGCATGGTGAACTGGGGTCGTAAAAATTCCCTTTGGCCGTATAACTTCGGCCTTTCATGCTGTTACGTGGAAATGGTGACGTCATTCACTGCGGTGCATGACGTTGCGCGTTTTGGCGCAGAAGTTTTACGTGCGTCACCACGTCAGGCTGACTTTATGGTGGTAGCGGGAACCTGCTTCACCAAAATGGCTCCGGTTATTCAGCGTTTGTACGATCAGATGCTGGAACCAAAATGGGTCATTTCGATGGGTGCCTGTGCGAATTCCGGCGGTATGTACGATATTTATTCTGTCGTTCAGGGCGTGGATAAATTCCTGCCTGTCGATGTGTACATCCCGGGATGTCCGCCGCGTCCGGAAGCCTATATGCAGGCCCTGTTACTGCTGCAGGAATCCATCGGCAAAGAACGTCGCCCATTGTCATGGGTTGTTGGCGATCAGGGTGTTTACCGCGCGAATATGCAGTCTGAAAAAGAGCGTAAACGTGCTGAGCGTATTGCAGTGACAAATCTGCGTTCGCCGGACGAGATTTAACACTGCGGTCTGAGAGTCAACCCTGAGGGGTGATGAGTCCCCCTTAAGGCATAAATGACCATTTAGTGTGGTGAAAAAAAATATGACAGATTTGACGACGCAAGATTCAGCCCTGCCAGCATGGCATACCCGAGATCATCTCGATGATCCGGTTATCGGCGAACTGCGTAACCGTTTTGGGCCAGAGGCCTTTACTGTTCAGGCGACCCGTACGGGAATTCCCGTGGTGTGGTTCAAGCGTGAACAGTTACTGGAAGCGATTACCTTTTTACGAAAACAGCCAAAACCTTACGTCATGCTTTTCGATTTGCATGGCTTTGATGAGCGTTTACGTACCCACCGCGACGGTTTACCGGCCGCGGATTTTTCCGTTTTCTATCACCTGATCTCGGTGGAGCGTAACCGCGACATCATGATCAAGGTGGCATTGTCAGAAAACGATCTCCATGTTCCGACCATCACCAAAGTGTTCCCAAACGCTAACTGGTATGAGCGCGAAACGTGGGAAATGTTCGGTATTACCTTCGATGGCCACCCGCACCTGACGCGCATCATGATGCCGCAGACCTGGGAAGGGCACCCGCTGCGTAAAGACTATCCGGCACGCGCCACCGAGTTCGATCCTTATGAGCTGACCAAGCAAAAAGAAGAACTCGAAATGGAATCGCTGACCTTCAAGCCTGAAGACTGGGGCATGAAGCGTGGTACCGAAAACGAGGACTTCATGTTCCTCAACCTCGGTCCTAACCACCCGTCTGCGCACGGTGCATTCCGTATCATCTTGCAGCTCGATGGCGAAGAAATTGTCGACTGCGTTCCGGACGTCGGTTACCACCACCGTGGTGCTGAGAAAATGGGCGAGCGCCAGTCATGGCACAGCTACATTCCTTACACTGACCGTATCGAATACCTCGGCGGTTGTGTTAACGAAATGCCTTACGTGCTGGCCGTTGAAAAACTCGCCGGTATCGTGACGCCGGATCGCGTTAACACCATCCGTGTCATGTTGTCCGAACTGTTCCGTATCAATAGCCATCTGCTGTACATCTCTACGTTTATTCAGGACGTGGGCGCGATGACTCCGGTGTTCTTCGCCTTTACCGATCGTCAGAAAATCTACGATCTGGTTGAAGCGATCACCGGTTTCCGTATGCACCCGGCCTGGTTCCGTATTGGTGGCGTCGCACACGACCTGCCGAAAGGCTGGGATCGTCTGCTGCGTGAGTTCCTTGACTGGATGCCAGCTCGTCTGGATTCCTACGTCAAAGCGGCGCTGAAAAACACCATTCTGATTGGCCGTTCCAAAGGCGTGGCTGCGTATAACGCAGACGACGCACTGGCCTGGGGCACCACCGGTGCTGGCCTGCGCGCAACGGGTATCCCGTTCGACGTACGTAAATGGCGTCCATACTCCGGCTACGAAAACTTCGACTTTGAAATCCCAACCGGTGATGGCGTCAGTGACTGCTATTCCCGCGTGATGCTCAAAGTAGAAGAACTGCGTCAGAGCCTGCGCATTTTGGAACAGTGCTACAAAAACATGCCGGAAGGCCCGTTCAAGGCGGATCACCCGCTGACCACGCCGCCACCGAAAGAGCGCACGCTGCAACATATCGAAACCCTGATCACGCACTTCCTGCAAGTGTCGTGGGGTCCGGTTATGCCTGCGCAAGAATCTTTCCAGATGGTTGAAGCAACCAAAGGGATCAACAGCTACTACCTGACCAGTGACGGCAGCACCATGAGCTACCGCACCCGTGTCCGTACGCCAAGCTTCCCGCATTTGCAGCAGATCCCGTCCGTAATCCGTGGCAGCCTGGTATCCGACCTGATCGTGTATCTGGGCAGTATCGATTTTGTAATGTCAGATGTGGACCGCTAACGATGACAGATATCAATAAAGACTCAGAAGTTCAGTACATCAACGTCAGCGAGCCAGTCGCGCCGCCGGTGTTCGTGCTGAGCGATGCTGAACGCGAAGCGATTGAGCACGAAAAACATCACTACGAAGATGCCCGCGCGGCCTCTATCGAAGCGTTGAAAATCGTGCAAAAGGCGCGTGGCTGGGTGCCTGATGGCGCTATCTACGCTATCTCCGATGTTCTGGGCATTCCAGCCAGCGACGTTGAAGGTGTGGCGACATTCTACAGCCAGATCTTCCGTCAGCCGGTGGGCCGCCATGTGATCCGTTACTGTGACAGCGTGGTGTGCCACATCACCGGTTATCAGGGGATCCAGGCTGCTCTGGAACAACAGTTGCACATCAAGCCGGGCGAAACGACCGAAGACGGACGCTTTACCCTGCTGCCGACCTGCTGCCTCGGTAACTGTGACAAAGGCCCGTCAATGATGATTGACGAGGACACGCACAGCCACCTGACGCCAGAAGCTATCGGCCAGCTACTGGAGCGCTACGCATGACCTACATTCCAAGACACATCGAACGCACGCCGGAGATGCACCCGCTGACCTGGCGTATGCGTGATGACCAGCAGCCTGTCTGGATTGACGAATACCGCAGCAAAAACGGTTACGTCGGTGCAGAGAAAGCCCTTAAGGGCATGGCTCAGGAAGAAATCGTTAATCTGGTAAAAGACGCTGGCCTGAAAGGGCGCGGCGGCGCAGGTTTTTCCACTGGTCTGAAGTGGAGCCTGATGCCAAAAGACGAAAGCATGAATATCCGCTATCTGCTGTGTAACGCCGATGAGATGGAACCGGGTACCTATAAAGACCGCCTGCTGATGGAGCAAATGCCGCACCTGCTGGTGGAAGGCATGTTGATCTCTGCATTCGCGCTGAAATCTTACCGGGGTTACATCTTCCTGCGTGGCGAATACATCGAAGCGGCTGTGAATCTGCGTCGTGCGATTGCAGAAGCTACCGAAGCGGGTCTGCTGGGTAAAAACATTCTCGGTACCGGTTTTGATTTTGAGCTGATTGTTCACACCGGTGCCGGGCGTTACATCTGCGGTGAAGAAACGGCGCTGATTAACTCGCTGGAAGGCCGCCGTGCTAACCCGCGTTCCAAACCACCGTTCCCGGCGTCTGCCGGTGCCTGGGGTAAACCGACATGCGTTAACAACGTCGAAACCCTGTGTAACGTGCCAGCGATCCTTGAGCATGGCGTGGACTGGTACAAAGGTATTTCCGCAGGCAAAAGTGAAGATGCCGGTACTAAACTGATGGGTTTTTCCGGCCGGGTGAAAAATCCGGGCGTCTGGGAGCTGCCGTTTGGGACTACCGCACGTGAAATTCTTGAAGACTATGCCGGTGGCATGCGCGATGGCCTGAAGTTTAAAGCCTGGCAGCCGGGCGGGGCAGGGACTGACTTCCTGACTGCCGATCATCTGGACCTGCCGATGGACTTTGCCAGCATTGGTAAAGCCGGCAGCCGTCTGGGGACTGCGCTGGCAATGGCTGTAGATCACGAAATCGGCATGGTTCCGCTGGTGCGTAATCTGGAAGAATTCTTCGCCCGCGAATCTTGTGGCTGGTGTACGCCGTGCCGCGATGGTTTGCCGTGGAGTGTGAAAATTCTTCGTGCGCTGGAGCGTGGTGAAGGCCAGCCGGGAGATATCGAAACTCTCGAACAGCTTTGCCGCCAGCTTGGCCCGGGCAAAACCTTCTGCGCACATGCGCCGGGTGCCGTGGAGCCATTGCAGAGTGCGATTAAATATTTCCGGGAAGAGTTCGAGGCGGGCATCGCCAAACAGCATTACAGCAACGCGCGGGCGATTGGCGGGATTCAGCCAAACAACCTGCTGAAACAGCGTTGGTAGCAGGCAGCTATAGCCCGAAGTATTTCGCCATACAGCTAGGCAGCAAGCGGGGGAATCCCCCGGAGCTTACACCGGTAAGCGACTGGGGTAAGCACGCGCTGCTAACAACGCTGTAGGGTGAAAGACGAAGGGATACAGAATTTTTGATTAATGCCCGCCGTAGGTGGGCCACGTGGAAGCATGCTGACTATGGCTACGATTCATGTAGACGGCAAAGAATACGACGTAGACGGAGCGGACAACCTGTTACAGGCTTGCCTCTCTCTCGGCCTCGATATTCCTTATTTTTGCTGGCATCCGGCGCTGGGAAGCGTCGGCGCTTGCCGCCAATGTGCGGTTAAGCAATACCAAAACGCGGAAGACACGCGCGGTCGTCTGGTGATGTCATGTATGACACCAGCGTCTGATGGCACCTTCATTTCCATCGACGACTCTGAAGCGAAAGAATTCCGTGAAAGCGTCGTGGAATGGCTGATGACCAACCACCCGCACGACTGTCCGGTGTGTGAGGAAGGCGGTAACTGTCACCTGCAGGATATGACAGTCATGACCGGCCACAGTATGCGCCGTTACCGCTTCACCAAACGTACCCATAACAATCAGGATCTCGGCCCGTTCATTTCTCATGAAATGAACCGCTGTATCGCCTGTTATCGCTGTGTCCGTTACTACAAGGATTACGCGGACGGCACTGATCTGGGTGTTTATGGCGCACACGACAACGTCTATTTCGGTCGCCCGGAAGATGGCCCGCTGGAAAGCGAGTTCTCCGGTAACCTGGTAGAAGTGTGTCCGACCGGCGTATTCACCGATAAAACGCACTCCGAACGCTATAACCGTAAATGGGACATGCAGTTTGCGCCAAGCATCTGTCAGCAATGTTCTGTTGGCTGTAACACCAGCCCGGGTGAGCGTTACGGCGAACTGCGTCGTATCGAAAACCGTTATAACGGTACCGTAAACCATTACTTCCTGTGCGACCGCGGTCGTTTCGGTTATGGCTACGTGAACCTGAAAGATCGTCCGAAGAAACCATTGCAGCTGCGTGGTAACGACTGGATCGAACTTAACGCTGAACAGGCGATGCAGGGCGCGGCAGACATTATCCGTCAGGCGAAGAAAACCATCGGTATCGGTTCTCCGCGCGCGAGTCTGGAAAGCAACTTTGCGTTGCGTGAACTGGTCGGCGCCGAAAACTTCTATACCGGTATCAACGCGGCAGAGCAGGGTCGTCTGCAACTGATGCTGAACATTCTGCGTAACAGCGGTGTTCACACACCGGCGCTGCGTGAAATCGAAGACTATGACGCCGTTCTGGTGCTGGGCGAAGATTTGACTCAGACCGGCGCACGTATCGCGCTGTCTGTCCGTCAGGCCGTTAAAGGCAAAGCCCGCGCGATGGCTGCGGCTCAGCGCGTTGCCGACTGGCAGATCGCAGCAGTGCAGAACATTGGTCAGCATGCGAAACATCCGCTGTTCATCACCAACGTGGACAACACTAAACTCGACGATATCGCGGCTTACAATTACCGTGCACCGGTCGATGAGCAGGCCCGTTTCGGCTTTGCTATCGCCCATGCGCTGGATAATTCTGCTCCTGCGGTGAGCGATTTAGCGGATGGCCTGAACAAGAAAATCGACGTGATCGTGCAGGCACTGACCGGCGCGCGCAAGCCGCTGATCATCACCGGTACTAACGCCGGATCTGACGCCATCATCGAAGCGGCCGCGAATATCGCGAAAGCGCTGAAAGTGGCGGGCAGCGATGTCGGTATTACGTTCGTGGCTTCTGCGGCTAACAGCATCGGTCTTTCGATGATTGGTGGCGGCACACTTGATGAAGCACTTGAGTTGCTGACCCGTGGCGAAGCAGACAGCGCGATCGTGATGGAAAATGACCTTTACCGTCAGGCGCCTGAAGCGAAAATTGATGCGGCATTAGCCAGTGTGCAGAACCTGCTGGTCGTAGACCATCAGCGCACGCGCATTATGGATAAAGCCAGCCTGATCCTGCCTGCTGCAAGTTTTGCAGAAAGCGACGGTACGCTGGTGAATCAGGAAGGCCGCGCACAGCGCTTCTTCCAGGTTTACGATCCGGCTTATTACGACACCACAGTTTCCATGCTGGAAAGCTGGCGCTGGATGCACTCGCTGCATTCCACCATTAACAGCCGCCATGTTGACTGGACTCAGCTTGATCACGTTATAGAAGCCTGCGTTGAAGCACTGCCACAGCTGAAAGGCATGATAGAAGCTGCGCCAAACGCCAGCTTCCGTATTCGTGGTCAGAAACTGGCGCGTTCACCGAACCGTTCCAGCGGCCGTACCGCCATGCGCGCGAACATCAGCGTCCATGAACCGCGTCAGCCGCAAGATAAAGACACGATGTTTGCCTTCTCAATGGAAGGGAACAACAGCCCGACAGCCAACCGCAATCAGGTGCCATTCGCCTGGGCGCCGGGCTGGAACTCACCGCAAGCCTGGAACAAATTCCAGAGCGAAGTTGGCGGCAGTCTGCGCCACGGTGATCCGGGTGTGCGTCTGATTGAAGCAGGTGAGGGGACTCTCGATTACTTCACCGGTATTCCGGCTGCCTTTACGGTGCAGAGCGATAACTGGCGTGTAGCGCCTTACTATCACCTGTTCGGCAGTGAAGAAATGACACAGCGCTCGAAGGTTATCCAGCAACGTATGCCAGAAGCCTACGTGATGGTGAATCCGGCAGATGCCGCGCAGTTAGGGGTTAACGCGGGTTCTCAGGTGGAATTCACCTGTGCCGGTCAGACTCTGAAATTGCCGGTTCGTCTGAGTGAAACATTGAGTCAGGGCCAGGTTGGCCTGCCGCTGGGCTTACCGGGAATTCCTCCGGTGCTGGTTGGCGCAACGGTTGAAAATCTGCGGGAGGCAGCACAATGAGCTGGTTTACACCTGTAGTGATCGATTCGTTGATCGCCATTCTGAAAGCTGTCGTGATCCTGCTGGTCGTGGTGACCTGCGGGGCCTTCATGAGCTTCGGCGAGCGCCGCTTGCTGGGCCTGTTCCAGAACCGTTACGGACCAAACCGTGTCGGCTGGGGCGGTTCCCTGCAGCTGGTCGCTGACATGATCAAGATGTTCTTCAAGGAAGACTGGGTACCCAGATTCACCGACAAAGCCATCTTTACGCTGGCACCGATGATTGCGTTTACGTCCCTGCTGATCTCCTTTGCGATTGTTCCGGTCAGCCCGACCTGGTTCGCCGCAGACCTGAACATCGGTATTTTGTTCTTCCTGATGATGGCCGGTCTGACAGTCTATGCAGTGTTGTTCGCTGGCTGGTCCAGTAACAACAAATACTCGCTGCTGGGTGCTATGCGTGCATCTGCTCAGACGCTGAGCTACGAAGTGTTCCTCGGCTTATCGCTGATGGGTGTTGTAGCGCAGGCGGGTTCTTTCAATCTGCAAGACATCGTCAACTCTCAGGCACATGTGTGGAACATCATCCCGCAGTTCTTTGGCTTTGTGACCTTTGCGATTGCCGGCGTGGCTGTTTGTCACCGTCACCCGTTTGACCAGCCGGAAGCCGAGCAGGAACTGGCCGATGGTTATCACATTGAATATTCCGGGATGAAATTCGGTCTGTTCTTCGTGGGCGAATACATCGGTATCGTGACCGTCTCTGCGCTGATCGTCACCTTGTTCTTCGGTGGCTGGCAGGGGCCGTTCCTGTATCCGGTGATCTGGTTTGCATTGAAAACGGCGTTCTTCATGGTGATGTTCATTTTGATCCGTGCTGCTTTACCGCGTCCCCGCTACGACCAGGTGATGTCATTTGGCTGGAAAGTTTGCCTGCCACTGACCTTGCTTAATCTGCTGGCGACCGCTGCGGTCATCTTGTACAACGCGCAATAAGGGGTGATGAAACCATGACATTGAAAGACATAGTGGTCGGGTTCGGTACCCAGGTTCGCAGCTTGTGGATGATAGGCTTGCATGCCTTCGCCAAGCGCGAAACCCAGATGTACCCTGAAGTTCCGGTCAATCCTCCTCCGCGTTACCGTGGCCGTATCGTGCTGACGCGCGATCCGGACGGTGAAGAGCGCTGCGTTGCCTGTAACCTGTGTGCGGTAGCGTGTCCGGTAGGCTGTATTTCTCTGCAAAAAGCAGAAATGAAAGATGGCCGCTGGTATCCGGAATTCTTCCGTATCAACTTCTCACGCTGCATTTTCTGCGGTTTGTGTGAAGAAGCTTGCCCGACAACAGCGATTCAGCTGACGCCGGACTTTGAAATGGGTGAATTCAAGCGCCAGGATCTGGTGTACGAAAAAGAAGATCTGTTGATTTCTGGGCCGGGTAAATATCCGGAATATAACTTCTACCGGATGTCCGGTATGGCCGTTGACGGTAAGCCGAAAGGCGAAGCTGAAAACGAAGCCAAACCGATCAACGTCAAAGGTCTGTTGCCTTAAGGAGCCGCAAGCATGGAATTTGCATTTTATATTGCAGCCCTGGTGGCCGTGTTGGCGACATTGCGTGTAATCACGCATACCAACCCGGTTCATGCACTGCTGTATCTGATCGTCTCTTTACTGGCGATTGCTGCGGTCTTCTTCTCGCTCGGCGCGTACTTCGCCGGTGCCCTGGAGATCATCGTTTACGCCGGCGCCATTATGGTGCTGTTTGTGTTCGTGGTGATGATGCTGAACCTTGGCAACGTCGAAGAACAGGAACGCGCCTGGCTCAAGCCTGCCACCTGGATCGGACCTTCGGTTCTTTCAGTCATCCTGCTGGTGGTGATGATCATGTCAATTCTTGGCGTGCATGACCACGGCATTAAAGGTGACATGGTTGATGCGAAAGCTGTCGGTATCGCGCTGTTCGGGCCTTACGTTCTGGCAGTTGAACTGGCGTCAATGTTGCTGCTGGCCGGTCTGGTCGTAGCATTCCATATTGGCCGCGAACACAAACCGGGTGAAGTCTTTGGTGACACACCGGTCACGACCGAAATGGCAACGAAAAGAAAAACGGAGGAGAGAGCATGATCCCTCTACAACATGGTCTTATTCTGGCCGCGATCCTCTTTGTTTTGGGGCTTACCGGGCTGCTGGTTCGTCGTAATTTGCTGTTTATGCTGATCAGTCTTGAAGTGATGATTAACGCGGCAGCGCTGGCGTTTATCGTGGCGGGAAGCTACTGGGGTCAGGCAGACGGGCAGGTGATGTACATTCTGGCCATCAGCCTGGCTGCGGCGGAGGCCAGTATTGGTCTGGCGTTGCTGCTGCAGCTGTATCGCCGTCGCCACACTCTCAATATTGATACTGTCAGTGAGATGCGCGGATGAACTTACTCTATTTAACTATTCTGTTCCCGCTGATTGGCTTCCTGTTACTGGCCTTTTCACGCGGTCGCTGGTCTGAAAACACATCGGCTACTATTGGCGTGGGTTCCATTGGTCTGGCAGCAGTAACCACTATTTACGTGGGCATCAATTTCCTCAGCCAGAAAGCGGCGGGCGTGGAAGTCTTTAACCAGCATCTGTGGAACTGGATGCAGGTCGGTGACTTCGGTATTCCTGTCACACTGACCCTCGACGGCTTGTCGATGACCATGCTGTCTGTGGTGACCGGCGTCGGTTTCTTCATCCACATGTTCGCTTCCTGGTACATGCGCGGTGAAGAAGGCTATTCACGTTTCTTCGCCTACACCAACCTGTTTATCGCCAGCATGGTGGTTCTGGTACTGGCAGACAACTTGCTGCTGATGTACCTCGGTTGGGAAGGCGTGGGTCTGTGCAGTTACCTGCTGATTGGTTTCTACTACACCCATCCGGCTAACGGCGCGGCAGCGATGAAAGCGTTCATCGTGACCCGTGTCGGTGACGTGTTCCTGGCATTCGCGCTGTTCATCTTGTACCGCGAACTGGGCACACTGAACATCCGTGAACTGATGATCCTGGCACCGCAGAAACTGGCAGTGGGCGACACGACGATCACCTGGGCGACCCTGATGTTACTGGGTGGCGCAGTCGGTAAATCCGCACAGCTTCCGCTTCAAACCTGGCTGGCAGACGCCATGGCCGGTCCGACGCCGGTTTCCGCGCTGATCCACGCCGCGACCATGGTCACCGCCGGTGTTTATCTGATTGCACGTACTCACGGCCTGTTCCTGATGGCACCTGAGATCCTGCATCTGGTGGGCATTATCGGTGCGGTCACGCTGGTTCTGGCAGGTTTTGCTGCGCTGGTGCAAACCGACATCAAACGTGTTCTCGCGTACTCGACCATGAGCCAGATAGGTTACATGTTCCTGGCGCTGGGCGTTCAGGCGTGGGATGCCGCTATCTTCCACCTGATGACGCACGCATTCTTCAAAGCACTGTTATTCCTTTCTTCCGGTTCGGTCATTTTGGCCTGCCACCACGAACAGAATATCTTCAAAATGGGTGGGTTACGTAAGTCCATTCCTCTTGTCTATATCTGCTTCCTGGTCGGTGGCGCGGCGCTGTCCGCCTTGCCAATCATCACTGCGGGCTTCTTCAGTAAAGATGAAATCCTTGCGGGTGCGCTGGCTAACGGCCACCTGAATCTGATGATTGCCGGTCTGGTCGGTGCGTTTATGACCTCGCTGTACACCTTCCGCATGATCTTCATCGTCTTCCACGGCGAAGAGAAAATCAAAGCACATGCGGGTAAAGGCATTACTCACCACCTGCCGCTGCTGGTGTTACTGGTTCTGTCCACCTTCATTGGCGCGATGATTGTTCCGCCACTGAAAGGCGTGCTGCCGGATACCACTGAGCTGGCGCATGGCCACGTGTTGACGCTGGAAATCACATCAGGCGTGATTGCCATTGCTGGCATTCTGCTGGCGGCGGCCCTGTATCTGGGTAAACGCTCGCTAGTCAACAGCATTGCGAAAAGCGCACCAGGCCGTTTCTTCACGACCTGGTGGTTCCATGCCTGGGGCTTCGACTGGCTGTACGACATGATTTTCGTGAAACCTTATCTGCTGGTCGCGAAAATCCTGCAACGTGATCCGCTGAACTCAATGATGAATCTGCCTGCGCTGTTTGCCCGTTTGGGTAACCGTGGTCTGACTCTTAGCGAAAACGGTCAGGTACGCTGGTACGTCGCGTCAATGGGGCTCGGTGCAGTCGTCGTTCTGGCGCTGCTGCTGGTGATTTAAGCCTGCATTACGGGTGTAGTTATCAATGCCGGTCTGTTCGTGTAACGGACCGGCAAGTGAAATAGCCTTCGGGCATAAAAGAAGGGAACGACACGCCATGCTATTACCTTGGCTAATATTTATCCCCTTTATCGGCGGGCTGCTGTGCTGGCAGACTGAGCGCTTTGGGAGCAAAGTACCGCGCTGGATCGCGTTAATTGCGATGGGGCTGACGCTGGCTCTTTCCGTGCAATTGTGGTTGCAGGGAGGATATTCATTAACGACGCCTGCGGGTATTCCACAGTGGCAATCCGAGTTTTCGGTGCCGTGGATCCCTCGTTTTGGCATCAGCTTCCATTTGGCGCTGGACGGTTTGTCCCTGCTGATGGTGGTTCTGACCGGCCTGCTGGGTGTTCTGGCGATCCTCTGTTCATGGCGTGAAATCCAGAAGTATCAGGGTTTCTTCCACCTGAACTTACTGTGGATCCTCGGCGGCGTAATCGGCGTGTTCCTCGCCATCGACATGTTCCTGTTCTTCTTCTTCTGGGAAATGATGCTGGTGCCGATGTACTTCCTGATTGCCTTGTGGGGACACAAAGCGTCAGACGGTAAAACCCGTATCAGCGCAGCAACCAAATTCTTCATCTATACACAGTCCAGCGGTCTGGTGATGTTGATTGCCATCCTCGGTCTGGTGTTTGTGCATTACAACGCCACCGGTGTATGGACGTTCAACTACGCTGACCTGCTGAAAACACCAATGTCTCACGGTGTTGAATATCTGCTGATGCTCGGTTTCTTCATCGCCTTCGCGGTGAAAATGCCGGTTGTGCCATTGCACGGTTGGTTGCCAGATGCACACAGTCAGGCACCGACCGCCGGTTCCGTCGACTTAGCCGGTATCTTGCTGAAAACCGCGGCCTATGGGATGTTGCGTTTCTGTCTGCCACTGTTCCCTGAAGCGTCTCACCAGTTTGCCCCGATTGCTATGTGGCTGGGTGTGATTGGTATCTTCTACGGCGCGTGGATGGCGTTCTCCCAGACTGACATTAAGCGTCTGATTGCATACACTTCCGTTTCGCACATGGGCTTCGTGCTGATTGCCATCTACACCGGCAGCCAGCTGGCGTACCAGGGCGCAGTGATTCAGATGATTGCACACGGTCTGTCTGCAGCCGGTATGTTTATCATCTGTGGTCAGCTGTACGAACGTCTGCATACCCGTGATATGCGCCAGATGGGCGGACTGTGGGGACGCATAAAATACCTGCCAGCATTGTCACTGTTCTTCGCCGTCGCCACCTTAGGGATGCCGGGTACCGGTAACTTTGTAGGTGAAATCCAGATCCTGTTTGGCAGCTTCCCGGTTGTGCCGGTGATCGCTGTTATCTCGACCTTCGGTCTGGTGTTTGCCTCGGTGTATTCTCTGGCGATGGTGCAGCGCGCTTTCTTTGGCAAAGCAAAATCTGACGAACCGTTGCCGGGCATGACCGCACGCGAACTGTCGATCATCTTGTTACTTATTGTATTGCTGGTGGCGCTGGGCTTCTACCCGCAGCCAATTCTGGATACTTCAAGTGCCGCGATGAGCAACATTCAGCACTGGTTCGGGTCATCAGTTTCAACTATTTCAACGACAAGGCCGTAACTCGCCATGACATTTACACTTCAAAATCTGATCGCACTATTACCGCTGATGATCGTCGGATTGACGGTGGTGGTGGTGATGCTGTCCATTGCGTGGCGACGCGACCATTTTCTTAATGCCACACTGACAGTCATCGGGCTGAACGTTGCCTTACTTTCCCTTTACTACGTCGCGCAGGTCGGCCCGCAGGACGTCACGCCGCTGCTGCGCGTTGACGGTTACTCGATGTTCTACATCGGGCTGGTGCTGCTGGCCAGTCTGGCGACCAGTACGTTTGCTTACCCATGGCTGGCCGGTTATCCGGACAACCGCGAAGAGTTCTACCTGTTAGTTCTCATTGCAGCAATGGGCGGCATTCTGCTGGCGTGCTCTAACCATCTGGCGTCAATGTTCCTTGGGATCGAGCTGATCTCACTGCCATTGTTTGGCCTGATTGGTTACGCCTACCGCCAGAAACGCTCGCTGGAAGCGGCTATCAAATACATGCTGCTGTCCGCTGCCGCGTCATCTTTCCTGCTGTTTGGTATGGCGCTGCTGTACGCACAGTCCGGTGATTTGTCCTTTGCGTCTCTGGGCAAAAATTTGGGCGACGGCGTGATGCTGCACCAGCCGCTGCTGATGGCGGGTCTGGGGATGATGATTGTCGGTCTGGGCTTCAAACTGTCTTTGGTTCCGTTCCACCTGTGGACGCCAGACGTGTATCAGGGCGCACCTGCACCGGTTTCGACTTTCCTGGCAACCGCCAGCAAAATCGCAATCTTCGCGGTGGTGATGCGTTTGTTCCTGTACGCGCCGGTAGCTGACAGCGAATCGATTCGTATCGTGCTGTCGATTATCGCCTTCTGCTCGATTCTGGTCGGTAACCTGATGGCGATCAGCCAGAGCAACATTAAACGCCTGCTCGGTTACTCTTCCATTGCTCACCTCGGTTATCTGCTGGTGGCGCTGATTGCCGTTCAGACGCATCAGTTGTCGATGGAAACCGTTGGTGTGTATCTGGCCGGTTACCTGTTCAGCAGCCTCGGCGCCTTCGGTGTGGTCAGCCTGATGTCCAGCCCGTACAAAGGTCCGGATGCAGAATCGCTGTTCTCCTACCGTGGTCTGTTCTGGCATAAGCCAATCCTGTCTGCGGTAATGACCGTGATGATGCTGTCACTGGCCGGTATCCCGATGACGCTGGGCTTTATCGGTAAGTTCTACGTGATTGCGACCGGTGTGACCGCGCATCTGTGGTGGCTGACCGGTGCTGTAGTGGTGGGTTCTGCGATTGGCCTTTACTACTACCTGCGCGTGACGGTGAGCTTGTATCTGAGTGCGCCTGAAACGCTGGTGCGTGATACGCCAAACAACTGGGCGCTCACGGCGGGTGGTGTGGTTGTACTGATTTCCGCGATTCTGGTGCTGTTGCTGGGTATCTTCCCGCAACCGCTGATTTCGCTGGTGCAGATGGCGCAACCGCTGCTCTGATAAAGTCTGCAAACACAGCCTGAAAAACTCACGAAGCCGCTCACCTGAGCGGCTTTTTTAATCGTATTGGTATATAAGTGTGATTCAAATCACATTTATATGTACGTTCAGCAAAATATTACATTCGTTTTGTGATCTTACCCATTCCATTATTCCTGCCAATGCGTACACTGCGCGCTTGTTCAAATTCGTATGGATTTACACCATGAATGTTTTAGTGATGATTGCCATAACCACCGGCGTCCTCTCCGGCATCTGGGGATGGGTGGCTATCAGCCTTGGCCTGATAAGCTGGGCGGGATTCCTCGGATGCACGGCGTATTTCGCCTGTCCGCAGGGTGGATTGCGTGGATTGCTTATCAGCACGCTGACCTGTCTGAGCGGCGTATTCTGGGCGGTGGTGATCATCGCGGGCAGCGCCATGCGCCCCGAATGGAGCATTCTGGGTTATATGCTGACCGGCGTAGTCGCATTCCTGATGTGCATTCAGGCGTGGCAACAGTGGCTGGCCTTTGTGCCGGGTACATTTATCGGTGCCTGTGCGACCTTTGCCGCGCAGGGTGACTGGCGTCAGGTGGTGGTGTCATTGCTGGTCGGGCTGGTGTTTGGTTACGCGATGAAAAACAGCGGATTATGGCTGGCGAAACAGCGTGAAAAACAGCTGGATGGGGCTAAAAAAGCGGCTATTTTTACGGATATCAAAGGGTCAGAAGGTTCTTAAAACCCCGTTTTTACGACAGTTTTCTGATGATCTGTCGGGCAATTAAGGCGGAACTGCGCTAGGGTTAATGGCAGCATAAGTTTTTATAAGACCCGAACACATCATAAGGAGATAACCATGGCTGACCAATTTGAGACACAGCAGAATTCGTTAGATGACGATTTGCGTATGCTGACTGAAACTCTGGAAGAAGTGCTGAAATCTTCCGGTGATAAAGCGGATGAGAAATACGTGCAGATTAAAGCACGTGCTGAAAACGCACTGAAAGATATCAAATCCCGTATTGATCCTTCCGCCCGTTCTTATTGTAAGAAAGCCCGTCACGTCGCTGAACAGACGGACAGCTATGTGCGCGAAAATCCGTGGCATGGCGTGGGTGTCGGTGCCGCCGTCGGCCTGGTTGTAGGCTTGCTGCTGCGTCGCTAATAGCATTTCTTCAGGGGCAGCGTGCGCTGCTCCTGCTCTACGCATTTGATAACTCCTTTGTCTGCTCCTATACTCCTTCTTAGCTAACTGCACTCACTTCAGCTTGATCTGTCGCATATTTTCATTTTTCGTATCGCCGCATAATTCATCCGTAATTGATCCAACCCGTTTTTTGATCCAGAAGGGTATTTCTGCCCGTCACTAAACATCCGGTATGGCCCGAGGTAGCGGTGAAACAAATATCAGCAATCATTGAGCAGCTCGATGCAACGCTTGCAGGCGAATGGCCTGATACAGCGGGGATCCGGCAGTTCAGTTATTCTCTGCAAAAACAGCCAGACACCGGCCTGCTGGAATGGTTGTCTGCGCAACCCTGCTACCCGAAATTCTACTGGCAACAGCGTGACGGCAATGAAGAAGCTGCCGTTTGTGGCGATGCTTACGCTTTTGGCGATACCGCACAGGCGCAGGCCTTCATCCGTGAGCATCAGGATGTGCCTGATCTGCATATCTGGGGGCTGAACGCTTTCAACGGTGCCGACAATTCTGCTTTTGCGGCCAACGCACTCTTTCTCCCGCGCATCGAACTTTGCCGTCAGGGCACCCGCTACTGGCTACGCTGTACGCTTTTCAGTCCCCGCTCCTTACGTGAGGAAGCGCGCCGCACCCGTTTGTTCCTGCGATCCCTGGTCGCCAGTCAGGCTTTACCGCCGATCGCCTCCCGCGTATTACAGCACCAGCATTTACCGGCGCAGCCACAGTGGAACCAGCTGATTACCCGCGCACTGAACTGTATTGAAGAGCAGCAATTCGACAAAGTGGTGCTGGCACGCAAAACCACGCTGACCCTCAGTCAGCCGCTGAATGCCTGCGCATTTCTGGCCGCCAGCCGGGCGGTGAATCATCATTGTTATCACTTTATGCTGGCGTTCACGCCGCAACAGGCATTTCTGGGTTCCAGTCCGGAACGCCTGTTCCTGCGCAGCCACGACGAGCTTTATACCGAAGCGCTGGCAGGTACCGTCGCCAATGATCCGGATGATGATAAAGCACAGGATCTCGGTAACTGGTTGCTAAACGATGGCAAAAATCAGCGTGAAAACCTGCTGGTGGTGGATGACATTTGCCAGCGTTTGCAGGGCGGGGCGCAATCGCTCGATATCATGCCTGCTGAGATTTTACGTCTGCGCAAAGTACAGCATCTTCGCCGCAGTATTCATGGTGAACTGACAGAATCTGATGACGCCGGTTGTCTGCAACGCCTGCAACCTACGGCGGCTGTCGCCGGATTGCCGCGTCAGGCGGCCCGTGAATTTATCGCCGAATATGAACCTTTTGACCGCGAATGGTACGCCGGTTCTGCCGGTTACATTAGTGCTGAACAGACTGAGTTTACCGTCGCGCTGCGCTCTGCCGCGGTGAAAGGGCATCATCTGGAACTCTACGCCGGTGCCGGAATTGTCGCCGGTTCTGACGCTGCGCAGGAATGGCAGGAAATCGAAAACAAAGCCGCAGGTTTGCGTACTTTGCTGGAAGAGCACTACACGCCTGCCGTTCAGGCCGGATAATCCTTTGCCGGAGTGAGTTGACCATGTCTGTTGCCGTTTTTAACCGCCGCTGGGCGACGCTGCTCCTCGAAACCCTGACCCGCCATCAGGTGCAACACGTTTGTATTGCGCCAGGTTCACGCTCTACGCCGCTGACGCTCGCCGCAGCCGCGCATCCGCACCTTATCTGCCATACCCATTTTGATGAACGCGGCCTCGGCCATCTGGCGCTCGGTCTGGCAAAAGCCAGCGGACAGCGCGTGGCGATCATTGTTACCTCAGGCACTGCGGTAGCCAATCTTTATCCGTCGCTGATCGAAGCCGGGCTGACCGGTGAAAAGCTGGTACTGCTCACCGCCGACCGCCCGCCGGAACTCATCGACTGCGGTGCCAATCAGGCCATCCGCCAGACCGGCATGTTCGCCGGTCATCCGGTACAGACGCTGGATTTGCCGCGTCCGACACCGGAAATCAGCGCCCGCTGGCTGGTCTCTGCGCTGGATAATACGCTGGCGCAGCAGACGCACGGCGCGGTGCATATTAACTGTCCGTTCGCCGAACCGCTTTATGGCGAAGACAGCGGTGAACATCAGGACTGGCTGGAACAGCTGGGCGACTGGTGGCAGGGGCATCAGCCCTGGCTGAATTACCCGCCGGTTGAGCATACAAACGTACAGCCAGACTGGTTTTCATGGCGGCAAAAGCGCGGCGTGATTATTGCGGGACGCATATCCGCACAGGAAAGTGAGTCAGTCGCCCGCTGGGCAGAACAACTTGGCTGGCCGCTGCTCACTGACGTTCAGGCATCTACCGGTAATCCGCTTTCCTGTGCCGATTTATGGCTGGCCTCACCGCAGGCGCAAGCCGTGCTGGCACGCACTCAGCTGGTTATTCAGTTTGGTGGCGGCCTGACCGGTAAACGTTTACTGCAATGGCAGGCGGCGTGCGAACCCGACGAATACTGGCTGATTGATACGCTGCCCGGCCGACAGGATCCGGCGCAGCACCGGGGTCGTCGTATTCAGGCGGATGTCACAGGCTGGTTGCAGGCACATCCGGCGCAGCCGCAGCCTGACTGGGCGGAAGAGCTTGTGTCCTGTTCACAACGCGCCAGAGATGCGGTGAAAACGCATCTTGAAGGGACTTTTGGAGAGGCCGCCGCCGCATGGCAGATTCCGGCATTATTGCCCCCGCACGGTCAGTTATTCCTTGGCAACAGCCTGATTGTCCGGCTGGTGGATGCGTTTGCAAAACTGCCTGCCGGTTATCCCGTTTTCGCCAATCGCGGTGCCAGCGGTATTGATGGTCTGCTTTCCACCGCCGCGGGCGTGCAGCGCGCGACCTGCAAACCGACGCTGGTGCTGCTCGGTGATATCTCCGCGCTTTATGATTTAAATGCGCTGGCGCTGATGCGTCAGTGCTCTGCGCCGACGGTTATTATGGTGGTGAACAACAATGGCGGGCAGATTTTTTCGCTGTTGCCGACGCCGGAAGCCGAGCGCCAGCGGTTTTACTGTATGCCGCAGAATGTCAGTTTCAGTCATGCGGCGGCAATGTTTGGTCTCGATTATGCCTGTCCGGCATCAATGTCTGCGCTACAGGAGGCAGTGACCGAATGCTGGCAGCATGGCGGTGTGAAACTCATTGAACTGAGAGTCAGCGAGACGCACGGAGCAGAATGCCTGCGTGCGCTGGTCCGCGAGGTCAGTGCATCATGACGCTGGCCTGTACTTCTTTAAATGCCGGAGTCACAGGCCGCCCGTGGCTGGTTTTCCTCCACGGTCTGCTGGGCAGCGCGGCGGACTGGCAGCCTTTACAGGCGTCCCTCGCCAGCTGGCCTTGTCTGTTTATCGATTTACCGGGGCACGGGCGTTCAGCGTCTTTAACCGCCGCCGGTTTTGCGGATGTCAGTCAACTGCTGACGGAGACTTTGCATCAGCAGGGGATCACATCCTACTGGCTTATTGGCTATTCGCTCGGCGGACGCATCAGCCTGTATCACGCCTGTCAGGGGGACAGCAGCGGATTGCAGGGCGTGCTGGTCGAAGGTGCGCATCCGGGGCTGACCTGTCAGGCCGAACGCGCGCAACGCCGTCATCACGATCAGCAATGGGCGACGCGTTTTTTGCAACTGCCGTGGAAACAGGCGCTTGCCAGCTGGTACCGTCAGCCGGTGTTTTCCAGCCTGACCGACGAACAGCGTCAGCAACTGATTTTGCTGCGTGAAAACAATAATCCTCATACGGTCGCCGCGATGCTTACGGCGACATCGCTGTCGGTGCAGCCCGATTTGCGCGGGGAACTGCATAAGCTTTCGCTGCCGCTTGTCTGGCTGTGCGGCAGTCATGACACCAAATTTATCCATCTCGCGCAGCATTCCGGTTTCGGACTGCGCACTGTCGCCAATGCCGGGCATAACGCCCACCGTGAAAATCCGGCGGAATTTGTCCGTCAGGCGCTGGCATTGATTACTTCACCTGTCTTAAAGGACGTTGCACATGATTTATCCTGATGAAAAAGAACTTTACGCGCCGGTCGAATGGCGTGACTGCACCGGTGAGTTTGAAGATATCCGTTATCACAAATCCACCGATGGCATCGCTAAAATCACCATCAACCGTCCTCAGGTGCGTAATGCATTCCGCCCGCTGACGGTGAAGGAAATGATCCGCGCCCTTGATGATGCCCGCAACGACGAAGGTATCGGTGTGATCGTGCTGACCGGTGAAGGCGAAAAAGCCTTCTGCGCCGGTGGCGACCAGAAAGTCCGTGGCGACTACGGCGGCTATCAGGATGCCAGCGGTGTGCATCACCTGAACGTACTGGATTTCCAGCGCCAGATCCGCACCTGTCCTAAGCCGGTTGTCGCGATGGTGGCCGGTTATTCCATCGGCGGCGGCCACGTGCTGCATATGATGTGCGATCTGACCATTGCGGCAGATAACGCCATCTTTGGCCAGACCGGCCCGAAAGTCGGATCCTTCGACGGCGGCTGGGGCGCATCTTATATGGCGCGCATCGTCGGGCAGAAAAAAGCCCGCGAAATCTGGTTCCTGTGCCGTCAGTATGATGCCAAAGCTGCGCTGGAAATGGGGCTGGTGAACACCGTGGTTCCGCTGGCAGAACTGGAAAAAGAAACCGTACGCTGGTGTCGTGAGATGCTGGAAAACAGCCCGATGGCGCTGCGTTGTCTGAAAGCCGCTCTGAATGCCGATTGTGACGGTCAGGCGGGTCTTCAGGAACTGGCGGGTAACGCCACTATGCTGTTCTACATGACCGACGAAGGTCAGGAAGGCCGTAACGCGTTTAACGAAAAACGTCAGCCGGACTTCAGCAAATTTAAGCGTAATCCCTAATGCGCCGCGCCACGGTGTACCGGTACAGCCTGCCGATGGAAGCTGGCGTGGTGCTGCGCAATCAGCGTCTGAAAACCCGCGACGGGCTGCTGGTTTCATTGTGGCAGGATGATAAAACCGGCTGGGGTGAGATTGCGCCGCTGCCCGGTTTTAGTCAGGAGGATTTGCCCCAGGCGCAGGAAGCTGTTCAACATGCGTTGAGTCAGTGGATGCAGGGCGCTTCCCTGGCCGCTCTCGCCTCGGCATTCAGCACGTTGCCTTCGGTGGCGTTCGGACTGAGCTGTGCCGATGCAGAACTGCGCGATGAACTGCCGCAGGTGCTGAGTACGCGCTGTGCGCCTTTGTGCCACGGCGATCCGAACGAACTTTATGCACGACTCGGAGGATTGCCCGCAGATGCGCATGGCCGGAAAGTCGCGAAAGTAAAAGTCGGACTCTACGAGTCGGTCGGTGATGGGCTGAACGTCAGCATGCTGCTGGAAGCTTTGCCGGATTTGCATCTGCGCCTCGACGCTAACCGCAGCTGGTCGCCGGTAAAAGCCGAAGGATTTGCCCGCCACGTCCCGCCGGAACTGCGATCCCGTATCACGTTTATCGAAGAACCCTGTCTGACCCGCGAACAGTCCCGTGACTTTGCCCGTCTGACCGGTATCGCGATTGCCTGGGATGAAAGCGTGCGCGAAGCCGGTTTTACCGTGCAGGCTGAGCCGGGTGTGGCAGCGATTATCATTAAACCCACGCTCACCGGCAGTCTGATGCGTTGCCGTCAGCTGATAGCCCAGGCGCACGCCGCCGGACTGGAAGCGGTGATCAGCTCATCGATTGAATCCAGTCTGGGGCTGACCCAGCTGGCACGTATCGCGCAGTGGCTGACGCCGGATGCCGTTCCCGGTCTGGATACGCTGGATCTGATGCAGGCGCAGCTGGTTCGCCGCTGGCCGGATTCGCCATTACCTCTGACCGATGTTTCCGCGCTGGAGATTGTATGGCAGAGCCAATAGACAGTATGGCAGAGCCAATTATGACGGACTGGCCGTGGCGTCAGTGGTCTGCCCAGACTCCTTTTGCGGTGGCGCTTAAAGCCGGGGACGTCAGCTGGTGCTGGTGTGATTTACAGCATCGTGTTGATTCGCTGGCCGCCGGATTTATTGCTCAGGGCGTGACAGAAGGCGCCGGCGTGGTGCTGCGCAGTAAAAATAATCTGGATGCGCTGCTGAGTTATCTGGCGCTGTTGCAGACCGGCGCGCGCTTATTGCCGCTCAATCCGCAACTTCCTCAGGCGTTATGCGACGAACTGCTTTCTCAGCTCGATATTGATTTTATGCTAGACCTCGCTGAACCGGCACTTAGTCTGAACATCCCCGCGCTCACGCTGCAAAATGCCTGGTCTGTCAGCGCCGTCGCGTGGCAGCCGGATCGCATTGCAACGCTGACGCTGACCTCCGGCTCTTCGGGGTTACCTAAAGCGGCTGCGCATACCCTCGCCGCCCATCTGGCCAGTGCGGCGGGCGTGCTCGGGCTTATCCCTTTCACACAGAACCACAGCTGGCTGCTCTCTTTACCGCAATTCCATGTTTCCGGACAGGGCATCATCTGGCGCTGGCTGCTTGCCGGAGCGACGCTGGTGCTGGCCGATGGACAACCCTTTGAAGCGGCATTGCAGGAATGCAGCCATGCCTCACTGGTGCCGACCCAGCTCTGGCGTCTGCTCAAAAGCCCGTCGCTGCCAGAAAAATTGAAAGATGTGTTGCTCGGTGGCGCGCAGATCCCGCCGGAATTGACCGCACAGGCGGAAAGCGCGGGGATCCGCTGCTGGTGCGGATACGGCATGACTGAAACGGCGTCTACCGTGACCGCAAAGCGTGCCGATGGATCTGCGGGCGTCGGGCTGCCGCTCAGCGGGAAAGACATCAACATCGTCAGTCAGGAAGTGCTGATCCGCAGCGACAGTCTGGCCTGTGGTTACTGGAAAAAGGGTGCGCTGACGCCGGTAGTCAGTACTGACGGCTGGTTACATACCCGTGACCGGGGAGAATGGCGTGATGGCGAACTGCTGATCGCCGGACGGCTGGATAATCTCTTTTTCAGCGGCGGGGAAGGGATACAGCCTGAAGATATCGAGAAAGTGCTGGTGAGTCATCCGCAGGTTTCTCAGGCGTTTGTCGTGCCGGTAGAAGATGAGCAGTTTGGTCATCGTCCCGTCGCTGTTCTCGAAGCGCAGGTCGGACTGCTGTATGAGGAACTTAATCTCTGGCTGAGCAGCAAGATCCCGCGTTTTCAGTTGCCGGTGGCCTATCACCCGTTGCCCGAAATGCTCGCTCAGGGCGGGATTAAAATCTCGCGTGCCAGCGTCCGTCAATGGATAGACAGGCTTTCGTAACGCCTGCTTGTGAAAACAAAAAAGGGCCGCACATAGCGGCCCTCGTCATTTCTGAAAGTCAGAAAATCAGTCTTTCAGGGCTTTCTCAACGCCAGCGCCATAGGCCGGGCAGACCTTATAGAACAGCGCCACCTGACGTGCCTGCGTGTCTGGCGACGCATGTTTCAGCTCACTGGCAATACGTGCAAACATACGCTGATGTTCGGCTTCAGACAGCAGATTGAACAGTAAACGCGGCTGGGTGAAGTAATCGTCATCTTCACGGTGATTCCAGTGGTCGGCCGCGCCTTCAATGCTCAGTGGCGGTTCGCTGTAATCAGGTTGTTCCTGGAACAAACCGGCATTATTCGGTTCATACGTTACGCCGTTGCCGCTGTTGCCATCCACACGCATTGCGCCGTCACGATGATAATTATGGAACGGGCATTTTGGTGCGTTAACCGGGATCTGATGATGGTTCACGCCCAGACGATAGCGGTGCGCATCACCATAGGAGAACAGACGTCCCTGCAACATGCGATCCGGCGAGAAACCGATGCCCGGCACCACGTTAGCCGGGCTCATTGCCACCTGTTCCACTTCGGCAAAGTAGTTTTCCGGATTACGGTTCAGCTCGAATTCACCCACTTCAATCAGCGGATAATCGCTGTGCAGCCAGACTTTGGTCAGGTCAAACGGGTTGTACGGCAGTTTTGAGGCATCCGCTTCCGGCATGATTTGCACGAACAGTTTCCAGCGCGGGAAATCACCGCGTTCAATCGCTTCGTATAGGTCACGCTGGGAGCTTTCACGGTCGGTGCCCACCAGTTTTTCGGCTTCATCATCCATCAGGTTTTCAATACCCTGCTGGCAGCGGAAGTGGAATTTCACCCAGAAGCGTTCGTTTTCTGCATTGATAAAGCTGAAGGTATGGCTGCCGAAACCGTGGATATGACGGTAAGACGTTGGCAGACCGCGATCGCTGACGTCGATGGTCAGCTGATGCAGGGCTTCCGGCAGATGAGAGAAGAAGTCCCATTTATAGGCAGGATTGCGCAGATTGGTGCGCGGGTCACGTTTAACCACGTGGTTCAGGTCAGGGAATTTCAGCGGGTCGCGCAGATAAAATACTGGCGTATTGTTACCGACTAAATCCCAGTTGCCTTCTTCAGTGTAAAACTTCATCGAGAAACCGCGGATATCACGTTCTGCATCCGCCGCGCCGCGCTCACCGGCCACCGTTGAGAAACGGATAAACATGTCAGTTTGTTTACCGATTTCTGAGAAGATCTTCGCGCGGGTATAGGAGGTAATATCGTGGGTCACAGTAAACGTACCGTGAGCGCCGGAACCTTTCGCGTGCATACGACGCTCAGGGATCACTTCCCGGTCGAAATGCGCTAATTTCTCAAGAAACCACACGTCCTGCAAAAGCAACGGTCCGCGGCGACCCGCAGTAATAACGTTATTATTATCGACGACGGGCGCGCCAGCGGCGGTGGTTAATCCTTTCTTAGTCATAATAATTTCCTTCAATTATGGATTTTGAAACGTACGTGCGAGGGAAAAAACGAATCTATTTATGTCCTTATCAGCGGGTTGCTTCCCTAAGTCAAACTTACTCTACTGCATTAGTAATAAACCCTATATTGATCATGGGCAAATAGGTGGGAGTTATTAATTCAACGGGAAAACTTCATTTCATCAATGAAAACGATGTTTCTTACAATTTTCACTCATGAGATGAATGTTTAAAGTTCCAAAAAGTTGTTACAGCAGAGTAAATTGCTTTAGACTTCGTGCGGAAGATTTAATGTCGTTTAGCTATTATTTGGGAAAAATAATGAAAAAGATCCTTGTCGCTGGCGCAGCCGCCAGCCTGATGTTTGCCGCCGCTTCTGCAAATGCAATCAGTGTTAACGGTGAAGTTGGCGAACACTACACACACCTGGGCGTGGGCTTTGGTACCACTTCTCCGGGGCTGGCGCTGAGCGGTGAATGGACTCATAACGACGACGACGGCGATGTGGCTGGCCTGGGTTTAGGTTACAACATACCTTTAGGCCCGTTCATGGCGACCATTGGCGGTAAAGGCTTATATACCAATCCGAAAGATGGCGACGAAGGTTATGCTGCCGCGCTCGGCGGTGGTCTGCAATTGCCAGTTGCAAAAATATTCAGCCTGTACGGTGAGTATTACTATTCTCCGGACTCCCTCTCCAGCGGAATTGGCAGCTACACAGAAGCTAACGCGGGCGTGCGTCTGACCGCAATCCCGCTGGTTACCGTGAGCGTGGGTTACCGCTACATGTCCATGGACGGTAAAGACGGCAACCGCGACAACGTGGTGGCAGACGGCGCGTATCTGGGCGGCGCCATCAATTTCTGATTCTGTCAGAAACAACATCTCAAGGCTCGCATTCGTGCGGGCCTTTTTGTTTTCTGCTCCGGGGAGATTGTTTTTCTGCCCCAGCCTTTCTACAGTGGAATGACAAAAAACCAGAAGGAGAACGGGATGCTTAGGGTTGAGATGCTGAGTACGGGTGATGAAGTGCTGCACGGCCAGATTGTGGATACCAATTCGGCGTGGCTGGCGAATTATCTGTTCGAACAAGGTTTACCGATGACCAGTCGTGAAACCGTGGGCGACAGTCTGGATGCGCTGGTAGCGGTTCTTGAAGAACGCAGTCATATCGCCGATGTGCTGATTGTGAACGGCGGTCTGGGTCCAACGACTGACGATTTAAGTGCGCTGGCAGCGGCGAAAGCCTGTGGGGTGGAACTGGTAGAAGATGCCGGATGGATTGAAACCATGCAGGCGTTTTTCAACGAGCGCGGTCGTCCTATGGCCGAATCCAACCGCAAACAGGCGCAGATCCCGGCCAATGCCGAACTGCTGGATAATCCGGTTGGCACCGCCTGCGGATTTAGCGTGAAGCTCAACCGCTGTCAGATTTTCTTCACTCCAGGTGTGCCTTCAGAATTTAAAGTGATGGTGGAAAAGCAGATCGTTCCGCGTCTGCATAAACAATTCCCGGCTCTGGAAGCGCCGTTGTGCCTGCGCCTGACCACTTTTGGTCGTGGTGAAAGTGATCTCGCGACTGAGCTGGATAAACTTGAACTGCCGGAAGGCGTGGTGATGGGCTACCGTTCTTCATCGCCGATTATCGAGCTGAAAGTTACCGGCCCGCGCTCTGAGGAAGCCGCGATGCACAAAGCGTTTGAGCGCGTGCGTGAAGTGGCGGGGGAGAGCACGATTTTCGAAGGACCGGGCAGTCTTCCGGATCGCCTGGCAGAGCGTCTGCTGGCGCAGGATATGCGTCTGGCGGTCAGTGAAAGTTTCACCGGTGGCTTACTGAACTGGCGTCTGCAAAGCGCAGGCGTTCCGCTGGTCAGCGGCGAATTATTGCCTCAGGGCGATGAAGCCTCGCCGGAGAAATCTCTCGAAGGCTTGCTGGCACGTGCGCAGAATCTGGCCGAAACCACCGGCGCGCAGCTGGCGCTGGCGGTTGGGGCATTATCAGGTGAACAACTCAGTCTGGCGCTGCACACGCCTTCAGGAACCAGCGGGTTAACCATCCGCTATACCGCGACGCGGCACGGGTTGACGTTAAGACAGGAGACTATCGCGATGGTGGGGATGGATATGTTGCGGCGGTATCTGAACGGGTGGGATCCGGTAGCGGAATATCCCTGGCTGGATCGGGTAGCTAAGGTTTAGCTTTTACAAAAGCCAAGTCAACACCTTGGGTTTGCCGCCCAAACCGGCCTTAAGAGGCGCCTATCGCCGCGCCTCTTAAGAATCTCCGGCTCTTCTACTGCGCGCTCCGCTCGCTGGCTATGTTTCAGTTACCGCAGTGACAGGCTGGAAATCTTGCCGCAGCGCGGTGCCTTCATTTCGGGATTGCAGCCTTTGGTCTGCAACCTCTCATTCAGCAAGCTTTCTGAAACGCCCGTACGATCTTAAATTCAAAAGCAGACTGTTTGCCTCTTTTAAAAAAGTTGATTGGCGTGATCAAAATTCAGCTGAACGGAGCGGCTTCGAGACCATCGGCTCGAAGACCGAGAGAAGGCAGTGCGAAGCACCTGGATTTGCGCCACTCACTATTGCGCCGGAACATGTCCGTCGTACCTGCGACAGCGCGCAGTGAAAGAGCCCGGGGTTCTTAGGGGTGGCGGCGATAAGCCACCCCTAAGGCCAGTGTGGGTGGCAACCCACGGTGTTGATCTTAAGGTCAGTTTGGGCTGCGAGCCCAATGTCTTGATGTTGAAGGCTAAAAGCTAAAAGCTAAAGGCTAAAGGCAGGCATGGGCAGCAGCCCACTAAAACTCAATCTCAATATCCCCAACCGGCATGCAACAGCACGGCAAAATCTCACCGTCAGAGATGAAAGCTAAAGGTTTATCACTGTACTCAACGGTGCCGTTGATAAGTTTCATCCGGCACGATCCGCAATAACCTTCCCGGCACTGGTATTCCACTTCAACCTGATGATGTTCAAACACTTCCAGCAAGTTCCGGTGTTCTGACTTACAGGCCAGTTGCTGGCCGTTTGCCGAAAGTGTGATAGTTCTTTCCGCCATTTACAGCTCGAAATCACTCAGATCGTCGGCGTGAACTTCAGAGTCAATCTGACCGACCAAATAGGAGCTGACTTCCACTTCCTGCGGCGCAACCTGCACGTTGTCGGATACCAGCCAGGCGTTGATCCACGGGATTGGGTTAGAGCGGGTTTTGAACGGCGCGTCCAGACCCACGGCCTGCATACGGATGTTAGTGATGTACTCAACGTACTGGCACAAAATATCTTTGTTCAGGCCGATCATCGAACCGTCTTTGAACAGATATTCTGCCCAGTCTTTCTCCTGCTGTGCTGCGAGCACGAACAAATCGTGACATTCCTGCTGGCATTCTTTGGCGATTTCCACCATTTCAGGGTCGTCCTGGCCTGAACGCAGCAGGTTCAGCGCGTGCTGGGTACCGGTCAGATGCAACGCTTCATCACGGGCGATCATCTTGATGATTTTCGCGTTGCCTTCCATCAGTTCACGTTCGGCGAACGCAAATGAACAGGCGAAGCTGACGTAGAAGCGCACGGCTTCCAGCGCGTTCACGCTCATCAGACAGATGTAGAGTTTTTTCTTCAGCTCACGCAGATTAACCACGACAGTTTTGCCGTTCACCTGATGCGTGCCTTCGCCCAGCAGATGGTAGTAGCTGGTCATCTCAATCAGCGTGTCGTAATAACCGGAGATGTCTTTCGCGCGCTTGAGGATTTCTTCGTTGGTGACGATATCGTCAAACACAATCGCCGGATCGTTCACGATGTTGCGGATGATATGCGTGTATGAGCGCGAGTGGATAGTCTCTGAAAACGCCCAGGTTTCGACCCAGGTTTCCAGTTCCGGAATTGAGATCAGCGGCAGCAGCGCCACGTTCGGGCTGCGACCCTGGATGGAATCGAGCAGCGTCTGATATTTAAGGTTGCTCAGGAAGATGTGCTTTTCGTGATCCGGCAACGCCTGGAAATCGATACGGTCGCGGGAAACGTCGATCTCTTCCGGACGCCAGAAGAAGGACAGCTGTTTTTCGATCAGTTTTTCAAAGATTTCATGCTTCTGCTGGTCGAAACGCGCAACGTTAACCGACTGGCCAAAGAACATTGGCTCAAGAAGCTGATCGTTTTTATTCTGGGAAAAAGTACTGTAGGCCATAACTTCCTCGAAATTCTCGGCAAAAACCCCCTGACGGGGGTTTTGAATAATATGTTTAATTAAAACAGACGATTAGATTTTGCAGGCACCGCTTTCGCAGTCGTCAGCCACTTCGGCTTTCATGTCTTCCTGTACATCGTCAGCACCGTCACGGGTGTTCTGATAGTACAGAGTTTTCACGCCAAATTTGTAGGCAGTCAGCAAGTCTTTCAACAATTGCTTCATCGGCACTTTGCTGTTCGGGAAGCGCGAAGGGTCGTAGTTGGTATTAGACGAAATCGCCTGGTCGATGAATTTCTGCATCACGCCAACCAGTTGCAGGTAACCGTCGTTGTTGGGCATATCCCACAGCAGTTCGTACTGATCTTTCAGACGCTCATACTCAGGCACCACCTGACGCAGGATCCCGTCTTTCGACGCTTTGATACTGATGTGACCGCGTGGTGGCTCAATGCCGTTGGTGGCATTGGAGATCTGCGAAGACGTCTCAGAAGGCATCAGTGCGGAAAGCGTGGAGTTACGCAGACCGTGCGTTTTGATGTTTTCACGTAGCGTATCCCAGTCCAGATGCAGCGGCTCGTTGCAAATTGCATCCAGGTCTTTCTTGTACGTATCCACCGGCATGATGCCTTTGGAATAGGTGGTTTCGTTGAACCACTGACACGCGCCTTGCTCTTTCGCCAGTTCGTTCGAGGCTTTCAGCAGGTAATATTGAATGGCTTCGAAGGTTTTGTGCGTCAGGTTGTTCGCGCTGCCATCGGAATAACGCACGCCGTTTTTCGCCAGATAGTAAGCGTAGTTAATGACGCCAATACCCAGAGTACGGCGACCCATCGCACCACGTTTAGCGGCTTTGATCGGATAATCCTGATAATCGAGCAGGGCGTCGAGGGCACGAACTGCCAGCACAGCCAGTTCTTCCAGGTCGTCAAGGCTTTCGATAGCGCCGAGGTTGAAGGCAGACAGCGTACACAGCGCGATTTCGCCGTTTTCGTCGTTCACATCGTCCAGCGGTTTGGTTGGCAGCGCGATTTCCAGACACAGGTTGGACTGGCGAACTGGCGCAATAGCCGGATCAAACGGGCTGTGGGTGTTGCAGTGGTCGACGTGCTGAATATAGATACGCCCGGTTGATGCACGTTCCTGCATCATCAGGGAGAACAGTTCAACCGCTTTCACTTTCTGCTTACGGATGCTGGCGTCCTGCTCGTATTTCTCATACAGGCGCTCGAACTCTTCCTGATCGGCAAAGAACGCATCGTACAAGCCAGGGACGTCAGACGGGCTGAACAGCGTAATGTCGCCGCCTTTTACCAGACGCTGATACATCAGTTTGTTGATCTGCACGCCGTAGTCCATATGACGGACGCGGTTGCCTTCAACACCACGGTTGTTTTTCAGAACCAGCAGGCTTTCGACTTCCAGATGCCACATCGGGTAGAACAGCGTTGCTGCACCGCCACGAACGCCGCCCTGAGAACAGGATTTCACGGCGGTCTGGAAGTGTTTGTAGAACGGGATACAACCGGTGTGGAACGCTTCGCCGCCGCGGATCGGGCTACCCAGCGCACGGATGCGACCGGCGTTGATGCCGATACCGGCACGTTGGGAAACGTATTTCACGATGGCGCTGGACGTGGCATTGATAGAATCCAGGCTGTCGCCACATTCGATCAGAACACAAGAACTGAACTGACGGGTCGGAGTACGCACGCCGGACATAATCGGCGTAGGCAAAGAAATTTTGAAGGTAGAAATCGCGTCGTAGAAACGTTTGATGTAATCCAGACGGGTTTCGCGCGGGTAGCCGGAGAACAGGCAGGCCGCGACCAGAATGTAGAGGAACTGCGCACTTTCGTAGATATCGCCGGTCACACGGTTCTGTGCCAGATACTTCCCTTCCAGCTGCTTCACCGCGGCGTAAGAGAAATTCATGTCGCGCCAGTGGTCAATAAAACTGTCCATCAGCTCGAACTCTTCAGCCGTGTAGTCTTCCAGCAGATGTTTATCGTATTTACCCATTTCAACCATACGCGTGACCTGGTCGATCAGTTTTGGTGGTTCAAACTGGCCATAGGCTTTTTTACGCAGATGGAAGATAGCCAGACGTGCAGCCAGATATTGGTAATCCGGTGCATCTTTCGAGATCAGGTCAGCCGCTGCTTTGATAATGGTTTCATGAATATCAGCGGTTTTGATCCCGTCATAGAACTGGATGTGTGAACGAAGTTCTACTTGAGAAACTGATACGTTTTGAAGACCTTCCGCTGCCCAGTCAATGACACGGTGGATTTTATCAAGGTTGATGCGTTCTGTGCGGCCATCACGTTTAGTTACAAGCAGACTTTGGTTCATTCGGGGCGATACCTCAAAGGTTTATAAAGGGTCTGAACTATCCACGCCAAACGCGCGCGGCAGCACAAGGTGTCCCTAGTGTGCTGGTCAGGATATAAACACAATATATTGTGGGTTTGTTATTTTCTGATGACAAGATAGTGACTGAATGGCCCTTTTGCAAGTGAACAAAATGGCCTGTTTTGTGGATAAGTTGGGGAGAATTTTCTGAGCCCAGCCTGAAGAGTCCGCCATTGCTGGCGCGGTAAACCTGTCAATATCTGAGATACGATTTTCTTATATTTTTAATAAAGGTGATCGACTGCCGGTTTATTAAACGTTAGAAAAAAACGCTATATTGATCTGAATAACTATTCTAAAAAAACATGTTGCGACGACCGAGGTGACCAACGCCCTAAAAACTAAGGTTTAAGTAAAATTCAGGGCAGGGAGGTCAGGACAAACTTTGAGAGTTTCAGCCCGGAAAGCATCTTCCGGGCTTGACGACAGAGAGGTTTTAACGCAACAGCGTTCAGGCTTTATCTTCTGCCTGAGTGTGGATCATGTAATTGACGTCGACGTTCGGGCCCAGTTTGAAATGGTCAGTCAGCGGGTTGTAGTGCAGCCCCATAATGTGACGCTCGAACAGCGATGTGCGGTCAATCATGCCCAGCAATTCAGAAGGCTTGATGAATTTTTTAATGTCGTGTGTGCCTTTTGGCACCATCTTCAGCACATATTCTGCGCCGAAAATCGCCATCAGCCAGGCTTTGTTGTTGCGGTTGATGGTGGAGAAGAACACATGACCGCCGGGTTTCACCAGACGCGCACAGGCGGCGACGACAGAAGCCGGATCCGGTACGTGCTCAAGCATTTCCATGCAGGTGACGACATCATATTGTTGCGGGTGTGCCTGGGCATGCGCCTCAACAGTTTCCTGCACGTATTCGACTTTCACACCACTTTCCAGCGCATGTAAACGCGCGACCTGCAACGGCTCGCCGCCCATGTCCAGCCCTGTCACCGTTGCGCCTGCCACCGCCATGCTCTCACTCAAAATGCCGCCGCCACAGCCGACGTCGAGGACATTCTTACCGAACAGGCCATCGGCGCGTTCGAGAATGTAGTTCAGACGCAACGGGTTGATACGGTGTAGCGGTTTGAATTCACCTTCCAGATCCCACCAGCGTGAGGCGACGGCCTCAAATTTGGCGATTTCTTCATGGTCGATGTTTTGCGGTATGGCGGACGGTGTGGTTGTCATGAGCGTGTGGAACTCCTTATTTCCTGATAAGCGGATTATACATATTCCGTCTGGTTTGGTTCAGTTTTGTCGTTATGGTTAAGGTTTGTACGAAATGAACGGGTTTGCGCAAAGGTTTGAATCACGTTGGATAATAGTACGCAAAAGGGGGCGGTTGTTTTCCACGTTTCTCTGGTTTGTGGTATAGTTTTACACCTTTGCGCTATATATGCCTACGTGGGCAGCGGCCATGAATAATCAGTAGAGGGATAGCAGCTCCATGAGCGACCTTGCCAGAGAAATCACACCGATTAACATCGAAGAAGAGCTGAAAAACTCTTATTTGGATTATGCGATGTCCGTTATTGTCGGACGTGCGTTGCCAGATGTGCGCGATGGTTTGAAACCGGTGCACCGCCGCGTACTTTTCGCAATGAATGTCCTCGGTAACGACTGGAATAAAGCCTATAAAAAATCGGCCCGTGTGGTCGGTGACGTTATCGGTAAATATCACCCGCACGGTGATACCGCGGTTTATGACACCATCGTTCGTATGGCTCAGCCTTTCTCACTTCGCTATATGCTGGTGGACGGGCAGGGTAACTTCGGTTCAGTGGATGGCGACTCAGCAGCCGCCATGCGTTACACCGAAATCCGCATGTCAAAAATTGCTCACGAATTGCTGGCAGATTTAGAAAAAGAAACTGTCGATTTCGTGCCAAACTATGACGGCACAGAACAAATTCCTTCTGTTATGCCAACGCGCATTCCTAACCTGCTGGTTAACGGCTCGTCAGGCATCGCGGTGGGTATGGCGACGAACATTCCCCCGCATAACCTCACCGAGGTTATCAATGGTTGTCTGGCGTTCATTGAAGATGAAAACATCAGCATTGAAGGGCTGATGGAACACATCCCGGGGCCAGACTTCCCGACAGCGGCAATCATCAACGGTCGTCGTGGTATCGAAGAAGCTTACCGTACCGGCCGTGGCAAGATTTATATCCGTGCCCGCGCTGAAGTGGAAGCGGATGCGAAAACCGGCCGCGAAACCATCATTGTTCACGAGATCCCGTATCAGGTGAACAAAGCCCGTCTGATCGAAAAGATCGCCGAGCTGGTGAAAGAAAAACGCGTTGAAGGTATCAGTGCGCTGCGTGATGAGTCTGATAAAGACGGCATGCGTATCGTCATTGAAATCAAACGTGACGCCGTGGGTGAAGTGGTTCTGAACAACCTGTATTCCCTGACGCAGTTGCAGACTTCTTTCGGTATCAACATGGTGGCACTGCACCAGGGTCAGCCGAAAATTCTCGGTCTGAAAGAAATCCTGTCTGCGTTCGTTCGCCACCGCCGTGAAGTCGTCACACGCCGTACTATCTTCGAACTGCGCAAAGCGCGTGACCGTGCTCATATCCTCGAAGCACTGGCGATCGCGCTGGCAAATATCGATCCGATCATTGAACTGATCCGTGCTGCACCGACGCCGGCTGAAGCGAAAGCGGGCCTGGTCGCGCGTTCATGGGATCTGGGCAACGTTTCTGCCATGCTGGCAAGCGCCGGTGATGACGCCGCGCGTCCGGAATGGCTGGAATCACAGTTTGGTATTCACGACGGCAAATACTTCCTGACTGAACAACAGGCGCAGGCCATTTTGGATCTGCGCTTGCAGAAACTGACCGGTCTTGAGCACGAAAAACTGCTGGATGAATACAAAGAGCTGCTGGTGCAAATCGCCGAGCTGCTGTTCATCCTGTCCAACCCTGACCGTCTGATGGAAGTCATTCGTGAAGAACTGGAAGCGATCCGCGATCAGTACAACGATCCGCGTCGTACCGAAATCACTGCTAATACGTCTGATATCAACATCGAAGACCTGATCAATCAGGAAGATGTTGTAGTGACCCTGTCGCATCAGGGCTACGTGAAATATCAGCCTCTGACCGATTACGAAGCGCAGCGTCGCGGCGGTAAAGGTAAGTCAGCAGCACGTATTAAAGAAGAAGACTTCATCGACCGTCTGCTGGTGGCGAACACCCATGACACCATTCTGATGTTCTCAAGTCGCGGACGTTTGTACTGGATGAAAGTCTATCAGTTGCCGGAAGCCAGCCGCGGTGCCCGTGGTCGTCCTATCGTCAACCTGCTGCCGCTTGAGCCAAACGAACGTATTACCGCCATTCTGCCAGTACGCGAGTACGAAGAAGGCCGCCATGTGTTCATGGCAACCGCCAGCGGTACCGTTAAGAAAACTGCACTGACCGATTTCAGCCGTCCGCGCAGCGCCGGCATCATTGCCATCAACCTCAACGAGGGTGATGAGCTGATTGGTGTTGACCTGACTGATGGTAAAGATGAAGTCATGCTGTTCTCTGCCGCCGGTAAAGTGGTGCGCTTCTCTGAAGAAGCGGTCCGCTCAATGGGCCGTACGGCGACGGGCGTTCGCGGTATCCGTCTGGGCGAAGGCGACAGCGTGGTGTCCCTGATTATCCCACGCGGTGACGGTTGTATTCTGACTGTGACTGAAAACGGCTTCGGTAAACGTACTGAATCTGCCGAATATCCAACCAAATCCCGCGCAACGCAGGGCGTTATCTCGATCAAAGTGAGCGAGCGTAACGGACCAGTGATTGGCGCGATCCAGGTTGATGAAGCGGATCAGATCATGATGATCACCGACGCCGGTACGCTGGTGCGTACCCGTGTTTCTGAAGTGAGTACTGTTGGCCGTAACACCCAGGGTGTGACGCTTATCCGTACCGCAGACGATGAGCACGTGGTCGGCCTGCAACGTGTTGCAGAACCGGTAGAAGATGAAGAGCTGGATGGCGTAGCCACCGAAGCGGGCGAACTGGAAGCGGCACAAGCAGCCGACCTGCCAGACGACGCAGAAAGTGAAGACGATCAGCCAGCTGACGACGAAGAAGAATAAGTTTTCTTAGTTTGAGAACCCAAAGTAATTGGAATTGCATTAAGGCAGCAAGCGAGTGAATCCCGATGAGCTGACGTTGGTCAGTGATTCGGGTGAAAAAGTGAAGCTAACGCAAAGGCAATTTCAAGTATGAAGGGTAAAGGGCATAACATGGCAACGTGTTATGCCTTTTTTATTTACTCTCCTTAATAGCGTCTGATATTCAGCTCATAAATAATAATAACCCTCATTATATAACGGGCTGTTTTAATGTTTGCGGTATTTGCATAATTAGTGCTATTTATTCTCTGCTTATGTCATTCGCTCTCCTGAAATGGATTAAATCCTTTTACTATTAACATCATTTTCTATGGCGTTAATAAAGCTTCATCTTTTTAAGATGAATGTTTAAGGAAGAAGCCACAAATGGAATTTCGTAATCTGACGCCCTTTGCGGCGATGCAATTCCGGATGCTTGATCGGGAAGATAATGAAAACTACGTTATCGTGATGAAGGTGGGTTACCGCCTGGAGTCGGATGGCCGCGGAGGCTATCGCGTCAGGGTGCGGGACGATGATGCAGTAAGGCTCTGCGCTCAGGATGAGTATCAGGGCGCAGTAAATAAATCCTCAGTTATCGAAGAAAGCGATCTCTCACCGTTTAAACCTGCCTGCGATGTCATTATTAATGGAACGGCTTGCGCAAAGGAATTAGCACCTGTAGTAAGTAAAAACGTTAATGTGATTATTAATAATGCCAGCGGTGTTCCTCTTTTAGAAAAACAATTAAACATTACCGGAAAATGTTATTTCCAAAAAAATGAAATAACGAACTCATGGTCAATAACGCAGCCTGAACCATTTATTCATCAGCCGGTTATTTGGGAGGCGGCATTCGGCGGCGAGTGCAGAATTGATGAAAAGGAAGACGGTGCTGATTCTGTTCCCAAAGCCGACCGTCTGACTGATATTCAGAAAGTCGGTCATCCGGATTCAGAACATGCACCGCTGGCGCATAAGGTCTGCTAGGGTAATCCGCTTGGTAAAGGATTTATTACCGCCTGGTACGCGCGGGTGAAACGCCCTGACCGGTATCCTGCACCGCAAATCACCGATCCCCGTTATCCGATAACCGCTGCGGATTTCGCCTCAATGATCAGCGGTAATGCAGACTTATCGGCACCGCAATTCCAGCCTGCCGGATTAGGTTTTACCGGGCGCGCCTGGCAACCGCGCCTGAGCAAAGCAGGCACTTACGACGATGTATGGCTGAAAGAAAGACATCCCAATCTTCCTCATGATTTTGATTTTCACTACTGGAACGCTGCGCCGGCTGACCAGCAAATACCCTATCCCAGGTTACCGCTGTCTGTGGCGTTGCAGGGTTTTTCCCCTGAGGGCGAAATACGTTTCTCTCTCCCCGGCCACGAGGCGTTCGTTCTGCTGCGCATGAATGACGGAATGCTGCTTCCCCACGCAATGAATCTCGACACGCTACACGTCGACGCCGACAAACTCGAAGTCACACTTTGCTGGCGTTTTCTGCTGCCCGTAGCCGCGCCGGTTCGGGTAATTGAAGCGCGATACGAAACTGAACCTGAAAAACTGCTGGAAAAGCTGTTCGGTTTTTCAATGCCAGCAGGGACAAACAACAAGGAGGTGCCCGCTCATGGCTGAGAATTATATGGCGCGTAAAGACGGGCGGTGGATGGTGGTCTGCCTGTCCCCGGATGTCTGTAAAACCCCGATGGGCCCCTCTACGCCGCCCATTCCTTATCAGGTAACCGCAAGCCTGGGCAATGCGGTGCAGGAGGTTAAAAAGGTCAAAGCCAATGGTTGTCCGGTCGTCGTACTGGACCAAAGTTTTATCCCCACCACCCAAGGGGATGAACCCGGCGTCGCGAAAGGCATAAAAAGCGGTACCGTGGGTGACAAATGCGAGCCGATGGAACACAGCCAGACCGTAAGTGTGGGCGGTAAACCTATACTGCGCCACGGCGATAAATTCTGGATGAATGATAAAAACACCACCGGAATAATCGTCGGTCAGCCGCCAACTCCCAATATTGCGGTGGACGAAATCAGCTCAGCAGTGGAAAAGGAAACCTCAGAAGAAAAGGAATCTGACGATAGGAATAAGGGGACGCTACCTGACAGTGTATGGTTCGGTGCATTTCTGGCGGCTGGTGCGCTTCGAAACGGCAGTCCAGAGTCTTATGAAGTCATTGCACAATCAGCTGGCCCGAATACGTTGAAAGGTTTTCAGAAGGCCATGGAGAATGATTATGTTTTTATGGCTGCAGCTATTGTTATCGGTGGTGCGGTCAGTGGTAAAAAAAAGAAAAAATCTGGCAGGGTGGTTACCAAAGAAAACTCTGTTCCTTCTGCTAACTCCTATCCGCCACGTCCTGCCAGTTTTAGCGACGGTGGCAAGGTCAAATTTAAAACCGACGGCGACGGTAAAGCCTCCACCAGCAAACACGATGACCCTACGGTTTCTGACAATAAAGAGGGCAATTTCAGCGATACATGCAGTGTCAAAGGCGAACCTGTTGACGTTGCGACCGGCGATTTTTTGCAAAATCTGCAAGTTATTGACCTGCCCGGTACGCTGCCACTCAGGCTAAACCGGGTTTATCGTTCCCGCGCATCCGCCAGCGGCGTTTTCGGTAATAAGTGGGCGGATAACTGGTCCCATTCATTGTTGCTTGATGATAAAGAAATCCATTTCACCACCGAAGAAGGTTCGGCGCTCAGTTACTATTCCTCCGCTGAAAAAGATCGGGTTGAGGGGATAAACCTGCACCAGGCCCATCTGCGTCTTTCCGGTTCCCGCAGCGGTAGCCTGTTTGTCTTCAATCTACGGACGCAACAGACGCTGTGTTTCGACCCGCAGCCTGGCAATCGTCGCCGGCTTTCCTCCTTGCGCGACCGCGCTGGCAATCATATCAACTTTGCTTATCAGAACGATCATCTGACCGCCCTGATGCACAGCGACGGCTACCGTGTCGAGCTGGAATGGCGAGACGAGAAACTCACCAAAATCTTAAGGGTGGACGGCCTTGAACGCCGTTGGCTGGCAAAGTGCCATTACACTGAAGCCGGCCTGCTCGCCGATTGCGACACTTTTCAGTTCACGCATCTGTATCACGAGTACGACACGCGCGGCTTCATGACCCGCTGGCGTGACACGGATAAAACCGACGTCAGCGTTCAATATGATGCCAAAGGCCGCGTAACCAGCACGCAGGCGGAAGGCGGTTATTACCGTGATCGCTTCATCTACGACGACGCTAATCGCACCACCACGTATCTCGACAGCGAAGGCGGCAGAACGCTTTTTGAGTACAACGTTTTCGGGCTGGTCACAAGTGAAACAGATCCGCTTGGGCGCGTCACGCAAACGCGCTGGGACCGGGGCAATAAAGTCAGTGAAACCGACCCGCTCGGCCGGCAAACCCGTTACCGCCACAATCCGCAAGGGCTGATCACTCACGTCTACCGCGCGGGCGGCGACGTCACGCAATATCATTACGATGAACACGGGCTGGTTATCCGCCTGACCCAACCCGACGGCGGCGAGTGGTTATTCACCCGTAATGCGCAGGGAAAAACGCTCAGCCAGACCGATCCGCAGGGGCGGGTTGAGCATTTTGAATACAGTCAGCAAGGGCTGCTGACTGCGGATATCCGGCCTGATGGCGCAACGCAGCGCTACGTCTGGAATGCGTCACACCAGCTTAGCCAGATGATTGCCCCGGATGAGGCGACAACCCACTTATCTCAGGACATTTTTGGGCGCCTGCAAAGCGCCACCGATGCACTGGGGCAGACCACCCGCTATACCCTTAGCGAGGAGCACGCGGGTTTGCAGGGCAGCGTGACAGCCGTTCATTTGCCCGATGGGGTGACGCAGCGAACGAGCTACGACGGGGAAAGGCGTCCGGCCACCGTAACCGACGGCGAAGGGAAAACGACGAGTTACACCTACGGCGCGTTCGATTTGCTGCACACACTGACCCGGCCGGACGGCCATCAGCTCCATTTTGCCTACGATTCGCTGACCCGGCTGAATCAGGTGACTAACGCCACCGGCGACATCTGGCATTACGAGCGCGACGCCGCCGGGCAGTTGGCTCGCGAAACTGATTTCACCGGTCGCGTCACCGACTACCGTTATGACGCAGCCGGACGTCGGATCCTGGCGCGTCATGCCGATAGTCGCGTGGTGCGCTGGCAGTGGTCGGTGCGCGATGAGTTATTGCGCGAAGACATCTGGCAGGAAGAGGCAAAACAGTCTTCGCTGCTCGCCACCACGGTCTATGCGTACGACCCTCAGGGCCGGCTCATTCTGGCGCAAACTGATGATGCGACGGTGGAGTTTGAGTACAACGCCGCAGGTGATGTGACGTGCGAACGCCTTAACGGGCGTGAAGTGGTGCATCAACACGACGAACAAACGCGCCGGCCGGTTTCCCGCAGCACGGCTACCGGCAAACTTGCTTACGAGTACGACGTCAGCGGCAGGCTGACCCGCTTGCAGGCGGGGGATTTTGCACCGTTGCAGATGGAATACGACAAACTGGGACGCGAGAACCAGCGTCATACTGCGGCGGGATTTATACAGTCTCAGGGGTATTCCCCGACGGGGATGCTGGAGGCACAAACGGCAGGCCGGAACTCTGCAATAAACCGTCGCTGGGCGTACGACGGCGCCTATAACGTGAAGCGCATCGACGATAGCCGCTGGGGGACGTCGTACTATCACGTCAACAGTAACGATCAGATAGTTCATGCCGAACAAAAAGGCACCCGGCCTCTGCTGGAGCTGTTCCAGTACGACGCCGCTTTAAACATTATCGGGCATCAGCAGCGCCGGGGTGATGATGATGTTCCGCCGGAGCGGAGCAATCAGACGCGACAGGCAGGCCGGGTTATCCGCCGTGGCAACGGGGAATACCGTTACGACAGCGTCGGAAGGCTGGCGGAAAAGCGCACCGAAATACCGGGATATCGCCCGCAGGTGTGGCGCTACCGCTGGGACGCCAACAGCCAGATGCGCGGCCTTGTCACCCCGGACGGCGAGCAGTGGCACTACCGCTATGACGCTTTTGGTCGGCGGATAAGTAAGCGACGTCAGGAGACCACGCGAAGCAAACTGGCGGGTTATGATTATTTATGGAGCGGCGATCAGCTTATCGAAGAGACGCCGGTTTATGCCGACGGCACCCCGGCGTATGAAGAAAGCATTCACTGGCTGTATGAACCGGGGGCATTAACGCCCGCCGCACGCCGTGAAAAAGGCCAGCTGCATTATGTGGTCAGCGACCACATGGGGACGCCGCGTGAATTACTGACGGAGAAAGGGGATGTCGCCTGGGCCAGCCGGCTGAGCACGTGGGGAGACGCCACCCGCTACCGACCGGCGGCCAACGATGATAAACTGAGCTGTAACCTGCGCTTCGCCGGACAATACGCCGACGAAGAATCGGGATTGCATTACAACCGCCATCGTTACTATGATAGCGAGACAGGGCAATACCTGATCCCGGACCCGATAGGGCTGGCTGGGGGGATTAATCCTTACGGGTATGTGCATAACCCGCTGGGGTGGGTTGATCCGCTGGGGCTGGCTGGGAAGGATTGTTGTGAAACAAGGAAAAATTCAGCAGGAAATGACGTTATTCGGCGTTATGTAAGTAGTCAGGATGATTTACTTGCTGAAGCGGAAAAGGCTGCGGGGGGTAATCTTGATTCGTTTGATAATTACAAACCTGATTGGTATCAAAGCAGCGACGGAAAACGAAAAATAGAATGGAATCCTTATGGACATGCTAATACTAATGAAGGTCCTCACGTGACTATACGAGACTATGATGGGAGACGTTACCCTGTTAAGGACAAAATATTTATTGAGGGCAGAGATGTATATGATGGGAAATTCTAACTTTCGGATACTAAATTGGGATGAGTCCAGTAGAGTATTAAAAAATGTGATTGGATGTGAACCAAGGCAGTTGGCAAATATTAGTCACTCTGAAAAAAATAAACCATTATATTGTAAGAGAATCAATGGCTGGCAGCATTTTAACGATGAGGGGGTTTTTGCTATTATAAATGGATCTCTGTATCTGGAATCTGATGTGTATATAATTTGTGATATATCATACTCCCAATGTAAAGGAGTTTTTCATCTAAAGTCATCAGAAGTTTCTGCGTATGTTTCTAACTATTATGATACTTTCGGTGAATATCTTTTTGAAGATGATGTGTATTTTATTTTTCCCAAAAATAAGAAATTACTAGTTTACCAGTACGAAGGTTATCATATGCTGTATTCATTACCTCTTACTCATCTATAAGTAGCAACAATGACATCCTGAATGGCTTTGTTGAATAAATCGAACTTTTGGCCGTAGTCAGGATCAGATCACCACGCTCCTAATCCTGCAGCGATATCACGTGGCAAAATAAAAGTTCAAAATCACCAACTGGGCTACCTACAGCAAGGCACTCATCAATCGGGGCTCACCGACATTCTGGCTTGATGAGTCGGCCATTCAGGCCTGATATGTCGGGCCCAACACGTCTTCACGTGGTCGTCCGCAACGTTATTCTCAGCTCGCTATTACCACCGTACTGATGCTCAAACGCATCTTTCGCCTCACGCTGCGCGCCGCGCAGGGATTTATTGATTCCATTTTTACCCTGATGAAGCTTCCACTCCGGTGCCCAGATTACTCCTGCGTCAGCAGACGGGCCAGGTC
>NZ_RAHH01000006.1 GCF_003602095.1 Rahnella woolbedingensis | reverse complement strand
ATGCAAGGGAAGTGAGAGAAAAAAGGTCGAAATATCCTTTAAAAAACAATGCTGGTCACCTTAAGTGACCAGCATTAGGCTTTATGCCTCCGTTTTTTACGTCCGAGATTAACTGAAAATATCGCAAATAAAGGGAAATATTTGCATATAAACTTCAATATCAAAAATTTGATTTAAGTCTGCTGAGACTAAGTGCAATTTTTTGCTGCGGATTCAGACGGATAATAGTTTATTTTTTCGGCCTTATTGTGCATCGGGGGCCGTGGTGTTACATATGAGCCACTTTTTGCCACAGGAATGACTTTTTGTTGCGCTCACTCCTTTCAAGCTCTCTGTTCCGTATTGATCTGCGCCGCCTGATCCTGATTTTAGCCGTGATGAGCGCCTTTGTGACGCTCGCCAATAGCTTTTATGCCAGCTATCGTGTTCAGCGCCAGTTACTTATCGACAATACGCTCGAAGAGAACCGCGTTTACGCGACGAAACTGGCCGCCAGCACCGAACAGTTTCTGAAAAGTATGCAGAAACAGCTCGCCTACAGCAGTGTGATCGCGGCGAGACATTTTGACGATCCTGCCGTTCTGCAATCTGAAACCGCACGCCTCAAATACCAGACTGACAGCTTTAACTCCGTGGTACTCACCAATGCGCAGGGACGGATCCTGGCGACGTCGCCAGACAGCCTGCAACTTGTGGGCCATATCCTCAATACCCCCGGTGCTATTCAGGCTCTGAATGAACGGCGTCCGCTTATCAGTCAGCCCTATATTTCAGCGGCTCAGAATCTGGTGATTGTGATTTCTACGCCGGTTATCACGGCAGAGGGCAAATACCTGGGGTATATCGCCGGCACCATCTACCTGCGCCAGAAGAGCATTTTGAATGAGTTGCTGGGCGAGCATTATTATCGCGATGGTTCTTATATTGCCGTGCTCGATAAAGAGCGACGTATTCTCTATCACCCGGATGCCTATCGCATCGGGGAAGTGGTTAAGCCCCGTCCGCTGACCGAAGCAGCCAGAAAAGAATCCAACGGTAGCCTGATGGTCACTAATCTGGCGGGGCAGAACATGCTCGCCGGTTATGCCGTCGTACCGTCTTCTGGCTGGGAAATTGTCACGCAGCGACCGACCGACTCGACGCTTAAACCGCTCGAAGGGCTGATGGTCAAAGTGCTTAAACACCTGACACCGCTGGCGCTGCTGACGCTGATTTGTGTCTGGCTGTTCTCCCGGATGATCGCCCGTCCGCTCTGGTTACTGGCGCGCAGTGCGAACGAAATGGATAAACCGGATATTTCTACCAACATCCGTGAAATCCCGTCCTGGTATTTCGAGTCGAACCAGCTCAAACGAGCCTTGCTGATCGGCATTAATTTATTGCAGAAGAAAATTGGTAAACTGAAATTCGAGACGCAGACCGATCCGATGACTGGGCTGTTTAACCGTCGCGGGCTGGCGATGGCGCTGGAATCTGTGGTGCAGATGCGTCAGCAGTTTTCTGCCATAGCGCTGGATATCGATCACTTTAAGACGATCAATGATTCCTACGGCCATGATACCGGTGATGAAGTGATCCAATCACTGGCCGAACAAATCCGCCATAACGCCCGTGAAAGTGACATTCTGTGCCGCGTGGGGGGGGAAGAGTTTCTGGTATTGCTGCCAGATACCACCCTGGCTGAAGCACAAATGATTGCCGAACGCCTGCGTCAGAACGTGGAAAACCTAGTGCTGCCGGGGATCCGCCCAATCACCATTTCACTAGGTGTTTCTTACTGGAATCAGCAGCAGGGCGAACCGGAGACGTCATTGAAACGAGCCGATGAGGCGTTATATAAAGCCAAGCAGGAAGGGCGTAACCGCGTAGTTGTCGGGCCGCAATAACGGTTTACTCAGTCAGGGCTCTATCTGCCCTGACAGGGTTATTTAGCAATGAACAAATAATGCTGTGGCAGAAAATGTCACATCAGGTATCCGGCTGTCATTTTGCGCTCTGTAAGCAGGTACTGCCTCTGTTACTCACCACGCCATCAGAAGCCCCGCGCAGGCGGGCATTTGAGTTAAGCAACGGTTACATCTGCCTGCACCGGCAGTTAACAGCTCATTGAACAACGGTTTACCTTGCCTGCCGTCCGCGGGCAACGTCTCACTTTCTTTAACTCTGCTAAACTTAATGTCAGTAACCGGCGAGGATTTTCTTACTTCGCTGTCTCCGGTTATTTTCCACCCGTGAAGAAGGATGCCGCTATGACGCATCAAGAACAATTGCAGGCCCTGATGGTTCGCATTGACGCGCTGGAACAACGTGAAAGACAACTGACTTATGCCTCAAATGCCTATCAGGCCATTTTGACGACATTGCTGGGGATCCTGGACAAACCCACGCGTGACAAGCTGATCAGCATGGTCGATCAGGCGCATGATGTGGCTTATGCCAAAGCCAGTCTGGAGCAGAAGGGAAACATTCTCGGCGCAGATGATATTACGCAGCGCATTTTCTTATTTGCGCAGGGGCGTGCGGCGCAATCCAAATAATGGCAGGCTGATGATGGTTTAACGACTCGTTACCCGAAAAGGTCGCGAGGATTTTGTGTTGCCGTCATTCAGGAACGACGGTCGGTTTTCAGCATATTGATGGCGGCACCGAGCAGAATGCGGCGCTGGACGCCGGTCGCCGTGATCAGTTGTTCATCGAGATACCCAATCAGCGCATCGGCACTTAACGGCTCACCTCTGTGGCGCATCTGAATTACGCCATCACCAATAATTCGCGCGACTTCATCCCAAAGCGGTTGTATCTCACTTTCCGAGAATTTCATAACAGCTCCCGTTTGTGTGATTTACGTACAATCTACCATCTGAGTGGCGCGTGGCAAGTCTGATCACGGAGGCGGGGAAGTCACAGGCAGAGAAGGTAAGAATGATTTCTCCTTCCGTAAAGCGTCAACGGAAGGAGAAATAGGCTGTTGTTAATGCTTAATTACGTACAAGTCTTTGGTGTAAATGTAATTCAGCAGGCTGTCGTTGAAGCCCCCGACATACGGTTTTACCAGACGTGCGCTGACATAGTGATACAGCGGAATAACCGGTGATTGTTCGGACAGTATCTGCTCTGCCTGCTGATAAGCTTTGCCAACGTCGGCTTTGTCGGTGGCTTTCAGTGCATCATTCAGTGCCTGATCATAAGCCGCATTGCTGAATTTTGGCGTGTTCTCGCTGTTGCCGGTACGCAAGGTATTCAGGAAAGTGGAAGGCTCGTTATAGTCCGCTATCCAGGCGTAACGCACGACTTCATACGTTCCCTGATGCATGGTATCGAGCATAGTTTTCCATTCCTGATTTTGTAATACGGCGTCCACACCCAGATTCTTTTTCCACATTGAGGCCGCGGCAATCGCAATGCGCTGATGCGCTTCTGACGTGTTGTAGAGCAGGTTAAATTTCAGCGGATGGTCCGGGCCGAAACCGGCTTCGGTCAGCAACTTTTTAGCTTCTGCGTTACGTTGGTCTTGCGTCAGGCTGGCTTCTTTTGGTTTGGCGAAAGTAAAGCCACCGGTGTTATCCGGCGATAAATGCCATGCCGGAATTTGCCCCTGGCCTAACACTTTATCGGCAATAATCGACTTATCAATCGCCAGATTCAACGCTTTACGTACGCGCACATCGTTAAACGGCGGCTTCTGCGTGTTCATCGCATAGTAATAGACGGCGAGATAAGGGCTGACGTGAACCTGTGAGCTCAGCTCTTTCTTCAGTGAGGCATACAGCGGCGAAGGCACGGTATAAGTGATGTCGATTTCGCCGGCTTTGTAGCGGTTAACATCTGCCGTGCCTGAAGCGATCGGTAAATACGTCACTTTATTAATGACCGTATGCGCGTTATCCCAGTAGTTCGGGTTGCGTACAGCGGTGATGCGCTCGTTGACTGTCCAGGTATCAAGCTTGAAGGGACCACTGCTGACCAGATTTCCCGGCTGGGTCCATTTATCGCCGTATTTCTCGACATCTGCCTGGCTGATTGGCGAAAGGGAAGGGTGCGCCAGCATACCGAGGAAATAGGAAAGCGGCTGATCAAGGGTGATTTCAAGCGTTTGTTTATCCAGCGCTTTGATTCCTAACTGATCGGCGGTCTTTTTACCGTCAATAATCTCTGCGGCATTCAGCACATGCATGCTGCCAAGATAACTTTCATAAGGTGAGGCAGTCTTCGGGTCGATCAGGCGTTGCCAGCTGAAGACCACATCCTGCGCGGTAATAGGTGAGCCGTCAGACCAGACAATGCCGGGGCGCAAATGGAAAACCCAGGTTTTGTTGTCTTTGGTTTCCCAACTGCCAGCGAGTGATGGCTGAGCATCGCCCTTACTGTCTATGGTGACTAACCCGGCAAACAAATCACTGATGATGTTGAATTCCACATCGCTTTCCACTTTGTGCGGATCAAGAGATGCTGGTTCACTGCCATTGTTACGGACAATTTCCTGTTTGGCCGCCAGCTCTACACCTGCGGGAACGGTCGCAGCGTAGGTGGTAAATGAAGCCATAAAAGTGGTAGAGAGAAGAAGCGCGAGGGGGATTTTTTTAAAGCTTCCATAAGTTTTACGTATCGTCATTGCCATTTCCTGCCCTGTCAATATGGTTAAATATCAATGATTAACAGGGTATTCATACCTTTGTTCTGACACTTTAGCAATCTTTATGAGACTTTTGTTATTACTCTGTGAAAGGCAACACAGTGGATCAGAAATCGGCATTTTCGTGCGCAGGGATCCAGTAGCCATCAATAAAATCTTCGATAGGATAGCACCCGGCCTGCCGTAAGCCTTGCTGGTACATTGCAACGGTACATTGTTTCTGAGTGTTAAAGGCATCCACCACCAGGTCTTCACATCCTCCGCCCAGATAACAAATGGTCAAAACTAGAGCGAACATAGCGCGTCTCCTTCTTTGTCATCAGATTAAGCATAGAACTAATGTGCGCGTAACAAAATGTAAGAACGTGCGTTTGCTGGATATTTGTTCGGTTGAAAAGAGGGAAGGAAGCAGAAATGGCAGAAAAGAGAATTTCCATAAAGGGCATGATATCCTCGCGACCATAATTTTTATGAATGACGTAATGGAAGGAGCAGCTCATGTCCGAATCTTTAAACAGAGAACAGGAAATCGAATCTGATCTGGTGGCATGCCAGTTGGTGATTAAGCAAATTCTGGATGTGATTGAAATCATTGCGCCAGCAGAAGTGCGCGAAAAGATGTCCCATCAGCTGAAAAGTATTGATTTCAGCAAGCATCCGGCAGGTGCCGATCCGGTGACCAAACGTGCAATTGAAAAAGCGATTTCATTAATTGAACTGAAATTCACTAAGCACGATAGCTGATCAATGACAGCATAAAAATGATAGTCATGCCCGTGCTGACGGGCATGACAAGCTAAAAATGTGTGTTATTTATTGTCGACCACTTCGCCGATTTTTTTGAATATCGGACAGTTCGCTACACCAATGACTCCGCTGTCTGAATGAATATACTGAGAGCTGACAATCCCTCTGGCCGTTAAGTACTGGCACTTCAGGCCTAATCCCGCCGCATTCTCGCTACTGCCGACCGTTACGCCGTACCCTGAAAAAAGAAAAATGGCATAAATCACGGCCAGCACAATAATCGTCTTGACGATACCCATTCTGAAACTCCCTAAATATCTGTTCCTGAATTATTCAGGATATTGATAAGCATAGTAGAAGTTATTTTTATCAGAATGTCATTGCTGATGTATCTGAATCCGAAAAAGGCAAAAAAATGACCCCTGAAAAGGGGCCATTTTATTGACAGAACGAATGCTCAGACCTGCAAATTACCAGCGGTATTTCATACCGGCGTTTGCTGCCCAAGGCTGATCAACATCGCTGCCGCCAAGGTAGTTAGCACCTGCGTAGATGGTGAAGTTTTTGCTCATGTCGAACTGAGCGCCTAAACCAACGCGTACCGCTGAACCATCAATGCCGTTATCGATACGGTCACCGTTGATGTCGGCATCGTTGTTAGCATCTTCATAGACATAGGCCAGCGTTGCGTAAGGGCTGACGGCCTGGTTAGCACCCAGGTCGAAGGTATAACCGATGTTGGTACCTAACTCATAACGCATGCTGTCATAAGCCTGATCGCTGACTTGCATGTTGTTGCTCATGCTGTAGTCATCATTGCCAATGAATACACCGGTGGTGCTGGCATACGGAGTCAGGTAAGCTTGTGGTGCGAATTTCCAGTCGTAACCGGCTTTCAGACCAAAGCCCCATGCATCCGTTGAACTATCACCAGACACCTGCTGACCATCACTCATGGTGCTGTCAGTAGAGTTGTTGAAGTGGCTATAGCTCAAAGAGGTATCAACGAACAAGCCATTTTTGAAGTCCAGGCTTGAATATACGCGAGCTGACTGGCTGTCTGTATCTGCATCAGCATCATCCATAGACAAACTGGATTTTGCGAAGCTTGCCGCCATACCGACCAGCCATTGACGATCGCCGCCACCTTCAGTGACTTTATCCAGGCCGATCATAATACCGTTGATGTCCTGATCGTAATCAACTACGCCGTTGTCACCATTTTGATGGCCACCGAAGTAGTTGACCCACACGCCGCCTTTGTCATCACCTTGGGTGTGACGTGAGCTGTCCATACGGTTGCTCAGGGTATCCTGCTCCATGTTCCAGGTTTCAGCATTAGAAGAAGGCAGGCTCAGAGCGGCGTTTGCCGTAGAGGTGATCCCTTGCTTAGCCAGAACGACAGTGTCGCCCTGTTGTTGAGCCTGGTATTTGTAGGCACCCAGATCAGCAGTGTTTGCATGAGTAAAGGTAGCGTTGCCGCCGTAGGTGCGGATCAGCTCTTTATTTTCGTAATCAGCAACACGGCCTTCACCGGTCGCGTTATTGACACGAACCTGATAGTTACCGTTAGTCACGCCATTAACTGCAAGGTGACCGTCGGAATTGATACCCACAGTACCGCGATCATAAACATAATCAGCAGCAGTATTATCGCGGGCGTTGTTCATATCGGAATTCAGTACGAACTCACGGCTGCCCACGTTGAAGGTACCGTCATCAGTCAGCACCATATTGTGCGTATCGACCTGGCCTGCGCCTAAGTTCAGCTCAGAACCGTTGCCTACGGTAATGGTGTTTGCATACAGAGACGCGGTTTCTTCGGTCAGGGTTGCTTTACTGCCTGAGCTCAGATTAAGGGCGTCAGTATAAACCTCACCATGTGCAGCAATTTTCAGGCTTGATGCATTAGTCAGGGAAATATTGTCGGCCAGCAGGGCAGAGTCAACAACATTGACCTGTGACTGATTGTTCACTGTCAGATTATCGATGTTAGAATACTTAGTGGTATCCCATTCAGAACCGTTGTTCAGTGCGACATTGAACAGCCCGCTCTGATAGACCTGATCACCACTCAGGTAACCCGTTGTAGTATTGAATACTGAACCAGGCCAGATGCTGTTAGTGCTACGGTCGTACAGCATTGCATCAGCCTGCACATTAGAGGTCGCTGCGCCTACCCATTTGCTGCCATTATCCAGGGTCAGATTAAGTTCGTCAGTATCATCCCAGCCGTTGGTATCAGGTACGCCATCACCGTTGTTGTCGTGACCGCCAACATAGTAATTATGATCAAAGCTGCTTTCGAAATAGACGTCGCCGGAGATTGTTGAGTTATTGAAAACAGCAGTTGTTTTCATTGCGTTATCAGCGGCAGAGTTAGCAATTACGGAAAGTGCGATATCGTCAGCCGCAGTGCCTGAGGCACTGATATTACCGTAGTCACTTGGTTTATCTGACTGGCCGTAGAAACCCGTGGTTTCTAATTCAGTGTATGAACCTGAGGTCAGCACAGAATCATTTACTGTCAGGGTATTATCAAAAGTATTACTGTTATTAACATCAGTATCTACCCACTGATAGCCCTGTGACAGTGCAATACCGGCAACGTGAGAATTATTCTGGATAAGAATATTACTTTCCTGATCCAATGTAACCGCAACGCCCATATCGTAGGTGTTAATGTGGTCATGGTCACGGACTTTATCTGCATCAGTTACGTCATAATCAAAATGTTCGTAAGTATCATTGATAGTAGAATTATCAATGGTCAGTTGCAAAGGTGACTGGTCGTAATCATTACGTACATCGCCGCATTCAGTCGTTATGCACTCGGAAGTGATCATCCCGTTAACGGTTGTGTTAGTAATATTCAGCGTATTATTGGTGCCGTTATCAAAACCCAGATAGTAGGTAGAAAGAACACCGTTCACGACAGAATTATTGATAGAAGAGTAGATGTCTCCCCCGGTGTAACTGGTGTTTGCACCGTCATTGTCGACATAACCGCGGTAGCCGATATGACTCGCCAGTGCGGAGTCATGATAGAAGGTATCGTAGACGGTACCGGAGATATCAGCAGACATCGCCGCAGGTGCAGTTACCGCAACAGCGCAGGCCAGCGCTATTTTAGAAACGAAGAACTTTTTATTCCATGCATGCATTTATTAATCCCTCAACAAAAAATAGTCAGCATGAATCAGCTGGTAATTATTTCAGCCACTATGCTTTCATTTATATAACAGAAGAGACAGAAGAACTGTTCGACGGCGGGATGATATTTTAATGCATGGTGTAATTCAATAAAGAAGTTCCAGTGAAAATTAATTAAATGATGAGATTTATATTTTATTTTCAGGTTTTTTTGCTTTTTAATTTCCTATTAAAGCAAAATACTTTCTTTATGCTTTCTAAATAAAACGCATTTTTTATAAAAAACTATAGTTAACCAGGCAGTACCTGATGCCGATTTAAGAGCGTGTTGGATGTTTTCCGCTGAATGAACCGCTTTTCCAGAGATTATGCTTTGTGATGAATGGCTTTTATCTTTTCCTGTTGTTTCTCTATGCAGCGTTTTAATGTATGAGTAATGAAGTTCATTTTTAAGAAAATCAGAAGGTGAAGTTTTTTTTTGAAAGGGGAATGATTAAGTTGCTTTATTTGATGCAGGTCAACTCTTGCTTAATAGGTATATATAGATAAAATGTATGCATTTCTATATATGATTTACGTATGTGATTATTGCAGGATGTTTAGCCTGTAAAGCCGATGCTTTGTTATATCGCTGTTTAAGATTTTCGTCGTACTATGTCTGTCTGTTCATTCATCCGTTGGACGTCGCCTTTGAGCCCTGATAGACGCTGTTTAAACCAAAAGAGACCTGCCATCAAATTGAAAAAACCTGTTTTCAATGTCAGGAGGGTCGTCACGTTTGTCCTTTTCCTGCTCATTTGCATTGGCCTTTACCTGCTTGCGCTCAACAGCTATTGCGATCAGGGAGGGAATTTTGATCTGGGCGTATGTGCGATCACCTCCTTCATCCCTTTTTAAGGGAATTATGCCTGAAATCATGAACTGTCGGCAGCCGGCGTTAAGAAAAGCCTGTTTTTTCGTTAAGAGATTTGTGAATGACTTCCCTGATCTGCCGGTGATGGTAAGATGAAGGCTCTGAAAATTCAGTGGTAGGGTCGTCAATGTTTGATTTCGCAATGGGCCAAAACAGCCTGGCTTCATTGGTGCTGTGCGCACTCTCAGCTTTGCTATTTCTGCTGGTGTGGTTTTTTATAAGCCGGGCCAGTGTCAGGGCAAATGAACAAATAGCTTTGTTGCAGGAGATAGCTGAGCAGCAACGCCAGCAAACCGAGTTGCTCAAGGTTCTCGCTGCACAGGCGCGAGGCAAATTGCCTCCTGTTGAAGCAGAAGATGATTCTGCTCTCAGCCTGCGTGGTTTTATTCCTGAAAGATAATCTTGTTCCGTAAGCCCGCCTTCTGGCGGGTTTCCCCTGCGGCTAAACCTTCATAAATCTGTCTTATTCTTCCGGTAGTCTCCACGCATGTGCCTTGCAGGATGGAAGAACTAATGATCAAATGGTCGGAAGAAAACGATAGCGAAGTCAACCACAACATTGCTTTACTGACGGGAGAGGAACCTGAGAAGTGGTATCCCTACGGTGGTATGAAGGGCAAAGATTATTGCAACAACCCCTCCGACGCGTGGCCGATTATTTGCGCCAACAAAATCAGCATCAATTTTAAAGAGTTGCAGAGCGATCCGCTCTGGCTGGCTGAGATAAGCAGCCCGAATGGGCAGTGGCAGGCGCAAAGCAAACGGCCTCTTCGTGCAGCAATGGTATGTTTCCTGCTTAGTAAGACTTGCGCATAATCAAAAGCGCAGAGATACTCAGATTGTGACAAAGTTTTGCAAAGAAGTGATTCGAATAAGCGTCGCATAAAGCGATGCGTATCAAGTGATTAATGTTTCCTCATTTTGACAGTTGTGTCTAAGGCGGAGTCCATTATGAAGCGCATCATTAAAGGTGATAAAACTCTTTCCCATCTGGTGGTTGCTCATGCAGCTATCGACAGTCATGAAAAAGCCTACGGCAAACGCCGGCAGGGTTGGCCTTCTACCTATCTTATTAAGTATAAAGATGCGCGTGTTGCAGTCGAAGTCGTGACCCGCAGACAATCCTATGTTGCAACCCTCATGATCGGCGCCAGAAATCTGACCAAACTTTGCGGTATGCCTGCCTGAAAACAGGAATACATCCCCGTAATCTCAAACCGTGTCGTTAAACTGACACGGTTTTGTTTTATACCGGCTTTCTCATCAGCTGGCGGCGGTAAATATTTCCCCGACGGAAAGGGCGCTTCAGTAACCCCGAAATCAGGCTGAAAAGGTCAAGCATCAGCAGCATTGTGCCGGTGATCGCCAGAACCATCAGCGTCAGAACAGCGAAACCGGTGACTTTCAGCGAAACGGGAACTTTCACCCGGCGAAAACGCGAATTGAGCCACAGGCGTCCGTATTGAGTCTGGATCTGCATAATATGCGTGAGTCGCGCAGCAAATGAGCGACGGCGTTGAGTTGTGTTCCTGGTCATAAATTTCCTCCTTTTTGAATGTCCTCAGTAAAACACACAGTTATTAAGATTTTCTTAACCTCATTCAGCTGCTGAATTGGCACATAATTTTTCACTTTCTGCCTGTAGTGCGATTAATAAATATGCTACTTAAAATGATGTGATCACACATTCGTTCAAACCGTAAAGTTTTCCTGTGGAGTCTTATGCCTGGTAAAAATCCCTATTACGACCCTTCAAAATCTCATCATACGCCCGACGGTTTCACCAATGCCGAACCGCAGAACCGGCAGGAGGGGGATTTCAAACGCTGGAGAAAAGAACGTAAAGCTCTTCGTCTGCCCGCGCCACCAGAAAAGGGCTATGAACATTTCATCAGCCAGTGGTGGCAGAGTGCTGATTTTAGCGGAACGGATGATCGCTTATGGTTTTTAGGGCATGCATGTTTATTGCTACGGGTGGCCGGACGTTACGTTCTTATGGATCCCGCACTGTCGGCGCGAGCGTCGCCGCTGAGCTTCTACGGACCTAAACGTAAAACGCCCGTTGCTGCAACGGTTGAAATGTTGCCTCCGATCGACGTGGTGTTATTTTCACATAATCACTATGACCATCTGGATCGCGCGACCGTGCGCAAGCTCCTGCGACGTTTTCCAGATGTGCAGTTTATGGTGCCTTTAGGTATGAAACCGTGGCTCGAACGGCGCGGAGCACGGTATATCGAAGAACTTGACTGGTGGCAGGAACATCAGTTTGGTGATCTGACTTTTTCAGCCGTGCCTGCACGCCACTGGAGCATGCGGACATTTTGGGATCGTAATCAGTCCCTGTGGTGTGGTTGGGTCGTCAGAAACGCTGATTTCCGGTTCTATTTTTCCGGAGACAGTGGCTACAGCAATCAGTTTGAACTCATTGGCCAGCGTCTCGGACCTTTCGATTTAGCCGCAATCCCTGTCGGTGCCTATGCACCAAGATGGTTCATGAGCGCGCAACACATGGATCCGCAGCAAGCTGTGACAGTCTTTTCACAATTGCGTTGTCAGAAAGCCGTTCCGATCCATTGGGGTGTTTTTGAATTAGCGGATGACTCACTGGATCAACCTTTAAACGAATTAGCGCAAGCTATATCTCAAAGTGACTCGCCTGAAATGGCATTTAAACCCTTAAAAATTGGCGCAAGCATTTCTAAAGATTGAATATCATTTGTCGGTTCTCAGGAGAGAGCAAAGTGCAATTATTGATTTATTAAATGAGAAGTATTATCACTTATAGGTGTGCATATACGAAGGCATACCATGTGAAGGGGTTACTGATATGTTAATTAATTTCCAGGGAAAGAGGATTATCCCGTACCGGTTATTTATCTGATGAAATAATTATTTGTATCAGGACGCGCTTAAACCCGCTGGCCGGTGGTCATCCCCGGGATTGCTTAAGATACAGTGCATTATGCTGATAGTGTTGCAACACTGCGTTCGTCAGTCCCGGCATGGGGTGCCGGACAGTGGCTCACAGTTTGTCCGCTTTCCGGCGAATCAGAATGATAATATGAGATTTTGATCACGGTAATTAATACTAAATTTTCATATTGATATTTTATATATGAATAAGCCTGTTAAGAATCTTTGCGCAAGTGTTATACCGATTTAACCAACGCGTAAACTTCAATTCATTATAATGTCAAAAATGAGACTATTAGAAAAATGTATTAGAAGTGCGGGGGGGTTAGAATTGAAATCCGAAGGGGAAGGGGATTTTTTTTGTATTATCTGATGCAGGCCAAAGGCGCACAGTTAAGGTGCATTTATTGTGTGATCCCTCAAGTTTTGCACCATTTTATCTCTCTGTAGCCTAATTGATTATTGCATAACCAGTCATATTGCCGGGTCATGAGTTCTTCCGGTTGCCCGTTCTGTTGCACAACTGTTCATTTTGCCCGACAGACGCGCCCTCACCCGAACGTGACCTTGCTGCAGATGCAACTTTATCACGTCGAATCAGGTCATCAGGAAAAGCTTTTAGTCAGTATTGACAATAAAAATTCAAATAAAGGTGTGTTTTACGCTTACGGTTCTGCATTAAATGATCAATAATCAAAAACAGGTCGTTATTGTTTTGTTTGATATGCAGGTAAAACTGCAAAGCAGAAAAAAGCATGTCTATCAACATATTTCAGCATAACTGAACACTAAGTGCCTTTAACCGGCTCAAATATGTGCGACATGTCCATCACTGATTAAAAATGGCTTGCCATCGAATTCAGAGTATGTGATAACGCATCTGGGTAAAACGAGGTACAGTTCTGTATATGTGTGGCATTTTCAGTATAGAAGTTCTGAGTAAAGACGTTCACGTTGAATACCGCTTCTCTGCCGATTCTAATCTTAGTGCCTCAAGCAGTAACGACTCTAGTTTGTCTATGTAACGCCTACGGGCGGTTTAAACAATCCAAAGGAAATACTCAAGATGGCAAAGATCAAAGGTCAAGTTAAGTGGTTCAACGAGTCTAAAGGTTTCGGTTTCATTACTCCTGCTGACGGCAGCAAAGACGTGTTCGTACACTTCTCTGCAATCCAGGGTAACGGCTTCAAAACTCTGGCTGAAGGCCAGAACGTAGAGTTCGAAATCCAAGACGGCCAGAAAGGCCCGTCAGCAGTTAACGTAACTGCAATCTAAGCAGCGCCAGCTGTAAAAAACCCGCCAAGGCGGGTTTTTTTGTGTCTGCTTTTCATGAATATAGCGGATTTATTGCCAGACAACTTTACCGCAGTATCATAATGGCGGATTGCTGATTGCGTCCGCTGATGCCCGGATGCGAAGGGTCTTTTTCCCGCTGATGGCTGTTGCGCCGAAAACTGGTGTATTTGAATCCTGTCCCCGCTGTTGTGAAACCCGCCGTTGTACAAATCGTGCAACTGCCTGCGTGGTCAATAGCGGCAAATCCCAAAGCTTCCAGTTTAGCCTGTGCAATCGCAGCCAGATTAAGATGACGATGACGGGGTGAAATCAGGGCAGGGGGTAAATCGAGTTGTTGCATAAATGTATCAATCAACTCCTGACTGACTTCGTAACAGCAGGCCTGCGCCGCAGGGCCAATGGAGACAATCCAGTCACGGGTATCACCCGACTGATTAATCCGCTGCGCCATTTTCTCCAGAATTCCGTCGATAATCCCCCGCCAGCCAGCGTGAACAGCAGCTACCTGTTTGCCATCTTTGCGACAAAAAATCACCGGCAGGCAGTCCGCGGTAAATACGGCCAGCAGAACACCGGGCACGGAAGTGATAAACCCGTCAGCTTCACCGCAATCCTGTCCGGGCTGGGTTACATCAACAATCCGGGTGCCATGAACCTGCTTCTTTTCCGGGCGAGTGGCTTCAAAGGCTTGCAGATGAGCAGGGAGTAAGGATTCTTTGTCACCGAAGCCATGCAAAACGCCGGGGATGTGGCTGAGTAAAACTGAGCTGTCACTCATCTCGTGTCTCGGTCAGGAAAATGATATGGCTTCAGTGTAGCTGCCTTTTATGCGCACTTTCCAGCAGTTGCAACCACAAGGCGCCTTCTTTAGACTTAACCCTATTGCGAACTTTCGCCTCCTCAGACTTTCCTTGCAGGTTTCTCCATGACGTATCAGTGCCCGCTTTGTTTCCAGCCGCTTACGCTGACAGGTCAGCAATGGCGTTGCCCGGCCAATCATCAGTTTGATCATGCCAAAGAGGGTTACGTGAATCTGATGCCCGTACAGCACAAACGCTCGAAGCAACCGGGTGACAGCCCGGAAATGATGATTTCGCGTCGTGCCTTTCTTGACGCTGGGCATTATCAGCCTTTGCGGGACCGTCTGTCGGATATCCTCGATGAAGTCATTCCTGAAGATGCGCAGGCGTTACTCGATATCGGCTGCGGGGAAGGGTATTACACCGCGGCTTTTGCTGAACGGTTAGTGCAGCATCGCAGGCTGGAAGTCTATGGCCTGGACGTGGCCAAAGTGGCTATCCGTTATGCCGCCAAACGCTATCACGATGTGTCTTTTTGCGTGGCGTCCAGCCACCGCCTGCCCTTTGCAGACAGCTCGCTGGATGCGGTTATTCGCATTTATGCGCCCTGTAAGGCTCAGGAACTGTACCGGGCCATTAAACCCGGTGGTTTAGTGGTGACGGTCGCACCGGGTCCGCGTCACTTATACCAGCTGAAAGGTCTTATCTATCAGGACGTGCAATTGCACGCCGAACTGGATGAACAACTGGATGGTTTTGAACGGGTAAGCACTGAGGCGCTTTCCTATGACATGAGTCTTACAGGCGAGCGGGCATTTGATTTATTGCAGATGACGCCTTTCGCATGGCGGGCAACAGAAGACGTGATGGCTGATTTAAAGGCTCAGACAGCCTTTGAATGTGAAACAGATTTCCTCATACGGATACATCAGCGCGTTTCGGTGTAATCAGTGCAAATAACCCGGATGCCCGAACAGGATATTCAGTCCTATTCCGATTAGCACCACGCCACCTAAAACTTCGGCCCATTTGCCTAACAGCGGGCCGATAAAGCGGCCTGCCATAATCCCTAACGTGGACATCAGCAGAGTCGCCATACCGATAAAGAGTGCGGTCTGGATGATGTTCACTTCCAGTAGTGCCAATCCCACGCCGATTGCCAGTGCATCCAGACTTGTGCCAATCGCCGTGGCGGCCAGGATCCAGATACTATGGCGCGCTGCCGTCGTAAGGCTTTCATCGGGCTTGTTTTTCAGCCCCTGGGCAATCATTCGTGTGCCAAGTATAACCAGCAGGATAAACGCGACCCAGTGACTCCATTGCGTGATGTACTGGCTGGCAAATAAACCCAGACCCCAACCAATCAGCGGTGTTATCGCTTCAATAACACCGAATATCAGGCCAGTGCGGAGCGCTTCACGCAGGCAAGGGCGGTGAAGGACTGCGCCTTTACCGATGGACGCAGCAAAGGCATCCATTGACATGCCAAAAGCCAGAATAAGCGTTGCGGATAAGTTCACGAGTATATCCCCCAATAACGGCGCAACCTTATCATGATATTTTTATGCACGACAACACCAAATAAAATAGGGTTTTTTATATCCGGGCTTGAATTAATATTTTGCAGGTAAAAGCGTTTTTAAATGTAGGGTTAAATAACAATCAAGTTAGTGTGGTGATATTACTGATAAGCTTAAGTAGAAAAGCCATAAATATGCCTATGGCTATAACTGATAGAGGGGTGGTCATGATTTAACTTACTGATTTTCAACCATTAATTTGTATATTTTTTCAAGATCGTCAAGTTTGTTAACGCGAATTAATAACTTTTTCTGTTCTAATTCAAATGCCAGTACACCGTCTTCTGAAAGGTTCATGCTGCGGATCCTGTCATAGGTGATGAAGGTGTTCGCGAAATAAAAACCCTCCGGTTTGAACAGCATTTTTGGCCAGCGGATGAATGAAAGATAGAAAGCAATCAGGCCCAGTCCAATTAACAGGTAATTCGTTACAGCAGTACCGTTAGCATGGATATTGTTATATAGCAGGATTGCCAGCAGACCGATGAAGATAATGGAATCCAGTTTATTACGACGTCTGAGATTCACACGCAGGCGTGTTTCACCATTTTTGGTCCCCATGATGAACTCATCGTAAATGGCGTAGGCCAGTAACAGGAGGATGAATAACGCGAGGACAATATCGGTAACAGACATGAAAACTCCAGCTTACGGCCACAAAAGGCAAATCAAAAAACAGCAAAATCAGGTCATAAAAAAACCGGGGGAGTGATCCCCCGGTTTAGCGGTTATCAGAGACCTAACAGGCCAATCCAGTAACCGAAGATGCCGATGGCGAAGAAGCCAATGATAATCCACAAGGCGTTAACTTTCTTACGCAGCAGCCACATACAGCCGAAGGTCAGCAGTAATGGCACCAGGCCAGGCATCAGCTGATCCAGAATCGTCTGGACAGTGGTAACCGTAGTATGGCCTGTCTGGTCAGTGATCTTTGAGACCACCAGCGGAATGTTAACGTGCGTCCATTTATTAACCAGGGCCCCCATGACAAAGAGGCCGAGAATTGACGCCCCCTCAGTCAGTTTCTGTAAGAAGCCGCCGCCCATATCGTTAACGATATCGACACCTTTTTTGTAGCCGTAAGACACGCCGTAGTAGCGGGTCAGCAGACGTACAAGGTTAAACAGAACGAAGAACAGTAAAGGACCCAGCAGGCTGCCGGTCATCGCGATACCCGCGCCAAGTGCAGCAAACACCGGACGTACAGTACCCCAGAAGATCGGGTCACCCACACCAGCCAGAGGACCCATCAGACCGACTTTCAGGCCGTTGATGGCCGCGTCGTCGATAGGTGCGCCGTTGGCACGCTGTTCTTCCATCGCCAGCGTTACACCCAGTACAGGGGCGGCAACGTAAGGATGGGTGTTAAAGAATTCCAGGTGGCGTTTGATTGCCGCTTTGCGATCGTCATTGTTTTCAGGGTAAAGACGACGGATGGCAGGCACCATACAGAAACAGAAGCCAAGCGCCTGCATACGTTCGAAGTTCCATGACCCCTGGAAAAGGTTGGAGCGCATAAACACACCGCGAATATCGCTGGCCGTGAGTTTTTTAACTGCAGTTTGATCAACCATGTCCTTCACCCTTAATCCAATTCGTTGTCGAGATCGTTAACACCCGGTGCCGCAGTTGCTTGCGCAGACTTGTTGTATTTCGGGCTCAACTGGATGTAAAGAATAGCCATCACCACACCAATCACACCCAGTGCAACCAGGTTGAAGTTGGTGAATGCAGCAGTAACGAAACCAAGGTAGAAGAATGGCATCAGGTAGCCGGCACGCATCATGTTGATAACCATGGCGTAACCAACCACAACGATCATACCACCGGCAATATTCAGACCGTTGGTGACCACTTCAGGGATAGAAGCCAGCAGGTCATGAACAACCGCAGTACCCACAGACACAGCAACAATCACCGCAGGGATTGCGATACGCATTGCCTGCAGAATCAGCGCAGAAACGTGGATCCAGGTAATGGCGTTCAGGTTACCTTTCTCAGCCGCTTTATCCGCTGCGTGCTGGAAGGCGACAGTGATAGTACGAACGATAATGGTTAATACCTGACCGGCCGCCGCCAGCGGGATAGCCAGTGCGATACCGGCACCGACAGACTGTCCACCTGCGATAACCAGAATGGTAGAAATGATCGAGGCGAGGGCGGCATCCGGTGCAACAGCAGCACCGATATTCATCCAGCCAAGTGCAATCATTTCCAATGTACCGCCGATGATGATCCCGGTTTTAACATCACCAAGAACAAAACCGATCAAAGTACAGGCAACTAACGGGCGGTGAAACTGAAATTCATCCAGGATCGAACCCATCCCGGCAATACATGCAACAATAAATATCAGCACAATTTGTAGTGTGGTGATCTCCATTGCACTTCTCCTATGACCAAAGGACGCTGAGGTTAAACAGGCACATCAGGCAGATAACGTTGATGTCATCTGCACATTGGCGATGTGCTTATTAATTCATCTTATTAATGAGATCCATCATCTTGAGGCGCGAGTCTGTAGAGACTTTACGCACTTCAAGTTCGATACCTTTTTCATTCAATTTCTTGAAAGCTTCGATATCTTTTTCGTCGACAGATACTGCGTTATTCACCTGAGTTTTACCCTGACGGAAAGCCATACCACCGATGTTGATGGTGGTAAATTTCACGCCACCCTCAACCAGACGCAGGACGTCAGTTGGGTTAGTGAACAAGAACATGACGCGGTCGCCAGCGTATTTTGGGTTATCCCAGACACGGATGGCTTTTGCGACGTCGACAACGTGTGCAGTAACACCAGGAGGAGCAACCTGAGTCAGCAACGTTTTACGCACGGTATCGGCAGCTACTTCGTCGCTGACAACAATAATGCGGCTGACGTTGGTTTCTTTGGTCCAGCGGGTCGCTACCTGGCCATGAATCAAACGGTCATCGATTCGGGCAAGGCCGATTTTCATATGATCGTTCGGACCGGCAGGTTTAGCCGGGGCAGCTGCTTTTGGCGCAGGGGCGGCAGCAGGAGCAGAAGCTTGGGCAGCAGGTTCAGGAGTTTTCAGTGCTTTCACACCGATACGACCTGTTTCTACCGCAATGGCAACCAGTTCTGCGAAAGAAGGGTTGTCATCGCGAGCCATGAAAGTTTCTGCCAGCATTGGGATGTTCACACCGGTCACAACTTCGTAATTTTCTTTATCGACAACAATACGGCTGGCAGCATTGAACGGGCTGCCACCCCAGGTGTCGACCAGGAAAAGGACGCCGCTGCTGGTATCTAAACCACCCAACTTTGCCGTGTACTTTTCGATCAGGGTTTCGGCGTTCTCGCCGGGAACGAAATCGATGTAGGCGACATTATCTTGTTCACCTAAAATCATTTCCGCTGTTTTCAGCAACTGCTCAGCTGCTGACCCGTGCGTGCCGATGATAATAGCAATACTCACTCGCTACCTCCTCTGTTAACTCTTGAAAGAGTTATGCACATAAGTAATGGTGCTGATGATATCCGCCCGTTTTTATTCCTGAGGCGGACAGGGCAATCCCTGCGTACAAACGTTCCTTAATTTCTGATAAGACTGCGAAACTGTAAAATTGCCGAACCTCAACAGGTTGAGCGACGTGATTTATTTTAGTGCGTGAAAAAATAATTTTTGTGACGGTTGTCCGTTATTCAACGACGTATTGTGAATACGCTTTCACATCGCGTAATAAAACAGCATAGATGTTTCAGAATGATACTGATCGTAAAAAAACACACTTTATTCAAATATTCATTCCTGATAGAGTGATTTTCCGAATCATTGAACAGGAGTACCGGGCCTCAGCCCTCCCTATGGACTGTCACCGACGTCACTATTCTTCGCATTATCACCTCATTCTTACCGGCAAATCCGCCCCAATAGGCCTGATTACTGCCGCACTGAAACCGCTTTCATCTGACATTTTTGTCGTGACACCGTCTGGCAAGTCTTCCGGCCGCCTGACGTCACGCGTTTCTTTGCGTCATTTTTCTTTAACTCATTGCGGAGTCTGACATGGAATTTTTGATGGACCCTTCAATCTGGGTCGGTTTGCTGACGCTTGTCGTACTGGAAATTGTTCTGGGTATCGACAACCTTGTTTTTATTGCCATTCTTGCCGACAAACTGCCACCCAAGCAGCGCGATAAGGCCCGTATCATCGGTCTTTCGCTGGCGCTGATTATGCGTCTGGGTCTGCTGTCGCTGATTTCGTGGATGGTCAAGCTGACCACGCCGCTGTTTAGCATCGCGCAGTTCAGCTTCTCGGGGCGGGACCTGATCCTGCTGGTCGGTGGTCTGTTCCTGTTGTTTAAAGCCACAACGGAGCTGCATGAACGGCTGGAAGGGCATGACGAACAGGGAACCCCGAACCGCGGCTATGCCAGTTTCTGGTCCGTGGTGGCGCAGATTGTAGTGCTCGATGCAGTCTTCTCGCTGGATGCGGTGATCACCGCCGTCGGTATGGTGAATAATCTGGCTGTGATGATGACAGCCGTCGTGATTGCCATGGGTGTGATGTTGCTGGCGTCCAAATCGCTGACGCGTTTTGTGAACAATCATCCGACGGTGGTGGTGCTGTGTCTCAGCTTCCTGTTGATGATTGGTCTGAGCCTGATAGCGGAAGGTTTTGGTTTCCATATTCCTAAGGGTTACCTGTACGCGGCGATCGGCTTCTCTATTCTGATTGAGTTGTTCAACCAGATCGCACGCCGTAACTTCCTGAAAAGCCAGTCTAACCGTCCGATGCGTGAGCGCACCGCCGAGGCGATTCAGCGTCTGATGGGCGGGAAACGCCAGCATCAGAATGAAGATGAGCCGGCCGGTGATGTGCTGCCTGCTTCAGAAGCGTTCGCAGAAGAAGAACGTCATATGATCACCGGAGTTCTGACACTGGCATCGCGTTCTCTGCGCAGCATTATGACGCCGCGCACCGAGATTTCGTGGGTGGACTGTGAAAAGTCGCCTGCTGAAATCCGCAACCAGTTGCTGGATACGCCGCACAGTTTGTTCCCGATTTGTCGCCATTCCCTGGATGACGTGATCGGTGTGGTGCGGGCGAAAGACCTGCTGGTGGCGCTGGAAAACGGTGAGAGCATTGTGGCTTTCGCTGAAAAAACGCCGCCGATTGTGGTGCCGGAAACCATGGATGTGATCAACCTGCTGGCGGTATTGCGTAAAGCCAAAGGTCGTCTGGTGGTAGTGAGTAATGAGTTTGGGGTGATTCAGGGGCTGGTGACGCCACTGGACGTGCTGGAAGCTATTGCCGGCGAATTCCCGGATGAAGATGAAACGCCAGACGTGATTGCTGACGGTGAGTCCTGGATAGCGAAAGGCGGCACGGACTTGCACCTTCTTCAGCAAATCCTCGACGTTAAAAATCTGGTGAATGCGGATGATGATTTTGCTTCGCTGGCCGGATTGCTGCTGTCGAAATCAGGCCAGATGCCTGTTGCGGGCGAAGTCATCGAAATGGCGTCGCTGCACTTTGAGATCCTCGAGGTGACAGACTATCGCATCGAGCATGTCCGTATTACCCGGATTAAGTCAGAAGACGAGTGGGACGAAAACCACTAAATCTGGCGCAATATCTGAATGCAAAGCGGCGACTCCGGTCGCCGTTTTTTATGTATGAAATCTGAGATACCGCGCGCGATCAGACAGAGGCCTGCACGTCCTGAGGATCCCTATTCTGCGTCGATTTCTGATAGCGTTCCAGCCAGACAGGGAAAACCTCTATCGGCATCGGGCGTGCAAAGTAATAGCCCTGTAACGAATCCACTTTGCGCTTACGCAAATAATCAACCTGCTCGCGGGTTTCCACCCCTTCAGCAATCAGCTTTAAATTCAGGCGTTGCGCCAGCGTAATAATGGTATCCGTGACGGTCGCGTTAATCGCATCTGTGCCTATTGAAGCGGTAAAAGCCTGGTCAATCTTCAGCACGTCGGGATTTAGCGTTTTGAGATAACTGAGTGAGCTGTGACCGGTACCAAAATCATCAATGGCCAGCAGGATCCCCATTTCTTTCAGCTGCGAAATTTCCGCAGCGCGCAGTTCCTGAAGGCGCGTGCGCTCGGTCAGTTCTAGCATCAGGGAAACCGAAGGCTGCGCCGGAAGCCACAGTTTGCGGATATCATCCACGATTTCCATATTATTGAAGTGCTGTGCCGCCACGTTAATGCTGACATAGAAACCCGGAGTTGCCGGAAAGACGGCCAGATTATCGGCAACGGTTTTAATCAGATAGCGGGTCAGCGAGATAATTAACCCGTGCTGTTCTGCCAGCGGGATAAACACATCAGGCGATACCCATTCCTGCCGGCGGTTTTTCCAGCGCATCAGCGTTTCCACGCCAATACAACGTCCATCATCGCTGTTGATAATCGGCTGGCAATAGACCTTAAATTCGCGGTGCGAAATGCCATGGCTGATCGGATAGGCCAGGCTTATCCGGCTGCCGGAAAGCAGATAAACCGCCGTTGCTGTCAGCAGACTGATTAATACCGAAAGTGGCAAGTGAGAGGGGAGTTCATTCCAGGCCAGTTCGCTGGCTTTTTCTCCAAAGATAGAGACAGAGAAATCATATTTTTGCGATTTTTCGCTCAGCAGCGGAGGATGCGGAAGGTTATTGCTGCTGATTATCGCATTTTTGCCATATTCGAGATTTTGCTTCCCGACATTTAACACAATATGGTTGGCGTAAGGAGGTTGCGGTTCGAGCAGGAAATTCGACAAAATACCGATGTTATAAACAAACAGTTCGCCGTTGCGGTTATCCGGCGTTGAAGGGTGCCAGAGAATAAGCGTCGGCGTATCGACGCGACTCCATTTGGACGCGCGAAGCTCCAGCTGCGTAGTCCCCTGAGAAAAAGACGGTAACGTGTCACTGAGGCTCAGATCCAGCGGGCCGACCAGACTTGAACAGATGAGTTTGCCGTCACTGACCACGCTGATTGAGCGCAGTGTCTGCATGCGGGCGACATTTTGCTGCAGGGTGGGTTGCAGGACATTACAACCGAGTGTCAGATCCAGAGGAACAGCTTTTCCCGCAGGTGATGCCGGTTCGAGCAGTTTTTCCAGCTTTTGGACGGTATGAAGCGCGACATGTTGTTGGTCTTCGGCAATGACCTGAGCTTGTTCGTAAATACGAATGCCAAGAGTCAGAAGCAAAGTCATTATCCCCATCGCGCACGCGAGCGCAATGCGATAGTAGCGATACTTCGCAAGTCCGGTCTGGGAGAACAGCATCGTTCTAATCCTTTTATCCCGTGTTAATTGCAGGCTCAAAATTATTATTTTTAAAGGTTTACCGATGCGTAACAGCCAGTGCGTTTGAATTGATAGTAGCTGTAATTCGTCGGATGCTCTGCCTGAGTTGCGGAAAAAACACTCATTTTCTGCGTTAAAACGAAAGAAAATTAGCATGAGTGACGTTGTCACTTAAACTTTTCCTGTGCGTCCCGGCATTTATTTTTCTGTATTAAGAGGCTCACTGATCGGGAAAATCAGGCGGAAAACAGCATGCCGTACCTGCAGGGCATAAAGCAAGTGGCACTTCCAATATGTATTGATAATACAACAGGTTGTCGTTAATGAAGGTTTTATTGCTGCCTGCTCTCATCCGGATGATATTTCCTGCGGCAAACCGGCTGAAAATGCTTCAGCTGAACAACCGCAGGAAAATACCCGGTCAATGACTTCAGAGTCAGTCGCACTGAACCTTTATGGCCAATCCACCACGCGACGTTTCACGGTATTTTGAATTCATATCTTTACCGGTTTCGTACATGGTTTCGATCACTTTATCCAGAGACACTCTTGGCTCGCTGGTGCGGCGTAAAGCCATGCGGGCGGAGTTAATCGCTTTCACGGAAGCTATAGCATTACGCTCAATGCACGGCACCTGAACCTGTCCGGCCACCGGGTCACAAGTCAGACCGAGATTGTGTTCCATGCCAATTTCCGCAGCGATACACACTTGTTCCGGGCTGCCACCCAGTAATTCCGTCAGGCCAGCAGCTGCCATCGAACACGCCACGCCCACTTCGCCCTGACAACCGACTTCTGCACCTGAAATCGACGCATTCATTTTATACAGAATGCCGATAGCGCCTGATGTCAGGAAATAGCGCAGGTAAATGTCCGGGCTGACCGACTGAATAAACTGGTCATAATAGGCCAGCACCGCGGGCACGATGCCGCACGCGCCATTGGTCGGTGCCGTAACAACACGGCCGCCCGCGGCATTTTCTTCATTAACCGCCAGCGCAAACATATTCACCCAGTCGATCACATTCATTGGGTCATTAGAGAGTTTGTCGTTGGAAACCAGCATACGGCGCAGGGCAGAAGCACGGCGCGGAACCCGCAACGGCCCGGGCAGCACGCCTTCGGTATTCAGACCACGGTCGATACAGGCCTGCATGGTGTGCCAGATTTTCTCGAAATACTGGTCGATTTCCTGCTTGCTGTGCTGTGCCAGCTCGTTCTGCATCACCAGTCCGGATAATGACAGTCCGGTCTCTTTGCACTTCGCCAGCATTTCACTGGCCGAATTAAAGCTGTAAGGCACCGCGACTTCGTCAAGAACCGGCTGACCGAAATGTTCGTCATCGACAATAAAACCGCCGCCGATGGAATAATACGTTTTGCTGTAAATCATTTTATCGCCAGCAAAGGCATGAATTTGCATGGCGTTTTCATGGCGCGGCAAATTCTCACCGCGGAAGACCATGCCGGTATCACGCGGAAAATCCACTTCATGCTGGGTTGTGCCCAGCGGCAGACGCTCACGTTGCTCAACGTCGCGGATAAAATGCGGAATGCCGTCAATGTCGACGGTGTCCGGCTGATTACCGGCCAGGCCTAAAATAATGGCGATATCTGTGTGGTGGCCTTTACCTGTCAGAGACAAAGAACCAAAAACGTCCACGGCGACACGCGTAACGGCAGGCATCATGCCCTTTTCCAGCAGGTCATCAGCGAACTGTTTACCGGCCTTCATCGGGCCCAAAGTATGGGAGCTGGAAGGGCCAATCCCGACCTTGAACATGTCGAAAACGCTAATCACGTCGAATACTCCTGTAATAGATTGCGGCAGGGAACGGGATCCCTGGCTTCCATAAATGAACAACAGCAGGAACTCGTCTTTATGGACGGCTCTCTTGTTCTTATGGATAGACTTATAGTTTAAAAGGGCTGAGAGGCAAAAGTTTCATTTTTCGCATGAAATAAACTTATTTGATGCAAAAGTGTGATCGCTATGTAATCAGGGAGCTCAGACTTCAACCTGTCCGGCGAGCTGGCGGATGATGGCGGCGGTGAGACCCCAGACAAATTGCTGCTGATACCAGGACAAATACACGCGGTGATAAATGCCCCGGCGATGAATATCCAGAGGGTGATAACGCGCCAGATCAAAAGCTTCGCGCAGCGGCATTTCAAACAACTCAGCGACTTCATCTTCCGCCGGATGTAGCGGCACGTCGACGGGCAACAGCCCGACTACCGGTGTGACACGAAAACCGCTGCTGCTGTCCTGCGGCGAAAGTGTACCTAATACATAAACCTGTTCTGGCGGAATGGCGACTTCTTCCTGCGCTTCACGCAGGGCGGTGGCGATGATCGACGCATCTGAGGCATCCGCCGCGCCGCCGGGAAACGCCACCTGTCCCGCGTGTTTACGCAACTGGTCAGAGCGTCGTGTCAGTAACAGCGTAGGCTCTAGACGACAAATAATGGGGATCAGCACGGCGGCATGACGGGTTCCGCGCAGCGCCGGAGCGGGCTGGCGCGGTTGCTGCAACTGAAAGCGCAAAATGAAATCTTCCACGGCAGGGGAAAGTGTCTGAATTGGCGCGTGTTGTTCCAGCAAAGTCACGATTATACTTCTCCTAACTGAGGCAGAATGCGGGCAATCTTATCAAACGTTTCCTGATATTCTGCCTGTTCCTGACTGTCCGCCACAATCCCGCCGCCCGCCCAGCAATGAATTTTTCCCTGCGACGTGAGCAATGTGCGGATGGTGATGTTGCTGTCCATGGTGCCGCAACAGCTGATATACACGATGCTGCCGCAATAGCCGTTACGCCGATGGGGCTCAAGTTCTTCGATGATTTCCATCGCCCGTACCTTCGGCGCGCCGGTAATGGAACCGCCGGGGAAGCAGGCCCGTAACAAGGCCGCCGGATGGCACTCTTGCGGCAACTGCGCGGTAATGGTGCTGACCAGATGATGAACCGCCGGGAAAGGCTCAACCACAAACAGTTCCGGCACGCGCACGCTGCCGGGCACCGCGACGCGGCCGATGTCATTTCGCAGCAAATCGACAATCATCAGGTTCTCGGCGCGATCTTTTTCCGATCCCGCAAGCCGTTCTGCCTGTCGTGCATCTTCCGCCGGATCTTCGCAACGCGGCAGGGTGCCTTTAATCGGACGCGTCTGGATCTGATTTTCTTTGAGCCAGATAAAGCGCTCCGGCGAAAGGCTGATCACGGCGTTTTCCGGCAGACGTAAAAACGCTGAGAACGGCGCGCGGTTGACCTGATTCAGGTGCAGAAAAGCCTGCCATTCATCACCGCTGTAATGCGTTGAAAATCGTTGCGCCAGGTTGATTTGATAACAATCGCCGCTGCGGATATATTCCTGAATCTGCCTGAACTTTTGTCCGTATTCTGCGCGGCTCATATTCGCCTGCCACGGCGCATTCAGCCGGAAAGGCGCTGACGCAGAGCGGTCTTGCTGATGCTCATCAAGCCAGCGCAAACGGGCAGAAATATCACCATGACAAACCAGCGTCAGGCGCTGCAAGTGATGATCGGCAATCAGCGCCCAGTCATAAATGCCGACGGCCATATCCGGCAGCTCAATGTCGCGTTCCGCGATTTGAGGCAAATCTTCAATGCGGCGTCCTAAATCATAGCCGAACAATCCGAGCGCTCCGCCAAGAAAGGGAAAGTCCGGCGAGCTTTTAGCGTGTAATCCGCAGGCCGTCAGCTGTTCTTCGAGCAGGGCGAAAGGGTCATCATTACGGTATTGTTCCCCGCCATGTTGTTCAATCTGCGTCAGCCCGCCACGGGTGGTCAGCGTTATCAGCGGATCCGCCACCAGAATATCAAAACGGTTATGCTGATGCTGCGCTGAGCCAGAGTGCAAAAGCATCGCCCAGGGCAGGGCGGAAAGCGGTGTGAAGCGCTCTGTCAGGGCATCTGGCTGATAGGGTAATGAATGAAAAACAACGGACTGGGTGGCTTGCATGGCAGGTTTGAGCTTCTCTGACGCGGTGACGTATTTTAAGTCGATCCTAACACAGAACCGGTGACCTGAAAGCAGCACAGGCGATTTGTCTTAATAAGGCGTATACTGTGCAACCCCGCATTGCGCGGGCTTTTGTTATCTTCTTTGCACTAATAAATGTGCACCATTTAATGCACAACAGGAAACTCCCATGCTGACAGGTATGCCTTCACTTTCACACCAGGAACAAGAACAGGCCGCCGATCGTATCCGCCAGTTAATGGAAACCGGTATGAGCAGTGGCGAAGCCATTGCGACCGTTGCGGCAGAAATCCGCGAAAAGCATCAGGGCGATCGCGTGACCGTCATTTTTGATGACGAAGACGACGAATAAAACTGGCTGACAGTTTTCGTCATGGCCTGCGTCACGACAAAGAAAAACCGGAGCCTTTTCAGGTTTCCGGTTTTTTTTCGTCGCAGAGTTGTGAATAGCTTAGCCTTTAACAACCACGGCGGCCGCTGCTTTTTTAGCCTGTCCAACGGCATCTTCAACATTATCTGCAATCGCCAGCGCTACGCCCAGACGGCGTTTTCCGCTGATTTCCGGCTTACCAAACAGACGAACCTGGTTGAAACCGGTCATCGCATTTTCCAGGCCGCTGAAGGTCACGTTGTTGCTGGTCAGCTCAGGCAGAATGACGGCAGAAGCTGAAGGACCGAACTGGCGGATCTGCCCCACCGGCAGGCCAAGGAATGCGCGAACGTGCAGCGCAAACTCGGACAGATCCTGAGAGATCAGCGTCACCATGCCGGTGTCGTGCGGGCGAGGGGACACTTCACTGAAGATCACGTCATCGCCGCATACAAACAGCTCAACGCCAAATAAGCCTTTGCCGCCCAGCGCTTTCACGACTTTCTCTGCGATCTCTTTTGCACGCTGCAACGCCAGCTCACTCATCTGCTGCGGCTGCCAGGATTCGCGGTAATCGCCGTCTTCCTGACGGTGTCCGATTGGCGCACAGAAGTGAATGCCGTCAACCGCGCTGATGGTCAGCAACGTGATTTCAAAATCAAACTTCACCAGCCCTTCAACAATCACGCGTCCGCCGCCTGCACGGCCGCCTTGCTGCGCGTAATCCCATGCGGTCTGCAACTGACCGGCATCGCGGATCAGGCTCTGACCTTTACCGGAAGAACTCATTACCGGTTTGATAATACAAGGATAACCGATGGCATCGACGGCCTGAAGGAAAGACGCTTCGTCGTCAGCGAACTGATACGTCGATGTCGGCAATTTCAGGGTTTCTGCCGCCAGACGGCGTATCCCTTCGCGGTTCATGGTCAGGCGGGTCGCTTCGGCACAAGGCACGACGTTGTGGCCCTGTTTTTCCAGCTCTACCAGCATGCTGGTGGCAATGGCTTCGATTTCAGGCACGATAAAATCAGGGCGTTCGGTTTCGATAACCGCTTTCAGCGCATCACCGTCGAGCATATTAATCACATGGCTGCGATGAGCGACCTGCATCGCCGGAGCATCGGCGTAGCGATCGACCGCAATCACTTCCAGGCCAAGACGCTGACATTCGATGGCGACTTCCTTACCCAGCTCGCCAGAGCCTAATAACATGACGCGGGTGGCGCCGGTGCGCAGTGCAGTACCAATGGTTAACATAGCTTCGTACCCAGATCTGAGAGGAGTGAAAACAGGAATTTCGGCGCGCAGTATATCTGAAATATTTGGCGACGAAAACGATTGCGCGGCGCATCAGGTGAAATTCTCCTGAGAACAAAAACGTGCTTTACAGGATTTTTTCAGCCTGTTTTGTGCCGTTTAAGGCAGCCGGCGTGCGTCTCTGTTATCATTTAGCCAAACCATGGCGTCAGATTTTCTGCCGCTGCCCCGATTTTTGCCTCACATAAAGAGTTATCGCCTTGAGCACGCATTCCTTTTCTGCCCTGACATTGCCCGCTGAGCAACTTTCCAACCTGAATGAACTGGGTTACACCGAAATGACCCCGATTCAGGAAGCCTCTTTGCCTGCCATTCTGCAAGGTCAGGACGTTCGCGCCAAAGCCAAAACCGGCAGCGGTAAAACGGCCGCCTTTGGTATCGGTTTGCTGAACAGCATTACCGTTTCACAGTTTGTTGCTCAGGCGCTGGTGCTGTGTCCGACCCGTGAACTGGCCGATCAGGTCAGTAAAGAGTTACGTCGTCTGGCGCGTTTTACCCAGAACATCAAAATTCTGACCCTTTGTGGTGGCCAGGCAATCGGGCCACAGCTCGAATCGCTGGTGCATCCGCCTCACATTGTTGTTGGCACGCCGGGCCGTATTCAGGAACATCTGCGTAAAGGCACCCTGAAGCTCGACGAGCTGAAAGTGCTGGTGCTGGATGAAGCCGACCGCATGCTGGACATGGGCTTTAGCGAAGACATCGAAGATGTGGTCAGCTATACGCCGCAGGATCGTCAGACGCTGCTGTTCTCCGCGACCTATCCGGACGGCATTGAGCGCATCAGCTCCAAATTCCAGCGTCAGCCGCTGAAAGTGGAAATCGAAGGCGAAGATGATATCGCTGATATTCAGCAGGTCTTTATCGAAGCCGATAAGCATCAGCGTCTGTCATTGCTGGCAGCGGTGCTGTATCACTATCAGCCGGCCTCCTGTGTGGTGTTCTGTAATACCAAACGTGATTGTCAGGAAGTATGCGACGCGCTGACCGCCAAAGGCATCAGCGCGCTGGCGCTGAACGGCGACCTGGAACAGCGTGACCGCGACCGCGTGCTGGTGCGTTTCTCCAACGGCAGCTGCCGTGTGCTGGTGGCAACAGACGTTGCCGCGCGCGGGCTGGACATTAAACAGCTGGGCCTGGTGATCAACTACGAGTTGTCTTTCGATCCGGAAGTTCACGTTCACCGCGTGGGTCGTACCGGCCGTGCAGGAACCAGCGGTATGGCCGTCAGCCTGGTAACGCCGCAGGAAATGCCGCGTGTGACCGCGCTGGAAGATTACACCCGCCAGCGTTTCACCTGGCAGCCTGCCGCTCAGGCACTGGCCGCAGCGCCGGTATCGCTCGATCCTGAAATGGCGACCTTGTGCATCGATGGCGGCCGTAAAGCCAAAATCCGCCCAGGCGATATTCTGGGCGCGCTGACTGGTGATGCGGGGCTGACTGCCGCTGAAGTCGGTAAAATCGATATGTTCCCGGTGCATGCCTATGTCGCCATCCGCCAGAAAAGCGCGAAGAAAGCATTGCAGCGTCTACAGGAAGGGAAAATCAAAGGCAAAAACTGTAAGGCCATTATTTTACGCTAAGGGTTTGTCTTAACACTTTGCATCGAACGTCTTGTTGTTAATGTTGTGTTATTGCCTTGTTGAGGATTATATTATCTAACGCAAGCGATGGCCTTGTCTTCTGTAGGGATATTCTTCTGCAAGGCCAACTGCTTTTGCAGGGCAACTAAATGAATGACAAAGACTGGGAAGGCGAACGATGAAAAAGATAATCTTGGGCGTTGTGATGGCAGTTGCAGGAATGAGCAGCCTTAGCCAGGTCGCACAGGCTGATGAGCCTGAAGTGAGAACGGCAACGGTGACACCGTGCGCCACGGCCACCAAAGATGACGTGGCGGCACTGGTAAAACGTGATTTCCTGCAAAACCGCATCACGCGTTGGGATGCAGATAAAAAAGTGCTGGGCACTTCCGCACCGGTCGCGTGGGTAGTGACGGACAGTATCAGCGGCACTAACGCCAAATGGGATATCCCGCTGAAAGTGCGTGGTGATCATACCGATAAAACTTATCAGGTGACCCTCAACTGTCAGATTGGCGAAATCAGCTACAGCGCGCCGTTATAAGTACCGACAGCGTCCGTTATTCCCTAGCGGACGCATTATTTCCCCGCATTGACGTCCCTTGGTTTCCCTGTCTAAACCTGTCACTCTTGTCACACCGCAAAGAGGACAAAGAGATCCCGAGATGATGACACCTCCAAAGGCTGAAAAACGCCCGCAAACCCTGAGTATTCACGGTGAAGACCGTGTCGATAATTATTACTGGCTGCGTGACGATGACCGCGCCGATCCTCAGGTTCTGGCCTATCTGACGGCAGAAAACGAATATACCGAACAGGCCATGCAGCCGCAGCAGGCACTGCGCGAAACGCTGTATGGCGAAATGGTGGCGCGCATTGCGCAGCAGGATCATTCCGTTCCTTACGTAAAACACGGTTACCGCTATCAGACCCGCTATGAGCCGGGCAACGAATACGCCATTTATCTGCGCCAGCCTGCCGCCGAACATGAAAACTGGAGCACGCTGATTGATGGCAATGAACGCGCCAAAGACAGCGAGTTTTACACGCTGGGCGGTCTGGATATCAGCCCCGATAACAAACTGATGGCCGTGGCGGAAGACTTTCTTTCGCGCCGTCAGTACGATATCCGTATCAAAAAACTTGATGATGAAACCTGGACTGATGATCTGTTGAAAAACACCTCCGGCAGCAGCGAATGGGCGAACGATTCTCAGACGCTGTATTACGTGCGCAAACACAAGAAAACGTTGCTGCCGTATCAGGTTTATCGCCGTGTAGTCGGCACTGATCCGAAATCCGACAAACTGGTGTACGAAGAAAAAGACGACACCTTTTACGTCGGGCTGGATAAAACCACGTCTGAAAAATACATCCTGATCCACCTCGACAGCACCACAACGTCCGAGATCTTGCTGCTGGATGCCGATGACCCGCAGGCCAAACCGCAGGTCTTCCTCTCACGTCGTAAAGACCACGAATACGCGCTCGATCATTACCTCGGGCACTTTTACATTCGCTCCAATAAAGACGGTAAAAACTTCGGCCTGTATAAAAGTGAAGACGGGGTCGAGGCACACTGGCAGACGCTGATTGCGCCGCGCATCGAAGTGATGCTTGAAGGGTTTAGTCTGTTCCGCGACTGGCTGGTGGTAGAAGAACGTCATCAGGGGCTGACCCAGCTGCGTCAGCTCCACTGGAAAACCGGTGAAGAAAAATCGCTGGCCTTTGATGACCCGACCTATACCACCTGGCTGGCCTATAACCCGGAACCAGATACCGCTTTGCTCCGCTATGGCTATTCTTCGATGACTATGCCGAGCTCATTGTTCGAATTAGATCTCGATACGCATGACCGCACGCTGCTGAAACAGCAGGAAGTAAAAGATTTTGACGCGGCAAATTACCGCAGCGAACGCGTCTGGGTCACGGCACGTGATGGCGTGAAAGTGCCTGTGTCGCTGGTGTATCGCCGCGAGTTGTTTAAGCCGAATGAAAATCCTTTGCTGGTTTACGGCTACGGTTCTTATGGCAGCAGTATGGATCCGGCGTTCAGCGGCAGCCGCCTGAGTTTGCTGGATCGCGGCTTTGTTTTTGCACTGGCACACATTCGTGGCGGGGCGGAACTCGGCCAGCAATGGTACGACGACGGCAAGCTGTTCAATAAGCTCAACACCTTCCATGATTTCATCGATGTGACCAAAGGACTGGTGGCTGAAGGTTATGGCGATGCCGGACAGGTTTACGCGATGGGGGGAAGTGCGGGCGGCTTACTGATGGGCGCAATCATCAATCAGGCGCCGGAGCTGTATCACGGCATCGTGGCGCAGGTTCCGTTTGTCGATGTGGTTACCACTATGCTTGATGAGTCTATTCCGCTGACAACCGGTGAATACGATGAATGGGGCAACCCGAACGACAAAGCCTGTTACGACTATATGCTGCAATACAGCCCGTATGATCAGGTGCGTGCGCAGGCCTATCCGCATATGCTGGTGACCACCGGTCTGCATGATTCGCAGGTGCAGTACTGGGAACCGGCGAAGTGGATAGCGAAATTACGTGATCTCAAAACCGATGACCATCAGCTGCTGATGCACACCGATATGGAATCCGGGCATGGCGGTAAATCTGGCCGCTTCAAAGCCTATGAGGATATCGCGCTGGAATACGCATTTGTGCTGGCTCTTGCGGGAAAACGTTAAAAATATTCCCTTAAATAATTCGGGTCGCAGGAAGGCGGCAATCGAGCGGATCCCCATGAGCTGACGTTGGTCAGTGATTCGGGTGAGTGAGTGCAGCCAACGCACCTGCGGCCCGAAGTATGAAGGGGAATAAAAAAACCCGCTCTCGGCGGGTTTGATCTACGAAGTACATTGTTAAGCAGAAGTTTTCTTGGCTTTTTTCTCAGCCTTTTTCTCAGCTGGAGTTTTCAATGGCTTTTTCTTCGCATTCTTTTTGCTATCCATTCCTTTACTCATCATTGCCTCTCTTAAAGCGGGTGGATTGGGTTGCTCACCTATTTACTGCCTAATTTCGACCAGTTGCAAGCACCTTTGTGTAACCCACAATACTTTACAGAGAGGGCATCGGAGTCCGGCCCGTGGCCAGTGTAATGAAATTGCGCGATTAGTATGCGAACAGCATACAAAACAATGGTTTTTGAGTATAACCACTTGTTGTAAATGGGCGAATGCGCTGTTATTAACATGTAATCACTTCAATCAATACTCTGGCCAAATAGAACAGGAAATGTCATGCCAAAATTAAAGGGTTTGTATCCGCCACGGGAAGCCTATGCCAGTGGCATGCTTGATACAGGTGACGGTCACCAGATTTACTGGGAACGCAGCGGAAACCCGGAAGGCAAACCGGCGGTATTTATTCATGGCGGGCCGGGCGGGGGATGTTCATCGGTACATCGCCAGCTGTTTGATCCCAATGATTATGACGTCATGCTGTTTGATCAGCGTGGCTGCGGACGCTCTAAACCTCACGCCAGCCTCTACAACAACACCACCTGGCATCTGGTCGATGACATTGAGCGTTTGCGTAAAATGGCCGGTGTCGAAAAGTGGTTAGTATTCGGCGGTTCCTGGGGTTCGACGCTGGCGCTGGCATACGCCCAAACGCATCCCGATCGCGTCAGCGAGATGGTTCTGCGGGGCATTTTCACTCTGCGTAAGCAGGAACTGACCTGGTACTATCAGGACGGTGCCTCACGTTTTTTCCCTGAAAAATGGCAGCGTATTTTGTCGATTCTCTCGGAAGAAGAGCGCAAAGATGTGATTGCTTCCTATCGTGCCCGCCTGACATCGGATGATCGCGCGGTTCAGCTTGAGGCGGCTAAAATCTGGAGCCTGTGGGAAGGGGAGACGGTAACACTGTTGCCCGCGGAAGATTCGTCCTCATTTGGCGAAGATAATTTCGCACTGGCTTTCGCCCGCATCGAAAATCACTACTTCACGCATATGGGCTTTTTAGAAACGGATGACCAGTTGCTGAAAAATGTGGATCGCATCCGTCATATTCCGGCAGTAATTGTTCACGGCCGCTACGATATGGCCTGTCAGGTGCAAAACGCCTGGGATCTGGCGCAGGCCTGGCCGGAAGCTGATCTGCATATTATCGAAGGTGCAGGGCACTCTTTTGATGAGCCTGGCATTCTTGACCAGCTAATTCGCACCAATCAGCGTTTCGCCGCCCGGCGCTAACGTTTCCCGCTGCTCCCGCTTACTTTTGTTTAGGTTCATAAGGTAAGCGGGAAAACTTGTGTGATTCCCCGCGATAAAACATGACCCGTTCACGAAAATAGGTGCGCAGGTGTGCAGGCTGTTCGCGCTCGGCCATTTCCGCGACTACTGGCATGTTGTAGCGTTCTTTAAAAGCCACCGCTGAAGCGGCCAGATCGATGTTGATACGATCCATCTCTTCTTTACTGATTTCAGCCAGATTGATGCTCATTACTGCTTCCTGATAACCCGTTTTGTCACATTGTACCCGAGGTCGACGCCATCGTGAATGTTGTGATTACATTTTTAGGTTTGTCCGCGTGGGCAAGAAATGACGAATTATTATTTTCAGTAAATAAGAATTATTTCCAAATACGAAGTGGCATTATATTCAACAAATGACATCTGATTAATATTGTGAATAAGAATGATTCTTTTTAATAGCACTTCATATGTTAATGATTATCATTGTTATATATTTAATTTGAAATTAAAGTCATTAAAATCAATGTGTTGAATTTATTTGTTATAGTGGTGAATATTAATGTGAATCGGGTGTGTTTATTTTGTATTGATGCGGGCATAATACGGATAAATAACTCAGCCCACCTGCCTAAATTTAATTTATGGAGCCGTGCCATGCTTAAAAAAGAAATGATCGATCAGCTTAATGAACAGCTGAACCTCGAGTTTTATTCTGCTAATTTATATTTGCAGATGAGTGCATGGTGCAGCGATAAAGGCTACGAAGGTGCAGCCGCATTCCTGAAACAGCATTCAATGGAAGAAATGGATCACATGCATCGCCTGTTCAAATATGTCAGCGATACCGGTGCTCTGCCATTGCTGGGCGCGATTGCCGCTCCCCCGGTTTCTTTCGAATCTCTGACCGATTTGTTCAAGCAGACTTACGAACACGAACAGCTGATCACCCAGAAAATCAACGAACTGGCTGATCTGTCCATGACGCTGAAAGATTACTCATCCTTCAACTTCCTGCAGTGGTACGTTTCAGAGCAGCATGAAGAAGAGACGTTGTTCAAATCCGTTCTCGATAAACTGGCGCTGGTCAGCAATACTGGCAATGGTCTGTTCTTTGTTGATAAAGACCTGAAGAACATGGTTGGACAGGCTCCGGCAGTTTAATTTAACTGCTGAGCAGGCCCACAAAAACGCAGAGTGCTCAGGCCTCTGCGTTTAATAAGATGGTCACCCCCACCCTGTGAGCGGTACGCTGACAGGGTGTTTTTCTTTCTGAAGGGGATCATCATGCAAAACGTTACGCTCATCGGTATTGACCTCGGCAAGCATTCGTTCCATGTCCACGCTCAGGATAAAATGATAATGCATTGCTACGTAAGAAGTTTTCCCGCAACCCGTTAACCGCCTTTCTCTCTACTTGTGCCGCTTCTACCGTTGTGATGGAGTCATGTGCGGGTGCTCATTTTATGGCTCGGCACATCAGCCAGTTCGGGCATCACGTGAAACTCATCTCTCCTCAGTTTGTCCGCCCCTTTGTTAAAAGCAACAAGAACGATTTCATTGATGCCGAGGCTATCTGCGAAGCCGCATCACGACCTTCTATGCGCTTCGTGACTCCGCGAACCGAAGACCAGCAGGCTATGTCAGCCCTACATCGCGTCCGTGACGCGCTCGTCAGAGACCGCGTTAAAACCACCAACCAGATGCACGCTTTCCTTTGGCATTAGCATGCCGCGCGGCATCGCGGTTATCAGGCGTCTTGCCGCGGTGCTTGAAGAGCACGAACTGCCGCCTTATTTAGCGCGATTACTTATGCGACTCCATCAGCATTACGCCTACCTCACTGAACAGATTGAAGAGCTCGAACAAGAGTTAAAAAACCACATGACGGATGACGATACCGCGCAGCGCCTGCTGACTATTCCTGGCGTTGGACTTATCACGGCAAGCCTTTTAGCCACGAAGTTTGGCGATGGAAAAAGTTATGCCAGCAGTCGGGACTTTGCTGCATCGACGGGGTTAGTCCCACGTCAGTACAGCACTGGCGGAAAAAGTACGCTAATGGGCATCAGTAAGCATGGGGATAAAAATCTGCGACGCCTTCTGGTGCAATGCGCCCGTGCTTTTATGCAACGACTTGAACATAATCAGGGGCGGCTGGCTGACTGGGTGAAGGCGCAGCTCTTGCGGCATCACTCGAACGTAGTGGCCTGCGGGCTGGCCAACAAACTGGCCCGAATAGCCTGGTCGGTGACAACCCATCGCACAGTTTTCACCCAATAAAAAGAGCCAACAGGGACGAACTGTTAGCTCTTAGGTGTTACGTAGTGACTTTCTGGTTTTGCGACGACAGATTATTGATGACATGAACGGCACAGCGACCTGCGGATGAACCTGACACGGGGGTGACCATAGATTTTTATGGCTTTTTGGCAATCGTTTTGTGGCGGATTGCGCTAAAGTGTCGGCGTTATAAATTCATCATCAAGCAAGCCAAGGAAATTATCGTGTTCAATAAAACCACTTCTCTTTGCCGTGCCCTGGCAGTCTCCGCCGTATTGCTGAGCGGATTTATCTCACAGCAGGCTTCTGCTCATGCTCACCTCAAAACGGAAACCCCTGCGGCGGATGCGGTTCTGTCAGCCAGCCCGACCGAATTATCTCTGGGTTTCAGTGAAGGTATCGAGCCAAACTTCAGTAAAGTCACTCTGACAGACGCCAGCCAAAAAACCGTGAAAACCGGCAAAATGGCACTGGCTGCGAACGACAATACACAGGCGGTGCTACCGCTGACCGATGCGCTTGCCGCCGGGAAATATGTCGTGACGTGGAATGTCGTTTCCGTTGATGGTCATAAAACTCACGGTCAGTACAGCTTCACCGTCAAATAAGCCATGAGTCTCACAGCACTGTTCGTCCTGTGCCGGTTTCTGCATTTTGCGTCATTGATGCAAATTTTCGGACTGAGCGTATTTTGCTCTTTGCTGGCGCCTGAGGGATTTTCAGCCATTTTACAGCGTAAAAATCAGACGCTGCTGGTCTGGTCCGGACTTCTCGCCGCGATGACTTCCATCGGTATGCTGGCTTTACAGGCGGCTCTGATGGGCAACGGCTGGGACGATATCCTTAACATCAATGTCTGGATACTGGTACTAACCACTGCATTTGGCGAAGTGTGGAGCTGGCACTTATTGCTGACGGCCGTGCTATTGCTGGTTCTGTTAATGGAATGGCTGCCCGGACGCAATGTTCTGCTGTTTCTTTGCTCGCTGGGTTTACTGGTAACTCAGGCACTGATTGGCCATGCCGCGATGCATCAGGGCTTCATTGGGCTGGTCCAGCGAAGCAATCACGTAGTACATCTGCTCAGCGCAGCTTACTGGTTCGGGTCTTTACTGCCTTTGCTGACCTGCATGATGTATACCCGACAGCTATCGGCAAGGCCTTATGCGATTGTTACGCTGATCCGCTTTTCCGTTTGGGGGCATTTTGCTGTGGGTCTGGTGATGATCACCGGTATTATAAATACCGCCATTATCTTGCAGCGGTGGCCAACCGATATGACGTCACGGTATCAGAGCCTGCTGGTGGCCAAAGTGATACTGGTCGGGATGATGGCGGCAGTGGCAGTTTATAACCGTTACCGGCTGGTGCCGCTGATGGGCAAAGATCCCGAGCGGGCGCAGAGTCGTTTTATCGCCATGACCTGGCTTGAATGGGGGCTGGCGCTCGGCGTTTTACTGCTGGTGAGCTGGTTCGCGACACTTGCCCCGCGTTGAAAATGGTCATCTGAAGATTACAAAGAATTTAATATCATCGAGGAAAAATCATGAGGAAAACACTGCTTGCCTGTGTGCTGCTGACCTTGTCTGCCAGCAGTTTTGCCGCACCGCAACTGGAGACTATCAGCCGTCTGCAATACGGCAAGGCCTGGGCATTCACCCGCGAAGAGGTCATGCTGCAATGCCGTCCGGGCAAAGCGCTGTACGTGATAAATGACAGCACGCTGGCGCAATATCCTCTGAATGACGTGGCCAGAGAGCAGGTCAAAAACCACCAGGTTCAGGCTGTCCCGTTGGAGAAAATCTGGCTGGATGACCCGCAGAATCCCGGACAAAAAATGAGTCTGGCTCCTTTTATCGCCAAAGCTGAATCGCTCTGCTGAAGCGCCGTGCCGCCAGTAAACGACTGATGTTAATCCCATGTTTTGCGTATGTTGTCACACAATGAAAATAATACATCATTGTTATTATCACTATGTTTCAAACTGGGTGGAAATTAGTCATCTGTCGTCTACTCTTTAAGTTGTACGGCTTAACCGCCTGCATTAATGCCAACTTTTAGCGCACGGCTCTCTCCCAAGAGCCATTTCCCTAGACCGAATATAGGAATCGTATTCGGTCTTTTTTTTGCCCTTTTTTCAAATCAACCACTTATAGTAAAAACAATCACTTAGGTTATTTTCACTTACCTTCAAGGTTACAATGTTCGCGCCTTTCTAGCTCATCCTGCACCTAATCCCTTAGCAGATGTACCGGACAATACACTATGCGAAAGCAGCTATCGCCACCTACGCAACCGGCGAAGTGGTTTACTGAGTTTGGCCACCAGACAAAGATTGGCAAATCACGCTCTACCGCATATGAAAAAATCCCCGGCCGAAGCCAGGGATTGCTTAAGGTAAAAACAGGTTAGAAGTTATGAAACCTGATGTAACTCCAGACCATGCTGAACCAGCAGCTCAACATCACTGCCGGTGTGCTGATACACTTCATACTGAACGCCGCCTGCTGTTACTGCACCGGTATCCTGCCATTCAGCGTGAGCAATATCTTCCACTTTCAGCTCAACCACATCACCTTTATCGCCAGTGACAGCCAACTGGGACTTACCGTCCTGCGTGAAGAGATTGTCCTGCACGTGGTTCAGAATATCGTTCAGGGTCAGTACGAGTGTATCCTGAGCGCCATTGTGCAGGTCGACCTGCGAATGCTGTGTCAGCGTCTGTTCCTGAGCGTCATTCAACGTCGCCACTGTCAGGGCATGCACAGCACTCACATCCGCATGCTCCAGACTTACAGTATCAACATGCCCGGTGCTGTCCTGGTTAGCGGCGACATGTTTAACGCTATAACTTGCTGAGCCACTACTCGTATTGCCCGCTTGATCGACAGACCAGACAATGTAGGTGTACTTACCCTGCCAAGGTAATACTAGTGGCAGCGTCCAGTGACCATCATGATCGGCCTGCACACTGTAGCTGGTATTCTGCCGTGGGCCGCGGCGTAAGAAGTGGACAATACTGTCTGCCTCTGCAGTACCCGTCAAGGTGCTGATATGAGAGATATCCGTCGTACCACCGTTTTTTACCAGGCCAGTGTACGTTCCGTCGTTATCCTGCAAACCAATAACAACCGGCACATCATTGTGAGTATCGACATTTATGACAAAGCCGGGTGTCTTACCACTGGTGTTGCCGGACGCATCCGTTGCGGTCGCGATAAAGGTGTGTGCACCATCATCAAGAGCAGCAGGTGTGAAGCTCCAGTTTCCATTGCCATCTGCGGCAACAGAACCCATAACGGTAATACCATCGTAAATTTTAACAATACTGTTGGCTTCTGCCTGGCCGTCCAGGGTCGGTGTTTTGTCCTGAGTGAAGACGCCACTATCAAAGACTGTCGCACCATCATGAACAGCATTGATAGTCGGCACATCCGGTGGCGTCGTATCCTCTCCATTCGTTCCCACATGGACAAGCACGAATTTGGAGCTTTGGCTGCTATAGTTACCTGCTGTGTCAACGGCTGTCGCGTAGAAAGTCCAATTACCTGTTCGAGTCGTGCTGGAGAACGTCGGCGTCTTCGTCCAGTGACCATTATCATCAGCTCTGGTTGTACCCATGTCGTGTTTTACCCAGCCCGGACCGTAGGCCCATAAATGGATAAGACTGTTGGCCTCTGCGGTACCGTGGAATGTTGGTGTGAGGTCATCACTGCGATCGCCGCTGTGGAACGTACCCTGTGTTACGCCTGAATCGTCTAAGAAATCAGTAATAACAGGACGTTCGGTAGTTGTGTCAACATCAACCACGAAGCTCTGAGATTTTGCACTGATATTGCCTGCCGGGTCTGTCGCCGTCGCAGTGTAAGTGTGCTTGCCGTCAGTGCTCACTGTTGGAGTGAAGCTCCAGACGCCATCGACATTTGCTGTGGTTGAGCCAACAAGAGTGCTGCCTTCATAAATTTTCACAACCGAATCAGCTTCGGCATGTCCGTTTAACGTTGGAGTGGTGTCATCAGCAACATGGCCGCTCGCGAAATTACCTTTATGAACACCTACATTATCCGTGAAGCTGTCAATAAGAGGGGCATCCGGTGGCGTGAAATCATCTGCATTGTGAGCAACGCTTTCAACACTGTATTTATTGCTGGCATCACTATTGCCAACCTCATTTGACGCAACCGCTGAGAATGTCCATTTACCGAAGGTGCTGGTGATGCTTTGAGCACCATCAAGCTGATAGCTCCAGTGTCCATTGTCGTCGGTAACCACACTGCCTAATACAGTAGTGATGCCTTTCGGGGAAGTAACAGAGACTGTGACGACGCTATGCGCATCAGCCTTACCGGAAACTTCGGGCTGGCTGTCATCTGTTTTACCACCCTGAGCGACGTTTCCTTTCTGGCTACCCTCGTCATCAATGACATTAATGATTGTCGGAGCCGTTGGGACCACATCCTGATCCAGAGCAGTGGTATGAATGGTGTAGATATTGGATGGCCAAAGTGAGTTATCATTTGCCGGATCTAGCAAGAACACTTGGAAATCATAGGTCTTGCCCGGCTCGAGCGGTGTGGTCGGTGTGAAGCTCCAGTTGGCATTGTCCCCTACTTCAGCGTAACCAATGACATTGCCATTCAGGTAGACACGCAACGACTCGCCTTCGCCACCTGGAAGGAACCCTGTAAGGGTCGGTTGCAAATCGTCGGTATAGCCATTATTTAACACTGGGCCTTGCGAGTTGCCGTTAGAATCGGTGATACCGTCAATATGTGTGTAGGTATCGTAATCTTTTCCCACTGATGTGCTCGTAGTCGCTTCATTATCTTTTTTATTAGCCATGGTGTTCAAAATCCTTAGACGTAAATAATCTTTTTTAACCCCCGCCGCCTATAACAACAGACTGCTGGTGTTGTGCAGTAGACAATAACAGGCATAGCACAGTCCGTTATGCTGCTAAACAGGATATTAATGTCGCTACCGTTTGGAAATAGGACAAAGAAAATAGGTTATTCGTTAAAATAAAAACAGCAAAGTAATGGAAACTAACAACATGAATAACAATGAGATAACCACTGGCCAATTTAAACAACAAACTAAATCAATTGGCTACACATAAAAATGAGTGGTGATTCCAATTAGTAAAGCATGTATTTTTCAATGAAGGTTTCGATGACTTTTTCATGCAGCTCAACACAGTGTGAGAAGCAGATGGTCCGGCGGGCAAGAAGCTTGATCCTTGTTCTCAGCGTCAGGTAGTTGCGCTCTATGCGTTGAGTGAAGATTATACAGGTCAGATGTTTATCCTTCGACGCTTATCTGCGATAACTCTCCCAGCCATCGCTGGTTATCATGCCAATATTAAACGGTGTGAGCAGAGGCAGCAGTGGGCGATCCTAACGTATATGCCAGCACACTCGTCTTGGTATTGTATGCATACCAGAGCCAGTGCTGGCAGGCTTTACTGCCGACAAAGCCCCATTGCTCATCGAGTTCATAGATAAAAGCTACATCAGCATGGGTAACCGGAGATGATGTTATTCGCTTCGGCGCGAGTTTTATAAAGTGCGAATGACGCTATTAATGCTGATTTTGAGCGTCCTTGCAGTATCCTGGACACCGGCACCGTACAAGGCCATTTCGGTGATTTTCTCTTTGACACACGGCTTACACGCATCATAGGTATAGGTGAGTAAAAATACGCGGTGGCTGTCCCAGCAGCGAAACCTGTCACTGCCGTTAGGGTTGTGTTCATGATGTTAAATCGGAGCAGACTGACAACGTGGACAATGAACAGTTCATGAGGCTGCCAGTGAACGTCATCCAGATGTTAAGCGGGTCGAATAACTGGGCGAGAAGTGTCGTGTTGCGCTAACAGATGTTAGATAAAAAAAAGCCCGCTCGGGGCGGGCTGAAAGGGGTATTGCGAGGGTCTTACACACTATGAAGGACAGTTCACAGTGGACACAGGAGAAGAAACTTCGTCTTCGGTAATAAAAGTAACAAACTCAATGTCGATTTATGTCAAATTTTCGTAAGTTTATTGCCCGACTTGTAACCCCGTCAGACTCTTATTTACTCAGGCACTATACTCAGGATATTACTCCCGAAAAATCAAGGGACTGCTGCGGCACAACCGTGTAAGGAGCATTATGCGATACTGGGTAAGTCTCATTTTGATATTAGTGGCAGTTTATTTCGGCGGTCCGTGGATAAGTCGTTATGTACCCTCTGAATATAATCCTTTCACACCGCTGGCTATTACAGACCCGCCGAATTTAATAACCCGCTACAAATTAAGGCAGCTAGATAATAATCCACACGAATGCCTGGCGGCGCTCGAGCGTGCTCAAAAAGAGGGTGCGATCCAGTTCAGCACTGCAGACGATACAGGAGGTAAGTGTCCGCTGATTGATCCTGTGAGGGTCCGCGGATTTGGTGAGGTTACCCTGAGTTCGAGTTATCTGGCGAGTTGTCGTCTTGCCCTGAGCAGTGCGATGTTTGTCACGCAGGTGGCGAAGCCTTTAGCATCGCAGGAATTAGGTTCACGGCTGCTGAAAATTGACCATCTGGGCAGTTATGCCTGTCGGAATGTTTATAATAAACCCGATGCCCGGCTTAGCGAACATGCGACTGCTGAAGCACTTGATATTGCCGGTTTTGAGCTGGCAGATGGCCGTCATTTAACCGTACTAAAACAATGGCAACAGAAGGGGACTGAGGCGCGGTATATTCATACTTTGTTTGCAGAAAGCTGCCCGTTTTTCGGAAACTCTATAGGGCCAGATTATAACGCAGCACATGCCAACCACTTTCACCTGGGCATGCGCTGGTTTGGGTTTTGCCGCTAAGCGGTTACGGCATTAATCTGCAAGATAACGTTCAACCAGACGCGTCCAGTAAGCTGTGCCGAAACTCAGGCTTTCATCATTAAAGTTGTAAGCCGGATTATGCAAAACCGCGCTGTCTCCGTTGCCCAGGCGCAGGAAACAGCCCGGTTTGTTCTGCAGGAAATAAGCAAAATCTTCACTGCCTGAAATTGGCGGCAGATTATCGATCACATTCTCTTCACCCAGTAACTCTTTTGCGACCTCGGTTGCAAATGCTGTTTCCTTATCATGATTCACCAGTACCGGATATCCGGGCACATATTCGATTTCGGCCCGCGCGCCATATCCGGCCGCATGATTTTCCACCAGCTGACAAATTCGCTGCTCGAGGATTTTGCGCACTTGCGGATCGAACGAACGGACACTCATTTCCAGACGAGCAGTTTCCGGGATGACATTCGCTGCATGACCGGAGTGTAATGAACCTATCGTGACTACGGCTGTTTCATTCGGGTCGATATTACGTGAAATCACCGACTGCAATGCAACTACGAGGCTGCCGGCAACCAGAATAGGGTCGACAGTCATGTGAGGGCGAGCCGCATGACCACCTTTGCCATGAATAGTGATATTAACGGTGTCGCAGGCCGCCATAAACGGCCCTGAGCGGAACATCATTTTTCCGACCGGATATCCCGGATGGTTATGTAATCCGTAAACGGCATCACACGGGAATCGCTCAAAAAGTTGTTCTGCAAGCATGCGCTCTGCGCCGCTGTTAAAACCGATTTCTTCGGCTGGCTGGAAAATCAGGTGTACGGTGCCCGAAAATTTTTTGCTGCGCGCCAGCTGTTCGGCAGCACCCAGCAGCATGGTGGTGTGGCCGTCATGTCCGCACGCATGCATTTTTCCCGGGTTCTGGCTGGCGTAGCTCAAGCCCGTTTGTTCCGTTATAGGCAAAGCATCCATATCCGCGCGGATACCAATGCTGCGTGAACCATTGCCCAGCGCCATTGTACCGATCACGCCATAGCCGCCAACGGCAGTCGTTACCTGATAGCCCAGCGATTCTAATCTTTCAGCGACGAGGGCAGCCGTTGCCGATTCTTCATTGGAGAGTTCCGGATGTTGGTGCAGGTGTTGGCGAACTTTACGCAGCTCAGGAACAAGATCAGCTACGTCAGCGATGGTGCAAAGTGATTTATTATTCATTATGAGATATCTGTTTTTGCCTGAAAGAAGTCCGGTGAACTGACCGGCGCCACGTCGTTACATCAACAGAATGCAATGTGAAATCACCGCTGGCAATCAATTAATCAGGCCAAAAAAGAGGATTTTGAATTTATGGAATGTTCAATTCAATAACGCTATGTAACTGATGTAATAAGCTAAAGTTTCTTACGCGATGTTACGCAAGAATTCACTTTGCCGGTAGATGATATTCCCGGTGGCCTATACTTTAAGGGGCAGAAAAATGTCGGCCTGCAAGGTATGAAGATCAGGCAAATGGTTTCCCATTCGCCTGAGAAATATATAAGCAGAGATGAAGGCTGTTTTTATATAAGAAGGATAAGAGGATGATCAGGCAGGAAGATAGCTGATGGAATGCTCCAGAGAGTCGCACTTGGAATCGATAAGGACATCCCAGATGCCTTTATAGGGGATCCCTACATAAGCCGTATTTTGATCGCTAATCGTCAAGATATCGCCGAAACCTGAGTGACGTCCTTTTCGCTCAGCCTCATTTTCACACATCAGATGTATGTGACATTTTTCTGAACAACGTATGACGACGGTGTCGCCACCAAACAGATTCAATCTGGCTCGAACAATAGGCATGACTCTTCCCCAATTAGATAAAGCACCTGAAATACGCTGTAACCGAACACTGCCAGGTTTTAAGCTACACAGACCGGAAGTGATATTGGTCACACAACGCTCATTTATCTATAAAACCAGACTAAAGCTGGGGGAATAATGACTTTAATCAAAAGTTATAAGAATTTTTTAGAGATTAATTATTCGCCATTTTTATGCTTGTTAGAGAAAACGATCCTATTTTTAGGAAAGAAGTCAAAATGTAATAATGGAGTTAACGAAAGGTGCTGAAGAAAATCGAATAGTAACACCTGTAGCGTACCTTTGAGCGAAGTGATGAAGTGTATTCATTCGTTACAGTGTAATAAATTAGCTGCTTTTTCTTTCACAAGCTGACACCCTATAGACGTATAACATGTGCGCGCGCTTGAAATTGATTATTATCGGATTTATTACCGTCTCACACACCCTTTTTGCGGGTGATGAAAAAAAAGCGTGCGATACACTTTCCTATTTTATCCAGTTATAAGGGCATCGGATGAATTGCTCCGAAAAATTCAAATACATCAGAAATTTCAGCGCGTTAACCCTGGTTCTGAATGCTTTTTTTAACATGCCAGCACATGCGGATGACGCGCAGTTACGGGCATGTGGCAATGCAAAAACCGCAAAAGATTGCCAGTTGCCTTTCCAGCAGGGGCTTTCGCCTGTTCAGGTCAGCCTGTCACGCGAACCTCAGTGGGGTTACGTAGATGCTACCGGACATATGGTCATCAAACCTGATTTCAGCGCAGCGCGGGGTTTTGTGAATGACCTGGCCGCTGTTAAAAAGGGCGATCAGTTCGGGTATATCGATAAAAAAGGCCATTGGGTCATTGAGCCACGCTTTACGCGCGCCACTGATTTCAATGCGCAAGGTACTGCGTTGGTGGTGACCGATAATCGTCTGGCGCTGATAGACAAGAAAGGAGCGGTGATTAAAACGCTGCCGTTTGCTGTTGCGCTTGATAGCCGTGGTTTTACCGGCGGTCAGGCACTGGCAAGTGTTCAAACTCAGGTATCACCTGCGTTGTGGAATGCATCTACGGATCGCTCTCTGTCTTTACCTGATGATGTTATGGCGCTGGATTTGCCACAGGCAGGGCTGATACCCGCCAAAAAACGTGATTCTGCAGAAGAAGGTTACTGGGGGTATCTCGATGAGAACGGTGACTGGGCGATAAACCCGATGGTACTCAAAACCCGGGATGAACCACAGCTTAACGGCGACGTCGTTGCGGTAAAAACCAAGAACCTCTGGTCGTTTGTCGACCGCCAGGGTGTTGCTTTAAACAAAGAACAATACAAATCAGTGCGACCGCTCGCTTCCGGCAGCTGGCTGGTGACGGGCAACGATAATAATAAACAGCTACTCAGCAGCAAACTGGAAAAAGTGCAGGATATTCCTGCTGATCAGACTGAAAATATTTTGGTCTGGGGAAAGGCAACGCTGGGAACGGGTAGCAAAGGCATCGTTATCATCGGTGCAGATAACCAAATTGTTTCGCTGAAAGTTAACAAGCCGCAGGTGTTGCAACAGGGCAACCATCTCTGGGTTATGCAAACAGAAGGTAAGGCACCCCAGGTTGCGCAGATTTATGACAACAATGGTGTGGCGCTGCTTAATGATGCCACGCTTGCTGCACTGAAAGACTATAAGCTACGGCCGCTGGGCACAGTGGCGATGACAGATGATGTGACTACATTACCGGAATCAAACGGCGATGCGGCGCACAGCCTCCCTTGGGCCGTTCTGACGCCTGCAGATGCAAGCAAACCGCCAGCTATTCTCACTTCTCAGGGGAATGTCTTGTCTGATCCCCAATGGGCATCAGTAGAAACTACCGGGTCTCAGGCGCCGCTCATCATCCACACTCAAAATAAAAAAGTGGGTGCTGTCGATGCTTCAGGCAAGTGGGTTATTCAGCCAACGTATACCCAGATCACTCCTTTTGAAGGTGATTACACCTGGGCCGTTGATAACGCCAACAATGTCGATGTTAAGCATCTTATTGACCGAAATGGCAATGCCGTCGAGATCCCCGCAGATATTGAGAAAAATGCCCAGCGTTTGTCATCAGGATTGATCTATTACACCGAGGGTGAAAAAGAAGCGCAGCGCTGGGGCTTATGGGATATTGCGAGCAAAAGCATTAAGGCAGCACCACAGTTCACTGAAATCGATGCTTTCAACGAGGGTTATGCCCTGGCTAAAGCTGATGACGGATGGGGTGTTCTCAACACGAATGGCACCTGGGCAATAGCACCGGATGCGGACCGAAGCGGTAAATTCCAATATATCGGTCAGGGCACTTTCACCCTTTCTGATAACGATCAGCCGGGAGAACGCGGTGCGCTTTCCAGCCATTACAGTCTCTACAGCGCCCAAAGCGGACAAGTACTCGCAACGGATTTACTCGCCAGACCGCAAGCTGTCGGGCAGAACCATTGGCTGGTTCAACCTTCCGAAGGGGGCGTGGCGTTACTTGATAACGCAGGGCGTTTCCCGGTCAGTAAAGCCATTAACGCTTCTTCGAGCTCTGTGGAGGGTGACTGGATAAAATTGAGTTTTTCACCGCACTACGGGGCGATTAACAGTCAGGGTGACTGGCAGATTCAACCAGTTTACACCGCCGAATTTAATTTCGTTGCACCTCTGAATCTGAGCCGTGCAGTCAGTGATGGACGAACTACGCTGATTAATGACCATGGCGCTTCGGCAGAGGGCTTCGATCAGGCACAACCGTTGAATTCAATGGCTCGTCTGGTCATGAACGATGACGTAACCGGTGAAACCGTTTTGTATGACAACGATGGCAATGAAATCCAGCGTTTCGCCGGGCCTGACAGCCTGCTGGCTGACAAAGCCAGCTCAGGTGTTATTCCTCTGCGTGATCAGAAAGGCCTGTATGGATTTGTCGATCAGCAAGGCAAAAAGCTGATTGGTTCATACTTCGATCAGGTCGGAGCGATGAGCAACAATTTTGCGACCGCCATGAAAAAATCAACCTACGGCAACCTGCTGGGATATATCAATACCACGGGGCGCTTTGCGATTTTGCCTAAATTTGATTGGGCCACTGATTTTAGTGAGAAGCGTGCCTGGGCTGGCGGCAAGGGTGTCGTGAATTTGCTTAATGCCGACGGTAATGTTCAGGCAAAAATTCAGGTGCGTTGTAATCAGCGCGTCATCGTGGATGCGAAAGGTGCTTATCTTTGGCCTGCCAAAGCACCCGCTTGTGGTACCGGGGGTAATTAATGATTGTCAGCAAACCTTCAAGGCTACGCCACGCACTTCGCTGCGCGCTGAACACCGGCAGTACATTGGCCTTATTGACGCTGACCGGCTCCGCTATTGCGGCTGAACCCGTAAAGGCTGAATCTGCACCAGCATGTTCGGCACCGTTGCCGGCTTCCCAGGCTGATACCCAGCTACGTGCAGCGTTGCCATTAACCCAAAATTTATGTATCCGTGACGTTCGTGAAGGGCGTGCCGCTGTGCTTTTACCTTCCGCTGAAGCAGCGGATGAGCGTTGGGGTTTTTTGGATAATCAGGGGCAGCTCGTTATCAAACCTGTTTTTGAGCAGGTCGGGGATTATCACTTCGGTGCTGCCGCTGCCATGCAGCAGGGGAAGTGGGGCTATATCGATCTGACTGGAAACTGGATGATTCAGCCGTCCTTTGACCGCGCACAACCCTTTACTGAAGCCGGTCTGGCTGTTGTTAAGGTGGATGGAAAGTCTCAGATAATTGACCGCAAAGGTGTTCAGGTCGGTAAAGCACTGGATGATTTGGTGGATGACGCTGTTCTGAGTAATGGCGTTCCTGCCCGGCTCAGCCTGACGTTTAACAGCGTACTGCTCTCACCAGATGGTGTTCGCCATGTGGCGACGGACAAAATGGAAGTGGCAGAGCCGTTCGGTTCCGGTGATCTGTTCATTGCTGTCGATGACAGCAAAGGCTACGGCATTGTGGATGGAAATCTGGCCTGGCGCGTTCAGCCTCAGTACACGTCCATCACTCTGGATCCACACAATCCTTCTGTCGCACTGGCGAAAAAAGCGGACGGCATTACCTTAATCCGTACTGACGGAGTTCAGGACGAGCAGAAATATCTTTCTGTCAGCGAGGAAACCGGTGCCTTCTGGCTGGCGAAAACGGCCGATGGCATCAAGCTGCTGGATAATTCCGCCACTGTGATTGCCAGCTTCAGTGAAACTGACACAAAAGCTCTGCACGTTTCCGGTGACTATGTTTTATATCCTGCCAGCAAAGACTCTCTTACTTTGTATGTTCCGGGGCGTAAACAAGCCCTATCGCTGCCTGCTGGCAGTGAGCCCTGGGAGCAAAATACCGGTGAGTTCCTGATAACGACTAAGGGTGAGCAGAAAAAGGTGAATGCCATTATTGCTCCTTCTGGCGGAGTCATTGGTGGCACCCAGAATGTTGGCTGGCTGGGGCAAATTTCCAACGCAGAAGTTATCGATCACCGTTTATGGTTGCGCAATGAGCAAGGTGATGTGGTGAATGTGGTTGATACCACAGGCAAAGCCTTGCTGAATCAGAAGAGTATCAGCACTCTGAATGGCAGCAGGATCGAACCTCTGACTGCTCCCATCAATTCCCCTTCTGCTTCATCGCCACTGGCGCTGGTTCGCCCTGCTGATGCGGCCAGCAAAAACGGTGCGGGTTTCCTGCGCCCCGACGGCTCTCTTCAGCTTGATACCAAATGGCAGGATATTGAACCTGCTGACAGCAGCAACAACATCGGTCAGTTCATTGTAAGAACCACCGATGGCACCGGCGTGGTGGATGCGCAGGGCAAAGTGATTATCCCGCTGACTGAAGATAATATTTCTCCTTTTGTACAGGGCTACGCTCTGGATTATCTGGATGGAAAACTGACAGCACTTGATCACGCCGGTAAGCATTACGATTTGCCGAATGTGTTTGAGATTGAATCTGTCGGCAATGGCTGGTTCCGCTATCGTGAAACGGCAGCGGAGGGCGTTCTGTGGGGCATCTATGATGTCGCCAGCCAGAAAACGGTACTGCAACCGGCTTATCAGGATGTGGGCGATTACTCAGAGGGTCTGGCCGCCTTCAAAACGCCTGAAGGACTGTGGGGGATCTTCGACAGCCAGGGTAAAGTCGTTGTTGCACCGAAATATGCCGATGCCCGTCGTATTAACTCCGCCCTTTGGTTACTCACACAACCTGCAACCGAAGGCCAGCCGGTATCCGCTGTTCTTGCAGAAATCATCGGCAATGACGCTCAGCCAAGAATTGAACCTACAGCCGGACTCACCGTAAATCAGTTTAATGACGGACGCATTCTGGCCACGTCTGCGGCTGGTCAGTCCTGGCTTCTGGATGCCAAAGGTAATATTCAGCTTCATGAGCAGCAGACACGTATCAGTGCGCTGGGAGACTGGGTGAAATTATCGCGCCAGCCGCAGCAAGGGTATTTGTCTGCGCAGGGCGAATGGCAAATTCAGCCTGTCGGTGATAGCCGGGGTTCTGCTTTCGTGCAGGGGCGCGCTTTGCGCTCCACGCCAGCGGGCTATGAACTGATTGATGACAAAGGCGTGCGTGTGGCAGCTATGCCGGAAGGTCAGTGGAATATGCCACCGGCGAGCGCCTGGTCGGTATCCTATGATCCGCAGGATAGCGAGCCTGCGACACGTTATGTCGATAATACCGGGAAACTGGTTCTCACCGTTCAGGGGCATGCCAGTCAGATGGTGGGTGACCACGCCGTGCTGACAAAGACCGATGGAACCAAAACCTGGATTAACGGGCAGGGGAAACCCACTGATGGCGTCTCTTACCCTGATTTAGGTTTGCCTGTCGACGGGCTGGCATTTGCCAAAGCTGACGGTAATTATGGTTATGTCGATGCGCTTGGCAACTTCGCTATAGCGCCGGTGTTTAGCGCCGCATCACCGTTTGACAGCGGAGTGGCAGTCGTTTCCACACCGGCCATGTCAATGATGATCGACAAAACCGGCAAACCGCTGGCGCGTGTAGATAAGGAATGTGGTATTAGCGTCTTATACGGTGCCGGAAGCGCACGTCAGTGGCCGGATAAAATGCCGGATAACTGCAAACCTTAAGACACTCTTCCGGCTTGCAAAACCCGCTGCGGCGGGTTTTTTTGTGCTAATGTTTAACTGTAATGGCAGTGAACTATCTCAATTGAAAGGATAAATTATGATTCCGCAGATCCCACTCAAATACAGGGACGCAGAGCGCTGGTCGTTTGGTGATACTGAATCGTCAGCTGACGAACTGGCTAAGCGTGTTATTGCTGGCACAAAAACCGCCACCTGTTCAAATCTTGACGATGATCCTGAACCTGAGCCGGGCGAAATCTTTGTGGTAGTTGATGGCCGCAGCAATCCGGTGTGTGCCGTGCAACTGACCGAAGTGAAACAAGTGCCTTTTGACCAGGTAACGGAACAGCATGCCTGGGAAGAAGGGGAAGGTGACCGGACGCTGGCTTACTGGCGCAAAGAGCATCAGCGTTTCTTCGAAGAGTATGAAATGTTTGAGCCGACTATGCCATTGTTGCTGATGAAGTTCCGGATGGTCGAAAAGTTCTAAATCTTCCAGGGGCCTGATACTGACATCAGGCCTTTTCATTCGTCAGTTGTATGATCAACCTGATGTTGTCATTTTGTCGTTCAGGAATATGTCATGCCCGTTAATCAGCGTTCATTTTCTCCTTCTTCCGCCGTCCCTTATTTTAGTCAGTGGGAAGATCCTGATTGCGCAGCCGGGATTATTGCCGGAGATATTCAGCTTAGCGATATCAGTTTGTGGACCAAGTCGGGTGCGGCTGAACAGCGGGAATTTATCGAGTGGGCGAATCATGTTTGCGGAATGTGCTGCCTGAAGATGGTGCTGGCAGCCGTTTCAGGCAACGTGGTACCGGTGTTGAAACTGACTTACCGAAGCCTGTCATACGGAGCGTATGTTCGCGAGGGTGACAACATTAAGGGGCTTATTTACGCGCCTTTTGTTGAATATGTCCGGCAGGAGCTGGGTATTTCGGCGCAGGTGAAAGTGGATATTTCGGCTCAAGACATTGCCGGTCAGCTGGCAGAACATCGATTTTTTATTGCTTCAGTGCATCCTTCTGTCCGTATTCCTGAGTCCACACCACCGCATAGAGGCGGTCATCTGGTTCTGGTAACCCGGGCTGATGATCAATCTGTGACCTTCCATAATCCGTCCGGTCACGATATTTCTACTCAGCAGGATGTCACGTTGCCTGTGGAAACCTTCGCGCGCTTTTTCGCAGGGCGGGGGATTTCACTGGTTTCAAGAGCTCAACAGTAATCAAAGTCGACCGACCGCAAGCGGCATGGCGAACACATTTTCGTTCGCCATGCAGTGTTACTCCAGTCGCATGATCCACTCATCTTTCTGTTCGTCGTACTTTTCCTTATACAACACAGAATGACGGCCATCGAGGACTGCCGGAACGCTGGTGTGGTCATCCCAGGCATCTAGTTGCATGCACAAATCAGGGTCTGACTTGCACGGAATATGCACCTTATCGCCGCCTTTTGCTTCAGGCGTAGAAAGATGTGCATCGTCAATTTCGTAACTGCCAATCCGGATAATCGATTTTCCCATCAGATACTCCTCGCCAGAGTGTTGTAAGCCATTTCAATGACATCAGGTATGACCAGTTGGCCTGCCTTATTTGAGAATAGTCGACAGCACAAAAAGCGCCACCTGAATTTTTACGTATGCACTTTTTTATGGATAACCAGAAGAGGTGAGATTTATAACAGGGCGTTGCGGCATCGAAATGCAGAGAGCCGCCTTTCGCAAAACACAGCGGCTCCCTGAACTGAGGTTTAAAGCTGGTTAAATCTTACCGAGACAGGCATGGCGTTGATTTGGTTACGACCATTGTTTTTCGACAGGTACAGCGCCTCATCAGCGGCGCTGACGATATCTGACTGGTCTTCAATACCAGGATCTCGTTCCGGCATGTACGTCGCAATCCCCTGACTGATGGTGACGCGGTTAAACTCGCTGAAACTGTGCTTGATACCCAGCGACTCAATTGATTCCATGATGTGCTGTGCGACAATCCAGGCACCTTTCAGATCGGTATCCGGCAGAATGGCTGCGAATTCTTCGCCGCCAAAACGTGTTACGACGTCGGTGCTGCGTTTAAGTGATTTGCGCAAAGTGCGCGCCACTAAACGCAGGCAGGCATCACCGGAAAGATGGCCGTAATGATCGTTGAAATGTTTGAAGTAATCGATGTCGATCATCACCACGGTCAGCGGTGTACGGTTACGCTTGGCACGCATATATTCATGGCTGAGCACTTTTTTGAACTCACGGCGGTTAGGCAGTTTAGTGAGTGAATCCGTGCGTGCCTGGATTTCCAGACGACGGTTGGCTTTAACCAGTTTCAGTTCCAGTAACTTGCGTTCATGAACGTCTTCGGCGGTACCGTACCAACGCTGAATCGAACCATCATTGGCGTAACTGGCCGCAGCGCGGATACGCATCCAGTTCCATCCACGGTCCACGTGACAAAAACGAACTTCAATATCCAGCGGTGCGCCTGTTTTCAGGCACTGTTCCCAGGTCTGAACGGCGGCGCGGCGGTCTTCCACGTGCATACTCTGGATCCACTTGTCGGCAAGAATATCCTGACGGGTCATGCCGGTGATCCGCTGAAAACGCGAGCTGACATCATTGAGCATCCCGCGAGGATCGGCTGTCCACGGAATTTGCGGGTTCAGCTCAACCATATTGCGGTAATGTTCCTGACTTTCGCGCAGGGCTATTTCCATACGTTTGAGGCTGGTGATATCCGTCATCGCGACAGACAGGCCGTTCAGTTGATTCTGGGCGTCATAGGCCGCTTTAATACGTACAAAGAAAACCTGATTCTTTCCGGGAACGGAAAACTCACGGTCGGGGGTCGTTTCGTTACGCTGGGCAAGTTCCAGCGCATTACTTAACAATGGTGAAAGTCCCGGCAGGAACACCCCTATTTTACGTCCGATCGCTTCATAGGGTTGCAGGCCGATAATATTCGCCATTGCATCATTAACCGTGACATATCGCATCTGTAAATCAATGAAACACAGGCCGACCGGTGCATTGGAATAGATCGTTTCAAGCTGGAAAAGACGCTGGCCCGGTGCCTGATCCAGACTGGTGAGATTGCGGTCGATCCCGCGATAGCCGCGAAAATTCCCGTCATTATCAAAAAGCGGGACACCGCTGGTTTCGAGAATAACTTCTGTGCCGTCCGGGCGGATATTACGGTTCAGCAAGCCACCGAAAGGGGCGCGGCGTTCAACGATAGCGGCAAACTGTTCGCCTACGCGACGGGCTTCATCAGGAGGCATGAAATCGAAAGGGGTTTTGCCTAAAACTTTTTCAGGCGGAACGCCAAGAAATTCGATGCATTTATTGGAGGAGAAAACATAACGCCCCTGCGCATCGACTTCCCAGATCCAGTCAGAATTGTTATCGATAATATCTCGCAGACTGGCCATTTGCTGCAAAAGCAGCCCATCCGCTGATTCGAGTTTCATTTCATCCGACATGATACTTCTCCGACTGGCAGGTCTTTACTCAACATCAGGCATTAAGATTTATATCTGAAAATGATATATCACTGACAATGTTATCTTGATGGCAATAATACATGGCGCGGTAGGATTATTCCTAATTATAATTCAGTGAACCTTTCTTGATAATATAAGTTACTATCCAATATATGTAGCATAAAATGCTTTGTGGGTATTTGTTATATACCCTTTGTCGCCGTGATTTCACCTAAAAGTTCAGTTGCACAGTATTCACAGAAACGCAGTTATCAGGTGTTTTAGTCGGTATTAATGACTGTTGAGTAGAATATTCTGCGCCGTCGGAATGCTCCTCTGGCACAGAAATTTGCGGGAAAGTTAAATCTAATTAATCGTTCGACAATGTTTGCGGACGTATTGCGCCATCTCTCACCAGTTCACGTGGCAGACTGTTTTTAATCCGGCTGCCGATCCGTTTTGCCAATCCTAATGGCTGGCCAAGCCAGGTCACCAGACATTCGTCTGCGGGCGGTGTGTCATCCGGATAAATATCAACGCCACGGAACCAGCTCTGCGCCAGTTCATCATTTATCTCAAAACGGTTTTTGGAATCTGCGACACTGAATGCCACCACGGCTTCATGCTGCCAGCGGAATCCTTTCGGAAAACGCTCTGCCAGTCGCACTCCGATACGGGAAAAACGGACCTTGCCAAAGACGGGCTCCAGCACGGCTGGGAAGATCCAGATTTCTTTATCGCGCTGCCATAACGTGTATTGATTCTCAGGCCAGACAAGGCCAGAAAGACCCGCTGCTTTGATAATTTCGGCGCTGTCCTGACGGGAAAGTGGCGAGAAAGGAAAGCGGCCTACCTTATATCCGGGGACCGGCAGGCGCGGCACCGGATCCGTTTTACGAAAGCGCGCGACAAAGAAACCTTCGCTGTCATAGACCTGAGGAAATACGTGTAAATAGCCTTGCGGAGTGACGGCCTTATCAGCGTCAGGGAATAACTCTGCCAGCGATTCCACTTCTACCGCATCCGCATAGGTATCGAGTAACCACTGGCAAACCTGCTGGTTTTCCTGCGCGTTAAGGGTGCAGGTTGAATAGACCAGTACGCCGCCGGGTTTCAGCGCATGAAACGCGCTGTCGATCAGTTCACGTTGTGTCGCGGCAATTTCAGTCACGCTGTTTTCAGACCAGTTGCTCATGGCATCAGGGTCTTTACGGATAACGCCTTCGCCGGAGCAGGGCGCGTCCAGCAGGATGGCGTCAAAAGTTTCAGGCAGAGCCGCCCCAAATACGCGTCCGTCAAAGTGCGTCAGCGCGGTGTTACTGACGCCGCAGCGGCTGATATTAGCGTGCAGGACTTTGACCCGGCTGGCGGAATATTCATTGGCAATAATGCCGCCCTGATTTTTCATCAGCGCCGCAATTTGCGTGGTTTTAGAACCGGGCGCCGCTGCAACGTCCATCACCAGAACCGGCTGCGTATCGTTGGCAAATAACGCAGTGACCGGCAGCATGGAACTGGCTTCCTGAATATAGAAGAGGCCGGCCAGATGCGATAAGGCATTGCCCAGACGCGTATCGTCCTGCACGTTGCGGTTTATCCAGAAACCTTCCGCACACCAGGGTACGGGCTCTAACTCCCACTGATAACCACCGGCAAGTTCAAGGAAATCGGTCACGCTGATTTTCAGGGTGTTCACCCGCAGACTCGGGCGGAGAGGGCGCTGACAGGCGGCAATAAAATCATCCATGCTGAGATCTGCAGGCATGATTGCGCGCGTGGCTTCCAGAAAAGCGGCGGGTAATTTATCAGTAAAAGTGCTGGCGGTGGTGAGCTTTGACAAAGGCGTGGTTCCAGAGCTGAAGAAGTTTTTCTGCCGCGCAGTTTACCATATTTACCTGTGATGAGAGGGCTGCGCGCGTTGCCTGATAAAGAAAAGGCCACCCGAGGGTGGCCCTGATCAACATAATACCGGTTAATTTCTCGGGATTGCCGTTCCCCATTTCTGCCAGTCTTTTGGTGCTTCAGGAGTGAGCAGGAAATGATTGCCGTTGGCCGCTTTCGGCGCCAGCGGCGTGGTTGGCGGTGTCGCAAAGGCGATACCTCCGCGGATAAATTGCTGGAATGTCCCGCTCTTGAACACGCCACCGGTCAGACCGAACTGCAGGTCATAGCCCGAGGCCAGCCAGAACACAGAGTTTTCACGCACCAGATATTGATATTTTTTACTGATCCGAAGCGTCACATTCACCCGATCCGCCATGGCGCCCAGATAGAAGCCCGATACCGTACCAACTTCGATCCCGCGGAACAGCACCGGCGTGCCGATTTGCAATGAGCCGACTTCGGCCGCATCAACCACGATACCCAGACCATCCGTGTAACGTGAATCGGTGATGGTAGAGTCCTGCAAATCAAAGTTGCGCGCTGGTGCGCCTTTCCCTGCCTCGACATTAATGTAGGGCTGGAGAAGGGTGTCGAGATTGCTGACGCCACCGGCGGAAATTTCCGGTGAAACAATCGAGAAACGGGTGCCGCGACGGGCAAAGTTTTCGACATATTCCGGATACAATACCGCTTTGGCGGAAACCTGATTCAGCTGCGAGTCGAGTTTCAGCGATTCCACCTGACCGATAGTGATACCTAGATAACGAATAGGCATACCGGCGGAAAGCTTGCTGGCATCATAAGTATTCAGCGTTATCTGGCTGCCCACCGCGCGGGCTGAGGTTTCTGAATCATACAGAACACGCTTTGCCCCTTTGCTGGCGACGACGCCGTCGAGATTGTCGAAGCTGATAGCGCCTTTAAGCGCGCGATCCAGCGGTGAAGCCTGCACGGTCAGCCCGCTGCCGTTGAGTTGCACCTTCGCGCCACCTTCGGCCCAGAAAATAGTTTTCTCAGTCAGCAGGTTGCGGTATTGCGGCTGAATATACACATCAACTTCGAATTCATTGGCTTTAGGGCGAACGTTGACTATCTGGCCTACCTGGAACTTACGGTAAAGCACAACGGAACCGGTCTGAACATCAGGCAGGCTTTTCGCGGTCAACGTCAGCGTAGCACCCGGTTGCTCGCCCTGAATACCTTCAGCCGCTTTTTCCGCATTGCTGTAAAGAGGGTATTTCTGTGCTGGTGCCCCTTTGGTGCCCGGAATAATGCGCACACCGCCGTCGACCCATTCCTGGGCGCTGGCGCCGAGCACTTCCATGCCATCGACGCCAAGTTTCACATCAACGCGGCTGTTGACCACAAACTTACTGTCTTTATGCAGCAAGTTTTTATATTCCGGTTTGATAGCGGCATTAAACAGGATGCCTTCATCAGTCAGCGTACGGTCAATAATCGAGCCGACGTCGATGCCGTAGAGCTTGATAGGCTGGCCCGCATCAATACCGTAACTCTGCGGCGCAATCAGCTGCACTTTGACAATGCCCGGGTTCTGTAACAGTCGCTGGTTGCTGTCGAGCACCACAAAATGTTTTTGCGGCTCGCCATCACCGGGGATCAGTTCCAGCGTGTTGCCGGTCAGCAACTGGCTGATATTGGCATTATTGAGGCTGATTTTTGGGCTGTTCATCTCAATGCGCGTACCGGTACGCATCATGTCGAGCACAGAAGGATCGACAGTCAGTTTACCGGTGACTTTATTGTCCGGCTGTAAACTAATTTTGGTCAGCGTACCGACCTGCAAGCCCTGATACATCAGCGGCGTCTGACCTTCGGATAACCCATTCCCGTCCGGTAAATCCAGATTGATTTCGACACCGCGCTGGCTTTGTGCCAGATCGGGGTACAGCGAGTAAGACTGATCAGCTTTTGCCTGTTTCCCGTCATTCGGGGAATCCATCGCGATCGCGCCATTCACCAGCGCCGCCAGGCTTTCCATCTGAACTTTTACCCCGCTCAGGTTTAAATCTGCCTTAAAGCCGGAAACATTCCAGAAACGCGTATTGTCTTTGACCAGATTGGCAAAACGTTTGTCGATGAGGACATCGATGGTCACGCCTTCATTGCCGCTTTCAATGTCGTAGTCGTAGACCTTACCGACCGGAATTTTGCGGTAATACACCAGCGAACCGGTATTCAGCGAACCCAGATCTTTGGCGTGCAGATGGACCATCAGTTCGCCGGTATTGAGACGGAATTTTGGCTGCGTATCGAGCGCTACAAAGTGAGCTTTCTCCTGACCGGGGCCAGGCATCATGCCGATGTAGTTACCGCCGACCAGCGCATCGAGCCCGGAAACACCGGCAAGGGAGGCTTTAGGTGTTACCAGCCAAAACTGAGTGCCTTCGCGCAACGCGTTGGACAAGTCACTCTTTATGCTGACTTTAACCTGAATGGTGCGCAGGTCTTTGCTCAGACTGATGGATTCCACCGACCCGACTTCCACGCCCTGATAACGTACCGGCGTGCGGCCAGCCACGATCCCTGCGGCAGACTGGAAATCGATAGTCACGGTCGTGCCGCGCTCCTGATAGTTGCTGTAAATCAACCATCCGGCGATCAGTAAAGCAATAAACGGCAGAAGCCAAAAGGGCGAAATCCGGCGCCTGTGTTTTATCCGTGCTTCAGTCGGTGTATTCGGCGTTTCCTGTTGCATGTGCATCCCAAATCAAGCGGCTATCAAGCCATTCAACGGCAAGAATGGTTAGAATTACGGCAGAGCCAAAATAAAAGGCGGCCGGTCCCATCGTAAAAGACAAAAGCTGGTCACGGTTAACCAGCGACATCATTAATGAAATAACAAACAAATCCAGCATCGACCAGCGTCCTATCCAGGTCACCAGTCGCAGCAGACGGATACGCGTTTTCAGTCCCTGAATCGCTTTGAAATGGATGCTGAGCAGCAGCGTCAGCATCACAATAACTTTGGTAAACGGCACCAGTACGCTGGCAATAAATACAATGGCGGCGATCGGCACGTTCCCCGATGTTGCGAGCGACACCACGCCAGAAAATATGGTGTCCTTAAGCTGTTGCCCGTTGGCATAGATGATGGAAATAGGCAGTAAATTGGCCGGGATTAATAAAACAATCGCGGCAATCAGCGCGGCCCAGGTTTTCTGCAAACTGTGTTTATAGCGCAGACGCATCGGAACATGGCAGCGCGGGCAGCGTCCGCGTTCATCCGGGATACCGGTGAACTTACAGGCCAGGCACAAACGCAGCGAAGAGGGCAACCCTTTCGGCTTACGTTGTGGGTAGAACTCTTCCCATAACTGCTCGATGTTGAGATTAATCATGGTCAGCGTGACCATCAGCGTCATCATCAGATAGGCGGCCAGCGCGATGCCGACGTTGATATCGGCATACTCTTTGACCTTGATGCTGGCGACTGCCATCCCGACCAGATAAATATCGAGCATCACCCAGTCTTTAAGGCGATCGAGCATCAGCAGCACGGGTTTCAGATTCATCCCTAATTTGCTGCCAAAATGCAGATAAAGAATGGAGACGGCGAGCGTCAGCGGGGCTCCGATGGTACAGAAAGCCACCATGCTGGCGGTGACGGGATCCCCCTGGCGTGACATCTGCCAGATACCCTCGAGCAAACTGGCGTCAATGCGCGTGCCCAGAAGCCGGATGCTGATCAACGGCTCTGTATATGCGAAGGGCATCAGCAGTAATATACTGATGGCCATCGTGATCAGTCGAGGCAGGGAGCAGACCCGGCCTTTTTCAACTTTCGCGTTACAACGCGGACAATGCGCCGTCTGCGTGCGTTGCAGCGAGGGCAGTGTGAAAAGCGTGTCACACTCACTGCATCGCTGGTAACGAATTTGTGGAATCTGGGCTGAAATTGTGTGTATTTTCATAGTGCCTGGAATAGTAAAGAATACCTGTTGTTACAATTACGCATCCCCCGTGGGGGGCAGGCGAGGCCATCAGGCCAAGATCAGCCAGGTTTTTTTGACAAAATAACGTATTATGCGGTCGGCAAACAGTTATTGTAGGTGAGTCTTTTTGATGTCACACAGGATTAACCTTGTTCATATGGGCATTTAATGCTTATTTTATAGAGGTTAAGCACAACAGAACGGCTCTCTGCCCTTAGGTTATTATTGGTTACTACATGAATAAAGAAGCATTCTACACGGAATTAAAACGTGATTTGAACGCGTTGATCGCCGGAGAAAACAATTTTATTGCCACTCTGTCGAACGCAAGTGCCTTACTTTTTGAACGTCTTGAAGGCGTGAACTGGGTAGGTTTTTATCTGATGGATGGCACAACGCTGGTGCTGGGTCCTTTCCAGGGTAAAATTGCCTGCGTGCGTATTCCGGTAGGAAAAGGCGTCTGCGGCACCGCAGTAGCGGAAAATACCGTGCAACGTGTGGGTGATGTTCATGCCTTCCCGGGCCATATCGCTTGTGACGCAGCAAGTAATGCCGAAATCGTTCTGCCTGTAACAATAAATGGCAAAGTGATCGGCGTATTAGACATTGATAGCACCGTTTATCAACGCTTCGACGAAGCCGATGAACAGGGGCTGACAGAGTTAGTCAGCGGGCTTTGCCAGCATCTCGAAAACTGCGATGCTGAAAAATATGTCAATCTGATCGTAAGTTGATCGTCGGATAACGTGGCATTTAATAACGGCGTCATTATAATGACGCCTGTTCATGCCTGCGCCGGTTGGCACACCCGTTGTAATCAGGAAATTTCATGGAAAATCAACCTAAGTTGAACAGTAGTAAAGAAGTCATCGCCTTTTTGGCTGAGCGGTTCCCGCTCTGTTTTACCGCCGAAGGCGAAGCACGCCCATTAAAGATCGGTATCTTTGCGGATTTGGTCGAGCGCGTGCAAGGTGAAGAGAATCTGAGCAAAACTCAGTTACGCTCTGCTCTGCGTCTGTATACCTCAAGCTGGCGCTATCTGTACGGCGTTAAAGTTGGCGCTGAACGCGTTGACCTTGATGGTAATTCATGTGGCGTTCTCGAAGAGCAGCACGTGGAACATGCCCGTAAACAGTTGGAAGAAGCAAAAGCCCGCGTTCAGGCACAACGTGCAGAACAACAGGCAAAACGTCGTGAAGCCGGTGAAACCACTGAGCCGCGACGTCCACGTCCGGCCGGTAAAAAACCAGCGCCGCGTCGTGAAAATGCGCCCGCTGCTGTGGCTGGTCAGGAAAATCGCAAACCACGTACACCTCGCCCACCGCGTGAGGAAAAACGTGAACCGCGTCAGGTGCCAGTAACAGACATTTCAAAACTGCAAATTGGCCAGGAAATCAAAGTCAGAGCAGGACAGAGTGCGATGGATGCAACCGTTTTGGAAATTGCCAAAGACGGTGTACGCGTTCAACTCTCTTCGGGTCTGGCGATGATCGTGCGCGCAGAACACTTGCAGTTCTGATACGGAGGCCAACTCAGGCATGAACAAATTTGTCAGATTAAGCGTTATTGCGGGTCTGTTAATGGCAGGAGTAGGGCTGGTAAACACCAGCTTTGCAGCGAACGAGAGTGCACCGGTGACTCTCGCTCAACTTCCTAATTTAACTCAGGATCCTCAGGATGCAACGGTGAGCGAGCGTGTTACTGCTCGCTTTACCCGTTCACATTATCGTCAGTTCGACCTTAATGCAGATTTCTCAGCGAAAATCTTCGACCGTTACCTCAACATGCTCGATTATGGCCATAACGTATTAATGGCTTCCGATGTCGCACAGTTTACTGATAAACGTGCAACCTTGGGTGAGGAACTGAAAACCGGTCAGTTAACCACGCCATATGCTCTTTTCAATCTGGCTCAAAAACGCCGCTTTGAACGCTATGATTATGCGTTGAAAGTGCTTGAGCGCCCGATGGATTTCACGGGCAACGACACGATTGAACTTGATCGCAGCAAAGCACCGTGGCCGAAAGACCGCGCTGAGCTGGACAAATTGTGGGATGCCAAAGTCAAATATGACGAGCTGAACCTCAAACTGACCGGCAAAAACGATCAGGAAATCCGTGACGTGCTCTCCAAGCGTTATCATTTTGCGATGAAACGCCTGACACAAAGCAACAGCGAAGATGTTTTCCAGCTGGTGATGAATGCCTTCGCGCATGAAATCGATCCGCACACCAACTATCTCTCTCCCCGCAGCACCGAGCAGTTTAATACCGAAATGAGCCTGTCTCTGGAAGGTATTGGCGCAGTATTGCAGGGCGACGACGATTACACAGTCATCAATTCGATGGTAGCTGGCGGCCCGGCGGCCAAAAGTAAAGCCATCGCAGTCGGTGACCGTATTGTCGGTGTAGGTCAGATTCAGGCAGGAAAACAAACGCCAATTGTTGATGTGATTGGCTGGCGTCTTGATGACGTTGTCGCGCTCATTAAAGGGCCGAAAGGCAGCAAAGTCCGTCTGCAAATCTTGCCAGCAGGTAAGAATGCTAAAAACCACGTAATCACGCTGACTCGCGAGAAGATCCGTCTGGAAGACCGCGCAGTTAAAATGACCATCAAGAATGTCGGCGCTCAAAAAGTTGCTGTGATGGACATTCCTGGCTTCTACGTGGGGCTGACCGATGATGTGAAAGTTCAGCTGCAGAAAATGGCTAAGCAGAACGTGAACAGTTTGGTTATCGATCTCCGTACTAACGGCGGTGGTGCTCTGACTGAAGCGGTTTCGCTGTCAGGTCTGTTTATTCCAAGTGGCCCGGTGGTTCAGGTGCGCGATAACAACGGTCGTATCCGTCAGGACAGCGATACCGATGGCGTCGTTTACTATAAAGGCCCGCTGGTGGTTCTGGTTGATCGCTTCAGTGCTTCAGCTTCCGAAATCTTTGCTGCCGCAATGCAGGATTACGGTCGTGCGCTGATTGTCGGTGAGCCAACCTTCGGTAAAGGTACTGTTCAGCAGTATCGTTCTCTGAACCGTATTTACGACCAGATGCTGCGTCCTGAATGGCCTGCGCTCGGTTCTGTGCAATACACTATCCAGAAGTTTTATCGTATCAACGGCGGCAGTACTCAGCGTAAAGGGGTGACCCCGGACATTCTGATGCCAACCGGTATTGAATCGATTGAAACCGGTGAGAAGTTCGAAGATAACGCACTTCCGTGGGATAGCATTAACGCGGCGACTTACACCAAATTAGGCGACATGAAACCGTTCCTGCCTGAATTGCTGAAAGACCATGAAGCCCGTATTGCGAAAGATCCTGAGTTCCAGTACATCCAGCAAGATATTGCCCATTACAAGGCGCTGAAAGACAAGCGTAACATTGCCTCTCTGAATTACGCCCAGCGTGATAAAGAAGATAAAGAGGATGATGCCCTGCGTCTTACACGTCTGAATGAACGCTTCAAGCGTGAAGGTAAGAAGCCACTGAAATCTCTCGACGATCTGCCGAAAGACTACGTTGCTCCGGATCCTTATCTCGATGAAGCTGACCATATTGCTGTTGATCTCGGCAGTATGGAAAAGGCTCAGGCCGACCAGGCCGCCGCTAAATAAGCATGCGGTCAGTCTATGAAGAAAGCGCACTCCGGTGCGCTTTTTTTATGTCTGTATTTTGATAAACCTTCTAAATTTCAGGCTTGTCTGTGAAATAAAACACTTCAAAATGTAAAGTATTGTGAATTAAGGCCTTCAGAGCGTATGGGCTCTTGAATCCTGAAAAGAAGCCCATAGGATCAATACAGCCGGGTATGCTATGTGCCGGTGGTTAAACTCTGCCAATAACAATGAAGCAACAATGAGGAAGTAAAATTTTATGATGCGTATAGCGTTGTTCCTGCTGACTAACCTGGCCGTTATGCTGGTATTCGGGCTAGTGCTTAGCCTGACTGGCATTCAGCACAGCAGCGTGCCGGGATTGATGATCATGGCCGGGCTGTTTGGCTTCGGTGGTGCAATTATCTCGTTGCTGATGTCTAAATGGATGGCGTTGCGCTCGGTGGGTGGTGAAGTTATTGAGCAACCTCGTAATGAAACTGAACGCTGGTTAATGGAAACCGTTCGCCGTCAGTCTCAGCAGGCGGGCATCGGCATGCCGCAGGTCGCGATTTATCACGCGCCAGATATTAATGCGTTCGCGACAGGTGCACGCCGCGATGCGTCGCTGGTAGCCGTCAGCACCGGATTGCTGCAAAGCATGAGTCAGGATGAGGCCGAAGCGGTAATCGCGCACGAAATCAGCCACATTGCGAATGGCGACATGGTGACCATGACTCTGATTCAGGGCGTGGTGAACACCTTCGTCATCTTCATTTCCCGCATTATCGCGCAGGTGGCTTCCGGTTTCCTTTCCGGTAACCGTGATGGCGAAGAGAGCAGTAACGGCAACCCGCTGATTTATTTTGCCGTGGCGACCGTGCTGGAACTGGTATTCGGTATTCTGGCCAGCATCATCACCATGTGGTTCTCACGTCACCGTGAATTCCACGCTGATGCGGGTTCTGCAAAACTGGTTGGCCGTGAAAAAATGATTGCTGCGTTGCAGCGTCTGAAAACCAGCCATGAACCGCAGGAAGCGGGAAGCATGATGGCGTTTTGTATCAACGGTAAATCGAAGTCATTCAGCGAGCTGTTTATGTCCCATCCGCCGCTGGATAAGCGTATTGAAGCGCTGCGCAGCGGTGCCTATATTAAATAAGCAGCAAATAATCAGCCTCTGGCGATTATTGATACAAAAAAGCCCGGCATTTTTGCCGGGCTTTTTCACGCCTGAATTTTACAGCTTGGCGTTTTCTGCTTCACGCTGGCTGCTGGTTTTCTGTGTCATTCGCAGCAGACTGACCAGCGCGCCGGTGCCTGCGAGAGTTCCCGCGAGGATAAGCGAGGCGTGCGTACCGTGTTGCGGGAACAGGTTGAACATCAGTGCGACCATCGCCGCGCCGGTGGTTTGCCCTAAAAGACGTGCCGTGCCCAACAGGCCACTGGCTCCGCCACTGCGATTACGCGGTGCGGAACTGATGATCGTATGGTTATTGGGGGACTGGAACAGGCCGAAACCAGCACCGCACAGCAACATACGCCAGATGATATTCAGATGCGAAGGCTCGGGCGGCAGCAATGAGAGTGAAAATAGTCCGAAGGAAAAGACCACCAGACCAATTCCGCCCAGCATCCCCGGATGGAAACGTTCTACCAGACGGCCTGCAATCGGCGCCATGACCATGGTCGCCAGCGGCCATGGTGTCAGCAGAAGGCCGGTTTCAACTGGATTCAGGCCTAACGTGTTTTGCAGGAAGAAGGGCAGGGAAACAAATGCCAGCATTTGTGCGCTGAAAGAGCACAAGGAAGTCCCCAGCGACATACTGAAAATCGGGATACGCAGCAAATCAACCGGCAGCAGCGGGAAGGGTCTGGTGAGCTGACGGCGAACAAAGAACCAGCCGATGACCAGAAGAGCGATGACTTCGCCGAGGATCAGCATGTGATTCAGGCCTTGCGCAAACCCGCTGATGGCGCTTATCAGCAAACCAAAGGTCAAGGCGTTCATCACGCTGCTGGTAATATCGAAACGTTGTCCCTGGCTGCGTGTTGAGTTAGCAGGTAAAAACTTCAGACCCAGGATCAGAGCAACAATACCGATCGGCACGTTGATGGCAAACAGCCATTGCCAGGACGCGACAGAAAGGATGCCTGCGGCGATCGTCGGTCCGGCGGCGGCGGAAACGGCCACAATCAGCGCGTTAATACCGACACCGCGTCCTAAGAATCGCTGAGGATAAATTATCCGGATAAGCGCAGTGTTCACACTCATGATCGCTGCGGCTCCAAAACCTTGTAAAACACGGGCAACCGTCAGTGTCAGCAGGGAATCAGAAAGGGCGCAAAAAAGTGAAGTGATGCTGAACACCAGCAGCCCGGTCTGATAGATACGCCGGTAACCGAAAATGTCGCCAAGCGATGCCAGAGAAAGCAGCGAAATAGTAATTGCCAGCTGGTAGGCATTTACCACCCAGATAGACGTCGCCGGACTGGCATGAAAATCATTGGCAATCGTCGGCAGCGCGACGTTTGCGATTGCTCCGTCCAGCACCGAGACGGTGATGCCCAGCGCAATTGCCAGTATCGCGCCGTATCGTTGTGGAAGAGGTAAGCCATCAGTGGGTGTCGGAGTCATGAGTTCTGTCAGTACGTAGTCATCAGTGAGGGGAATATTACTACGCTAACCAACGTAAAGTGACAATTGTCACATGATGAAATGAATTATTTATCTCTCTGTCGGGAATGAAACTGGCTTAACAGTTCTTACATTCTCAATCAATGGGTTGATTGCTTCTGCACAATGCTTACCACTATAATAAAAACCACGTTCTATTTTTTTTGAAACAAAACCAACGCGAGCAGGTAACTCACCCTATGGCTATCGCAGATCTTGATAAGCAACCCGATTCCGTCTCTTCCGTCCTGAAAGTTTTTGGCATTTTACAGGCGCTGGGCGAAGAACGTGAAATTGGTATTACTGAACTTTCTCAACGCGTTATGATGTCTAAAAGCACGGTTTACCGTTTCCTTCAGACGATGAAGTCACTCGGTTATGTCGCGCAGGAAGGCGAGTCTGAGAAATATTCACTGACTCTGAAATTGTTCGAACTGGGTGCGAAGGCACTGCAGAACGTCGATCTGATCCGCAGTGCGGATATTCAGATGCGCGAATTATCCCGCCTGACCCGTGAAACTATTCACCTTGGCGCGCTGGATGAAGACGGCATTGTCTACATCCATAAAATTGATTCTATGTACAACCTGCGTATGCATTCACGCATTGGTCGCCGCAATCCGCTGCACACGACGGCGATTGGTAAAGTGCTGCTGGCGTGGGGCGATAAAGTGGAAGTCAGTGCGCTGATGCAGGAAATTGAATTCACCCGCAGTACTGAAAACACCATCATGAACGCCGCCGATTTGCAGGCTGCGTTGTTGCAGGTGCGTGAGCAAGGTTACGGCGAAGATAACGAAGAACAGGAACAAGGCCTGCGTTGTATCGCGGTTCCTGTCTTTGACCGTTTTGGTGTTGTGATTGCCGGATTAAGTATTTCCTTCCCGACTATCCGTTTCTCGGAAGAAAATAAAAGTCACTACGTTGAAATGTTGCATACCGCCGCACGTAATATCTCTGAACAGATCGGATTCCACGACTACCCGTTCTGAATCAGTACGAAACTGAAGGTATAAAAAAACCGAAGCCGTGGCTTCGGTTTTTGTTTCCAGCAATCCGAACTTAGCGGTGTGCCAGTTCTGCTGTTTCTTCTGAATCCATCACTTCTTTGTCGGTCTGTTTCAGCAATTGGCTGGTAATCGTACCGGCAGTCATTGAACCGCTGACGTTCAGCGCAGTACGACCCATATCAATCAGTGGCTCAACGGAGATGAGCAGCGCCACCAGCGTGACCGGCAGGCCCATAGCAGGCAATACGATCAGCGCAGCGAAGGTGGCACCACCACCGACACCCGCCACACCGGCAGAGCTCAGTGTCACGATACCTACCAGCGTGGCAATCCACACCGGATCAAACGGGTTAATACCTACTGTTGGCGCAACCATGACGGCCAGCATCGTCGGGTATAAACCTGCACAACCGTTCTGGCCGATAGTGGCACCAAATGAAGCAGCAAAGCTTGCGATAGATTCCGGAATACCCAGACGACGTGTTTGCGCTTCAACGCTCAGCGGAATGGTCGCCGCACTGGAACGACTGGTGAAGGCGAAAGTCAGCACCGGCCAGACTTTACGGAAGAATTTCGCAGGATTTACGCCAGTGAAAGAAAGCAACACGGCGTGGACAACAAACATAATCCCGAGGCCCAGGTAAGACGCAACAACGAAGCTGCCCAGTTTAATGATGTCCTGAACATTAGAACCGGCAACGACTTTGGTCATCAGCGCCAGAACACCGTACGGGGTCAGTTTCATGACCAGACGTACCAGTTTCATCACCCAGGCCTGCAGGGTATCGATGAAGACCAGCACGCGTGGGCCTTTTTCGGCGTCATCTTTTACCAGTTGCAGGGCGGCAACACCCACGAAGGCCGCAAAGATAACGACGCTGATGATAGACGTAGGGCTTGCGCCTGTCAGGTCAGCAAACGGGTTCTTAGGAATAAAGGAAAGGATGAGCTGAGGCGCGCTCAGGTCAGCCACTTTACCCACATAGTTGGACTGGAGCGCCGTCAGACGCGCGGTTTCCTGCGTACCCTGAACCAGGCCTTCAGCAGTCAGACCAAACAGACCGGTAACAAAAATACCCACCAGCGAAGCAATCAGCGTGGTGAACAGCAAAGTACCGATGGTCAGGAAACTGATTTTGCCAAGTGAGGATGCGTTATGCAGTTTCGCTACCGCACTCAGAATCGAAACGAAGACCAGCGGCATGACAATCATTTGCAGCAACTGGACGTAGCCGTTGCCGACAATGTTGAACCAGGTAATAGACGTTTTCAGTACCGGATCATCGGAACCGTAGATCAGTTGTAAAGCCAGACCAAACACCACACCCATGGCCAGACCGAGTAATACTTTTTTTGCCAGACTCCATTGCTTGTGGCGGGTTTGCGCCAGCAGCAAAAGGAGGACAACGAAAACCACTACGTTAAGAACGAGCGGAAGATTCATACCGAACTCCAAACTTATAGTTTTGATATTTAAAACGGGTGTTCCCGACAGGGTCTGCACCATCCCAAAGCAATGGTGAGCAGAATACCAGTTTGGGTACCTGAACATTTATATCCAAAAAGAATGCGTTATAACTTTTGGGTTTGATTTGTACCAAATATCGCCAAATTGTCTGTCTTTTATACTTGTCAGATAAACAATTTAAGAATGTGGTTAAAAATGTCAGGATTGATTGCACCAATGATGGGCGTCCAGTCGGGCCAGAACAGCGTTAACCCGACCAGCAGCAGGCATAACGTCCGTTCCAGCTGATTGCCTTTTTGACTGTTGATCAGCGGCAAACGAAAACGCCAGCGGCACGGCCAGAGCAGGGGGACACCCGCAGGTGTTAGCATATCGGCAAGAATATGGCTCAGATAACCTATGATCATGGCGTGGAAAGCATCTACCGGAATGCCCCAGTCGTGCGGGAAATGCGTGCGTAGAAGAAAGATACCGCCCGCCACGGCCAGCAAACTGTGGGTAAATCCGCGGTGACCAAAAACTCTGGCGATAGGATGGGAAAGCCATTTCAGACGCTGGCCGAGCACGGATTTCGGATGATCGATATCGGGCAATAAACAGGTAAGCAGGGACCCTGAGATAATATGCCACCAGTCGCCGTGCGCCAGCTCCGGAGAGAGCTGCGCCTTTTTGGCAAATACCGCACAGGCGATTGAGAAAATGAGATGGCCTTCCGCCGTCATGACGCGTCCGAACTGAATAACTGTTATTTTATCCAGTATAAGTGAAACTGTCACAATCTTGGAAGAGACACCCTGTAACTAATTGTCAACGGACTGATTAAAAAGAAAAAGGCGTATAAAAATACGCCATTTTATTGTCACGTCTTAGTCGATTATCTCGCCAGCCAACCGCCATCAACCGCAATCGTATAGCCGTTGACATAATCGGAGGCTTTTGAAGCCAGAAAAACCACCGGCCCCATCACATCTTCCGGTAAACCCCAGCGGCCGGCAGGGATCCTGTCGAGGATCTCTTTACTGCGATCACCATCGGCACGAAGTTGTTCGGTATTGTTGGTGGACATGTAACCCGGCGCAATTGCGTTCACATTGACGCCATGCTTTGCCCATTCATTGGCCATCAGCCGGGTTATTCCCATCACTGCGCTTTTCGACGCTGTATAGGAAGGAACACGGATCCCGCCCTGATAAGACAGCATCGAGGCGATGTTAATGATTTTTCCCCCGTTGCCTTGTTTGATGAACTGTTTCGCCACTGCCTGAGACATAAAGAACAGCGTCTTGCTGTTTACATTCATCACGTCGTCCCAGTTTTTTTCGCTGAACTCGATTGCATCTTCCCGGCGGATAATACCGGCGTTGTTCACCAGGATGTCGATATGACCGAATTCAGCAACGGCTTTTTCGATAAGTTTCGGAATGTCTTTAATGCTGCTCAGGTCGGCGCGCAAATCGAGAAATCGGCGACCGGTGGCGGTGATTTTTTTCTCTGTCTCTTCGGGGGCTGACTGGTTGATACCCACAATATCGCAACCCGCCTGAGCAAGGCCCAGCGCCATGCCCTGGCCAAGTCCGGTGTTACAGCCGGTCACGATGGCGACTTTGCCGTTTAATTCAAATGAATCGAGGATCATATTCAGAGTCTCTTTTGCAACGGCACGTTCGCCATAAAGATTGAGTGGCTCTGCCTGCGGCAGCAGAGCCAGAAAGTTAGCGCAGTTCGCTGACCTTGACGTGATCCATGTCGTCGAATACCTGATTTTCCCCGACCATACCCCATATAAAGGTGTAGTTTTTGGTACCCACACCAGAGTGAATCGACCAGCTTGGTGAGATCACCGCCTGCTCGTTATGAACGAGTAAATGACGGGTTTCCTGCGGCTGTCCCATCATGTGGAACACCGCGGTTTCCGCTTCCATGTTGAAATAGAAATAGACTTCCATACGGCGCTCGTGAGTGTGGCAAGGCATGGTATTCCACAGGCTGCCTTCTTCGAGTTTGGTCAGCCCCATGGTCAGTTGGCAGGTTTCCAGTACGTCAGGCACGATAAATTTATTGATAGTGCGACGGTTGCTGGTTGCTGCATCGCCGATAGTTTGTGGTGAAGCTTCTGCCAGCGTGATTTTCTTGTTTGGGAAAGTGGTATGGGCAGGGGCGCTGTTGTAGTAAAACTTGGCAGGTTTAGCCGCATCAACGCTGCTGAATTCAACATGTTTTGCGCCTTTACCGACATACAGCGCTTCTTCATGACCGATTTCATAGGTTGTACCATCAACCACGATAAGTCCCGGACCGCCGATGTTGATTACACCAAGCTCGCGACGTTCGAGAAAATAGCTCACACCCAGTTGCTTACCCACTTCATCACCCACGGAAACCGTTTTTTCAGCAGGCATGACACCGCCGACAATGATACGGTCGATATGACTGTAGGTCATGGTGTAGGCATTTTTTTCAAAGATTTTCTCGATGAGAAATTCGCGGCGTAATTCAGCGGTATCAAGCGTTTTTGCGTGGTCGCTGTGAATGCTTTGACAAACTTGCATGTCGGTGCCTCTCTTAGGATAGGGATTAAGGAGGACTTACCGGGCGAGTCTGACCGTTGCGTGGCAGTGACAGCGTACAGAAGCAGGAGAGCTCCCGGCTCGTCCTTGTTGCAGAAAGAATAGGTTCATTGGCATGCGAATTCAATAAAAATGAAATATCGTTTTATTTATTTTATGAGTCAGCTCAAGGTTTGAGAAATTATACGTCGCTTAGAAAATTTTGGCAGAGGGAAGTGGGCGCGCAAGGTAAGGAAATAGGGAAGGTGCGCAGCAACGGCAGCCGCTGCGCATTTGTATCAACTGATATGTGCCGCGGTCAGCTGTTCCAGCGAAGAAAGTTTAAAATCTGCCAGTGCCCAGCGCGGATCCGCAAAGTATTCCTTATCCGGTACGACCACAGAGCGCATACGCGCGGCTTTCGTCGCAATCATGCCATTAAAGGAATCTTCCAGAGTGACGCAGTTTAGCGGGTCGACCGCTAACTCGCCGGCAGCCAGCAGGTAGACTTCCGGATGCGGTTTACTGTAGGGCAGTTTCTCGGCAGAAACACGAACCTGAAAAAAGGATTGCAGATTGAACATTTCCAGCACGGTATCGAGCATGAATAATGGCGACGCAGAGGCCAGGCCAATCTTCAGCCCCTGATCACGGCACAATTCAAGCGCGTGATTGACGCCGGGTAACAAGGGCCGGGATTGTTCCACCAGCTCAATGGTACGGGCGATGATCATCGAAGCCACCTCCGCCTGGGCCGGTCCTTGCCACGGCAGCACCTGATACCACATTCTGACGACCTGATCGATACGAAGTCCCAGGGTATCTGGCAGCAAATGTCGCTGAGAAATATCGACGCCAAGGCTGCTGAAAACGTCCAGTTCTGCCTGAACCCACAACCGTTCAGAATCAATTAACAGACCATCCATATCGAAAATTGCTGCATTAACAGGGCGGACATAAGCCATGAAAGCGGACTCCCTAACAGTGAATAGGCCATCACTTTACCATTGGCTTTCGTGCGGATGAAATCTGTTGTGCGGACAAATGACTGAGTTGCTGGCACTGAAGAGGGGCTAACTGATTAAAACATTGGGCGGGAAAACCTTTCTGTGGGTAAACTTAGCTGTTGCTTAAGGTATCCTAACAAGGGGAATTCATGACGTACCAACAGGCCGGACGTGTGGCAGTGATTAAACGGATTGCAGGATGGATTATTTTTATCCCTGCGCTGCTTTCAACGCTGATCTCATTGCTAACCTTTATCAATGAGCATACTAAAACTGAGCAGGGCATCAATGCCGTTATGCTGGATTTTGTCCACGTGATGGTTGATATGATTAAGTTTAACACTTCATTTTTGAACGTTTTTTGGTACAACTCGCCGGTACCGTCACTTGGGCAGGGCGTGACAACTGCGAATATCATGTTCTTCATCATCTACTGGCTGATTTTTGTGGGGCTGGCACTTCAGGCATCCGGCGCAAGAATGTCCCGTCAGGTTAAACATATTCGCGAAGGGATCCAGGATCAGCTGATCCTTGAGCAGGCGAAAGGTGCGGAGGGACGGACCCGTCCGCAGATTGAAGAGCGCATTGTGATACCCCGGCACACCATTTTGGTGCAGTATTTCCCATTGTATATTTTGCCCATCATTATAGCTGTTATCGGATATTTCATTTTGAAATTATTAGGTTTAATCGCCGGATAATCGTGACAACATATTCATAACATTTCGTTGCTGAGCGATATGTCGTTGAACGAAGGTAACGATATAAATAAGGCCTGAATATTCACGTATTCAGGCCTTATTTTTTGGGCGCTACAAAAAGAGTAAGGCGTTAATTGATGTCATCATGTAACAGCCTCTCAACTGCACGTTGAGCAACCACCAGATGCTGACCCCCGAATAAATTACTGCGGTTAAGCAGATAATATAACTGGTAGAGAGGTTGCCTGGAAATGAAGCCATCCGGCAGCGGCGTTTTACTCTGGTAGCCATCATATAACTGAGGCGGAACATTGGGATACAACGGCAACATGGCCAGATCGCATTCCCTGTCGCCCCAGTAACACGCCGGATCGAAAATAACAGGGCCGTTTTCTGATAATCCGCAGTTATGCGGCCATAAATCGCCGTGTAATAAAGACGGCTGCGGCTGATGATTTTGCAACCGCGCATGAACCATCGCAGTGATATCTTCGATATTGCCGAACGTCATGCCTTTTTCTGCCGCCAGCTGTAACTGCCAGCCAATCCGTTGCTCTGCGAAAAACGTGGCCCAGCGCCGTTGCCAGCTATTGGGCTGAGGAAGCGTTGCCAGCTCATTATCGAAATCGAGACCAAATTGCAGCTGTTCACTCCATTGGTGCAAGGCGGCGAGTTGTTGCCCTAAAACATATGCATTGTGCGCATCCAGCGGCTTTTGCGGGATGTATTCGAGCAGAAGAAAGCTGTAGTCACGGTCACTGCCCACTCCGTAAACTTCCGGTACCCGGACGGTCTGGCTGCGAGCAAGGAGGGCGAGCTGATCGGCTTCTGCGGCGAAAATGGGCAGCATTTCGCGCGCATTGCATTTCACAAACACATCTCTGTCACCATAGCTCAGCCGCCATGCCGGGTGAATTTCACCTCCCGGCAGTTCAACACGTTCGCGGATTTCAGCATTGCCAAGGTGTTCACTCAACAAACGATTGACGGCTTGCCACATGGTATTACCCCTTCTGACTGGCCCGATAATTCATTAAGTTAGCGTTTTCTCTGCTTCAAAAACCCGATCCGGCGCACGGCTGAATCAGATGATGATGTTAATTTCTGCAATTTACGACGTGTTGGGACTGAGAGCGAAATCAATGAATCTGTTATTTTCAGAATATGTGACATGAAAGCGGTTTTATATACAGAATTGTCTTATCGACATGTTCCTAACCCCCTTGTTTAACAAAACAATAATAATAATAGACTAAAAATATATTCAGGTGTGGAAAGAAGATGTATATGCTACATCTCGTCCTAGTCGCGAGAGAGATAACGTGAAACCAAACATTCTTTATTTGATGGCCGCGCTATTGTTGGCGGGTTGCGCTAAAGAAACACCGGTTCAAACAACGCATTTTCTGAATCCATCGCCGCCACCTCAGCGCGATGCCTCATTAATGCATCCGGGGCCTTATGGTGATGTTATTCACCAGGCGGCAAATACTTACGGCGTTGACGAAACACTTGTTAAAGCAATCATTCAGGTCGAATCTGGATATAACCCAACCGTTGTCAGCAAATCGAATGCGATTGGGTTAATGCAGCTAAAGGCCTCAACGGCAGGACGCGATGCCTACCGGATGAAAGGACGTTACGGTCAGCCTACGCCACGTGATCTGAAAGATCCGGCGGTGAACATTGATCTGGGAACGGCCTATCTGAGTATCCTGCAACAGCAACTGGCAGGTATCAACAATCCTGAAACCCGTCGTTATGCGACGACATTAGCCTATGTGAACGGGGCAGGAGCGTTACTGAGAACGTTTGCGAAAGATAAAAACTACGCGATTGCGAAGATTAATCTGATGACGCCAGCTGAGTTTTCACAGCACGTGCAGAAAAACCATCCTGCACCTCAGGCGCCGCGTTATTTGTGGAAAGTGAACAACGCTTATCTTGCCATGCGATAAGCGTTGGCGTTTCATGCCAGCAGCTCAGGCTGCTGGCGGCAATGTCTTGATGATTTCCAGGATCCCGTTAATCACAAACTGAACCCCCATACACACCAGCAAGAATCCCATCAGACGTGAAATCGCTTCAATCCCGCTCTTGCCAACCAGGCGCATAATTGCCCCTGAACTGCGCAGCGTTATCCATAGAATCAGCCCGACCAAAAAGAAAATGATTACCGGAGCGACGGTAATGATCCAGTGCGGAAAATCAGAATCTCTGACAGTTGCCGCGCTGCTGATGATCATCGCGATGGTACCCGGCCCTGCGGTGCTTGGCATCGCCAGCGGAACGAAGGCGATATTCGGCGATTCCTGCTTCCTCATTTCCTCGGTTTTATTCTCAATCAGCACTCTCTCTTCCACGTGTGGCTGTGGAAACAGCATCCTGAAGCCGATAAAGGTGACGATCAGCCCACCCGCAATTCGCAGGCCGGGAATGGAGATCCCAAACGTGTTCATGACAAGCTGACCGGCGTAATACGCCACCATCATGATGATGAAGACATACACAGAGGCCATCAGCGATTGCTGGTTCCTTTCCTGCGTGGTCATCTTCCCTGAGAGACCGAGCAACAGTGCTACGGTCGTCAGGGGGTTTGCCAGCGGGAGGAGTACCACCAGACCCAAACCTATTGCCTCAAATAACAGCCTGACTTCAGACATATGCTTCCCTTTTCCAATGTTTCTCTGAATACCTTATCCCCGATCAGGGGATTACACGAAAAATATCCACATTAAGCAACACAGGTTGCTGGAAATTCGCACTTTACGGGTGTTAAACTCGTTGCCTGTTTTCACGTCGCATCCCGATACAATTACGTGATGTATTCCAGGGTGCCTATATTCGGCAAAGTAAAGCTGAATAGCGTGTATAACTACATGAAATTAAACTCAAATATTTTTCTAGATGTGCTCTGTCGTGTGGGGCACCACTGTAGATTAAGGAATTAACATGCCTGTCATTACTCTTCCTGACGGAAGCCAGCGCGTTTTTGATCGCCCCGTTTCTCCTCTTGATGTTGCACTTGATATCGGTCCTGGTCTGGCGAAAGCCTGTATCGCCGGTCGCGTTAACGGCGAACTGGTTGATGCCACTGATCTAATTGAAACCGATGCGCAACTGGCGATCATCACTGCTAAAGACGAAGCCGGTCTTGAAATTCTGCGTCACTCCTGTGCGCACCTTTTGGGTCATGCCATCAAACAATTGTGGCCAGACACCAAAATGGCTATCGGCCCGGTTATCGATAATGGCTTCTACTACGATGTGGATTTAGATCGCACATTGACTCAGGAAGACATCGAACTGCTTGAAAAGCGCATGCACGAATTGGCTGAAAAGAATTACGACGTTATCAAAAAGAAAGTCAGCTGGCAGGAAGCGCGCGATACCTTTGCAAGCCGTGGCGAAGAATACAAAGTGGCCATTCTGGATGAAAACATCAGTCATGATGATCGTCCGGGCTTGTATCACCATGAAGAATACGTCGATATGTGCCGTGGTCCACACGTGCCGAATATGCGTTTCTGCCATCATTTCAAACTGCAGAAAACGTCCGGTGCTTACTGGCGTGGCAACAGCGATAACAAAATGCTGCAACGCATCTACGGCACCGCATGGGCAGATAAGAAGCAGCTGAATGCCTATATTCAGCGTCTGGAAGAAGCCGGGAAACGTGACCACCGTAAAATTGGCAAGCAACTCGACCTGTACCACATGCAGGAAGAAGCGCCAGGTATGGTGTTCTGGCATAACGACGGCTGGACTATTTTCCGTGAGCTGGAAGCCTTTGTACGCATGAAACTGAAGTCATATGACTATCAGGAAGTAAAAGGTCCGTTCATGATGGACCGCGTGCTGTGGGAAAAAACTGGCCACTGGGAAAACTACAAAGAGGCGATGTTCACGACTTCTTCCGAAAACCGTGAATACTGCATCAAACCGATGAACTGCCCGGGTCACGTTCAGATCTTCAACCAGGGTCTGAAATCCTACCGCGATCTGCCGCTGCGTATGGCCGAGTTCGGCAGTTGCCACCGTAATGAGCCGTCAGGTGCATTGCATGGCCTGATGCGCGTGCGTGGCTTCACTCAGGACGACGCCCATATCTTCTGTACTGAAGAACAGGTTCGTGATGAAGTGAACAGCTGTATCCGCATGGTTTACGACATGTACAGCACTTTTGGCTTTGAAAAGATTGTGGTGAAATTATCCACCCGTCCTGAGAAGCGCATCGGTACTGACGAAATGTGGACTCGTGCTGAGGATGATCTGGCCGCTGCACTGACTGAAAACGACATTCCGTTCGAATATCAGCCAGGTGAAGGCGCGTTCTACGGTCCGAAAATTGAATTTACCTTGCATGATTGTTTGGATCGTGCGTGGCAGTGTGGTACCGTGCAGCTCGACTTTTCATTACCTGGTCGCTTGAATGCCTCTTATATTGGCGAAAGCAACGACCGTCAGGTCCCGGTAATGATTCACCGTGCTATCCTGGGTTCAATGGAGCGTTTCATCGGTATTCTGACCGAAGAATACGCTGGCTTCTTCCCAACATGGATGGCTCCGGTTCAGGTAGTGATCATGAATATCACTGATGCACAAGCTACCTATGTCGAAGAATTAACTAAAAAACTGCAAGATGCAGGCATTCGCGTTAAAGCCGACTTGAGAAATGAGAAGATTGGCTTTAAAATTCGCGAACACACGCTACGCCGTGTTCCTTACATGTTAGTTTGTGGCGATAAAGAGGTCGAAGCAGGCAAAGTTGCTGTTCGTACCCGCCGCGGCAAAGACTTAGGAAGCATGGATGTTAGCGAAGTCGTTGACAAACTGCTGGCGGAAATCCGCAGCAGAAGTCTTCATCAACTGGAGGAATAAAGTATTAAAGGCGGAAAACGAGTTCAACCGGCGCGTCCTAATCGCATTAACAAAGAGATTCGCGCGCAAGAAGTTCGCCTCACCGGCGTCGATGGCGAGCAGATTGGTATTGTCAGTCTGAATGAAGCTCTTGAAAAAGCTGAGGAAGCGGGCGTCGATTTAGTAGAAATCAGTCCGAATGCCGAGCCGCCAGTTTGTCGAATCATGGATTACGGCAAATTCCTCTACGAGAAGAGCAAGTCGACTAAAGAGCAGAAAAAGAAACAAAAAGTTATTCAGGTTAAGGAAATCAAATTCCGACCTGGTACCGATGATGGCGACTATCAGGTCAAACTACGCAACCTGATTCGCTTTCTGGAAGATGGCGATAAAGCCAAAATCACCCTGCGTTTCCGTGGGCGTGAAATGGCGCACCAACAGATCGGTATGGAAGTGCTTAACCGCGTCCGTAAAGACCTGTGTGAAGATTCTGAACTGGCCGTTGTCGAATCCTTCCCTACGAAGATCGAAGGTCGTCAGATGATCATGGTGCTCGCACCTAAGAAGAAACAGTAAGGCTTCCAAGTAATCCTGCTGCGCGGTGCTTGCACCGCGTATGCTGGATTCGCCTTTCTGATTCATGTTAATAACAATGCGAAGTGGAATTTAAAATGCCAAAGATCAAAACAGTACGCGGCGCCGCTAAACGCTTCAAAAAAACCGCCAATGGTGGTTTTAAGCGTAAGCACGCAAACCTGCGTCATATTCTGACCAAAAAAGCTACTAAGCGTAAACGTCACTTGCGTCCAAAAGGCCTGGTATCCAAGAACGATTTGGGTCTGGTCTCTGCATGTCTGCCGTACGCATAAATACACTTTTTTCATTTAGAATATAAAACTCAGGAGAGCATATGGCTCGCGTAAAACGTGGTGTGATTGCACGTGCACGTCACAAAAAAATCTTAAAACAGGCGAAAGGCTACTACGGTGCCCGTTCTCGCGTATATCGTGTTGCATTCCAGGCTGTTATCAAAGCTGGTCAATACGCTTACCGTGACCGTCGTCAGAAAAAACGTCAGTTCCGTCAGCTGTGGATCGCGCGTATCAACGCAGCAGCTCGTCAGAACGACATGTCTTACAGCAAATTCATTAACGGCTTGAAAAAAGCTTCTATTGAAATTGACCGTAAGATCTTGGCTGATATCGCAGTATTCGACAAAGTGGTATTTGCCGCTCTGGTCGAAAAAGCGAAAGCAGCACTGGCGTAAGTCAGGTGAAAGAGGGAGCTTGCTCCCTCTTTTATATTTTGTGTTTAAAAACATTCTGTTTCGTTGTTTAATACCCCTGATTTGATACGACGCATTTCGTCAGAACATCAGCACAAAATTTACAACCGATAAGGTAACGCAAGCATGAATGCTGCTATTTTCCGTTTCTTTTTTTACTTTAGCGCCTGACTCAGGAAGGCTTTCGCGCGTAAGAGAAGAAACGAAAAGTAGCGCCTAAGCCTCCCTCGTGGAGGCTTTTTTGTATCTGTGCTTTATACACTAAGGTTCAGGGTCAAAATCGCGCCCCTGATTAATCACGGTTATTTTACATCGGGCCATATTGGCCAGAAGAAGAGGAAAGCAATGCCACATCTCGCAGAGCTGGTTGCCAATGCCAAGGCAGCCGTAGAGAGTGCCCAGGATATCACCGCACTGGATAACGTGCGTGTCGAATATCTGGGTAAGAAAGGCCACCTGACACTCCAGATGACAACCCTCCGTGAATTACCTGCGGAAGAACGTCCGGCAGCGGGCGCGGTCATCAACGAAGCGAAAGCGCAGGTTCAGGAAGCCCTGAACGCGCGTAAAAATATGCTGGAGTCTGCCGAACTGAATGCACGTCTGGCTGAAGAAACGATTGACGTTTCCCTGCCTGGTCGTCGTATCGAAAACGGTGGTCTGCACCCGGTGACCCGCACTATCGACCGTATAGAAACCTTCTTCGGTGAATTAGGCTTTACCGTGGAAACCGGCCCGGAAATCGAGGATGACTATCATAACTTCGATGCCCTGAATATTCCGGGTCACCACCCGGCACGTGCCGACCATGATACTTTCTGGTTTGATGCCAAGCGTTTGCTGCGCACCCAGACTTCCGGTGTTCAGATCCGTACGATGAAAGGTCAGCAACCGCCAATCCGCATTATCGCGCCGGGCCGTGTTTATCGTAACGATTACGACCAGACTCACACCCCAATGTTCCACCAGATGGAAGGCCTGATTGTTGATAAAGACATCAGCTTCTCCAACCTGAAAGGCACACTGCACGATTTCCTGAACAACTTCTTTGAAGCTGATTTGCAGATCCGTTTCCGTCCTTCCTATTTCCCGTTCACTGAGCCTTCCGCGGAAGTGGACGTGATGGGTAAAAATGGCAAATGGCTGGAAGTGCTGGGTTGCGGCATGGTGCATCCGAATGTACTGCGCAACGTCGGCATTGACCCTGAAGTGTATTCCGGTTTTGCCTTCGGGATGGGAATGGAACGTCTGACCATGTTGCGCTATGGCGTGACTGACTTGCGTGCATTCTTCGAAAATGATCTGCGTTTCCTCAAACAGTTTAAGTAAGGCGGGAATATCACATGAAATTCAGTGAACTCTGGTTGCGTGAGTGGGTAAACCCAGCCATCAGCAGCGAAGCATTATCAGACCAAATCACCATGGCCGGCCTTGAAGTCGATGGCGTGGATCCGGTTTGTGGCGCATTCAGTGGCGTGGTTGTCGGTGAGGTTGTCGAATGTGGTCAGCACCCTAATGCAGACAAACTGCGTGTGACTAAAGTGAATGTCGGCGGCGATCGCCTGCTGGACATCGTTTGTGGCGCGCCAAACTGCCGTCAGGGCCTTAAAATTGCCGTCGCAACTGTGGGCGCTGTATTGCCGGGTGATTTCAAAATCAAAGCCGCTAAACTGCGTGGCGAGCCTTCAGAAGGCATGCTGTGTTCGTTCTCCGAGCTGGGTATTTCCGAAGATCACGATGGCATCATTGAGCTGCCGCTGGATGCGCCGGTTGGCACCGACATCCGCGAATTCCTGAAACTCGATGACGCCATTATTGAAATCAGCGTGACGCCAAACCGTGCTGACTGTCTGGGTATTCTGGGCGTGGCGCGTGATGTTGCGGTGATTAACCAATTGCCGCTGGTTGAACCGGAAATCAATCCGGTCAAAGCCACCGTTGACGCTACGATTGCCATTGATGTGCAGGCACCTCAGGCATGTCCGCGTTATCTGGGCCGTGTCGTTAAAGGCATCAACGTTAAGGCTGCCACGCCATTGTGGATGCGTGAAAAACTGCGCCGCTGCGGGGTCCGCTCTATCGATGCCGTTGTTGATATTACCAACTTCGTGCTGCTCGAACTCGGCCAACCGATGCATGCGTTCGATCTGAATCGCATCAGCGGTGGCATCGTCGTGCGCATGGCGCAGAAGGATGAAGCCCTGACCTTGCTCGATGGCACAAAAGCAAAACTGGCGGAAGACACGCTGGTCATTGCTGACCACGAAAAAGCGCTGGCGATGGCCGGTATCTTTGGTGGCGAACATTCAGGTGTGAACGATGAAACGCAGGATGTCCTGCTGGAATCCGCGTTCTTTGCTCCGCTTTCGATCACGGGTCGTGCACGCCGTCAGGGCCTGCATACGGATGCTTCTCATCGCTATGAACGTGGTGTGGATCCGGAACTGCAATTTAAAGGCATCGAACGCGCAACCGCGTTGCTGTTGAGCATCTGTGGTGGTGAAGCCGGTCCGGTTATCAACGCGACTTCAGAAGAGCATCTGCCGAAAGCAGCGACCATCATTTTGCGTCGTGAAAAACTCGATCGCCTGATTGGTCATCATATTGAAGACGCACAGGTGACAGATATCCTGACCCGTCTGGGCTGTCAGGTTAAGCACAATGGCGACCATTGGGTGGCTGTCGCACCAAGCTGGCGTTTCGACATGCAGATTGAAGAAGATCTGGTGGAAGAAGTCGCGCGCGTTTACGGCTATAACAACATCCCTGATGTGCCGGTGAAAGCCAGCCTGGTGATGACGAAGCATCGTGAAGCGAATTTGTCGCTGAAACGCGTGAAAAATCTGCTGGTTGACCGCGGTTTCCAGGAAGCGATCACCTACAGCTTTGTGGATCCAAAAATTCAGGCGCTGCTGCATCCGGGTGAAGAAGCGCTGATTTTGCCAAGCCCGATCTCCGTAGAAATGTCCGCGATGCGCCTTTCTCTGTGGTCTGGCCTGCTGACCGTAGTAGTAAATAACCAAAATCGTCAGCAAAGTCGTGTGCGTTTATTCGAGAGCGGCCTGCGCTTTGTGCCTGATACACAAGCTGATTTGGATATCCGTCAGGACGTCATGCTGTCTGGTGTGATCTCCGGCACCAAAAATGAAGAGCATTGGGATCTGGCGCGCCAGTCAGTTGACTACTACGATTTGAAAGGTGATCTTGAGGCTATTCTTGAGCTTACCGGCAAAATGAACGACGTACAGTTCAAGGTTGAAGCAAATCCTGCGTTGCATCCTGGGCAGAGCGCAGCGATTTATTTACGCGGCGAACGTATTGGTTTCATTGGTGTAGTCCACCCTGAGCTGGAACGTAAACTCGATCTTAATGGTCGTACCGTGGTCTTCGAACTCTTATGGAACAAGGTCGCAGACCGCGTACTGCCTGATGCGAAAGAGATTTCTCGCTTCCCGGCGAACCGTCGTGACATCGCTGTTGTAGTAGCCGAAAACGTAGCCGCAGACGATATTTTGGCAGAGTGCAAGAAAGTTGGCGCAAATCAGGTAGTTGGCGTAAACTTGTTTGATGTGTACCGTGGCAAGGGCGTAGCTGAAGGTTACAAGAGCCTGGCTATCAGTCTGGTGTTGCAGGATACCGGCCGTACACTGGAAGAAGAGGAGATCGCCGCTACCGTTGCAAAATGTGTAGAGGCTCTAAAACAGCGATTCCAAGCATCCTTGAGGGATTGAACCTATGGCGCTTACTAAAGCTGAAATGTCAGAACACCTGTTTGAGAAGCTCGGGCTGAGCAAACGGGATGCCAAAGATCTTGTTGAAATATTTTTCGAAGAAGTCCGTCGTGCTTTGGAAAATGGCGAGCAAGTAAAACTGTCTGGCTTTGGCAATTTTGATCTGCGTGACAAAAACCAACGTCCGGGACGTAACCCGAAAACCGGCGAAGATATTCCGATCACGGCGCGTCGTGTGGTGACTTTCCGTCCGGGACAAAAATTGAAAAGTCGTGTAGAGAATGCTACTCCGAAAGAATAAGTGAAATCAGCAAAAAGGCCGCGAAAGCGGCCTTTTTTTTGCGCTAAATTTGCGATTTTTCTGAAATGAAATAATTGGCGTTAAATTGCGCAGGAAGTGAAAAGATTTCGTTAATGAGGTAGTCGTTTCAGGAATCGTCTGATAGATTAAATCTAAGGGTGAAGCGAGTCCGGATAATATATTTTTTAGGATTTCTTGTTAATTGAGAGATGTTTTTTTATAAGTGCTGTTTTGTTTAATTATTTATCTTAACAAAATTGCATAAAAAGAAAAGGAGCCGAAGCCCCTTGATGTAAAACGCATTGGCATCTGTTTATATTCAGATTCGCAGTCAGTAAATAAACATATGCAATGACGAAAAATCTTAATGATCGTTAACGCCAGTAATAATGCGGATGACCGCCGCCGTGATAACCGCCGCCGTGACCGTAAGGGCCTGGGAAGATACAGCCACTGAGGGTTGCGACAACCAGAGCAACACCAACGAGAGATAATATACGACGCATAGTAATGTCCTTTATTGGAGTAAACGTCTTAATTATAAATAAAAGGCAACGGCGCTGTTGTCAGGCTTGCGTTAAGATTTGTTAGTATCGTAATAAGAATTGAATAGTTAATGGCCTTCATCCTGCTGATGTATTTCAGTCAGGATATATTTGTATTTTTATTGTAAGGCCACAGCAAGTTATCCGAAAATACGCCGTACTCTTATATTCTCCGTCTTTACTGCCTGATATAAAAAGCACGTCATAAAAATAAAGAAGGCATGACTATTATGAAAAAATCTCTTTTATTGCTTTGTTGTGCACTGGCTTTGCCTGTGATCGCGCAGGCAAATGTTTCTGTTGACGTTAACGTACCCGGCGTATCGGTTCATCTCGGGGATCAGGATCATCGTGGTTACTACTGGGATGGTTATGACTGGCGTCCGCCGCAGTGGTGGCACGATCATCAGGGCCATCACTACGGTGAGCGCAATGAGCATGGTATGTACTGGCATGGTAATCGCTGGGATCCCAAACCGCCGCAACATGGTCACAGTAATCCGCCTCACAACCAGCCACAGTATCACGGACATCCGAACAACGGCGATCATCATGATAATGGTGATCACCACGATAATCGGGATCATCAGGGCGGTCATAATGACAATCACGGGAACGGTCAGCCGATCCCGCCAGACGGTCATCAGGGCCACTGATTCCACAGCTTACATTAAGACTTTTCAAGCCGGTGCTTTGTCACCGGCTTTTTTGTTTCCTGTTTTTGTCATTATCAGGTTCACTAGTCAGAGCTAACTGACTAATATCGGTAGGATAGTCATCTACAGTGAGTCTCAGGAAACTGTCTTTCATGCCCATTTTGCAGACCTATTCTGCTCTTGAACAACAACGGGAACGCAGTGACCGCCGCTGGCTGGTCGGGCTGAGTCTGTTGCTGATAATTATTTGCATATTCAGCCTGAGTGCGGGTGAAAACTGGTTATGGCCCGATCAATGGCTGAGCAGCGAGGCACGGGTCTTTGTCTGGCAACTACGATTACCCCGCGCTATTGCGGTAATTTTAGTCGGTGCGGGTCTTGCCGTTGCTGGCGCAGTGATGCAGTCATTATTCGAAAACCCGCTCGCTGAACCCGGATTGCTCGGTGTTGCCAACGGTGCCGGTGTGGCGCTGGTATTTTGCGTCATGCTTAGCCACGGTATTTTACCTGTCTGGATGATGAGTCTGGCGGCCATTGCAGGCGCACTGATTGTCACATTTTTCCTGTTAACGATTTCCCGTAAGCGCTTGTTAACTAACGCCCGCATGCTGCTGGTCGGCGTGGCAATTGGTATTGTTTGCAGCGCCCTGATGACCTGGGCTATTTACTTCAGCAGTAATCTCGATTTGCGCCAGCTGATGTACTGGATGATGGGCGGGTTCGGAGGGGTTGACTGGAATCAGGTCTGGCTGGGTTTGCTGATATTGCCGGTATTGCTTTGGCTGGTCTTGCAGGGCAACGCCCTCAACCTGCTGTCACTGGGGATCGCGCAGGCCCAGCAACTGGGGATATCACTGACGACGTGGCGCTACGTACTGGTTCTTGCGGTCGGGTGGATTGTCGGGCTGAGCGTGGCGTTGTCCGGCGTGATAGGTTTTATCGGACTGGTTATCCCGCATATTCTGCGACTGGCAGGTATCACCGATCAGCGTCGTTTACTGCCTGCCTGCGCACTTGGCGGCGCCTGCGTGTTACTTCTCGCGGACGTGGTGTCGAGAATTGGTCTGTATGCGGCGGAATTGCCCGTCGGCGTTGTTACCGCCACTTTGGGGGCCCCGGTCTTCATCTGGCTTCTGATCAGAGTCGGACAAATCCGCTGATTATTTAGGGCGGGTCGGCTATGCTCTCCCTTTACCTAACCTGCAACTATCAGGATAAAAACGATGAGTAATGACATTTTTGACATCTCCCTGAAAACCATTGATGGCGAAACCACAACGCTGAATGCTTATAAAGGTTCTGTTTTGCTGGTCGTTAACGTAGCGTCGCAATGTGGCCTGACGAAGCAGTATGAAAGCCTGGAAAATATTTATCAGGCCTGGCATGACCAGGGATTTGAGGTTCTTGGCTTCCCTTGTAATGAGTTTGGTGCGCAGGAACCGGGTACTGAAGATGAAATTAAAACCTTCTGTACCACGAACTTTGGCGTGAAATTCCCGATGTTCAGCAAAATCAACGTCAATGGCGAAAACCGCCATCCGCTGTATTCTGCGATGATTGCTGCCTGTCCTGCTGCGGTAAAACCGGAAGACAGTGCGTTCTACGAGCGTCTGGCGAGCAAAGGTCGTCAGCCTTTAAAACCCGATGACATTTTATGGAACTTCGAAAAATTCCTTATCGGCCGTGACGGCACTGTAGTGCAGCGGTTTGCACCGGACATGACGCCGGAAGATCCTATCCTGATGGAAACGATCAAAGCCGCACTGGCGAAATAATACAGTCATGGAAGCACCGATGCTGGAATGTCGCGAAATTGCGGTTGAAGGTCGCCTTCAGGCGTTTAGTTCGCATATCGCGCCCGGAAGCCGGATACATCTTATCGGGCCAAACGGGGCAGGGAAGAGCACATTACTGAACCGGCTGGCAGGAATGTCGGGCGGAAAAGGTGACGTCTTTATAGACGGACAAAGGCTGGCGGAGTTGCCGGGCCCGCGTCTGGCCCGACTGCGCGCCTGGCTTTGCCAGCAGCTGACACCGGCATCGCTGATGCCGGTCTTTCAATATCTGTCACTTCATCAGCCGCAAAACTCCGATCCTGTTGTGCTGGAACGCACGATTTCCCGTTTGTGTTCCGCTTTACATCTGAGCGATAAGCTTGCCCGTCCCGTCACGCATCTTTCTGGTGGTGAATGGCAGAGGGTCAGGCTGGCCGCTGTCTTATTGCAGGTATGGCCTGATGTGAATCCGGACAGCCGGCTGTTGTTTCTCGATGAACCGATGAACAGTCTGGACGTGGCGCAGCAGCAGGCGCTGGACCAGTTACTCACGGAGTACTGTGGAGCAGGGCGTTCAGTGGTGATGAGTGATCACGATCTCAATCATACTTTGCATTATGCGCATGAGGTCTGGCTGATGTCGGCGTGTGAAGTCGTTAAGACGGGGAAATGCTCTGATGTTATGCAGCCTGAAACACTTTCTGCGGTTTATAAGGTGGCATTTCAGGGATATGAGTTGGCAGGTCGTCAGTGGATAATGGCCGCGATGACGTAACGCGAAATTTAATGGATAGAGGTGTAATTATTTTATTATCAGCTGTTAGGTTTATGACCGGTCTCTGCCTGTTCATAAAAAGAACAATATTTCCCAAGACCCAATAAAGTTCATTTTTTAGCATGCTATGGCGATGAATTCAATGCATTGTTTTAAAAGGAATTTTACTAATCACTATTATTTATTTTCTTCTGGTTTAGTTTCTATTTAACTTCACATAACTGGAAAATCCTTAAGGTTAAATTAAGATTAAACCGACATCATAAGATTCATAAATTCATGACAGTGTTTACCTGTTGTTAAATAAATACGGTCTAAAGTTGGCATCAATTAATTACCTTTCGGGATAGCGTAATGGAAAACTTTTTGCCTTTCTCCCGTCCGTCTATGGGCGAAGAAGAGATAGCGGCTGTGGGACAGGTTTTGCGCTCCGGGTGGATAACCACCGGACCACAAACAAACCAGCTGGAACAGGATTTCTCCGCCGCTTTCGGTTGTAAACATGCTATCGCAGTCAGTTCCGCAACCGGTGGCATGCATGTCACGTTGATGGCGCTGGGCATCGGCCCCGGCGATGAAGTCATTACCCCTTCCCAGACCTGGGTTTCAACGATCAATATGATTGTTCTGCTGGGCGCAGAACCGGTCATGATTGACGTTGACCCGGATACCCTGATGGTCAGTGCACAAGCCATTGCTGCCGCCATCACGCCAAAAACGAAAGCGATTATCCCGGTGCATTACGCGGGCGCGCCTTTAGATCTTGACCCGATTTACGCTGTCGCTGATGAACACGGAATTCCGGTCGTGGAAGATGCTGCGCACGCGGCAGGCACCCGTTACCGCGATCGCTGGATTGGCGCGCAGGGAACGGCAATCTTCTCCTTCCACGCAATTAAAAATATGACCTGCGCCGAAGGTGGCCTGATTGCTACGGATGACGACGAACTGGCGAATCGAGTTCGCGCGTTGAAATTCCACGGTCTGGCCGTTGATGCATTTGATCGGCAGGTTCTCGGGCGCAAACCGCAGGCTGAAGTGGTCGAGCCCGGTTTTAAATACAATCTGTCTGACATTCACGCCTCTATCGCGGTCGTCCAGCTTAAGCGCCTGCATGAAATCAATGCGCGTCGTACCGAACTGGCACAGCGGTATCTCGATAAATTACAGGGTTCACCTTATCTGCCAATGAATGTACCGGCTTACCCGCACCTCCATGCCTGGCATTTATTCATGATCCGTGTGGATGAAGAGCGTTGCGGTATCAGCCGTGATGCTCTGATGGAACGCCTGAAAGAGCAGGGGATCGGAACCGGTTTGCATTTCCGCGCAGCTCATACTCAAAAATATTACCGCGAACGTTATCCACACCTGAGTCTGCCAAACAGTGAATGGAACTCGGCACGTTTGTGCAGCCTGCCGCTGTTTCCTGATATGCAGGACAGCGATGTGGACCGTGTTGTCGCGGCTCTTTTTTCCCTTCTGGAGGCGCAGTAGTGGCGCAATACGAACCCATTCGTAAAGTCTCGGTAGTTATCCCGGTCTACAACGAAGAAGAAAGCTTGCCGGCGTTGTTATCCCGTACGCAGGCAGCCTGTAAGCAATTAACCCAACAATACGAAATCATTCTGGTGGATGACGGCAGTTCTGATAGCTCCGGTGACATGCTCACTGCCGCTGCGGAACAACCGGACAGCCATGTTATTGCTGTTTTACTCAACCGCAACTACGGCCAGCATTCGGCCATTATGGCTGGTTTCAGCCATGTGTCCGGTGATCTGGTTATTACGCTTGATGCTGACCTGCAAAACCCGCCGGAAGAAATCCCACGTCTGGTCGCCACCGCCGATGAAGGCTATGACGTTGTCGGTACCGTGCGTGCTAACCGCCGCGATTCCTGGTTCCGTAAATCAGCATCGAAAATGATCAACATGATGATCCAGCGCGCCACCGGTAAATCGATGGGTGATTACGGTTGCATGTTGCGTGCTTACCGCCGCCACATTATCGAAGCCATGCTGCATTGTCATGAGCGCAGCACCTTTATTCCGATTCTGGCGAACACCTTCGCGCGCAAAACGATTGAGATCCCGGTTCAGCACTCTGAGCGCGAATTCGGTGATTCCAAATACAGCCTGATGAAACTCATCAACCTGATGTATGACCTGATCACCTGTCTGACGACGACGCCACTGAGAATGCTCAGCGTGGTGGGCAGTGCAATTGCCATCTTCGGTTTTGTGCTGGCGGTGTTTCTGATTTTGATGCGCCTCATCAACGGTCCTGCCTGGGCTGCGGATGGCGTATTTACGTTATTTGCATTGTTATTCATGTTTATCGGTGCGCAGTTTGTGGGCATGGGGTTACTCGGTGAATACATCGGGCGTATCTACAATGATGTCCGCGCGCGTCCCCGTTATTTCGTTCAAAAAGTCGTCGGCGTTCGTTCCGAAGATAACAGTCAGGAAGAAGAGTGATGAAAGCGATTGTATTTGCCTACCATGATATAGGTTGTGTTGGTTTACAGGCTCTGGTTGACGCAGGTTATGATGTTCAGGCGGTCTTTACGCATACTGATGCCCCGAATGAAAACCAGTTCTTTTCATCTGTTGCCCGTCAGGGCGCTGAACTGAGTCTGCCGGTTTATGCACCGGAAGATGTTAACCATCCATTGTGGGTCGACCGCATCCGTGCTTTGCAGCCTGATGTTATTTTCTCTTTCTACTATCGCAACATGCTGAGCGAAGAGATTTTATCTCTGGCGCCACGCGGCGGTTTCAACCTGCACGGTTCATTGCTGCCACGCTACCGTGGTCGCGCACCGGTTAACTGGGCGCTGATGAATGGCGAAACTGAAACCGGCGTTACGTTGCATAAAATGGTTAAACGCCCGGATGCGGGTGATATCGTGGGTCAGCGCAAAGTGGCTATTACCGCTGATGACACTGCGCTCAAACTGCACGCTAAAGTACGTGATGCCGCTAAAGCTCTTCTGACCGATGTTCTGCCAGAAATGAAAGCCGGTAAAATTACCCTGACTGCGCAAGACGAATCCCAGGCAACTTATTTTGGCCGTCGTACTGCTGCGGATGGTGAAATTCACTGGCACAAATCTGCCACTGAAATTAATAACCTGATCCGTGCTGTGACTGAACCTTATCCGGGTGCATTCTCATTCCTCGGTCAGCGTAAACTGACTATCTGGCGCGCACGTCCGCTGGATACCCGTCATGACAAACAACCGGGCACCGTGCTTTCTTCTGATCCCCTGACCATCGCCTGTGGCGAAGGCGCACTGGAAATCCTGGCGGGCCAGAGCGAAAACGGCCTGTATGTCCAGGGTTCCCGTCTGGCGCTTGAACTGGGCATTATGCCGGACATGCGCGTATCGACGCTGCCCACGGCCGTGATGAAGCGCCGTACCCGCGTGCTTATTCTGGGTGTGAACGGTTTCATCGGTAACCACCTGAGCGAACGTCTGCTGCGTGAAGACCGTTATGAAATTTATGGTCTGGATATCAGTTCTGATGCGGTCAGCCGCTTCATGGATAACCCGCATTTCCACTTCGTTGAAGGCGATATCAGCATCCATTCTGAGTGGATCGAATATCACATCAAAAAATGTGATGTCGTTCTGCCGCTGGTAGCCATCGCCACGCCAATCGAATACACCCGTAACCCGCTGCGCGTATTTGAACTGGATTTCGAAGAAAACCTGAAAATCGTTCGCGACTGTGTGAAATACAAAAAACGCATCATCTTCCCGTCAACGTCTGAAGTTTACGGTATGTGTGATGACAAAGAATTCGATGAAGATCATTCCCGTCTGATCGTCGGCCCGATCAACAAACAGCGCTGGATTTATTCTGTTTCTAAACAGCTGCTGGACCGTGTTATCTGGGCATATGGCGAGAAAGAAGGCCTGAAATTCACGCTGTTCCGTCCGTTCAACTGGATGGGTCCACGTCTGGATAACCTGGATGCTGCACGTATCGGCAGTTCCCGTGCGATCACTCAGCTGATCCTGAATCTGGTCGAAGGTTCACCGATCAAACTGGTCGATGGCGGCGAGCAGAAACGTTGCTTCACTGACATTAACGACGGTATTGAAGCATTGTTCCGCATCATCGAAAACCGCGACAACCTGTGTAACGGTCAGATCATCAACATTGGTAACCCGACGAACGAAGCGAGCATCCGTCAGCTGGCGGAAATGTTGCTGAGCAGCTTTGAAGCTCACCCGCTTCGCGCCCAGTTCCCGCCGTTTGCCGGTTTCAATCTGGTCGAAAGCAGCACTTACTACGGTAAAGGCTATCAGGACGTTGAGCACCGCACGCCGAGCATCAAAAATGCCCGTCGCCTGCTGGACTGGAAACCTGAAATTGGCATGGATAAAACCGTCGCCGACACGCTGGATTTCTTCCTGCGTTCTGTAAATCCTGACGCTGACAAAGCCTGATACGGTGCCACACATGAAGAAAGTGGGTCTGCGCATTGATGTAGATACCTGGAGCGGCACCCGGGAGGGTGTCCCTCAGCTTCTGCAAACCCTTGCAAAACATAAAATTACCGCCAGTTTCTTCTTCAGCGTTGGCCCGGATAACATGGGGCGCCACTTGTGGCGCCTGCTTAAACCGCGCTTTCTGTGGAAAATGCTGCGCTCTAACGCTGCCTCTCTTTACGGCTGGGATATCTTGCTGGCGGGTACCGCCTGGCCGGGTAAACCTATCGCACGTGATCTCGGTTATCTGATGAAAGAAACCGCGAAACGGGGTCATGAAGTGGGATTGCACGCCTGGGATCATCAGGGCTGGCAGGCAAAAGTGAGTAAATGGTCAGAGAAGCAGCTGGAAGAGCAAATCCGGCTGGGGCTGGAGGCGCTGGAAAAAAGCCTGGGTCATGACGTCGAATGTTCGGCGGTGGCGGGCTGGCGTGCAGATGAGCGCGTCATAGAAGTGAAAGAGCGTTTTCATTTTTATTACAACAGCGATTGCCGCGGAACCCGTCCTTTCCTGCCGGTGCTGGAAAATGGAACCCTGGGAACCGTGCAAATTCCGGTGACATTACCGACTTACGATGAAGTGGCGGGCGGCGAAATTACGGCGGATAACTTTAACGATTTTATTCTTGATGCTATCGCCAAAGATACCGGCGTACCGGTTTATACCATCCACGCGGAAGTGGAAGGGATGTCGCTGGCAACGCAATTTGACGAGTTACTGACCCGTGCTGCTGCGCTGGGGATCCAGTTTTGTGCGCTGGGCGATTTGCTGCCGCAAGATCTCAGTACGTTGCCGAAAGGCAAAGTGGTTCGCGCCAGTTTCCCTGGCCGTGAAGGTTGGTTAGGTTGTCAGCAAGAAGGTTTTTCCTGATGTCGAAAACAATTAAAGGCGTATGGAGCACCCTGATCCTGGTGTTCTTCGCGCTTGTTTATCTTGTTCCTCTTAATACCCGCCTGTTGTGGCAACCTGATGAAACCCGTTATGCCGAAATCAGCCGCGAAATGCTTCAGCGCGGCGACTGGGTTGTGCCTCATCTTCTCGGATTGCGTTACTTTGAAAAACCGGTAGCCGGTTACTGGTTTAACAATATCAGCCAGATGATTTTTGGTGAAAGTAACTTTGCGGTGCGTTTTGGTTCTGTATTTAGCACGATGCTGAGCGCCATTCTGGTGTTCTGGCTGGCCAATCTGATGTGGCGTAATCGTCAGACTGCTTACATCGCCGCGCTTATCTACCTTTCCAGCACGCTGGTGTTCAGTATCGGCACTTACAGCGTTCTGGATCCGATGATCACCCTGTGGATGACGGCGGCCATGGTGGCGAGCTGGTTCTGCCTGCGGATTTCACGGACACCGCAAAAAGCCCTGAGCTGGATAGCACTGGGACTGGCCTGCGGTATGGGCTTTATGACCAAAGGTTTCCTGGCGCTGGCGCTGCCGGTGATTGCGGTTCTGCCGATTGTCTGGCGCGAAAAACGTTTCAACACTCTCTTTGGCTGGGGGCCGCTGGCGGTTCTGAGCGCCGTGGTGCTGAGTTTGCCGTGGGTACTGGCAATTGCGCGACATGAACCTGATTTCTGGAATTACTTCTTCTGGGTCGAACATATTCAGCGATTTGCCGAAGCGGATGCACAGCATAAAGCGCCGTTCTGGTTCTATCTGCCGGTGCTCTTATTGGGCGCTCTGCCGTGGCTCGGTCTGCTGCCGGGCGCATTGCGCGAAGGCTGGACGAAACGGGTTATGCGTCCGGAGCTGTTCTTCCTGCTGAGCTGGGCGATTATGCCGCTGATCTTCTTCAGCATCGCCAAAGGCAAACTGCCGACCTACATTCTGCCGTGCTTTGCGCCGATGGCCTTGCTGATGGCTGATCATCTCGAACAGATCCGCCTGTCAGGTAAATTACGCTCGCTGAAAGCGAATGGTGTCATCAACATCATCTTTGGTGTTCTGATGGCGGTCGCAGTGCTGGTGATATCCGGCATTCTGCCGTTCCACGTTAAAGCCGTCTTTACCCGCACGGAATTACCGCGTGCTCTGATCGGTATTCTGTGTTTTGCCGTATGGGCGCTGGCAGGGGCGATGTCTCTGACCGATGTGAAAAAACGCTGGTACTGGGGCGCTGTCTGCCCGCTGGTATTTGCGCTTTTGGTCGGACAAGCCATTCCGCAGAAAATTATCGATTCCAAACAACCGCAGGTCTTTTTAGAGCAGCACTTCGACCTGTTGCAGGACAGTCGTTTTATCCTGGCGGATAATGTCGGGGTGGCCACTGCGGTTGCCTGGTCGCTAAAGCGCAGTGATATTCTGATGTTTGATGAAAAAGGCGAGCTGCAATACGGATTAAGTTATCCTGATGCCAAAGATAACTTTATTGATGCGGCGGGGTTCCCTGCATGGTTGCAGAAAGCCCGTCAGGAAGGAAATGTATCCGTGATCCTCAGGCTTGACCGCAACGCACAAATAAAATCAACCCTGCCAGTGGCTGACCAAACAGTGAAGTTTGATCGTCAGGCGATACTGTTCTACAAAAAACTTCCATGACCGGACTCCTACTGGTTCTGGCGGTCAGTGTGATTACCTGTGCCGGTCAGCTTTGTCAGAAGCAGGCCGCGCAGGTGTCCGCTGACGGAATGGCGCGCGTGCTGCGCTGGCTGGGGCTGGCGGTGCTGCTGTTGGGCATCGGCATGCTGCTGTGGCTGCGGGTGTTACAGCTGCTGCCGCTGAGTCTGGCGTATCCCATGCTCAGTCTGAATTTCGTGCTGATCACCTTGTGTGCCCGCTGGTTTTTCCATGAATATGTCGACGGGCGCCACTGGTGTGGCGTCGCGTTAATCATGTCCGGAATTGCACTGATGAGTATCAGCTTATGAAAGGCTATCTGTGGAGCGGAGCCAGTGTGGTGCTGGTGACCACAGCGCAGTTGCTGATGAAATGGGGGGTGGTGCAGATCCCGTGGATTGCTCTGTCCGCCATTGACACCTCGTTTATTCTTAGCCATTTAAGCGCGCTGATTGCGGTATTTTTTGGGTTATGCGGGTACGTATTATCCATGGGCTGCTGGTTTTTTGCCTTGCGGCATCTGCCGCTTAACCGCGCATATACCTTGCTCAGTCTGAGCTATGCGCTGGTGTATATCGCGGCCGTCACATTGCCCTGGTTCAATGAAAGCATCAGCTTAACCAAAACGGTGGGCGGCTTACTTATCTTGTCCGGTGTGTGGCTGATTCACAGCAAACCGGCCAAAAAGCCCGATTAAATTTATTCTGAAACGATAAAAATCATCATAAAAGATTGGATGACGGATAAAATAGCGCTAAATTCTATTAGTTCTTAGATAACGGCGACTTATCCGGCCCGCGCAAACCTACGTGGTCCGGTGATGCCGTGACGCTATTGAGGAAGGAATGCACTATGCGCTGGTCGTCCGTATCCATGTATTCCCTGCTGGCTGTTGCCGCGTTAATTCTTAACGGTTGCAGCAGCCACGCTCCACCGCCAAGTGGCCGGTTTGCTGATTCCATTACCGTTGTTGCCGAGCTCAATGACCAGCTCAGTCAGTGGCACGGCGCACCTTATCGTTATGGCGGTTTACAGCCCAGCGGTGTCGACTGTTCCGGTTTTGTCTTTCGTACTTATCGCGATCGTTTTGGGGTGGTATTACCAAGAACCACGGTCGATCAGACTAAAATCGGCACGAAAGTTTCCCGTGATGAACTGCTTCCCGGCGATCTGGTTTTCTTTAAAACCGGCGGCGGTGAGAACGGCTTGCACGTCGGAATTTACGATACCGCAGACCAGTTTATCCACGCCTCGACCAGTCAGGGCGTTACGCGCTCTTCGCTCGATAATGTCTACTGGCGCAAAGTCTACTGGCAGGCCCGCCGTATCTGATACGGCATAAACCCCATTCCCCCTGATTTCACTGCGTATTTCATCCTGTTTTTTGCTGTTATTATCAGAGCAGACTCATTCAGGATGAATATGCGATGAAACCTCTCAGACTATTACTTTCCGATTCTTATGATCCCTGGTTTAACCTGGCTGTAGAAGATTGCATCTTCCGCGAAATGACGACTCAGCGGGTTTTATTCCTGTGGCGTAATGCCGAAACCGTGGTGATCGGGCAGGCGCAAAATCCCTGGAAAGAATGTAATACCCGAAGAATGGAAGAAGACGGCATTCGCCTGGCACGTCGCAGCAGCGGCGGTGGCGCGGTGTTTCATGATTTGGGAAATACCTGCTTTACGTTCATGGCCGGCAAACCGGAATATGACAAAAGTGTCTCGACCAACATCATTCTCAATGCATTGAAACGATTAGGCATCGAAGCCAGCGCCTCCGGCCGTAACGATCTGGTGGTTCAGACCGCAGAAGGGGAGCGGAAAATCTCCGGTTCAGCCTATCGTGAAACGACAGACCGTGGTTTTCATCACGGCACATTGCTGCTCAACGCTGACCTCAGCCGTCTGGCAAACTATCTCAATCCTGATATCAAGAAGCTGCAGGCAAAGGGAATTACGTCAGTGCGCTCAAGGGTGGCAAATCTCAGTGAATTTGTGCCGGAGATTAACCATGAGCAAATCTGCGAAGCCGTCACTGCCGCGTTCTTTGACTGGTACGGTGCGGGTGTGGAACCGGAAATTATCTCGCCGGATGTTTTCCCTGATATTCCGGGCTTCCCGGAGCGATTTACCAAGCAAAGCAGCTGGGAATGGAATTTTGGCAAGGCACCCGCGTTCAGCCATCTGCTGAATGAACGTTTTGTCTGGGGCGGTGTGGATATCCACTTTGACGTTGAAAAAGGCAGCATCAGCCGCGCGCAGATTTTCACTGACAGCCTGAACCCTGCACCGTTACTGGCTTTAGCCGATGCACTCGTCGGTACGCGCTATCACGCGCAGGATGTCGGACAGACGTGCCAGAAAATCATTGAACAAAATCCTGCAATGCAGGCAGAACTGACCGAACTGCAATCCTGGCTGGTGCGTTGCATTCAGTAAGTTTGAATTCCGGAGAGGGCACTGACCACGCTTTCTCCGGAATCTATTTTATCCCCGGCTCAGCTTATGTTGCAGACTTCTCTTCACCATCAGCGCATTTAATTTACTTAGGTCCTTGGGTATTAATATCTTCTAAAATAAGATTTATAAAAAGACTTACTCATAATGGTTAAACTAGGGGGGTAATTAGAGATTAATCGTATTTTAATGATTTAAATAAAGGAAGCTCATTACTTATAGGTGACCCGCATCATAAACTAAAATGTATTCGGATATTTTGCAGGGTTGTTTTAATAGTTAATTATTATAACTGCTTGTATACTCTTTAGGCGTCACGTAAAAGGGGGGAGGTATGGATACGGTTGAAGAACTAAATGGAACTTACTTTTATGCGGGTAAGTCAAATTTAACTGCTGGTGAGATGCTTTTTATGATCTTCTGCGAACATACAGTAGATCAATTCGGATTAGGTATCGTAGATTTCGGAGCTATAGTTGCAATTCTTTCTGGCAGAAATGATCAATCAACCAGAGCGAAACCAATGGGGGCAACTAAAGGTACTTCATACGCATCTAAAGCAGCACGAACTGTCTTTAAGAAGTCGAAATTTCCTTTTGGAATCTCTCTACCAACTTGGTTAGGGGGATATACGCCTTGGACAACAAGACGAGTCATGGTACGTAATATAGCCCCATTTGTAGGCCGGAGTATTCCCTTACTTGGTATTATTGTACTTGCTGCTGATGTTTCTGAAATCACTTACAAGTCAATTCGTGATTACAACATGATAGCAAGGGAAAATGATAAATTATGGTAGACAATGTTGAACAACAAATCTATGACTTCATCCGACCTTATGCCGGTACATATCTGTTCAATATTAAAAAGGTAGAACTAACACCTGATACGGATCTCGATACTGACCTGAGCATTGATGAGTATGAAATTGATGATTTAATGAATGAGTACTTTGCAAAGTTCAATGTTGAAAAAAGTAATTATAGTACTCAAACATATTACCCAGATGTACGTGTTTCTTGGAATCCATTCAAAAAAGTAGTACCAGTTCAAGTACCAGATTTTACAATTGGTATGTTGATAGAGTCGGCTAAAGCCGGTAAATGGTTATACGATTAGCAAGGAGCTAAATCAATGGCTGTACCAGTTCACTTATGGCTTAAAGACGATGGCGGTGCAAATATCCGTGGTTCATCTGATGTAAAGGATCGTGAAGGAAGCATAGAACTAAGATCGATTCACCATAACCTGAGTATTCCAACTGATAGCAATACAGGGAAGCTAACAGGTACTCGACAACATGCTCCTTTCCAGTTTGATAAGGAAATTGACTCATCAAGTCCTTACTTGTACAAGGCAGTGGGTACAGGCCAAACGTTGCACTCTGCAGAAATCAAATGGTATTGCATCAACGATGCAGGGCAGGAAGTCGAGTACTTCAACATTTTGCTTGAAACCGTAAAGGTCATTTCAGTCACTCCAATGATGCATGATACCCGTGGCTGCCCTGGCACAGGCCATATGGAAAATGTCGCACTTCGTTATGAGAAGATAACCTGGAAGTATGTTGACGGGAATATTCAATATACCGACGCCTGGAACGAGCGAAGTACAGCATAAGACCACAGGGGCTGTATCAGCCCCTTTGAGATCATAAGGCATAGTGACTCATTTCACATACGATTCAGTTTATGTTGCAGACTTCTTTTCACCATCAGCCATTCATGGTCAATGATGGAAAACACCACTGTGTCGCGATAACTTCCGTCAGCATTTTTGCTGTGATTACGTAATACGCCATCCTGTTTAGCCCCCAGACGGGTTATCGCTGCGCGTGATTTATGATTATGCCAGTGAGTTCTGAATTCAACGGCAATCGCCTGAAGTGTTTCAAACGCATATTCCAGCATCAGTGCCTTACATTCGGTATTCACCGACGTTCGCTGAAAACGTTGCGCATACCAGGTAAAGCCAATTTCCAGCCGGTGGTTTTTCACATCAGCATTGGAAAATCGCGATGTGCCGATGACTTTTTGCGTTTCGTTATGGACGACAACGAACGGCAGTGCGCGGCCCGCCGCCTGCTCACTCAGTGCATCATCGATATACTTCCCAACCGTTTCCGGGCGCGGAACGGAGGTAAACCAAAGCTCCCATAATTCGCCGTCGGCAGCGGCTTCAGCCAGTGCATCCGCATGGCCATGACGTAAAGGGTGCAAACTGATAGTGCGGCTTTCCAGAACCGCTTCTTTTAACCATAGCGCCACTGACATTGTTAATAACCTCAGATTTATTATTCTTTTAGAAGAATGAAAGAGTTCAGGGTTAACTCTTCATCTGCCGCAGCACACCTTGTGCGATTTCTCATAAGACACTATAACCATTAACTAAAATACCTGGAGAGGCTGCCGTTGAGATGCCAGCTCAAATAATGACCATTAATTTGTCTAAATATGTCTGATAGCGCTCGCACTGCACGTTGCGTGTTTTCATTGCTGAAGATAAGATTAGTCTGAAACCCCTGTATTGACTGACATATCCCTCAATGAGAAGGTGAGAAGGGGGAATCACATCTTGCAACATTTTATTTTGCAGTCATCAGCACCATTGTCGCTGCAAACTGGCAACCGGACTGGCTCTTTCTTGATATCAATTTCTCTAACGTTTAGGTTACGCCTCGGGGCTCCGGCATCTTTATGATTTGATTGATGGTCAAAAAGGTTATTAATCAATTCGCAATGCCGTTGATGTTTTGGATAAAAATGAAAATACAATTCGATACGGCCTTTAACAGTAGCTATCTGTGTCAGCCGGTCTACACGACTGAAGGGAAATTGCTTGCCGTAGAATTAATTTGCCGTTTTTCAAGCGCAGACAGCAAGCTGGTTATGCCCACGGAACTGGTGTTAAACCTGTTATCTCCACAGCAGTTATTGAGTTTTCTCGACGAACAGCAAGTCTGGGCGAATGAACACGCCCAATGGTTTCACGACAATCAGGTAATCTTGAATATCAGTGTTGAAGAAAAACAGGTGGCTTTATTGCTCGGCGATGAAAAGATTCGTGAGGCTTTTAAAGCGCATTCTTTTATTCATCTCAATCTGAGCGAATCATTTCCACAGCTTTCTCAGGGAAGGAGTAACGCGCAACTGGTCGCACTCAAGCAGCATTTTACCTTGTGGCTGGAAAACTTTGGCTCCGGGAGTATTACGATGGCGCCGATTTTTGACCATCTGTTCCAGTGGGTGAAACTGGATAAAAACCTCTTCTGGCAACTTTATGACGGGGAGCATTTTACTATCGTGATGCCGTCATTGATCCGCAATGTTAACCGTTTTTGCCGCAATATCGTGGTCGACGGACTGGACAGTCAGGAGTATTTCGATGCATTGCGTAAGAAGGATGTGCAGGGCGTAAAAGGCCTGTTATGGCCTGGCGTTGACCCCGCTGAGCTGGACAGCCTGCTCAACCGGCCAGCTCAATTTCAATAATCGTCACTGTCGTCCTGATATTCGCGATCCCGGTCAGCACCCGCTGTACCGGGATTTTTTATGGCGACTGCCCATAATCTCCCTGCATTTACTCCGTGTTAATCGGGACGGTGCAGACCTACACTAAAGAAAAGGGGGATTTATGCCGCAATTCGAACACCATTACGCAGACCAACTGCCCGGTTTTTACACCGCGCTGCAACCGACGCCACTCAAAGGTGCGCGCCTGCTTTATCATAGCGAGTCGCTGGCGCAGGAGCTGGGGCTGGATGAATCTCTTTTCGGCGCCGATCACCGTGAATACTGGTGCGGCGAGAAATTTTTCCCGGGCATGCTGCCCGTGGCGCAGGTCTACAGCGGGCATCAGTTTGGTGTATGGGCCGGTCAGCTGGGTGACGGACGTGGAATTCTTCTCGGCGAACAGGTTTTGCCCGGCGGAAAACGTGCTGACTGGCACCTGAAAGGGGCTGGCCTGACACCCTATTCACGCATGGGCGATGGTCGTGCAGTATTGCGGTCCGTCGTGCGTGAGTTTCTGGCCTCAGAAGCGCTGCATCATTTATCGATCCCGACCACCCGCGCTTTGACAATCGCCACCAGCGATGAGCCTGTTTTTCGTGAACAGCCCGAGCGCGGCGCGATGCTTATCCGCGTAGCCGAAAGCCATATTCGTTTCGGACATTTCGAACACTTTTATTATCGTAAGCAGCCCGAACAGGTGAAGCAACTGGCCGATTATGTCATTGCTCACCATTGGCCCGAATTGCTGGAAAGTGAACCGGTTGAATCGTCGCGTTATCAGCGCTGGTTTACTGAGGTTGTCGGTCGTACCGCCAGTCTGATGGCGCAATGGCAAAGTGTCGGGTTCGCCCACGGCGTGATGAATACCGACAATATGTCTATTCTCGGGCTGACCATTGATTATGGCCCGTTCGGTTTTCTCGATGACTATCAGCCGGGTTACATCTGCAATCATTCCGACCATCAGGGACGTTACAGCTACGATAATCAGCCCGCCGTGGCGTACTGGAATTTGCATCGTCTGGCGCAGACGCTGTCCGGCCTGATGACCACGGAACAATTACAGACTGCGCTGGGCGAGTACGAACCGGCGCTGATGAAGGCTTACGGTACGCTGATGCGCGGCAAGCTGGGCTTTTTCACCGAGAACAAACTGGACAACGACCTGCTGACCGGCCTGCTGAGTCTGATGGCGAAAGAGGGCAGGGATTTCACCCAAACCTTCCGGTTATTAAGTCAGACCGAACAGCAACAGGCCACTTCGCCGCTGCGGGATGAGTTTATCGATCGTGCGGCTTTCGACAGCTGGTATCAGGCTTATCGCCAGCGCCTGCTGACCGAAGAAGTTGCTGACGCGACTCGTCAGGAGGCGATGAAGCAGCGTAATCCGAGAATTATCCTGAGGAATTATCTGGCGCAGCAGGCCATTGAACGCGCCGAAAAAGATGACATTAGTGCGCTGACCCAGTTGCATCAGGCGTTGCGTGATCCGTACAGCGACGCGCCGCAGTATGATGCGATGGCGGCGCTGCCGCCGGACTGGGGAAAACATCTGGAAATATCCTGCTCCAGTTGACAAAAAAGCCACAAAGCGAACTGCCTTGTGGCTTTTCTTTTATTAACCGCGTTTTACTGGCGCAGAAAAACCTGAGGTAACGCAGTCTCCGGATGCGGGCAGACGTTTAAATCGGCCTGATACCAGCGACTCAGCGTTTCTTCGCTCAGCACCTGAGCCGGAGTCCCGCTGGCAACGACTTTCCCGCCGTGCAGCAAAATAATCCGGTCGGCATACAGTGCGGCAAGATTCAGGTCATGCAAAACACAACACACAGCCAGCGGTGTCTGTTGCGTTAACTGACGTAACAGGCGCAGCGCATGTTGCTGATGATACAAATCGAGCGCAGAAGTCGGTTCATCGAGAAACAGCCAGCGCGGGGCAGGCTCAGGTTGCCAGAGCTGGATTAATACCCGCGCAAGCTGAACGCGCTGTTGTTCGCCGCCGGATAGCTGGCGATAGTCTCGCTCAGCCAGATTCAGGCAGCCTGTCTGCGCCATCACCTCCGCCAGCGCGAGCTGCATATTCTGCTGTCCGTGTGGCGAACGCCCGAGCGTCAGTACTTCACGCACACTAAATCCGAAAGCCAGCGTACTGTTCTGGCGCATTACCGCACGTGTGCGTGCCAGTTCCTGCGCCTGCCAGTCGTTCAGAGGCTTGCCCATCATCGAACATTGCCCGGAATCCGGGGCAAGATAACCGGTTAACATCCGCAACAGTGTCGATTTACCTGCGCCGTTTGGCCCGATCAGTGCCACCATTTCGCCGCTTTCCAGACTGAGCGACACATCATCAATCAGCCGGCGACCATTGACAGAATACGTCAGGTTTTTTGCCATCATAGATAAGGAAACATCAGACATTGCGTGGTACTCCCGGGCGCAGGATCAGCCAGAGAAAATACGGGCCGCCAAGCAAACTGGTCAGTAAACCCACCGGCATTTCTGCCGGGGCGACCAGCGTGCGGGCCAGCGTATCCGCCAGCAATAACAGACAGGCTCCGGCCATGGCTGAACCTGGCAACAGCCAGCGATGGTCGGCACCTATTCGCATACGTAAAAGATGCGGGATGACCAGCCCGATAAAGCCGATAACGCCAGAAACCGCCACCGCAGCACCCACCAGCAACGCGCTCAGCAGCAATAACTGCAACTGAGTACGCCGGACATTCACGCCCAGATAATGGGCATCTTCTTCACCCAGTTGCAGAATATTCAGACGTCGCGCCATGAACAGCGCCGCAACACAGGCCGGCAGGATCAGCGAAGAAGCGACGGCCAGTGTCGGCCATTGCGCCTGACCCAGACTGCCCATGCTCCACAGCGAAAACTGGCGCAATTGCTGGTCATCACTGACATACGTCAGAACGCCCACAGCAGCGCCACACAGCGCGTTAATGGCGATCCCCGCCAGTAGCAGACGTGATAATCCGCCATGCCCGAAACGGCTCAGGGTAAACACAATGGCTGAAATCGCCAGACTGCCGAAAAAGGCGCTGATCATATGGCTGTAAAGTGCCAGAAGCGGAGGCAGGGCGAGGGGCATAACAATGGTCAGTGCGACGGCCAGCGCCGCACCGCTGCTGATCCCAAGCAAACCGGGATCCGCAAGAGGGTTACGAAATAATCCCTGCATCACGGCACCGGAAGTTGCCAGCGCACAGCCGACCACGACAGCCAGTAAAACGCGTGGCAGACGGATGGTCAGCCAGACCTGCCAGAGATCATCATCAAAAGGACGCGAAAGCAGCGTTCTGAGGGACAACGCCATCGCGCCGGTGTTGGCTGCCAGAATCGCCAGAACCAGCAGAGCACCGCCGAGTCCGATCAGCGCCCAAACCGGCGAGCGGCGTCGTGATGGCATTGGAGGGCTCATGCTGCTCATTTCGCTTGTTCCGCCGCCTGACGAAGCTGCGCCATTACCGCCGGAGTTTGCAGGCCAAAGCCCAGCAGCGACATATCATCCAGTACCAAAACGCGTTTGTTTTTACCGGCAGGCGTCATGGCCACACCCGGTAGTTTCCATACCTGATCCAGCCCGCCGAGCGTTTTGACACCGTCTGCGGTCAGCAGAAGAATATCCGGCGCACTGGCAATCACTCCTTCCTGAGAAAGGGGACGGTAACGACTGAATCCCTGCATAGCGTTTTTGGCGCCAACGGACGTGATCATCGCATCTGCCGCCGTATTTTGCCCCGCAGCCATAGAAGACATGCCGCCGTGGCTCATCACAAACAGCATTTTTACCGGCAACTCATCGTGGCGAATGGTTGAAAGCTGTGAACGATAAATAGCAATCAGTTTTTCGCCTTCAGCCTGACGGTTCAGGGCACCGGCGATAACTTCGATTTTTTTTGGAACCGTTTCAATAGAAGGCGTGCCCGGCACACGAACGACCTTTACGCCATTTTGCGATAACTGCTGTAACACCAGTGACGGTTCTGCCAGTTCGCTGCTCAGTACCATTGAGGGATGCATAGATAAAATGCCTTCGGTATTCAGCTGGCGCATATAACCGACATCCGGCAGCGCCAGTACAGCTTTCGGGCTCAGACTTGTGCTGTCGCGTGCTACCAGTTCATTGCCTGCCCCAAGGGCATAAACAATTTCGGTCACATCGCCGCCGATGCTGACCAGCTTTTCAGCGGCATGTACCAGCGGCGCTACCAGCAATGTGCCGGTAGCGAACAGGGCTTTCAGGGTGAGTTTCATGCTGCAATGCCTTCGCTGCTGAGCTGAGCCAGCTGCTCACGCCACTGTGTCTGCTCTGGTGTGCCTTCGGTACGCTGTCCATAAAGCTGAGCAATCTGAGTTCCGTCGGCAGCAAACAATTCCAGGCTGGTGACGAAACCATCTTTGGTCGGCTTACGGGTGATCCAGCTTTGTGCGATGGCGCTTTCCACCAGATGCAGCGTGAAACGTTCATTGAATACGTTGATCCACTCACCGTGCGGCATGACTTTTTCGATCTTACCGGTAAAGATTTGCACACAGCCGCGGTTACCAACAAAAATCATAATTTCGTTTTGGTCATCTTTAGCGATGTTGAGCAAACGGGTCAGGGAACCATTTTCCACACGCCATGCAAGATCATCACCCACCGCTTCAAAGGCCTGCTGACGGGTAATGTCATGACGTTTCAGTAACTGGAAAAACTGATGAACGTCGGTCATTGCGCGCCAGTCTGCATCGATTGTGCTGGTGTCAGCCGCTTTCACTGCCGGAGCCGGTGGCGCAGCTTCAATTTGCAATGGCGGATTGATATCGCTTTTATACTGTGCAATCAGCGCGTTCCAGGCCGCCATATCGGTTTCATCGGTGTTGTAGACTTTATGCACCGCACCGCCGTGAGCATCAAAAAACTGAATGCTGTGGCGAACGCCGCGGGACGTGGTCTCGGACATACTGAAAATATGCTGCCAGTGTTGCAGGAACAGGCGTAAATCCAGGGCGCGCGGGTTGAGAATCAGACCAGCATGACCATTCAGATGCTGATTCTCATAGCGACCTTGCTGTTCGTGTACCGCGAAGTCGTTACGGGTAATCGATTTTGTGCCGCCAACATTTTCCAGAGCCGCCAGCAAGGTGCGGGCATCCACATCCAGTCGTGCGGCATCATGGGAAACGCGTAATGCGGTTAATTCCGCCTCGCTGATACCCAAAAGCGCCGCCAGATCGCGGGCATATTTACCTGGGTTAGCTTCTTTAGCCTGTAAATAATCCTGATAGTGAACTGAATGCATTGCTGTCTCCTCGTTAGCCTAAGTCACCCGCTATCTGGCGGGTTAAAACTCGCGATGTTATATGAATGATTTGTAATAATATTTTAGATGCAATTCCGCAAACCCACACTTGGTAATGGGAATTAATATCAATTTGATAATCATTATCAAATCATTGCATGAACACATCAAGAAAATTTTGTTGATGGAATGTAATTTCTGCAAGGTAACCCTTTAATTTAAGAGGGATAGCACGGGGATTTTAGAAGGCAAACACAGGAGGTCAGGGGAAGCAGGGAACAGCAGGGATAAAAAAGGGCAACGACATTGCCCTTTAAAAAGTGATCAGAAAGGGATCAGAACCGGCTGTCAGTGGCCTGAGCCAGCATCGACAACAGGGTTTCAGTATCTTCCCAGTTCAGACAAGGGTCAGTGACTGACTTGCCGTAAACTAACGGTTTACCCGGATGAATCGCCTGTGTGCCTTCTATCAGGAAACTCTCCGCCATAATACCGGCAATGGCCGTCGAACCGCTGCGGATCTGCTGGCAAATGTCTTCTGCCACCTCCAGCTGACGGCGGTGCTGTTTCTGACAGTTGCCGTGGCTGAAATCGACCACCAGACGCTGAGGCAAATCAAACTCGGCCAGATTCTGGCAAGCCTGCTCCAAATCTTCGGCATGATAGTTAGGTTTTTTACCGCCCCGCATGATCACATGACCATAAGGGTTGCCTGATGTGCGGTAAATGGTCATCTGACCGGTTTTATCCGGTGACAGGAACATATGGCTGGTGCGTGAGGAACGTATGGCATCAATGGCGATACGTGTATTGCCGTCGGTACCATTTTTAAAGCCAACCGGGCAGGACAGGGCTGACGCCATTTCACGATGGATCTGGCTTTCCGTGGTACGTGCGCCAATCGCGCCCCAGCTGATGAGGTCAGCAATATACTGGCCGATCACCATATCCAGGAATTCGGTAGCAGTAGGAATACCGAGCTCATTAACGGCCAGCAGGACTTTGCGCGCCACCTCAATACCGTCATTCACACGGCATGAACCGTTCAGCTCAGGATCGGAGATCAAGCCCTTCCAGCCAACAACCGTACGGGGTTTCTCAAAATACGTGCGCATCACGATTTCAAGACGGTCCTGATACTTGTCACGTAATACGCGCAGTTTTCCCGCGTAATCAATCGCCGCTTCAATATCGTGAATAGAGCAGGGGCCGACGACAACCAGCAGGCGCTGATCTTCGCCGCTGACAATTTTTTCAATCCGTTTACGTGATTCCATCACGTGTTGTGCGACCGACGGGGAAATTGGCAATTTGTCTGCCAATGCCTGAGGCGTAATCAGGCTGTCGATGCGCGTCGTACGCAGTTCATCTGTTTGTGACATGGTGCTCTCGAAAATTTGTTTCTTCTCTGCGGCAGGAATACCGGGAAGTGATGGCGATCACAATAACCCAAAAACAGATGAATTCAACCACTCTCGCCAGGATATGCCACCCAAATCAGGAAATGGATTCAGAACATACGGCGACTCATGCCGAAGCTGTCCATAATCTTCGCTGATATCTCTTCAACGGAATAATTCGTACTGTTGAGATAGCGGATTTTATTCTTGCGAAATAATGCTTCCACTTCCGAAACTTCCATCCGGCACTGGCGCAAAGAAGCGTATCGGCTGTTTTCAACGCGCTCCTGACGGATGGCTGTCAGACGTTCCGGATCAATCGTCAGACCAAACAATTTATGCATATGCGGTTTCAGTGCTGAGGGCAGCTGGATGTTATCCATATCGTCAGCAGTAAACGGATAGTTAGCCGCGCGGATACCGAACTGAAGCGCCAGATAGAGGCTGGTGGGGGTTTTACCGCAGCGAGAAACGCCCAGTAAAATCACTTGCGCCTGATCGAGATTGCGCAGGGAAATACCATCGTCGTGTGCCAGCGTGTAATCAATGGCGGCAATGCGCGCATCATATTTAGTGATGTTACTGGCCGTCAGGCCATGCGTCCGGTTGGCAATGGGAGTGGGATCGACCCCCAGTTCATTTTGCAAAGGTGCCACCAGTGACTGAACGATATCCTGGCAAAACCCTTCGCTGCCATTAATGATGTCGCGGATGTTGGGGGAAATAATTGAGTAAAACACCAGCGGACGGGCACCCGTTTTTTCAAAGATTTCGTTAATCTGCTTGCAGACAGTTCTCGCACGTTCCTCACTTTCCACAAAAGGTAACGAGTAAGTGGTCGCGTTGACCGGAAATTGAGAAAGCACCGCATGGCCCAAAACCTCTGCCGTGATAGCCGTACCATCGGAAATGTAAAACACGCATCTGTCCACAAATGACTCCTGAATTAAATCACTTCATTTTATTTATTCGCGCCGATGTCTCGCAGCTTATTAAGTAATAACCAGAATTGAAGGAAATAAAAAGGGTAATTCCTTTGCAATCCCAACTTATCGTCATTGCTGCGAGACAGTGCGCAAAACTGCTGTAAAAAATGAAATGGCATTTTAAATTTTTCGCGATTCCTCGCAGGTTTTTGATTTGCTTCAGCACGGCTTCAGCAGCTCTGTTAGCATGAATCACTGATCGGAAAGGGAGATAACTTCTTCATGATTCATAAGGAATAATGCTCAGTTCACGTCAGTAACAAAAATCCGGGGGCGGGAATTTTCCTAAACAAAAATAGTTTGATTTGCTGGATCGATTCACCTGTCCATCTCTTATGGATCATTATGCTAGTCTCAAAATGAAAGCGTTGTTAAGTGACACAAAAAGTGTCGCAGGCAGCGGTGGAATAACCGGTTTTACACTCCTGTTGACTATTACTGTAAATAAATAAGAAAGGATTGTTTCATGGCTCATCCCGATCCCGATTTACGCAATGTTATCTGGTACAACCAACTGGGTATGAACGACGTTGATAAAGTCGGGGGCAAGAACGCATCCCTCGGAGAAATGATCACTAATTTGTCTGACCTGGGTGTTTCCGTTCCAAATGGTTTTGCAACGACGTCGCAGGCATTTAATGATTTTCTCGATCAAAGCGGCGTAAACCACCATATCCATGAACTGCTGGATAACACGGATGTGGACGACATCGCACAACTGACCAGAGCGGGCACACAAATTCGTCAGTGGATCATTGAGACGCCATTCCAGCCAGAACTTGAGCAGGCGATTCGTGAGGCTTATCAGCAGCTTTCTGAAGGCGAGCCGGATGCCTCTTTTGCCGTACGTTCATCAGCCACAGCCGAAGATATGCCCGATGCGTCTTTCGCCGGGCAGCAGGAAACTTTCCTGAACGTTCAGGGCTTCGATGCGGTAATGACGGCTGTGAAACATGTTTATGCTTCCCTCTTTAACGACCGCGCCATTTCTTATCGTGTGCATCAGGGCTACGACCACCGCGGGGTGGCGTTATCTGCCGGTGTGCAACGCATGGTGCGTTCAGATCTCGCTGCGGCTGGCGTGATGTTTACCATTGATACTGAATCGGGTTTTGATCAGGTCGTCTTTATCACTTCTGCCTACGGCCTGGGTGAAATGGTGGTGCAGGGGGCGGTGAATCCTGACGAGTTCTATGTGCATAAGCCGACGCTTGAGAAGAAAAAACCTTCGATTGTTCGTCGTACCATGGGCTCAAAGAAAATCCGCATGGTCTATGCACCCAGCCAGGAACACGGTAAACAAGTTCAGATTGAAGATGTGCCGGCACAGCTGAGTACCCGATTCTCCCTGACCGACGATGAAGTGCAGGCGCTGGCGCGTCAGGCTTTGCTCATCGAAAAACACTATGGCCGTCCGATGGATATCGAATGGGCAAAAGATGGTCATAACGGCAAACTTTATATTGTGCAGGCGCGTCCTGAGACCGTGCGTTCAAACGGGCAGGTGATGGAACGTTACCAGCTCAATGGCAGCAGTAAAGTGCTGGTTGAAGGGCGTGCAATTGGTCATCGCATCGGTGCAGGGCCCATCAAGATAATCCACGACATCAGCGAAATGCATCACGTTAAAGCAGGTGATGTCCTCGTGACAGATATGACGGATCCCGATTGGGAGCCGATCATGAAAAAGGCCTCGGCCATCGTCACTAACCGCGGAGGCCGCACCTGCCACGCCGCGATTATCGCCCGTGAACTGGGGATTCCTGCTGTTGTCGGTTGCGGAGATGCCACGGAAAAACTCACTGAAAATCAGAAAGTCACGGTTTCCTGTTCAGAAGGCGATACCGGGTATGTGTATCAGGATGAGCTGGATTTCACCGTACAAAGTTCTGAAATCGATGAGCTGCCAGAATTACCGCTGAAAATTATGATGAATATCGGCAATCCGGATCGCGCCTTTGATTTCGCGTGTTTGCCCAATGAAGGTGTCGGGCTGGCGCGTCTGGAATTTATCATCAACCGCATGATTGGCGTCCATCCTAAAGCCTTGCTGGAGTTTGATCAGCAATCGCCGGAACTTCAGGAAGAAATCAGCAAGCTGATTCAGGGCTACGACAGCCCGCGTGAATACTACGTCGCGCGCCTGACCGAAGGGATCGCGACGCTTGGCGCAGCATTCTGGCCAAAACGCGTCATCGTTCGTTTGTCTGATTTCAAATCAAACGAATATGCCAATCTGGTAGGCGGCGAGAAGTATGAACCGCATGAAGAAAACCCGATGCTCGGCTTCCGTGGTGCGGGTCGGTATGTTTCAGATAGCTTCCGTGATTGTTTTGCACTCGAGTGCGAAGCAATGAAGCGCGTGCGTAATGATATGGATCTCACCAATGTTGAAGTGATGATACCGTTTGTGCGTACCGTGGCTCAGGCTGAAGCCGTCGTAGCCGAACTGGCTAATCAGGGACTGAAGCGCGGCGAAAACGGGCTGAAAGTCATCATGATGTGTGAAATACCGTCGAATGCTTTACTGGCGGATCAGTTCCTCGAACACTTTGATGGCTTCTCGATTGGTTCGAATGATATGACTCAGCTCGCTCTGGGGCTGGATCGCGATTCTGGTGTGGTTTCTGAACTCTTTGACGAGCGAAATGAAGCCGTCAAAGCACTGCTTTCAATGGCAATCAGAGCAGCCAAAAAACAGGGGAAATATGTCGGCATCTGCGGGCAAGGGCCTTCTGATCACCAGGACTTTGCGCAATGGCTGATGGATGAGGGAATTGACAGTCTGTCGCTGAACCCGGATACGGTTGTCCAAACCTGGCTGGCATTAGCGGAAAAGTAACCCGGTCCATAAAGTAATTTTTAAAGCAATAAAGTAAAGGCTGTCACTCCCGGGTGATGGCCTTTTATTTTCGTTCAATTCAGTGGCGAATAATCAGTGGCGAATAAATATACCGGAGAAGGTAAGAAAAAAACGGAGATTTCGTCGGATAGTTGTGGGGGCAATAATTAAAATATTCTGACAATTTCAGCTGGCAATAAATAAAAAAAAGGCCCGTCATAGATGACAGGCAAAGACTACACACAGCAATTTGGGGTATACCGGCTCAGGGGAAAGCCTGTATATATATCAGTGGGTTGAAATCCGAACTGTTAATAATACTAAGTTTCTCAAGGTATTTAGTCTGTAAGAATTCTCCTAATAGGGTTTATTCTCATACTATTTAATGAGGACAGTTTTTGAGGGCAGGCCAGATGTTGAAAAAATGAAGATACAAGAAGGGAATAAAAAAAGGCGCTGCCACATTAAATTTCATGGGCAACGCCGTCAGAGCGTTACTTAATGACGATATTATTCATCCAGTGCTTTTAGCGCTTCTTCAGGATCCATCTCCGGCTCAGGAGCTTCATGTACCCAAAGGGAAATCAGGCGATAGGATACGGCCAGTACCACCGGGCCGATGAACAGCCCGATCATACCGAAAGCAAATAATCCGCCGATAACACCAGATAAAATCAGTAGCATAGGCAGATCCGCGCCCATGCGGATGAGAACCGGACGCAGCACGTTATCAAGTGACCCGACCACGCAACTCCAGACCAGAAGCACGGTGCCCCAGGTGTTGTCGCCTGACCAGTAGAGCCAGATAATTGCCGGGATCAGTATCAGCAACGGGCCTATTTGCGCGACGCAGCAAACGAACATTATTACGGTAAGGACAGTGGCATAAGGGATACCCGCAATCGCCAGTCCGATACCACCAAGAATTGACTGCACAAGGGCTGTTACGACCACGCCTAAAGCGACAGCGCGGATAGCTTGCCCGGCGAGAATGACGGCGGCATCACCGCGTTCTGCGGCCAGACGAATGGCGAAGTGGCGGATCCCCAGAGCAACCTGTTCACCGCGGCTGTACAGTAAGGCGCTGAATAACAGCATCAGCGAACAATGGACAATAAACCGGCCCAGATGCCCTGCCTGGATAACAAACCACGCGGCTGTTTGTCCTACATAGGGCTGAACTTTACTCATCAGCGCATTACCACCGCCATTAATCAGCGCGTGCCAGCCGGTGTAAAGCTTATGGCCCACCAGCGGAATAGAGTTGAGCCAGTGGAAATCAGGCATATGTAATGAGGAAGGGTGGCTGGCAATTTCAACCAGTGGCGCACCATTTTCAATTGCGCTGCTCACCAGCGTCGCAATTGGCAAAACAAACAATAAGATCAGCAACAACGTCATGATGATGACGGCAAGAAACCGGCGTCCCCAAAGCAGGCGTTGCAGCTTTATCATCAGCGGCCATGTTGCGATAACCACCATGCCTGCCCAGACAAACCCAAGGATAAAGGGCTGAACGATCCAGATACTGGCGACGGTCATGAGTGCAATAAACAGCACCCCAAACATAATCTGGGGTAAATCGTAACGTTTAATTGGGAGATTCATTCATGTTTCTCAATGTGATAAACGAAGTAAGGCACGAACCCTATGCCTCCATACCTTGTATTTCAAACCCGGGACTTTCAAACTCCTGGGTATTCAAAATTCATAGTCTTCAAAATTCATAGTCTTCAAAACCGAGAGTGTTCAAAATCCATGCAATCTGAAATAAGCATGGAACATCCGGCCGCTTTTGGATAGCTCGCCGCAAGATTAGTTGCAACGCGATTTGTTGATACGTGCTTTTTGCGATTCATCATGAAAGTAATGCAACAAAGGGCAACCAGACGGAGCGCGGAAAAACGAAGTATGTTAGTTTTTATTCTGGGTAAATAACAGGTGGATCTGCAAGGCAGATCCGGCAGGTCGCCTCGGGCCCGCCAGGCATACAACAAAGACAGAGTCATAATTCAATGATCCCACAGATTTCTCAGGCGCCGGGTGTCATCCAACTGGTGCTCGATTTTTTGGAAGCGCTAAAAAAGAACGGTTTTACGGGTGATGCCACAACAACGTACGCAGACCGGCTGACGATGGCGACAGACAACAGTGTCTATCAGCTGTTGCCGGATGCCGTTCTGTTCCCGATCGCCACATCAGACGTTGCACTGATTGCGCGTCTTGCTGGGCAGGAACGTTTTAAAACGCTGGTATTCACTCCGCGCGGTGGCGGTACCGGTACCAACGGTCAGTCGCTGAACCGCGGAATTGTGGTTGATATGTCCCGTCATATGAACCGCATTCTGGATATTAATACCGAGCAGGGCTGGGTCAAAGTAGAGTCTGGTGTAATAAAAGATCAACTTAATGATTACCTGCGCCCGTTTGGCTATTTCTTCTCACCGGAACTCTCAACCAGTAACCGCGCCACGCTTGGCGGAATGATTAATACCGATGCCTCCGGGCAAGGGTCGCTGGTGTACGGCAAAACCTCAGATCATGTTCTGGGCGTCCGGGCTATCGTGCTTGGCGGCGACATGCTTGATACCACCGCTATTCCTACCGAACTTGCCGATAAACTAGGCGAAGAAGATTCCGTTATCGGGCGGATTTACCGCACGGTGCTCGACAGTTGCCGTGATAACCGGGCGCTGGTGATTGAGAAATTCCCGAAACTAAACCGTTTCCTCACCGGATACGATTTGCGGCATGTGCTGAGTGATGACCTGCAAACTTTCAACCTGACCCGTATTCTGACCGGTTCAGAGGGATCGCTGGCCTTTATTACCGAAGCCCGGCTGAACATCACGCCAATTCCTAAAGTGCGTCGTCTGGTCAACATCAAGTATGACTCGTTCAACTCGGCCCTGCGCAACGCACCTTTTATGGTGGAAGCTAAAGCCCTTTCAGTAGAAACCGTGGACTCAAAAGTACTGAATCTGGCGCGTGAGGATATTGTCTGGCACAGCGTGCGTGACTACATCAAGGATGTTGAAGGCAAAGACATGCAGGGGCTGAACATTGTCGAGTTCGCGGGTGATGATGCGGATCTTATTGAAAGCCAGGTGAGCGCTTTGTGCGAACGTCTCGACGGGCTAATGAGTGACAAAGAAGGCGGTGTGATTGGCTATCAGATTTGCGCCGATCTGCCGGGTATCGAGCGCATCTATAACATGCGTAAAAAAGCCGTCGGACTGCTGGGCAACGCGAAAGGGCAGGCTAAACCGCTGCCCTTTGCCGAAGACACCTGCGTGCCGCCTCAGCATCTTGCGGACTACATCGTTGAATTTCGGGCGTTGCTCGACAGCCATAATCTGAGTTACGGCATGTTTGGACACGTGGATGCGGGCGTATTACATGTTCGTCCGGCACTGGATATGTGTGATCCACAACAGGAAATGTTGCTCAAGCAAATTTCCGATGAAGTGGTGGCGCTGACGGCAAAATATGGCGGTCTGCTGTGGGGCGAACATGGAAAGGGCTTCCGTGCTGAATACAGCCCGGCATTCTTTGGCGAAGAACTGTTCCATGAGTTACGCCGGATTAAGACCGTGTTCGACCCGGATAACCGTCTCAACCCGGGTAAAATCTGTGCGCCACTGGATTGTGACGAACCGATGATGAAAGTGGACGCGGCAAAACGCGGCACACTGGATCGCCGTATTCCGCTGGAGGTTCGCCAGTCATTCCGCGGTGCGATGGAATGTAACGGTAACGGTCTGTGTTTTAATTTCGATGTGAAAAGCCCGATGTGTCCGTCGATGAAAATCACCGGCAGCCGCATTCATTCGCCAAAAGGTCGCGCGGGTCTGGTACGTGAATGGTTGCGCCTGCTGTCAGAACAGGGTGTTGATCCGCTGGCGCTGGAAAATGCCTTGCCTGAAAAAGGCCTCAGTTTCCGTACCCTGATTGACCGCACGCGCAATACCTGGCACGCCAATAAAGGTGAGTACGATTTTTCGCATGAAGTGAAGGAGGCGATGTCCGGCTGTCTGGCCTGTAAAGCCTGTTCCACACAGTGCCCGATTAAAATTGATGTTCCCGGATTCCGCTCGCGTTTCCTGCAGCTTTATCACACACGTTACCTGCGTCCTGCCCGTGATCATTTCGTGGCTGGCGTGGAAAGCTATGCACCTCTGATGGCGAAAGCACCCAAGCTGTTTAACTTCTTCCTTAAACAGCCATGGGTGCGTGAAATGAGCCGGAAAAGTATCGGCATGGTGGATTTGCCCTTGCTCTCTTCACCGACATTGCGTGAGCAACTGCTTGGGCATCGCGCCAGTACAATGACGCTTGAGCAACTGGAGGCGATCCCTCCTGCACAGCGCGGCGAGTATGTTCTGGTGGTTCAGGATCCGTTTACCAGTTTCTATGACGCGCAGGTAGTGGCGGATTTTGTCCGGCTGATTGAAAAGCTCGGCCTCAAACCTGTTTTGTTACCCTTCTCACCGAACGGTAAAGCGCAGCACATTAAAGGCTTCCTGACCCGATTTGCGAAAACAGCAAAGAAAACGTCACTGTTCCTCAACCGGGTTTCGCAATTAGGGATGCCGATGGTGGGCGTCGATCCTGCGCTGGTGCTGTGTTATCGCGACGAATATAAAGAAATCCTGGGTGAATCACGTGGCTCATTCCAGGTGCAGCTGGTACATGAATGGCTGGATACGTGGCTGGCAGAGCTTCCGGCTCAGCAGCAAAGTGGCGAATCCTGGTATCTGTTTGGCCATTGCACAGAAAGCACGGCGTTGCCCAACAGCGGCAAACAATGGGGTGATATTTTTGCCCGCTATGGCGCGAAGCTGGAAAGCGTCAGTGTGGGTTGCTGTGGAATGGCCGGGACGTACGGGCATGAAACTAAAAATCTCGAGAACTCTCTGGGGATTTACGAGCTTTCCTGGCATACGTCTTTGCAGCGATTACCGCGCCAGCGGTGTCTGGCAACCGGCTATTCTTGCCGCAGTCAGGTAAAACGTATTGAAGGTAACGGTGTCCGCCATCCGTTACAGGCCTTACTGGAAATCATTCCCTAAACATAAGGAAGCGCTATGCCACTCTGGAAACGCAGTACCACGCTGGACGCCCTGAATCAGCGCAGTCAGGGATGTATGGTCGGGCATGTGGGAATAGAATTTACTCAGCTCGGCGAAGATTTTCTCGAAGCCACTATGCCGGTGGATAACCGCACAACACAACCGTTTGGGCTGTTGCATGGCGGTGCCTCGGTAGTGCTGGCTGAAACGATGGGGTCGATGGCGGGCTACTTATGCTGCGAAGGCAGCCAGACAGTGGTCGGTGTGGAAATTAACGCCAGCCATATGCACTCAGCGCGACAGGGACATGTTCGCGGCGTATGTCGTGCATTGCGCGCAGGGCGTCGCAGTCAGGTCTGGCAAATTGAAATTTTTGATGAGAAACAAAATCTGTGCTGCGTTTCAAGGTTAACGACGATGGTCATTGATCACTGATACAGGTGCTAATCAGTTTCACAGAGTGGTGTGACAGGGGAGGGCGGATACATCAATCGGGTGTCCGCCTTTTTATTTGGCTTAAAGAATTTCGTAACGCATTGATAGTAAATCAAAGCTGGAAAGGGACTCGCTTTGCGAAGTCAGTTTGAAAGGCCGTCGCTTTTTCCCAGATGCCCATCATGGCATAATACTGACAGATGAGTTTTAACGTATGCCGTGCAAAATGATAACTCTGAACACGAAAGAGTTCACAGCGGACAACACTGTTGATTTCAAGGATCAGGCGGTTGTGTAATTTGCAAAGCGCATGAAGATAGCTGTGGTCATCCCCGTTTTGCAGGCAAAGATTCGCCATTTCCAGACAGATGTTGTTGAAGCGTTTGAGCTGGCACAGATGTGCATCAGGGCGTCGTAAGGCAGCATCAGCCATGTAGAAATCCACAGTAGCATCGCGGACATTCGATTTATATTCGTCGATCTTGCCTTGCAACCACGCATTTACCGATTGAGCCATTCTCAGTATTCCGGGTTATCTGAATGATAATCATTATCAAAGTATGATCATCATATTGGCAAAAAATGGCCGGATCAACGTTTTCATCGGTTTTTTTTCATTTTGTTGTGTGCAGGCAGTTAAGCAAAAAGAGCTTTAATTTTTTCGGTTGTGGCGAATTCATAAATAGGCATTTCCGATGAATGTTTTATAATAGACACAATGAAAGCTATTAACCCGCAATGTTTATAAGGTTAATTTTAATTTTTAACAAAAAATTGACAATTTATTCAATCAGTTGATGGTTGTGGTGTTCAAGACCCGCCGACGACCAGGTGTTAACCCGATGCACATTGAGTGGCTTTCCTCGTGGGCGATCGCTATACCCTCTTAAAACAAGAGGTTGAAGTGGTACCTGTTATCACTAGAATAGAGACAATAGGTCTTGTCTATGACCGTAAAATTATGAGGTAAGACAGATGCAAACTGAAACTGTCGGCTCTTTCTCTTTAGACGACAACGTATGGCAAGGTGTGAGCCTGACTGATTCTGCTGCGAAACAGATTAACACTCTGATGGCGCAGGACTCTGACGTCAAAGGTCTCCAGCTCTCGGTGAAACAATCGGGCTGTGCCGGCTTTGGCTACGTTCTGGATTTAACCAAACAACCGGCCAGCGATGACCTGGTGTTTGAACATGACGGCGCTTTGCTGTTTGTTCCGCTGAAGGCCATGCCTTTCATCGACGGAACCGAGGTGGATTTCGTCCGCGAAGGACTGAATCAGATATTTAAATTCAATAATCCTAAAGCTCAGCATGCGTGCGGGTGTGGCGAAAGTTTCGGCCTGTAAAACAACGGCTTTCAGTCTCTAAGATTATTGTAAACAAAGCGATGTAACCAACATGTCACGAAGCAACGTAGAAATTCCAGATGATGTGCAGTCTTGGGTCGGCGAGGGGACGAACTATAAAGAAGGGTTCTTTACCCAGCTGGCAACCGATGAATTAGCATCAGGCATCAATGAAGATGTGGTGCGTGCCATTTCCGCGAAGCGTAATGAGCCTGAGTGGATGCTGGAGTTCCGTCTGCAGGCTTATCATGCCTGGTTGAAAATGGAAGAACCGCACTGGCTCAAAGCGTATTACACGCCTCTTGATTATCAGGATTACAGTTATTACTCCGCGCCATCATGTGGCAGCTGCGATGATACCTGCGGTTCTCAGCCTGGCGCCACGCAGCAACCTCCGGCCGATTCTCACAGTATTCCTGCACTCGACGGTAAAAACTATCTGACCAGTGAAGTGGAAAAAGCCTTTGAGCAGCTGGGTGTTCCGGTTCGTGAAGGCAAAGAAGTGGCGGTCGATGCAATCTTCGACTCCGTTTCAGTGTCCACCACCTACCGTGAAAAGCTGGCGGAATCAGGCGTTATCTTCTGCTCATTCGGCGAAGCGATTCACGAATATCCTGATCTGGTGCGCAAATACCTCGGTACTGTAGTGCCGGCGCAGGATAACTTCTTCGCAGCCCTGAACGCTGCCGTTGCTTCTGACGGGACCTTTGTTTACGTGCCAAAAGGCGTGCGTTGCCCGATGGAACTGTCGACCTATTTCCGTATCAACGCCGCGAAAACGGGTCAGTTTGAACGTACAATCCTGATTGCCGACGAAGGCAGTTACGTCAGCTACATCGAAGGGTGTTCTGCACCCGTTCGTGATACCTACCAGCTGCATGCAGCGGTGGTTGAAGTGATCCTGCACAAAGACGCGGAAGTGAAATACTCCACCGTGCAGAACTGGTTCTCAGGCAGCAAAGACAGCAGCGGCGGTATTCTGAACTTCGTGACCAAACGTGCATTGTGCGAAGGTGCCGGTTCCAAAATGTCCTGGACGCAGTCTGAAACCGGTTCGGCGATCACCTGGAAATACCCAAGCGTTATCCTCAAAGGCGATAACTCTATCGGTGAGTTCTTCTCAGTTGCACTGACCAGCGGCAAACAGCAGGCGGATACCGGCACCAAAATGATCCACATTGGTAAAAACACCAAGTCGACCATTATCTCCAAAGGCATCTCTGCGGGTCACAGCCAGAACAGCTATCGCGGTCTGGTGAAGATCCTGCCAAGTGCAGAAAACGCACGTAACTTTACGCAGTGTGACTCGATGCTGATTGGCGCAGACAGCGCAGCGCATACCTTCCCGTATGTCGAAGTGCGTAACAATACTGCGCAGCTGGAACATGAAGCCACAACGTCAAAAATCGGCGATGACCAGCTGTTCTACTGTCTGCAACGTGGTATCAGTGAAGATGATGCTATTTCCATGATTGTTAATGGTTTCTGTAAAGATGTCTTTTCCGAGCTGCCGCTGGAGTTCGCTGTCGAAGCACAGAAACTGCTGGCCATCAGTCTTGAACATAGCGTCGGTTAATTCGTCGACGTTTTTCCTCCCGGCATGGCGTGGTGTGACGTCTGCGCCGGGCAGGTTTTAGTTCAGCAAAGCATAAACAGAATTATGAGCGCGCAGGCGCAAACTCAAGGATACGTATGTTAAGCATTAAGAATTTGAAGGTCCGTGTCGAAGAAAAGGAAATTCTGAAAGGCCTTGATCTGGAGATCAAACCGGGTGAAGTACACGCCATCATGGGCCCTAACGGCTCAGGTAAAAGTACGCTCTCCGCGACACTGGCTGGCCGTGAAGATTACGAAGTCACCGATGGCTCCGTCATGTTCAACGGCAAAGATTTGCTGGAACTCGCTCCTGAAGATCGCGCGGGTGAAGGCGTCTTTATGGCTTTCCAGTACCCGGTGGAAATTCCCGGTGTGACTAACCATTTCTTCCTGCAAACTGCAGTGAATGCGGTCCGTAAATACCGCGGGCAGGAGCCTATGGATCGTTTTGACTTCGCTGATTTCATCGAAGAAAAAATCGAAATGCTGAAAATGCCTGCCGATTTGCTGACCCGCTCAGTGAACGTTGGTTTCTCCGGCGGTGAGAAAAAACGTAACGATATCTTGCAGATGGCCGCCCTTGAGCCAAGCCTGTGCATCCTCGATGAAACCGACTCCGGTCTGGACATCGATGCGCTGAAAATTGTTTCCAACGGTGTTAATGCTCTGCGTGATGGCAAACGTTCATTCGTTATCGTGACCCACTACCAGCGCATCCTCGACTACATCAAGCCTGACTACGTGCACGTTCTGTATCAGGGCCGTATTGTTAAATCCGGCGATTTCACCTTGGTTAAACAGTTAGAGGAGCAGGGTTATGGCTGGCTTACCGACGAAGAGTAATGCACCTGCGGCGGGCAGTTCGCACGCCATGCAGCAGCTTTACCGTCTTTTTGAAAGCCGTGGTGGTGAACAATCCACTCACGCTCATGCACACTGGCAGCAGGTGCTGCGCCTGGGTTTCCCGCACGCAAAACTGGAAGACTGGAAATACACCCCGGTTTCTTCATTGCTGGGTAATCAGTTCTTTGCTCCGCAGCAACAGGCACTGACTGTTGATCATGTCAAATCGCTGGCGCTGCCACTCGATTGTTACCGTCTGGTGTTCATTGATGGTCGTTTCGATGCCGATCTCAGTGATTCAGACACCGGTGCTTTTGACATTGAGAAACTGAGCCCGGCGGCGCAGCAAACTTTGCCCGATCCGATTCAGTCAGAGGTGTTTTTACACCTGACAGAAAGCCTGGCGCAGGATTCTCTTTCTGTGCGTTTGCCCGCGGGCAAGCAGGCAGAAAAACCGTTGTATCTGCTGCATCTGAGCAGCGGTCGTGGTGAATCACGCGAAATGAATACCGTGCATCATCGCTATCATCTGGCGATTGAAGGCGGGGCGAAAGCTGAGGTTATCGAACATTATCTCAGCCTCAACGATCACGGCCATTTCACCGGTGCACGTATGACGGTGAACGTGGGCGATAATGCCGATTTCGCGCATTACAAACTGGCCTTTGAAAGCCAGGCAAGTTTCCATTTCTCGCACAATGATCTGGTTATCGGTCGTGATGCGCGTGTTTCCAGCCACAGCTTCCTGCTGGGTGCGGGCCTGACCCGCAACAACACCAGTGCGCAGCTGAACGGTGAAAACAGCAACCTGAACATTAACAGCCTGGTTCTGCCGGTTGATTCTGAGATTGCAGATACCCGTACTTACCTGGAACACAACAAAGGTTATTGCAACAGCAACCAGTTGCATAAAGTGATCGTGAACGATCGTGCTAAAGCGATTTTCAACGGCATGATCAAAGTGGCTCAGCACGCACTGAAAACCGACGGCAAAATGACCAACAACAACTTGTTGCTGGGCAAACACACTGAGGTTGATACCAAACCGCAGCTGGAAATTTATGCCGATGACGTGAAGTGCAGCCACGGTGCGACTGTGGGTCGTATCGACGACGAACAGCTTTTCTATCTGCGTACCCGTGGGATCAGCGGGCAGGATGCTCAGCAAATGATCATCTTTGCTTTTGCCGCTGAACTGACGGAAGCCATTGAGAATGAAACCCTGCGTGAAGTCGTGATTGCCCGTATTGCAGGCCGGCTAAATCGAGGTAAGTAATGAGTTTTCCACTGGAAAGAGTACGTAGCGATTTCCCTGTACTGAGCCGTGAAGTTAACGGCCAGCCGCTGGCCTACCTTGACAGCGCGGCCAGCGCACAGAAACCGCGTCAGGTCATTCAACGTGAAATGTCTTTCTTCGAGCAAGGTTATGCTGCGGTTCACCGCGGCATTCACACAATGAGCGCAGAAGCGACCGAGCAGATGGAAAACGTCCGCACGCAGGCCGCACAATTCATGAATGCTGAGTCGGCAGAAGAAATTGTCTTCGTGAAAGGTTCCACGGAAGCCATTAACCTGGTCGCTAATACCTGGGGGCGCGAATTTTTGCAGCCCGGCGACCACATTATTCTGACCGAAATGGAACACCACGCGAACATCGTACCCTGGCAGATGCTGGCGAAAGAACGTGGTTTGCATATCGACGTCTGGCATCTGACGCCGGAAGGTGAGCTTGATTTATCGCAGCTCGAATCCCTGATCACGCCGCGCACTAAATTGCTGACTCTGGCACATGTTTCCAATGTGCTGGGCACCGTTAATCCGCTCGAAAAAATCATTCCTCAGGCGAAAGCCGCCGGGCTGACCGTTTTGGTGGATGGCGCACAGGCAGTTATGCATCACGCGGTAGACGTTCAGGCGCTGGGTTGTGATTTCTACGTGTGGTCCGGGCATAAACTGTACGGGCCGACCGGCATTGGGATTCTGTATGGTCGCAAAGCCTTGCTGGATCAGATGCCACCGTGGGAAGGCGGCGGCTCGATGATCAAGCATGTCAGCCTGACAGAAGGCACCACTTTTGCAGCAGCCCCGTGGCGCTTTGAAGCGGGTACCCCGAACACCGGCGGTATTATGGGGTTGGGTGCTGCCATCGAATATGTGACTGAACTGGGCCTGCAGAACATCCACGCTTATGAACAGGAACTGATGGACTACGCGCTGAAAGCGATGGAGCAGGTGCCGGATATTCAAATTTACGGCCCGACAACGCGTGCAGGGGTGATTGCGTTCAATCTGGGTAAACACCATGCCTATGATGTCGGCAGTTTCCTTGATCAATACGGAATTGCCATTCGCACCGGTCATCACTGTGCGATGCCGTTAATGTCCTTCTACGGTGTACCGGCTATGTGCCGCGCGTCGCTCGCGATGTACAATACCCGTGAAGAAGTCGACCGTCTGGTCGCAGGACTGCAACGTATTCACCGGCTGTTGGGTTAATCCTGCCAGCCTTGATCAGGATGTTGTTATGGCTTTGCCCGATAAAAATAAGTTAGTTAAAAACTTTTCCCGGTGCCCGAACTGGGAAGAGAAGTATCTGTATGTGATCGAACTGGGTGGCCAGTTACCGGTGCTGGCAGAAGAATATCGTCAGGATCAAAACCTGATTTCCGGCTGCCAGAGCCAGGTGTGGATTGTGATGCGTACGGATGAAAATGGTGCGCTGACCTTTGAGGGTGACAGTGATGCTGCCATCGTAAAAGGTCTGGTGGCTATTGTGTTCAGCCTGTATCAGGGCTTAACGCCGCGTGATGTCGTTGAGCTGGATGTGCGTCCGTTCTTCACTGAACTGGAACTGAGCCAGCATCTGACACCTTCCCGCTCGCAAGGGCTGGAAGCGATGATCCGCTCGATTCGTGCTAAGGCTGCACAGCTGTCTTAATATAGCCTACCGTCATGCTGCTTTGCTCATTAGGAATTGTCTGCTAATGAGCAAGGCAAATTCCCCGTTCTCCCTTTCGCATTTCCTTTTTAGTCTGATTTTTCAATTCACTATCTTTGTCGTTTTCTTCAGACTTACTTCAGGTAACTTTCTGATTTTCTGTGGTTTGATTGCCACCAGATTCTGCGCTGCTAGTATTACCAGACGAGAAAATTGTCTTGCCTCAGATTGTCTGAGTGCAGGCCGAAAAAGGACTGAGTATGAGACGCGCATTACCCCTTCTGGCAATGTTAGTTGGCACTTTTGTGGCAGCGCATTCCATGACTGCAAGTGCAGCAGAATACCCTTTGCCGCCGGATAACAGCCGCCTGATTGGCGAAAACACGACTTATGTGGTGCCTAATGACGGTAAACCGCTGGAAGACGTGGCAGCCAAATATCAGATTGGCCTGATCGCTATGCTGGAAGCTAACCCCGGTACTGACCCCTATCTGCCAAAAGCGGGAACCGTACTGACTATTCCTTCACAGATGCTGTTACCCGACACAAAACGCGAAGGCATTGTGGTGAATCTGGCGGAACTGCGTCTGTATTACTATCCGAAAGGCGAAGATAAAGTCATCGTCTATCCGATTGGTATTGGTCAGCTGGGTCGCAATACGCCGGAGATGGTGACATCAGTCAGCCAGAAAATCCCTAACCCTACCTGGACGCCGACGGTAAATATCCGCAAAGCGTATCTGAAAGATGGCATTACCTTGCCGGGAATGGTGCCTGCCGGACCGGATAACCCGATGGGGTTGTTCGCGATGCGTCTGTCAGCCGGAACAGGGCAGTATCTGATACACGGCACGAATGCCAACTTTGGTATTGGTATGCGCGTGAGTTCAGGCTGTATCCGTCTGCGTCCTGACGATATCGAGGCGCTGTTTAACTCGGTGCCAAAAGGGACACGGGTGCAGATTGTGAATCAGCCAATCAAATATGACGTGGAGCCGGACGGTAAGCGTTATATCGAAGTGCATCAGCCTTTATCGCATACAGAAAAGGATGATCCGCAAACCAAACCGATCCCGCTGACCGCTGCCATGAAGAAATTCATCAAGAACGATGAGACTAATGCCGCCATGGTAAAAGAGGCGATTACGCGCCGTTCAGGCATGCCGGTTGTAGTGAGTGTGGGTGATAAGGCGACAGATACACCACCCCCTGTGAATGAGCCACAAACGGCTGCTGCGGCACACCAATCTGGAGTGACAACCGCAAGCGCGCAGTAAGCGCTACAGAAACGATTCAGAAGCGATTTTTTCTAAAGGAGCCATTATGGCTCCTTTTTTACGTCCGATATTCAGGCGTGCCATAGGGAGCGTTTTAAAAAAGAGGAAAGATGAAGGTCATGCCAGATGAACAACGGGGAGGGTAAATTGCAGGCAAAAAAAATGGCGCACTGAGTGCGCCATTGAACTAGAGAAGTAAATATTACTTCTTGTAAGCGTGAGCTTGGTTGTCAAGACGTTGGTTAGCGCGAGCTGCATCGTCTTTAGCTGCTTGAACGTCAGAACGCATTGCGTTCACGTCGTTGCTCAGTTGGTCAACTTTAGAGTTCAGAGTAGAAACGTCTGAAGACAGTTGGTCGATTTTAGCATTGCTTGAACAACCAGCCAGCATAGTTGAAGCCAGGATTACAGCGCCCAGTACCAGTTTAGTGCGATTCATTATAAAACCCTCTAGATTAAGTTAATCTCCATGTAGCGTTACAAGTATTACACAAACTATTTTCTAATGAGAATAATTTTTTGCCAGTAAACGCTATATTTTGATCGTTCGCTCAAAGAAGCATCTTTTTTTACGAAAAAGTTAAAAATTGCTGCGAAAACAGCTGTATTCCATGGGACTTATCCCAATTTTGCTGCTACCGCTTTTCGCACTTTTTATGAAACAAGATACTTTTTGAATAAATGAACGCCACTTTACGCGGCGTTCATTAATGCTTTTGGTGCCGTTTTTAATTAAACAACATGTACCGATGAAGTATTTGTTGTGCCGCTCTGAACCAGTGCGCCAGAAACCATTACTACGATGTCGCCTTTCTGAGCCAGACCACTTTCGATGGCGGCTTCTTTACCGATACGGTAGAAATCATCAGTAGAGGCAATTTCTTTTACCAGCTGAGTCACAACACCTTTGGTCAGGATCAACTGACGTGCGGTGATTTCATTGGTGGTCAGAGCCAGGATAGTGGCATGCGGGAAGTATTTACGCACAGCTTTAGCGGATTTACCACCGCTGGTTGCGACAACGATCAGTGGCGCATCCAGTTTCTCAGCAGTTTCTACAGCACCGCGGCAAACGGCTTCAGTAATACGCAGTTTGCGGTTGTCGTTCTGACCATCGATGCGGCTTTGCATTACTCGGTCAGTACGGTCACAAATGGTCGCCATGATGGTCACAGCTTCCAGCGGGTATTTACCTTTCGCACTTTCACCAGACAGCATAACTGCGTCGGTGCCGTCGATGATGGCGTTAGCCACGTCGCCTGCTTCAGCGCGGGTAGGGCGTGGGTTTTTGATCATAGAATCGAGCATCTGCGTAGCGGTGATAACCACTTTGCGTGCACGGTTACATTTCTCAATCATCATCTTCTGCGCGAAGATAACTTCTTCAACCGGGATTTCAACACCCAGGTCGCCACGTGCAACCATGATGCCGTCAGAAGCTTCGAGGATTTCGTCGAAGTTGTTCAGGCCTTCCTGGTTTTCAATTTTGGAGATGATCTGGATGTGCTCGCCACCGTGTGCTTTCAGATGTTCGCGGATTTCCAGAACGTCAGAACGTTTACGGATGAAAGAAGCCGCGACGAAGTCAACGCCTTGCTCACAACCGAAGATCAGGTCACGTTTGTCTTTTTCAGCCAGCGCTGGCAGTGCGATAGAAACGCCTGGCAGGTTAACACCTTTGTTCTCGCCCAGGTCACCGTTGTTCAGCACTTTACAGGTGACTTCGGTTTCAGAGACGTTGGTCACTTCCATACCGATCAGGCCGTCATCGACCAGAATGGTGTTGCCGATTTTCAGGTCAGCTGCGAAGCCCTGATAAGTGACTGCAACGCGCTCGGTGTTACCGATAACGCTTTGATCAGTCGTGAAGGTATAAGTCTGACCCGCAACCAGAGAAGCGTCTTTGCCGCCTTCCAGTTTCATGGTGCGGATTTCAGGACCTTTGGTGTCGAGCAGAACTGCCGCTTTGTGACCGGTCTTCGCCATCACGTTGCGGATATTTTGAATGCGCTGACCGTGCTCTTCATAATCACCGTGGGAGAAGTTCAGACGCATAACGTTCATGCCTGCATCAAGCAGTTTGGTCAGCATTTCTTCGGATTCGGTTTTCGGGCCGATGGTACAAACAATTTTAGTCTTTTTCATGACGATTTTATCTACAAGTTGTGATGGATTGGAAAAGTGTTTGCCTGACAGCATTGCTGCCCGCGCGGAAATTGGATGGTGCCTGGTTGAATCAAATCATTACTAAGCGTAGAAGACTGTGAAAGGAATGGTGTAGTAAGTTCAGCCAAAGCATAGCGATTTGTGCGATTTATCATCGCTACTGGAGTGGTCACGCTTTTATTAGGGCGATATCGACAGATCAAGGGGCTGAAACCATTCAATCGAAGAGACGATGCGTATTATAGAGGGGAACGGGTTGGGAAACCAAATAAAAAACGTGATGTTGCGCAAGCTTAGGGCATATTTCGGAACGTTGTTTTGAATTTACCCAATGCGGGCAGCGTATAAATCAGCAGGTCACAACATTTTTTTCACGCTGCGATCGAAAATGACACAAGTGACAAATAATCTTAAAAAAATACAAACGGATGTCGCTGAGAAACGCTGGACGTAAACAGAAAAGGGTGTTCGGAGATTTTAGTGTTGGGATTTGAATCAGAATTGACAGCACAGAGGAAAGAGAGAACGTTGCTTTGGTGCGTCCGAGTGGACTCGAACCACCGACCCCCACCATGTCAAGGTGGTGCTCTAACCAACTGAGCTACGGACGCACATCATGCAACGGTACTGCGAGAAAATTGGTGCGTCCGAGTGGACTCGAACCACCGACCCCCACCATGTCAAGGTGGTGCTCTAACCAACTGAGCTACGGACGCACATCATGCAACGGTACTGCGAGAAAATTGGTGCGTCCGAGTGGACTCGAACCACCGACCCCCACCATGTCAAGGTGGTGCTCTAACCAACTGAGCTACGGACGCATCGTTTTTCTTTTTTTGTCAGCCAGTGTTGGCGACGGGGACGAATATTAACGACCTCTCTGAATACTGGCAAGGGAAAAAAGACATTTTCCTGTCATATTGTGCGTGACTGTCGAGCGAATGCGCATTGCGTTGTTTTTTTAGGCATATCAGGCACTGCACGGATACAAAATCCCGCGCGCCGTAAGAGAGCTTATCAGCGCGTGGGAGAAAACAGCAGATCAGTCAGCGACCGGCTTTTTGCAAAATCGTGTAGGACGGTTGCTTCTGTAACCAGCGCATGCGCAACGTCATCATCAGCGCTGCAAAGGTCAGCCCCAGAATAAATCCGCACCAGAAACCACTCGGTCCCATTCGCGGTACCAGCAAATCGGTAAGGCCCAGCATGTATCCGACCGGCAGTCCGAGTACCCAATAGGCAATGAACGTTATATAGAAGATAGAACGGGTATCTTTATAGCCACGCAGAATGCCGCTGCCAATAACCTGGATGGCATCTGAAATCTGGAACAACGCTGCAAAAATCAGAAGATGCGAGGCCAGCGTTACCACTTCAGGGCTGTCGTTATACAGCGCAGCAATGTGTTCGCGGAACAAAATCGCCGTTGTTGCGGTACAACAGGCCATAAGTATGCCGGTCATAATACTGGTATAGGCAGCGACTTTGGCGCCTTCAACGGAAGATTCCCCCAGTCTTGAACCTACCCGAATCGTTGCCGCCACACCGAGTGAAAGGGGGACGACAAACATCAGTGAGCCCACATTAAGGGCTATCTGATGACTGGCCACGGCGACAATGCCCAGCGGAGAAACCAGCAGGGCCACAATGGCGAACAGTGTGACTTCAAAGAATAATGCCAGTGCAATAGGCAGGCCCAGCTGAGAAAGACGGCGCAGCGTCGCCCAGTCGGGTTTAGCAAAACGTGTAGCAGGTTGTATGTCACGCAGGGCACGGTTATGACGGACATAAAATCGCATCATAAAGAACATCACCCAATAGACAGTTCCCGTTGCGACGCCGCAGCCGACGCCACCGAGGGCGGGTGCACCGAATTTACCGTAGATGAAAATATAGTTAACGGGGATATTCACCAGTAAACCGATAAAGCCAAAAACCATCCCCGGCTTGGTTTTTGACAGGCCTTCGCATTGGTCGCGCAGCACCTGGAAGAACAAATAACCCGGCGCACCCCACATAATGGCGTGTAAATAACCGACGGCCTTGGCCTTCAGTACGGGATCAATATTGTGCATCAGGCTGAGAATATGGTCGCATTGATATAATACGGCGATGATCAGCACGGAAACACCTGAAGCCAGCCAGAAGCCTTGCTGAATCTGATGTCCAATCTTGTCGCGGCGACCGGCACCATTGAGATGCGCCACGGTCGGCGTCAGGGAAAGTAATAAGCCGTGTCCGAATAAAATAGCGGGCAGCCAAATGGAGGTCCCGACTGCGACGGCGGCCATGTCTGTGGCACTGACTGAGCCGGCCATTATGGTGTCGACGACGCCCATGGAAGTCTGAGCGATTTGCGCAAGGATGACCGGAATGGCAAGCGCTAATAAAACCCGCGCCTCTGCAAGGTACTTCTGCACAGATACACCTTTTTTTGTTGATTATATTGAATAAAAATCGCCACGTAAGGTGGCCGCAAAGAGTGGGGGAATAGCCCGAAGATTGTACATTGTCGGGATTTTTAAGCAAACAAAGCTGTTAACGAGCGGTTAAATAATGAAATGAAAGCAGACGGGGCTATTTCTGCCCGTGAGGATTTGGCTTTCCCTGAAATCTGCGGCAAACTGACAACAGTGTCGCTTTTAATACAACAGACTTATGAATTGAGGAAAGGGCTATGTTTACCGGAATTGTTCAGGGAACCGGAACGGTCGTATCGATCGATGAAAAACCTAATTTCAGAACCCATGTTGTCCGCTTGCCGGAGGATATGCTCGACAATCTGCAGCTGGGTGCTTCTGTTTCACATAACGGCTGCTGTCTGACTGTGACCGAAGTGAAGGGTGATTTGGTCAGTTTCGACCTGATGAAAGAGACGCTTCGTCTGACAAATCTGGGCGAGCTGAATGTCGGTGATCAGGTGAATCTGGAACGCGCCGCGCGTTTTAATGACGAAATTGGCGGTCACCTGATGTCGGGGCATATTATTTGTACCGCGGAAGTGGCGAAGATTTTAACGTCAGAAAATAACCGTCAGATCTGGTTCCGTATGCCACATGAAGATCTGATGAAATATGTATTACATAAAGGTTATATCGGCATTGATGGTATTAGTCTGACCATCGGCGAAGTCACCCGTACCCGTTTCTGCGTGCATCTGATTCCGGAAACGTTGCAACGTACTACGCTGGGGACTAAACGTCTGGGCGACAAAATCAATATCGAAATTGATCCGCAGACTCAGGCGATAGTTGATACCGTTGAACGTGTTTTAGCCAGCCGAGAAGCCGCTATTGCGACCGCGCAGGCAATGATCGAAAAGTCTGAATAAAGGTTTTACCGTCAGCTTTTAAGCCTCTGAAAAACAAAAACCGGACATGATAGTCCGGTTTTTTTATGTCGTTCAGTCGCTCACAGGGATGATTAACGTGGAACGCGCATTCCGCCGTCAACGCCTTCAGGACTGAATACCACTTGCCAGAGCTGAATGTCACGTGCCCTGAATGCCCCTGCACAAGCATTGAGATAATAAGTGAACATGCGGTGGAAACGATCGCCATATTTTTCTGCCAGTTCAGGCCAGTATTTCTGGAAACGTTCATTCCACGCCATCAGGGTACGATCATAATCCGCGCCGATATTATGCCAGTCTTCCATCACAAATAATGATTCGCTGGTGTGAGCAATTTGTTGAATTGAAGGCAGGCACCCATTCGGGAAGATATATTTGTCGATCCACGGGTCTACGCTAAGATCTGTTTTGTTAGAGCCTATGGTATGTAGCAGGAAAATGCCGTCGGGTTTGATATTGCGTTTGGCGACATTAAAGTAGGTCTGGTAATTTTTCGGACCCACATGTTCAAACATACCGACAGAAACCACGCGGTCGAACTGATCGTTGAGATCACGATAATCCTGCAACAGAATAGTGACATCCAGCCCTTCACAGCGTTTCTGAGCCAGTTTCTGTTGTTCTGCCGAAATCGTAACGCCCACCACGCTGACACCATAATGGCGTGCTGCAAATTCTGATAATCCGCCCCAGCCACAACCGATATCCAGCAACCGCTGGCCGGGTTTTAATTGCAGCTTATCGCAGATCATTTTGAGTTTGGCTTCCTGAGCTTCTTCAAGTGTTGTCGCTTCTTTCCAGTAGCCACAGGAATATTGCATGTAGGGGTCGAGCATCAGAGTAAATAAGTCATTACCCAGATCGTAGTGTTCTTTTCCTACAATCCATGCACGTTTACGGGATTGCAGATTGGTAAGACGCGCCGCTGCGATGCGCAGAGTGTCTTTAAAATGGTGGGGGAGTTTATTTTCCAGGCCTGCACGGAGAACACGCTGGAAAAAAATATCAAGGCGGTCGCATTCCCACCAACCATCCATATAGCTTTCACCCAGACCCAAAGAACCTTCCTGTAAAACACGTTTAAAGAAGTCAGTGTTTTTTACTTTAAGGTCAAAAGGGCGATTACCGTTAATCTGGATGTCCGCTGTAGCCAGTAATTCGCTGACTATCCGATACCACTGATTGTCCTGAATGCTTAGGTCTTCTATACACGATGAACTCATAGCTTCTCCATCACTTTCTCTTCTGACTTATTAACCTGCCGGGAAAAGCAAAGGCTATATTGCAGGTCTTTATGAGAACAGACGACTAGCGCCTCGTCCGATATCCGACAACAACAGAGGAAATTTAGAAGAACGCCTGCGGCCAAAGACACGCAGGAAAATCATCCCTGAAGAACGTACTAGAGAAAATAGTGTGACGCATTCCGCGCGTCCGGCTTAAGTATGTAATAAAAGTTTTGTATAAATGCTACTTTGTAAGGTTTTGTAGAGTATAGGCTCGCCGGCAGGCATTCTCAATAGTTAATCGTCATGAATGAAAATGTCCGTTAAGTGATTGTTACTTATGGTCATTATAACGATTAATTTTCGAGACTGACTCAGGCTTCCTGCTCTGACTTTTGCTCAGTATATTGCGGATTTTCGTGCCGTACAGACATCCACCGGCCCAAAACTACCAACAATAGTGTAGACAGCATGGTGGTGACTGTCGCTATTAATGGTTGCACAATAAATGCGGAAACTAAAAGACTGGCGAGGAAGCATAATCCCAGTTGCAGGGTATTTTGCAACGCAGCGGCTTTGCCTGTATTAGCAGGAAATGGCATTAATGCGTTTGCGACAACAATGGGATAGATTGCGCCATTCACCAGCGCCATGAAGCAGAACGGGATCAACAGGCTCACTAACCCGGCATCAGTGAACATGGCGACACAAAATAGCCCCGCAACACTCAGACCATACCCCGTCAGCAGCCAGGGCAAAATTTTATTGCCGTCTAATTTGCTGATAAGCAACCGGCAGCCAAAACCACCCAGCAGGAAAGCGATGGTCTGCGGAACATAGCTCAGACCAATCATGCCCGGCGAATAGCCCATATCGCTCAAAATAAACGGCGAGCCCGTCAGCCACGCAAAGAAACCGGCGGAGCAGGCGGCGTAAATCATGACATTACCGCTGTAAACGCGTGATTTCAGCAAAGTGCCAAAACCCACTTTATCCGCAGATTTGTGTTCTGCAGGCTTGTTTTCCCGCAGCGTGAAAGTGGCGATAAGCAACAGGGCGGCTACCGCAGTGAGCAGGGCAAAGATGGCTTCCCAGTCAAAATGATTGAGCACCCATGCGCCCAGCAAAGGGGCCAGCGCCGGTGAAAGTGCCACCAGCGGCATAATGCTGGCGAAAGTTTTTTTAGCGACATCGGCTGAAAAACGATCCACCACGATAGCCTGCCAGGTCACTGCCGCAGCACAGACGCCCATTGCCTGTAAGAAACGCAGAGCGAGAAGGGCGCGTACGTTGTCGACCCAAATCACACCCAGACAGCCCACGGCAAACAACATCAGGCCGAGTAATAAAACCGGTTTACGGCCAATCCGATCCGACAGCGGTCCCCAGAGCAATTGTCCTATAGCGAATCCGCCGAGAAAAATACTCAGGCTGGCGCTGATCATTCCCGGACTGGTCATCAGGCTGGTTTGCATTGCGCTAAACGCAGGAAGGTACATATCTGTGGCTAAAAAGCCGAGCATGCTCAGGCCAGCCAGATAGAGCATAAATCCAAAGGAGGGTTTCATTATTATCTCGTTAATTTATTTGTTGCAGGTGATTTGAGGCAGAAATCAGTTCGGAGACGGATTTTAACGCTTTGATAACAGCGTTGTGAAACGCTAATATTTGCACTCTGCTATCAAAAATATTGAAGGCTAAATTATGTGGTCAGAATACGCACTGGAAGTCGTCGATGCTGTGGCGAGAACGGGCAGTTTCAGCGCAGCGGCACAGGATTTACATCGTGTGCCTTCTGCCATCAGCTATACCGTTCGTCAGCTGGAACAATGGCTGGCGGTGCCGCTATTTGAGCGCCGCCACCGTGACGTTGTTTTAACGCCAGCGGGCAAAGTTTTCGTGGATGAAGCGCGCGTTCTGACAAAAAAAATGATAGCTACACGCCGCCAGTGTCAGCAGGTTGCCAACGGCTGGCGGGGCGAGTTGCGGATTGCTGTCGACAGAATCGTCAAACCGGCAAGAACCCGGCGACTGGTGCTGGATTTCTATCGCCATTTCCCTGATACCGAACTGATCATTCACTCTGAGGTGTTTAACGGTGTGTGGGATGCGCTGGTCGACGGGCGTGCTGATGTGGCAATCGGCGCGACCCGGGCGATCCCCGCTGGCGGTCGCTTCAGCTTTCGCGACATGGGGTTTATGGACTGGCACTGCGTCGTCAGCCCGCAGCATCCTCTGGCGCAGTTATCGGGCGCGCTGAGCGATGAACAGCTCAGGCCATATCCCGCGCTGTGCCTGGAAGATACTTCACGAACGTTGCCCAAGCGTGATACCTGGACTCTGGATAACCAGCGGCGTCTGGTTGTGCCGGACTGGACCTGCGCGCTGGAATGTCTGAGTGAAGGTTTATGCGTAGGGATGATGCCCGCTCATCGCGTCAGTCAGCAGATTGAACAGCAAAAATTACAGGTCCTGGCGCTGGAAAATACGTTCCCTGACAGTCCGTGTTGTCTGACGTGGGATCAGAGTAATCCTTCGCCGTCACTGGCCTGGTTGCTGGAATATATGGGCGATACAGAAACGATGAACAAAGAATGGCTGCGGGATTAAGAAATAAAAACGCCTGCAAAGGCAGGCGTTAAAACAGCATTAACGACGGTAATCACGGTACGGGCCATCGGCCACCGAACGACGCTCAACCAGTTTCGGATGCACCTCGATGGTTTGTGATTCTTCGCGTTTACTGATGATGCGGTCGAGCAGCATGGTAAAGGCCATCTCACCTAACCTTTCTTTCGGCTGATGCACGGTCGTCAGGGCCGGAGAGAAATACCGCGCATTACGCACGTTGTCATAACCGATCACTGAAATATCCTGAGGAACACGCAATCCGAGCTCATCAGCAGCGCAGATAGCGCCCATCGCCATGACATCACCACCGCAGAAAACGGCGGTAGGGCGTTGTTTCTGCATCAGAATCTTGTGCATCGCCTGATAACCTGACTCCGGTTCGAAATCACCCTGAACAACCCATTCATCGCGAAGCGGGATATTGGCTTCGGTCAGTGCTTTGACGAACCCCTGGAAACGACCACCGCCAGTGTTACGCGCCAGCTGTCCCGGGATCACGCCAATATCACGATGCCCGCGTTCAATCAGATAGCGCCCGGCCATGTAACCGCCTTCGAATGCGTTATCGATAATGCTGTCGGTGAAGTTTTTACGTGCTTCGCCCCAGTCCATCACGACCATCGGGATCGAGCGGTACTCTTCGAGCATATTGAGCAACTCGTCAGGATATTCCGCGCACATCACCAGCAGACCGTCGACGCGTTTTTGCGCCAGCATTTGCAGATAGGCCTGTTGTTTTTCCAGATTATTGTGCGAGTTACACAAAATAAGCGTATAGCCTTTAGAGAAACAGCTGTTCTCAACGGCTTCAATCACCTCGGCAAAATAGGGCGCTTCACTGGACGTTGCCAGCAGGCCAATCGTCTTGGTGTTATTCACCTTAAGGCTGCGGGCTACGGCGCTCGGCGAATAATGTAGCTCTTTAATGGCAAGGAGCACCGCATCCTTGGTTTCTTCGGCGACGAAACGTGTTTTATTGATGACGTGCGACACGGTTGTAGTGGAAACGCCAGCGCGCTTTGCGACATCTTTAATCGTTGCCATGTAAAGAATGACTCCTGAACTTCCGTGCTTCAGCACGTTAGCATTATGTTAATCGTTTGCCTGCGTGGATTTAACTGCTGACTCAGAAAAGGGCAGTGAAATCGTTGGGTGGATTCTTCAGAATGAGGCGTGAAATGCTCTCGGGTGAAATCGACCGGCACACAGGCGTGTTAACCGACAATTTTCTCTTATAATGCATGAAAGTGGAAGTAAAATTGTCATGTTCACATTGTCATTCAGCAGAAGATTTTAAATGTGAATTATGCGAAAATGCGTTGGCACACATTTAGTGTGGCTAAAAGAAACGCCACAACTTGATCCGAAAGGGGGTTTGATGGACAGCAACCTGAAATTATCGTTGATCACCACGGTATGCGCTTTGCTCATGATTATCGCTTTCAGCTTCACGGCAGTGATGAACTAATTCAGCAGTGAGACGCAACAAAAAAGGGCGATACCTCTCACAGGAATCGCCCTTTTCAATTTTACGCAGTGCCCGTTACCGCCGATACTCTTCCCTGCAGAAACTCTTCGTTAAATGCTATTCAATGGCTGATTAGCGAAACTTCAGACTTAACGAATTGTTTATTATCGGATTGTTTTCGGGGTCATCACCCGACGTGCGCCAACATAGTGATCTTGCCAGTAATCGTCACCCAGTGAGGTGATTTTGATGTCTTCACCGGTTCTTGGTGACTGAATGAATTTGCCGTTGCCGACATAAACACCCACGTGGTCCGCAGCGCCGCGGTTATTGATCCTGAAGAACACCAGGTCACCGCTTTCAAGTTCGCCGCGTTTGACCGGAGCCGCATCGCGCAGATGGTACATTTCATTTGCCGTACGCGGCATTTTAATGCGGATCAAATCTTTGTAAGCGTAATAGACCAGACCACTGCAATCAAAACCGGTATTCGGAGAGGTTCCTCCCCAGCGATAAGGTTTACCGACCTGGTGCATCAGTTTCGTCATCGCCGTTTGTTGTGCATGCTGATAGCGTTTTTTATGTGTCGCACTCAGCGTAATCGGTTTGGTGTCTTCTTCGCGTAACTTCTTGCCTTTGCGGTGCCGGCCATATGCTTCTTTTTTGCTGACCTTTTCAGTGCTGTTTTTGGCAAGCGTTCGTGATTTCGTTTCTTTCTCTGTCTTTTTCCCGGCCCGTGTTGTCCTGAGTGTTTTTTCTTTTTTACCTTCGGTCCGGGTCGTTTTAAGGTTTTTTTCTGAAGTCGTCTTTTGCTTAACCAGTTCGGTGCTGCTGACTTTCTTCGATTTAGCTATTTTTTCCTGAGTCTTTTTCTCTGTCACCGGCGCGACTTTTGATTTCTTACTGGTTTTCGCCGCCACTGTTTTTCGCTTTCGCCGTTCTTCCGGCGTCACGGGAGTCGCATGACTCTTTCGCTGATCGGCAGAAACGCGTGTCTGTGGCGACGCATGAGCCATATTGAGCATCATCTGGGTAAAGAGCAGCACAAAAAGCGTGAACAGTACGCGCATAGCTTCGTTACCATGAGTGGTTGAGTTAAACATCAGGGATGTCAGAGTATTGCCTAAAAGAACCTGACAAAAAAGCACGAATTGACTCGATTCTAGATCATATTGTGAGAAAAAGTTAATAGCTTTTTTTATGTTGAAATAACCGCCATTTTCAGTCAAAAAAATAACCATTTTTCATCAGGTTAATATTTGAGATAAAGAAGGCGATTTTGCAAATCTGTCATTATCGTCGAACGGCAAAAATGTTATTCTCGATGGATCTTTAAATATGTGATGCTCAGCGCAGTCGCCGAAAATTGTTTAATAAAATGCCAGTATTGAGAAAGACCCCACAAAAAATGGCGTTTTTATCTGATGGCTGGCGTCGTTACAATAGAAAGTATTGTGTTTGCGCACCGTTTTTGGGTGCCGCGCGTGATGAGTAATGACCGTGACAGCCTGTACCGGCTTGAGGAAGCAAGAAATGACCACTCCAACTATTGAAAAAATTCAGAAGCAAGTTTCTGAAAATCCGATCCTGCTTTACATGAAAGGTTCTCCAAAGCTGCCAAGCTGCGGTTTTTCCGCTCAGGCTGTTCAGGCGCTTTCCGCCTGTGGCGAACGCTTTGCTTACGTTGATATTTTGCAGAACCCGGATATCCGTGCTGAAATGCCAAAATATGCTAACTGGCCAACTTTCCCTCAACTGTGGGTTGATGGTGAACTGGTTGGCGGTTGTGACATCGTCGTTGAGATGTTCCAGCGTGGCGAACTGCAGCAGCTGATCAAAGAAACTGCTGAGAAATATAAAACCTCTGAAGAGTAATTTGCAGAAGTTCGCTGTCCTTTGAGGATGGCAGAGACAAAAAGAGCGACATTGCGTCGCTCTTTTTTTATGACTGAATTGAGTCAGTCCAGAATTGCAGACATTACGGACTTACTGCTGATTTTCCTGCTGTGCCGCCTGGTCTTCGGTTTCTTCTGCGGTCAGTGGCAACGGCCAGCCGCCAAGGCGCTTCCAGCGATTCACCAGCTCACAAAACAGCTCAGCGGTACGTTCGGTATCATACAGCGCAGAGTGAGCCTGACTGCTGTCAAACACCATGCCTGCGCTGATGCAGGCTTTCGCCAGCACGGTTTGCCCGAGCACCAGCCCGCTTAACGCCGCAGTATCAAATGTGGCGAAAGGGTGGAACGGATTACGTTTCAGCCCGGCGCGCTCGGCTGCTGCCATCAGGAAGCTGTGATCGAAATTGGCATTGTGCGCCACGATGATCGCGCGGTTGCAGTTTTGCTCTTTCATCCCTTTGCGGATGACTTTAAAAATTTCGTGCAGAGCGTCATATTCACTGACCGCGCCGCGCAGCGGGTTGGTCGGGTCGATACCGTTAAACGCCAGCGCTTCCGGCACCAGTACCGAGCCTTCAAAAGGTTCTACGTGGAAATGCACGGTCTCATCGCTTTGCAGCCAGCCGTCCTCATCCATCTTCAGTGTGATTGCCGCAATTTCCAGCAGCGCATCGGTTTGGGCATTAAATCCGGCAGTTTCAACATCAATTACTACCGGATAAAAACCACGAAAACGGCCTCTCAGGGCGTTAATGTCACTATTCTCGGCCATTAGTTTCTTATCTTCATCGAATTCAGCGCGCATTATGACAAATTTTGCCGCCCGTTGCAGGGCTGCGGCAAAAAATGGGCAATAAAAAAGGGCGCAGTTGCGCCCCTTTCAGCAATCCGTAGGATCAGTTGCCCAGACCCTGGCCTGCATGTTTGGATTCGATCAGCTCAATTTTGTAGCCGTCCGGATCTTCAACAAACGCGATGATGGTGGAGCCGCCTTTGACCGGACCGGCTTCACGGGTTACTTTTCCGCCCGCATTGCGGATGTCATCGCAAGTTTGTGCGACGTTATCAACGCCTAAAGCGATATGCCCGTAAGCGGTGCCGATGTCGTAGCTGTCGACGCCCCAGTTGTAGGTCAGTTCAATGACTGCGCCTTCGCTTTCATCGGTGTAACCCACGAATGCCAGAGAATATTTGTATTCAGTATTTTCGCTGGTGCGCAGCAGGCGCATGCCTAATACATCGGTATAGAAGCTGATCGCGCGTTGCAGATCGCCAACACGAAGCATGGTATGGAGTAAACGCATAGGTTCCTCTTTATTTGCAGGATGAGAATTATCGGTTCAAGCCTAACTGATAGTGACCATTTTGTCTGTAAAACGACGCTCAGTGACTGAAGGCCTGACCAAAAAAAGCAGCAGAAGGAGGGCATCTTCTGCTGCAAGGATGGGATCACTCTTTTTTAATCATTACAGCGTCGGGTAATCGGTGTAACCCTGAGCACCGCCGCCGTAGAAGGTTTCTGGTTTTGGATCATTAAGCGGAGCGCGGGATTTCAACCGTTCAACCAGGTCCGGGTTTGCGATATAGCTGCGACCGAAAGCCACGGCGTCGATGTAACCTTTTTCGATAAGCTCTTCGCCTTTTTCAGCGGTATAAGCACCGGCACCGACAATCACGCCCTGATAATGGGCGCGGATCACCGCACGGAATTCAGTCGAATAAGGCTTGCCGCCGGCCCAGTCCGGTTCAGAAATATGCAGATAAGCGAGTTTACGTTTGTTCAGCTCATCCAGCAGATAGATGGCGGCCTGTTCCTGATCTTCACCGTTGTCCAGCCCGTTAAACGGACCCATTGGCGAAATACGGATACCCACGCGGTCTGCGCCGATTACCCCGATGGCCGCATCAACCACTTCCAGCGTCAGGCGGGTACGGTTTTCAATGCTGCCGCCGTATTCGTCTTCACGCAGGTTAGATGCCGGAGACATGAACTGGTGCAGCAGATAACCGTGCGCCGCGTGCAGCTCAATGTAATCAAAACCGGCTTCGGCAGAACACTCAGCGGCGTGGCGGAAATCATTAATGATCCCCGGAATTTCGCTCAGTTCCAGCGCACGCGGAGTCGGGGAATCAACACGAATGGCGTTGCCTTGCTCATCGCGCAGGCTGGTGCGGGTATTAGGATTGACGGCTGAAGATGAGACCGGTGTCTGGTTATCCGGCTGCACGCTGTTGTGAGAAATACGGCCTGTGTGCCACAGCTGAACCGCAATATGGCCATTTTTCTGATGCACGCCAGCGACGATTTTTTTCCACGCAGCGACCTGTTCTGGTGTGTGCAGTCCCGGCGCACCGGCATAGCCTTTCGCCTGGAAGGAAACCTGAGTGGCTTCAGTAATGATCAGGCCGGAACTGTGGCGCTGAGCGTAATATTCGCCCATCAGCGGGGTAGGGATGTCACCCGGTTCGATGCTGCGCAGGCGGGTCAGTGGCGCCATAAAGACACGGTTAGGCAGCGTATTCTGGCCGACAACAATGGGGGTAAAAAGCTTGGTCATTTCAATAACTCCGGATTTAATGGACTGATCGGTATGGCATTTAGGAACATAATTCCCGCTTCACGATCGTTTCGCAATGCCTCTTTCTATCGCATCTGGCGTCTGTCTGACTACGCGCACGGTGCCTTTTTGCAGATCTTCTTGCAGGATGGGAAGAAAACGTCTTGAATAAAAGTTCACCGTTATTTGCGGAGGGCATGTGGCTCAGCAACTTGAGTTCTTCGAAATTCCCAGTCCGTGCCGTGGCATTTGTCAGGCCGATGAGCGCGGCTATTGTCGTGGTTGCCTGCGCAGCCGTGAGGAACGTTTCGGCTGGATGAAAATGACGGACGCGGAAAAACGTCACGTGATCCGTTTGTGCCAGCAGCGGCTTTTACGCCAGATTCGGGCCGGAAAACAGCCCGACGAACCTTTGCCGGAACAACCGGAACTGTTCTGATTTTTCACACCAGCTGTCAGTGTGGTGACGGTTGTCTGCTTCTTTGCAATTCTTACGTTCCGCATCAATACAGCGCCGCAGGCGTTGTGTATTCTGTCGATCGAAAATCAAAAATTTAAGGGATTCATAATGGAAGCGCGTACCCCGATTTCTCCTCAAGGCCCGGTATTCTCAAAACTGATTTGCGGTTACTGGCGTCTGATGGAATGGAACATGACGCCGCAACAGGTCCTGGCCTTCATGGAACAGCATATTGAGCTGGGCATTACCACAGCTGATCATGCTGATATTTATGGCGATTATCAGTGCGAAGCCGCGTTCGGTGAGGCGCTGCGACTCAAGCCATCCTTGCGCGAAAAAATGCAGCTGGTCAGTAAATGTGGCATTGCGACGCGTGCCAATCCTGATAACAAAATCGGTCACTACATTACAGACACAAAGTATATTGTGGAACGTGCCGAGAAATCGTTAAGTAATTTGCATACCGATTATCTGGATTTGCTGCTGATCCATCGCCCGGATCCGCTGATGGATGCCGACGAAGTGGCTGAGGCATTCACACAGTTGCACAAAAGCGGCAAAGTAAAACACTTTGGCGTTTCCAATTTCACCCCGGCTCAGTTCAGCCTGTTGCAGTCACGCCTGCCATTCCAGCTGGCGACGAATCAGGTGGAAATTTCCCCGATTCATCAGCCAGCCATTCTTGATGGCACGCTGGATCTCTGCCAGCAATTGCGCATCAGGCCGATGGCGTGGTCCTGTCTGGGTGGTGGTCGTCTGTTCAGTGATGATGAATTCCAGCCGCTGCGCGACGAACTTCAGACGGTGGCAAACGAAATGGGTGCCGATACGATTGAACAGGTGGTTTACGCCTGGGTGATGCGTCTGCCATCTCAGCCATTGCCGATTATCGGTTCGGGCAAAATTGAACGCGTGAAATCAGCCTGGAAATCATTGTCACTGGAAATGACCCGTCAGCAGTGGTTCCGCATTCGCAAAGCCGCGCTGGGCTACGACGTTCCTTAATCGCTCGGGCTTCAGGCTGCGGTCAACATTCGCAGCCTGAAGTGTTAAGCGTCAGGCAGGTTTGATGGTACTGACCACCGGCTGTGCCGGGCCATCATCGGTTGAAATGGCTTGCTGTAACTGCGACAGCGAGCAGTACAGACGCCAGATAACCCCCGCCAGTTCGCGCGCAGCCGGTTCAGGGTGATGAGCCAGCGAATTGCTCATCCGCAGTAACTCAATCAGCGTGGCATCCAGATTATCGTGGCTGACGCCGCGCTCCGTCATAACTCCTTTCAGACAGTGAATACACACGTCACGCACCGCAGAAAGCGGATCCGAACGCGTTTCCCATTCACGTAACTGCCAGACTATATGGCTGCAATTGAGCAGCACCACACCCCAGCGCAACAGCCAGGTGCGGGAAAGCTGATCTTTACTCTGACTGAGCTGATTCATCCGGTGGTAAATCAGCGATTCAAACTGGAAATGGCTCAGGGAAGGCTTGCGGCTCAGCTGATCCATAAAATCACGGCGAAGGGCGCGGATAATACGACGACTTTTGCGTTTATCAGAACTCGGCCTTAAGACCTGAAAAGCGATCCCCGCCAGCATCACTCCGGCAATTTTGGCCACGCCGTCATTCATAAATGCGCCATAGTCGTAATCTGGCGGATTGGTCACCGACAGAAAAGACCCCATGAACACAATCATTTGCGCCCACAAACCAGCGTAGCGTTTGTATTGCAGCTTCATCATCTGCATCGTGACTAACATGGGCAGGAAAAAGGCGCAAAACACCCAGAAATTGTCGATTTGTATCATCAGTCCGAATTTCAGCAGGAAGCAGCCGATAAACAACAATCCCAGACATTTAATCAGCAACTTAACGCTGCTGATGGGAGATGCGGTGGAAGAGTAGAGTACACAACTGACGGCTGTCAGCGCCACAGCACCGGCGCCCGAATCCCACTGCGTGGACATCCAGAATGCACAGCCAATCACAATACATAAAAATGTCCGTAGCCCGTTATACGCTGCCTCGAGGGTGTCAGTATGTTGCGCCAGTTGGCTGATTTTGGGCGGCTGGAGTGTTTCAGCCTCGGCCACATTGGCGTTTTCCACCCGGCGCAGCCAGCGTTCACTGCGCAGATACAGCCAGCAGAAATCACGCAACCGCTGCCAGAATGCCTGATGACGAAAGTCGGACGTGTCGTGAGGTTTAATGTGCTGGAGAATTTTCGACAGTTTGTATTTGTTGGTATCGGGCTTGCGCAATTCATCGAGCAAAACGCCCATCACTTCCGTCAGGTTTTCCGGCGGATTTGGCCAGTTAAGCAACATACGACGCAGGCTGGAAATATAACTGGTCATGCGCAACTGCTGATGAAGCAGATAATTGAGCACGTTGTTCTGACGGCGCAGGCGGTAATGACTCCAGACGGCCTGAATGCGCAACAGATTCATGGTAAGGATTTGCCCGATCAGACCCTCATGAGAAGTGCGGATCTGGTCGGAGATTTCGGTACGCCAAAGCAGCTGGGCATGTTCCAGTAACTGGGTATGCATTTTACGCAGCGAAGTGAGCAGGGCGTCGCCGTCGGAAGTGCTGGGCAGCACCATCATCATAAAGCCGCCGCACAGGATACCGGTGATGACTTCACCGACACGCGCCTGGGCGATATCAAAAATTTGTGTTGTGTCGGTGACGTTGACGGTGGAAAACGCAATGATGGCGGCGGTATAACCGGCCAGTGCGAAGGCATAAGAAACGTTGTTTTGATAATGATTGGACACATAGGTGCAAAGCCCCAACCAGGCAGCGATAGCCAATGTGAATAACCAGGGCTCATTCAGGCAGTATCCGGCAATAAAAACTGCGCCCATGGCCCCCAGAAGGCTGCCAATAATTCGGCCAATACTCTTACTGATTACGCCACCGACGGTAGGGAAACTGACCACCGCCGCGGAGGTCAGCGCCCAGTAGGGTTCATCCATCTGGAACTCAAAGGCGATATACAGCGCAAGTATCATCGCCAGCGAATTGCGCAGCGCATAACGCCATTGTGCCCACGTGGCTTTTCCCCACGGAGTGTTTTTCCATTCAAGCCAGGAAAGATTCACGGCGCCGCCTTAGTTGCGGACAGAAATCGAGCAGGTTGTTCCGGCCACTAAAATGACGTGTTCCGGTACGTTTTCAAGCTTAATGCGCACGGGTATTCTTTGCGCCAGCCGCACCCACGGGACATTCGGTTTGACGTTCATCAGCAAATCTTCGGGCGCGTCCAGGCTCTGATCATAAATCGCACGACCAATACTTTCTACCCGGCCCTGCAACGGAATATTGCCGTTAAAGAGGGTGATATCCGCCATATTTCCTTCGCGAATATTTTTGAGTTTCGTCTCTTCAAAATATCCCAGCACATAGAAAGAGTGGATATCCACCAGACCGACCAATGGCGTGCCGGTAGAGGCATAGTTCCCTTTGCGGGTTTGCAGATTGGTAATATAACCATCCGTCGGGGCAACGATATTAGTTTTGCTCAGATCCCACTTCGCTTGTTCAAGTGACGCTTGTGAGGCCTGATAGGCAGCCTGCATGGCTTTAGCGCTGATATTTGATTCGTCCAGAGATTCAGCTGAAATCACATTGGTGCCAAGACCTCGCCGACGCTGGGCTTCATGATTGGCCTTCGCCAGATCTGCTGCCGCCTTAGCGACTGCCGCTTCGGCATTATCGACTGCAATTTTAAAAGGCACGGGATCAAGACTAAAAAGCGGATCACCGCTTTTAACGAACTGATTATCGTGAACATTAATGTCGATGACGCGACCGGAAACTTCCGGCGTAATACTCACTATTTCGGCGCGAATTTTGCCATCGCGTGTCCACGGCGACTGCATATAATAGTTCCACATCCACCAGCCTGCGCATATTGCGACAGCGAATATCAACACGGTAGAAAAATATTTCAGAGTCTTAAATTTCATTTCAGAGGTTCACCATGAGCATCAGCGCGGCACAAATAGAGATCACAAAAAGAGATAAATCCATCAGGGTCGGGTGCCAGACTTCACCGGAATAAATCCAATCACGCAGGACCTGATGTATCAGAAGCCAGAAAACCAGCCCCAGTAAAAAAGCTTTAAACATCGGGGGGAAATATAGTGAGGCTCCCAGGACCAGATCGGGTAGCGGGAAGCCTGAGTGAAACATTTGCGCAGTCACAATATTAATCTCTGACGGTGATTGTGTTATAAACAAGTTTAAATCTGAAAGCGTTAACAGCGCTCCCGGATGCAATAGTACCTATCATTATATATTGAATTGTAATTTCTCGATTAAAGTTTCAAAAACTAAGCTAAACTCTGGGGAGTTATCTTAGCATGCTAATTATAAGGAGGGGATAATTGGAATCGAATCTGGGGTCAGATTTAGCACGATTAGTTCGTGCCTGGCGTGCGTTGATTGACGATCGGTTAAAGCCGTTGGAACTCACGCAAACACACTGGGTAACACTGCACAATATCAACATGTTGCCTCCGGAGCAGTCGCAGATCCAGCTGGCGAAAGCCATCGGAATCGAGCAACCGTCTCTGGTTCGTACACTGGACCAACTGGAAGAAAAGAAGCTGATTACCCGTCAGACTTGTGCGAGCGATCGCCGTGCTAAGCGTATCAAGCTGACTGAAGAAGCCGCGCCAATCATCAATGAAATGGAATCGGTCATTGATTCCACACGCAAAGAAATTTTGTCTGGCATGTCTTCTGTAGAAATCGAACAACTCGGTGGGATGTTATCCCGGCTGGAAAAAAATATTGCTTCACTGCAAAGCAAATCATAAGAACCGATTGTTAGCTCATTTCGTCACACAGCGTCGTATTTGCTCTACCCATAAAAAAACCGAAGCCAGTGGCTTCGGTTTTTTATTTGCGCTCAGTAGCCGGTTCTCAGAAGAGATCAGGCACCCGGAGAAACGGTGATAGTGCTGCCGCTGCTCGCCATACTCACACGCTGACCTACGCTGAATTTGGTCGCGCCGACTTTCTGAACGACCTGAATTGTGGTGCCGTCATCACGACGGATTTGCAGTTCTACGCCCTGAGAGCGGTTAAGAGAACTTTGCACGCCCTGACCCGCGACGCCACCGGCAACAGCGCCCGCAGCCGTTGCCAGGCTACGACCTGTCCCGCCACCGACCGTATTACCCAGGAAACCACCCAGTACCGCACCGCCCAAAGCACCGACGATGTTTGAATCATCTCCGCCCTGGATCTGTACCGCACGTGTAGAAACGATAGTCCCGTAAGTCACTTGTTGAATTTGTTTTGCCTGAGACGAGGAGTAAACGTCGCCTGACAGTGAGTTATCGCTGACGCAGCCAGCAAGTGAAATGCCGGCGAGTGCGACGACAACTAAACGCTTAATCATAAATAGCTCCTTTATAATGCTGCTGTACAGCTTTCAGACCAGCCACAACAACAGAGAAAAAAACAGTACACAGTTCAACATCAGTGTCGAGGGTGGTCGTATACCATATTGACTTCACTTTCTCCTAGTATACAGGAAGCGCGCTCAACTAATAATAAACGCTGGTTTAAGTTTTCGACAGCGGCGGGTGTGATCAAATAAGTACATCTTAAATGTTGTTCTTGCCTGATTAATCGCCAGTCTTCTTTCAAAAATTAAAATTCGCATCACGAAAAACACGAAGTCATCACAAGGTGTAATAAAAACTGAGTAACTCATGGCGTTATGCTTCCTATAGCGATTACTCTGTCGTTATTACTTTGTCGGATGTTTTTTGGGAATTGAGGATGTTATCTATGAAGTCAGGTCGTTATATCGGCGTGATGTCCGGCACCAGTCTCGATGGCGTGGATGTCGTGCTGGCTGCAATCGACGAGCGCATGGTCGCGCAACAGGCCAGCTACTCGCATCCCATTCCTATTGCATTAAAAAATGCCATTCTCGGCATGTGCCAGGGACAACAGGTGACGCTGGAAGAAGTCGGCAGGCTTGACACGCAACTGGGGATTTTATTCGCTGAAGCTATTTTAGGGCTGCTGAAAAGCGCCGATATTTCGCCGGAAGAAGTCACCGCGATTGGCTGCCACGGACAAACGGTCTGGCATCAGCCTAAAGGCGAAACCACGTTTTCAATGCAGCTGGGTGATAACAATCGCATTGCGGCCATGACCGGCATTACTACCGTCGGGGATTTTCGCCGTCGCGATATGGCGTGGGGCGGGCAGGGTGCGCCGCTGGTGCCGGCTTTCCATCAGGCGCTGTTGTCTGATCCGGCTGAACGCAGAATGATCCTTAATATTGGCGGGATCGCGAATCTTTCAATGCTGCTGCCGGGACAACCGGTGCGTGGTTACGATACCGGTCCGGGCAATATGCTGATGGATGCGTGGATCTGGCGTCATAAAGCGCAGCCTTACGACAAAGGCGCGGAATGGGCCAACGAGGGAAGGGTAAACTTACGTCTGCTGCAACAAATGTTGTCCGATGCGTACTTTGCTGAGCCTGCGCCTAAAAGCACCGGGCGCGAATATTTCAATATGGCGTGGCTGGAAAAGCAGCTGGCGCGTTCACCGGAAGTTTCTCCTGCTGCTGTGCAGGCCACGCTGGCTGAGCTCACGGCAGTCAGTATCGCCGAGCAGGTTCAGCTTGCTGGGGGCTGTGACCGTCTGATGGTTTGTGGCGGCGGGGCGCGAAATCCGCTGCTGATGACGCGGTTGTCTGCGATGCTGCCGGGTACTGAAGTGTGTACTACCGATGCCTGTGGGATCAGTGGTGATGATATGGAAGCGCTGGCGTTTGCCTGGCTGGCATTCAGAACGTTATCCGGTCAGTCGGGCAACTTGCCTTCCGTGACCGGAGCCAGTCGCGAAACCCTGCTCGGAGCGATTTATCCGGTGGTTTCAACCCGCGCCTGAAGCGTTCTCGGTTTTATCTCAATGTGTTGTGCTAAACGGCATGGTACATAACAGATAAACCGAGAACACTCAGGGAGTTCAGAATGAAAAAGGCGATCATCGCTTCTCTTGCAGGATTAACGCTGGCCGGATGTAGCCAGTTCAGCCACCAGACCGAAAGCCCGACGCAGGAACTGCACTACCAGTGCGGAACATTGCCGCTGACCGTCACGCTGGATAAGCCGGCGCAGCAGGTTAATATGGTGCTCGATGGCGAACAGCTGAAACTGAAACAGGTTGAAGCCGCTTCCGGAACTAAATACAGCGATGGCCGTTACACGTTCTGGTCGAAAGGCAATCAGGCCTTTGTGCAGCGCGGTGAGAACGTCATCATCGATGATTGCGTTCAGCAATAGAATTTATTAAACCTCTGCTTTCCCTTTCTAAACCCCGCATCAGGAACGTTGAGATCCTGACGCGGCGGGTGCACAATGCGTATACCTTCCCTTGATACGCAATTGATCCATATGGCTGATAATAAAGAATTTGATATTGCGGACTCACGCCGCGAATACACCCGTGGCGGATTACGTCGTGCGGATTTAACGCCACAACCGCTGCCTTTGTTTGAACGCTGGCTGAAACAGGCGTGTGATGCCCGTCTGGCGGACCCGACGGCGATGGTTGTCGCGACGGTGGATGAAAATGGACAGCCCTTCCAGCGTATCGTGCTGCTCAAACATTATGATGAAAAGGGGCTGGTGTTTTACACCAATCTCGGCAGCCGTAAGGCGCAGCAGCTGGCGGGCAATTCCCGTATCAGCCTGTTATTCCCGTGGCATATGCTCGACAGACAAGTGAATGTTCTCGGTCAGGCAGAACGTTTATCCACGCTGGAAGTAATGAAATACTTCACCAGCCGTCCGAAAGACAGCCAGATTGGCGCGTGGGTTTCTCAGCAATCCACCCGCATTTCAGCGCGCGGCGTGCTGGAAAGTAAATTCCTCGAACTGAAACAAAAATTCAGTAATGGCGAAGTCCCGTTGCCAAGTTTCTGGGGCGGTTTTCGTGTCAAAGTCGATTCAATGGAATTCTGGCAGGGCGGCGAACATCGTCTGCACGACCGGTTCATTTATCAGCGGGATGAGGCAGAGACAGAAACTGGCTGGAAAATAGACCGCCTCGCACCTTAACCACGAAAAAATACGCGATTTCCTAGCGCTCGGACGACGAGCGCTTTATTCTATGTCGTTCCCCGTAAAGGTGAGAGAAAAGGCACATGCGCGGCATGTTGCCGGACATGAATCTGCACACATTCAGTACATATTTCTAAGTACAAACAAACGGAGTCTTTGATGGCGAGCAGCAACCTGATTAAACAACTGCAAGAGCGGGGCCTCATTGCCCAGGTAACGGATGAAGAAGCGTTAGCAGAGCAACTGGCGCAAGGGCCAATTGCACTCTATTGCGGTTTCGATCCTACCGCAGACAGCTTGCATTTGGGACATCTGGTGCCGTTGCTTTGCCTGAAACGCTTCCAGCTGAACGGGCACAAGCCTGTGGCACTGGTCGGCGGCGCAACCGGTCTTATCGGTGACCCGAGCTTTAAAGCGACAGAGCGTAAGCTGAACACCAATGAAACCGTGAACGAGTGGGTGGAAAAAATCCGCCAGCAGGTTTCTCCGTTCCTGGATTTCAGCTGTGGCGAAAACAGCGCGATCACCGCCAACAACTACGACTGGTTCGGCGGCATGAATGTGCTGACCTTCCTGCGTGATATCGGTAAACACTTCTCTGTTAACCAGATGATCAACAAAGAAGCGGTGAAACAGCGTTTGAATCGCGATGACAGCGGCATCTCCTTCACCGAATTCTCTTACAACCTGCTGCAGGGTTACGATTTCTCTGAGCTGTACAGCCGTCATCAGGTGGTATTGCAAATCGGTGGTTCTGACCAGTGGGGCAACATCACGTCGGGTATTGATTTAACCCGCCGTATGCACCAGAAGCAGGTTTTCGGACTGACGGTTCCGTTAATCACGAAAGCGGATGGCACTAAATTCGGTAAAACCGAAGGTGGCGCTGTCTGGCTGGATCCGAAGAAAACCAGTCCGTACAAATTCTATCAGTTCTGGATCAACACCGCGGATGCTGACGTTTACCGCTTCCTGAAATTCTTCACCTTTATGAGCATTGAAGACATCAATGCGCTGGAAGAAGAAGACAAAACCAGCGGCAAAGCGCCGCGCGCGCAGTACGTTCTGGCCGAAGAAGTGACCGGTATGGTTCACGGCGCAGAAGGCCTGGCGGCCGCAAAACGCATCACGCAGAGCCTGTTCTCCGGTTCTCTGAGCGAAATGACCGAAGTCGATTTCGGTCAGCTGGCGCAGGATGGTCTGGAATTGTTTGAAGTGCCACGCGATACAGACCTGCAACAGGCGCTGGTCATTGCGGGTATGGCACCGTCGAAAGGTCAGGCGCGCACCATGATTTCTTCCAACGCGGTTTCTGTAAACGGCGAAAAACAGACTGACACTGAATACAGCTTTGCTGACAGCGATCGTCTGTTTGGTCGTTATACCTTGCTGCGTCGCGGTAAAAAGAACTATACCTTGCTGCTCTGGGCATAAGTTTTAGGCCGGCATAACGGGGGACTGAAAAGTCTCCCGTTTTTGTTCACTGATATCAGTTATTCCGCCATCTCCCGATGACGTTACTATCGGAAATTCTTCATGAAAAGCATTCTTTCTATCCAGTCACACACCGTTTTTGGGCACGCGGGTAACAGCGCGGCACAATTCCCTATGCGTCGCATGGGCGCAAACGTTTGGCCGCTGAATACCGTTCAGTTCTCCAATCATACTCAGTACGGCCACTGGACCGGCTGTGTGATGCCCGCCACGCATCTGACTGAAATCGCGCAGGGGATTGCGAACATTGACCGTCTGAAGGATTGCGATGCGGTGCTAAGCGGCTATATCGGCTCGGCGGAACAGGGACAAAGCATTCTGGAGATTGTCCGTCTGGTGAAAGCAGCAAATCCTGATGCCTGGTATTTTTGCGATCCGGTCATGGGGCATCCTGAAAAGGGCTGTATCGTGGCGCCGGGTGTTGCTGAGTTCCATTGCAATCAGGCACTGGTTAACTGCGACATCATCGCCCCGAATCTGCTGGAGCTGGAATTACTGAGCGGCCATGCGGTGGCAAGTGTTGAAGAGGCGGTCGCCACGGCGCGTGAGCTTATCAGCAAGGGGCCGAAAATTGTGCTGGTGAAACATTTAAGCCGCGCCGGTTATCACAGTGATCGCTTTGAAATGCTGCTGGTGACGGCGGATGAAGCCTGGCATATCGACCGTCCGCTGGTTGATTTTGGTGTGCGTCAGCCTGTCGGCGTTGGCGACCTGACCAGTGGTTTGCTGCTGGTCAATCTGCTCAAAGGCGAGGCACTGGATAAAGCGCTGGAACACGTCACTGCGGCAGTTTACGAAGTGATGCTGACCACCCACACGATGGGCGAGTATGAGCTGCAAATCGTGGCGGCACAGGACAAAATGGTCAAACCTGAGCACCATTTCCCGGCGGTAAAACTGTAAGATTTACTCCCATAGAAAACGCCCCGTGCTGTGACCAGACGGGGCGTTTTTGTTTGTGCGTTGCTATTTATACCTGTCAGGCGCAGGAATTACTTCAGGCCTTCCGCCGTCATTGCAGCGTCAACCGCAGGACGTGCAGCCACACGATCCAGATACGCATTCAGTTCGGTCAGGGCGCTCAGGTCAAACTTCAGGGCTTTTGCCCAGCCCATTACGGTGAACAGATACGCATCCGCTACGCTGAAACGGGCACCCAGCAGGAACTGATTGCCTTTCAGGGACTCATTCACGTAAGCAAACTTCTTGCTCAGCGCTTCGCGGGTCACGGCTTTAAAATCATCCGGCGTTTTAGGATTGAACAGGGGAGAGAAGCCTTTATGCAGCTCTGTCGCAATATAGTTCAGCCATTCCAGCGCGTGATAACGGGCCAGCGTACCTTGTTCCGGCATCAGCTGACGGTCTGGTTTCTGATCGGCCAGATACTGCACGATAGCCACGCCTTCGGTCAGAATGCTGCCATCATTAAGCAGCAGCGTCGGGATTTGTCCCTTCGGATTCACCGCCAGGAAGTCGTCACCGGCTTCGGTTTTCTTGGTCGCCAGATCAACTTTTTCAATGCTGAAGTCCAGACCTGCTTCACGAAGGACGATATGCGGGGAAAGCGAACAGGCACCGGATTTATAATACAGTTTCATAAATACTCCATTAGATGAGCAACGCGTCTGACGCCGTAAAACATCGAGGTTTTGCGAGACACAATACGGCTATATAAAATCTGCTTCTATCCTAGAACCGGCGGGAGCAAATGTCAGTGTTTTAATTCTGAGAATGAGCCTGATTGCTCATATTATAATGCGCAGAGTGACGGCCACCGCTGACCGTCACCAGGCTTATCAGCGGGAATGTTGATTGAGGAAGTCACGGATTGCCGCTTCGACATTTTCCGGCGCAGGGAGCATAGGTGAACGCAGTTCATTGTTCATCAGCCCGTCGAGCGATAAGGCGTACTTAATCGCCGCCGGATTAGGCGCAGAGAACATCAGGCGGATCATCGGCAGCAGGCCGAAAAACGTTTTACGCGCGGCCACCATATCCTGTTCTTTGAACTGACGGATGAGCTGCACAAACTCTTGTGGGAAAATATGCGAAGAAGCCGCAATGGCACCGGCACCGCCCAGACTCAGCGTCGAGAAAATCTGTACGTCTTCCCCGCATAGCACATCCAGTTCACCATCAGCGAGCAGTGACAGCGTCAGGTCAATGCTACCGCCGCAATCTTTGACGGCGCTAATTTGCGGATGCTTAGCCAGCTGGCGGAATGTATCAATCTCCATCTGCACGCCGGTACGGTAAGGAATGTTGTAAAGCACCAGCGGCACCGTGGAATGGTCGGCAATTTCAGTAAACCAGGCAACCAGTGCGGCCTGAGATGGGCGAATATAATAAGGTGCGGGGATCAGCAGACCGGCGACAGGGCGGCGAAGGATCGCATCCTGCATTTCGCGGATAACCGGCATATGGGTACCGGAGAGCCCCATGATGACCTGATGTCCGGGCACGACTTCCAGCACGGCATCCAGAACCTGAAGTTGTTCTTCTTTGGAAAGCATCGGCGCTTCGCCGGTAGTGCCGCAGACGACAACGCCATCAACGCCCCGTTTGAGCAGCCGGGTGCACAGAGATTTCAGTGCAGTAAAGTCGATCTCACCCTGTTTGAAAGGCGTGACCAGCGGGACCCAGATACCTGAAAACGATGACATGATGTATTTCCTTAAACGGCGTGATTTATCAGCCTCGGATCATGTCAGTAAAATAGGGACGAGCGCCAATTGAATGAATTAATAAGGTGTTTTGAGTTATCTATGAAGCTTATGTATCCGCGTTTCAGATACTGGCTGACATATTCATTTCTGCGTTAAGCAACGTTGATAATACTTCAACCGGCACCGGCCTTGAGAAAAGATAGCCCTGAAGATGTGAGCAACCTGCTGATACTAAAAAGGATTTTTGAAGCTGATTTTCCACACCTTCGGCGATGACGTTGAGATGCATTTTATTGCCGAGCTGGGAGACAGCAGAAACGATGGCGGCGGTATCATTCACTTCTGTGACGTACTGCACAAACGAACGGTCAATTTTTACGCTGTCGACCGAGATATCTTTCAATAAACTGAGGCTGGAATAGCCGGTACCGAAATCATCGAGCGAAATTTTGACGCCCGCTTTGCGCAGTTCAGCCAGATGACTGAGGCTGGTCGCATTGGCGTTCATCACCGACGTTTCTGTCAGCTCGAGTTCCAGACGTGAAGGCGGGAAATTCTCTTCTGCCAGAACAGCCAGAATTCGTGGCCCGAAATCCGGTTCACCTAGCTGTACGGCGGATACGTTAATCGCCAGATTCAGCTGACCAAAGTTTTTAATGTCCCGGCAGGCCTGGCGCAGAACGATTTCACCCAGCTGGATAACCATACCGGTTTCTTCTGCCAGAGCAATAAACTGAACCGGGGAAACCTGCCCGAGTACGCCGTGGTTCCAACGCGCCAGCGCTTCCACACAGACAACCTTTTCATCACGGCTGCGCAAAATAGTCTGGTAGACGCAGGAAAGGTCGCCTGCTTTTGCCAGCGATTCAGCCAGCGCTTTCACCATAATGCGTTTGCTGACGCTGCTGGCATCCAGCAATTCAGAATAAAACGAGAACATATTTTTGCCGCGTTGCTTGGCTTCCAGCAGCGCGGTATTCCCGCGGCGCATAATTTCACCGGCAGTAATATTTTCAGCGCCAAACATCACGATACCGAAAGAAATAGTGATCATCGGGTTTGCGCGCGTCAGCGTGAAAGGCTGGCGCATCATCACCAGAATTTCCAGCGCCAGATTATTGGCCATTTCGCTGGTCGGATTATTTCGCAAAATAATGGAGAACTCATCACCGCCGATACGGGAAACGGTTCCGCTGTTACCGACTTCATTTCGCAAACGCTGCCCGAATTCACACAGAATCGCATCACCGGCCTGATAGCCGTAAGTGTCGTTGATGTAATTGAAATCATTGAGGTTGAGCAGGAAAAGCGCGTACGGTTCAGGGCGATACATCCTCTGCGCCGCGATCTGGCTGAGTTCTTCACTCAGCGCCGTACGGTTCGGAAGACCGGTCAGCACATCATGGCGGGCGAGATAACGGATCTGCGCTTCGGAACTGCGCAGCAGGGAGATATCCATTATGGAAGTCAGAATAAAATGCCGGGACTCGAGGGTGACGCGCGACTTGCGCACCAGCACATTGCGCCGCTTTCCGGAAGGATCCACCAGCGTTTCTTCATTAACCGTTTTCTCACCGGTTTCCAGGACTTCGATATCACGCTGGCGCTGACGGGTGGCCTGCTCCGGCTCAGTGAAAAATGACACATCCTGACCAATCAGCTCCTCACGCGCACGACCATAAAACTCGCAGGCTTTCTGATTGAGAAATACCAGTTTACGGCTGTCGTCTTTGAGCACCGTCGCCTCGGGAAGAGCATCAAGAACTGCCTGGCATATCGCAATATCAGTAAGCATGAGTTAACTACCCCGAGCAGGAAATGAGTGTGGGTGTGGCACGGTGTATCAGCCGGTGACTCATCAGGTTGTTTTTACAATTATTACTCACAATTGGATGAGATTATTACCGTTGTTTTTAAATTTTAAAATTCAATCGGTTATCATGCCCTAAGTGAGGTATTCGATATTTTGTTCGGGTGAATAACGATCAACTCAGCTCAATGCGGTTTTTACCGGCGGATTTCGCCCGATACAAAGCATGATCTGCCTGGATTAATAAATGTGAAATTGAGTCCTGATCGGATTCACTGAAAGCCATTCCTACACTGACCGTCATCGGAATACTGTGCTGTGAATTCTGGGCCAGCTGAAAACGAATATTCTCTGCCATCCGTATTGCCTGTTCCCTGGGACGGGTGGTCAGGCAGGCGAATTCTTCTCCGCCTATACGGGCGAAAATATCCTTTTTCTCCAGGGAAGCCTTCACCACATTACAAAAGAAAACCAGCGCTGAATCGCCACCGGCATGGCCATACTGGTCATTGAGCCGCTTGAAATTATCCAGATCAAATAAGATCAGCTGCAAAGGGAAATCATTATTTTTACGCTTTCTTATTAGCTCATTACCGCGCTCAAGAAAATCCCTGCGATTACCCACACCCGTCAGTGGATCTGACAAAGAAGCCTGCTTATAACCCAGCTGACCGCGTTCGTAGACCATGGCAAGAATGATGAAAGACAGGCAAATTGCGTACAAAATGGCTTCAAAAATCAGTATAGCGAAGAATCCGCTGCTATGACCGCCCGCCATCTCGGCATAGGGCAGGCTGTCATCAAAGAAAGGACGAGCCAGGTAGAAACAGGCGTGGAAGAAACTCAGCGGCAACGCGGGCCAGTATGTCACCTGCAACTGCCTGCGCGCATGCCAAATCTCCAGTGTCGTCAGCAGGGTATAAGTCGCCGTTAACAATGATGTCAGGAAAATCCGCGGCTCAAGGTTGTGATAAAACGCCGGGTACAGGCAAAACACAAGCCAGATAATTGGCCCGGAAAATACCACCGGCAGAAACACCCGCCGGCCCGTAAATATTCTTAATGCGGCCCACATAATCCCGTAACAAAGTAAAATCATCATGTTACTGAACACCACGGGAATAACTTCACTCACTCCGGCGCGCATACTGCTGAGCAATGTGCCTGCCGTGGAGAACGCCAGCATCAGAGCTGTCAGCCCGAGCGTCGGATCCCTGCGCCCGCCGATCCACGCGAACAGCATGACGGCAGTGAGCAGGATGAGAATAAAAAGCTCAAATATAAATAACGTGTAAACGTCGAGATGCATAAATTTTATAAGTTTTTATTTGCGGGTATGCCGGAAGTTATTTTGACTGATTTTTAGTATGGGGCAGAAACACTTTTATCAAATTTAGGAATTTCTTTATGGCCGGAAAGGTAAACGGAGACGTTCAGGCAGGGTAAAAACTCAGGGATGTTTTTTAGTGCCGAATTTTTGATCCCATTCGCGGCGGTAACTGCGCGATTGTTTGCGGCCTTTTAGCCACAGAAAAGTACAGACGATGCAAACACCGGCCGAGAAAACGATATTACGCATATCCTGATCGTAAAAAATAACCAGCACGCAGTCGAGTGCGGCCACGATGGCAAACCATTTATGCATGTGCGATTGCCTGCGGGTTTCCGCATTCATGCGTTTGAGCTGACGTCCTTCATCCAGGACCTTTCTTTTTTCCATGGGCACTTCCTGGCGAGGGTTGAGTGAAAAAATGAATCGTGCTTTTTTAAGAATAGCAAATCACGAAAGTGAGGATCTTCAACATGATATTAACCGATCCTAAAATAATTATCGCGGATAACCGGATCATTCAATCCGGGGAATAACGCCCTTTAATTCCTGATTTTACAATCCGTTGTGCAATTTTCGTCGACCTCTAAAATATTAAGAAACAGTGAAAATGTATGACCAGGTGCTGCTACGCATTGATTTATCAGTATGAGGTAGATTATCGTTTCGGAATCATCTTAATTTCCGGTGAGAAAATGAGCGATTCATCTTCACGAAAGATAGTTGACGGTGCCAATATCTATCAGGATTTCGAAACCCGTTTCTATGAATGGGAAGACGGGATGTCCAGCGCAGGCTTCAAGCTTGAACTGCCCGATCGTCACAGGGATGAATTTGACTGGGGGGTGACAGGATACAATTTCGGACGCGTAATTGGCGGCGTTCTGACCGTCAGCGAGCACGATATTAACCGCCAGTATGGCAATCTGTTTTCCATGCCCGATCATATCGTGATTTTCATCATTATCATCGGCGGGATGGAATGCCAGTGCTTTGGCGAGCGTTTCACCCTGGTTCAGGGGGATATCATGATCCAGGATATGTCACAGCCGATCAAAATCCACGTCTATCCTGGTGACCAGAAACCGCGTCTGGGCTCGTATCAGTACATTATTATGCCCAAGCACAGTCTGCATTTTAATGTCGATATTGCGGCCCTGCACGGTAAGCGCATTCCTGCGGCATCACCGGTGAACATTATTCTGCGTAATCACTTTGCGACGATGGTGCAGGTGTTTGATCAGATGACCGAGCAGGAAGTGCTGAGCACTGGCGAAGGCGCGGCGTCTGTATTCCTGCAAACGCTGCACCTGGTGGCGGGCAAAAAAGTTGAGCATCCGTTTGAGCAAAGTGCCCGCCTGGAACGCATCTGTCTGTACATCGAAAAACATCTCAGCCAGCCGGTGAGTGTGGATGTGCTGTGTAAAAACTTTGCCATCTCGCGCTCGGGTTTATACCGGCTATTTGAGCCACTTGGAGGTATCGCGCAGTTCATCCGCAGCCGCCGCTTATTGCTGGCGAAACGTCTGCTGCGTACGTCATCAATGTCAGATCAAAGTCTGGCCGCCATCGCCCGTCAGTGCGGACTTGAGCCGGGTGCGCTGCGCCGTTACTTCCTTGAGTTTTATGGCGCGACCCCGTCAGAATTGCGGCAGAAATACCGTCGTGATGCAGAACAATCCGGTCAGGTTGATGCTACCCATGTGAACTGGGTAAGCTCACTTTAGCCGTTGATTTGCCGCTATTTGTGCAAATTCTGTAAAATAAATGCGTTTTTTGTGATCTGTCACTATTCTGAATTTTGCCCGGCAAGGGCGGAATCAGAGCCGGTTTTCCGATTAAACACAGTAAACTTGATGACATATTCACCAGTCATCATCGAGAGTGCATTATGTTAGTCCCTCAACAGGCAGTTGATGAACAGGCTAGGCTTGCGATACTGGCTTCTCTGGGCATCTTAGATTCCCCCAGAATTGAGGAGATCGACCGTATCACCCGCATGGCTGCGCGCCAGTTTCAGGCCAAAGCCGTCGTTGTCTCACTGATTGATGCCGACCGGCAGTGGTTTTTGTCGCATACCGGCATCGATATCAATCAGTCCCCGCGCGATACCTCGTTTTGCGGCCATACCATTCTTGAATCCGGCCCTCTGATTGTCAGAGATGCCCGTCTGGATTTGCGGTTTCACGATAATCCGCTGGTCACCGGCGCGCCGCATATCGTCTTCTATGCCGGTTGCGCACTGCATTCCCAGCAGGGAGTTGCACTGGGCGCGCTGTGCCTGATTGACGACCGGACAAGGGAGTGGAGCGAGGAGGACGGGCAAACCTTGATTGACATGACCGCGCTGGTGCAAAGCTATATTTTTCATCTGGAAAACCGGCAGTATACGGCGCGGGTGGAGGATAATCTGGCAAAGAGCGAAGCCTTGTTTGAGCAGACATTCGCTCATGCCGCTGTCGGATTTTCTCTGGTCGGCCTCGACTGGCGCTGGCTGCGCATCAATCCTCAGGTATGTAATATGCTGGGCTACGCCGAATACCAGCTGCGCAGTTGCCTGCTTCACGACGTAACGCATCCTGAAGATCTCTACGCCGAAAATATTTTGATCCCTCGTTTACTCTCCGGTGAAATTCACAGTTTTAGCGTCGAGAAATTGCTTCAGCGTGGGAACGGCAGCACGTTGTGGGTGACGCTCACCGCTTCCTTGGTGCGCAACGCTGCCGGAGAGGCGCATCACTATATCGTGGTCATCAGCGACATTACTGAGCGCAAAAACATTGAGCAGACTTTGTATTCGTTGCAGGGCGATCTGGAACGCCGCGTGGCCGCGCGCACTAATGAACTCCAGTTGGCGATGGAGCAACTGCATCAGGAAATTGCACAGCGTCTGAACCGCGAGCGGGAACTGACGGAAAGCAAAAACCGGTTGCGGGCTATTACCGACAACATTCCGGCACTGATTTGTCATGTAGATGCGAATGAAGAATACATTTTTGTGAACCACTTTCATGCCAGCTGGTATGGCGTGGCCGAAGATAAGGTGAGGGGTCGCCTGGTGAAAGACGTGGTGGGGCAGGAGACTTACCAGCAAATCGAGCCCTATATTCGCCAGGTGTTACAGGGGATGGCCGTCAGTTATGACATTGAGTTACCCGGTTATTCCCGAAACGGAAAAGGGGGGGTTTTGCACACCACGCTCATTCCGTGTGATGACAGCGGTCATGGTTACTATGGTCTTTCGACCGACATCAGTGAGATTAAAGAATTGCAGGCGCAGCTGGAATTTGAGGCCAATCATGATTCGCTGACCGGACTTCCTAACCGGCGGGCTTTCCAGCAATCCCTGATATATGCCGCCAGACAACAAGAAAAAGCAGATAAAGACATAGCCTTACTTTTTTTAGACATTGATAACTTTAAAGCATACAACGACACCTATGGGCACGAATTTGGCGATTTGATCCTGAAGTTTTTCGGTCATACTTTGCGCGATAACCTGCGTTCACAGGACGTGGTAGCACGTCTGGCAGGGGATGAGTTTACGGTCTTGCTGGGCCATTTAGTGAATACGGAAAGCGACGTCAGCCGGATTTGTATCAGCCTGATGAACGCATTGCGTTGTGTCGATCGCGTCGCAGGTGTACCGGTATCGCTGTCAGCCAGTATTGGCGTGGCGGTGGGGCGTGCGCGTCAGCCGTTATTACCCGATACCCTGATGGCGCGCGCCGACGCCGCCATGTACCGGGCAAAACAAAGCGGGAAAGGGCGTTACTATCTTGGATAAAAAGTTGGGATAACAAGTCATGAAAAATCGTCTGGCTACAAAGTTCAGGCGAAATTTCCGTTTGCTGACGGCTTACGTATTGATGATGATCTTGTTGCTCTTTTCGGTATAGCACACGGCATTGTCGGGGATGTTTTTATTGATGAAAGACATCGCACCAATGGTGACATTGTGACCAATGGTAATATCATTGCCGATAATGCAGCAATTAGCGCCAATATCGACATTATCGCCAATCACCAGTCGTCTTGTTCCCTCATCAACTTTAATGCCGATAGTGGTGTTTTGACGGATCCGGACATTCTGCCCAATGATGCAATGCGGGTTGATGACGATCCCCGTCAGATGAGGGAGTCTGATTCCTTCGCCAATTTGCGCGCCAAGCATGATCTCGATGCCATACTTTCTGATTAACGAATAGTTCATCTTGCGGGCACGGGCTTTACAGAAATGACTGTTCGTCGAATATAAATAGCTCGCGATACGCCACCAGAAAATATACCGGTGCTGAGGCTGTTTTATGCAACGGATGAGGATCCGTCGCCAGGAGAAATCTTTCTTGTTCTTAAGAATATCAGCGGATAAATAGCGGGTTAACTGTTTATACCGGCTGTGATTTTCGCTCATCAGGATTGTTCCGTTTTCGTAAGTCTCGCTTACGCAATCCTAACACAATGAATATTTTTGCTAAATCGTTGCCATAAAAAACGCCTCCCGGAGGAGGCGTTCGTCAATCATCATGACTACTTTTTACACTTACTGCGCAGCAGAAGCCAGTTCGGGTTGCTTCTCGTCAGAGTCACGATCCAGCGTCATACGATGCAGCTTAGATGCAGTTACCAGCATCAGCACTGCAATCACCGCGGTCGCAATACCAATCTGCAGGAACACGTGGCTGTAAATCGCCAGAGAGGCATGCGCGTCTTCGATTTCTGAAGGCACGGCAGTCAGGTTCGCCACGTAACCCGCGATAATCGCAGCGGCTGCGGTAGTCAGGAACCATGCGCCCATGATGAAGCCCATCAGACGTTGTGGTACCAGCTGTGCAACCATCGCCAGACCCAGACCAGAAATCATCAGCTCACCGATACTTTGCAGCGCGTAGCTCAGCACCAGCCAGTTAACAGAAACGATACCCTGTTCGTTGGCCAGGCTTGCACCCCACGGCAACACCAGGAACGCACCTGAACACAGCACCATACCAATGGCAAACTTGTGCGGCATAGGCATACGGTCGCCTACTTTGGTGTAAACAGCGGCCAGAATCGGGCTGGCAACCATGATCCAGAACGGATTCAGAGCCTGGAACTGCTCAGGCTGGAAGCTGATGCCCATCAGGTCGTGGCCTACGTTGTGGATAGCAAAGAAGTTCAGGGAAGTTGGCATCTGGCTGTACAGCACGAAGAACACCACGGCTTCCATCATCAGCATGAACGCCACAATCATCTTACGACGTGCAATGCCATGCATGGCGAAGGTTTCTTTCGCAAAGACAATGATGATACCCACAGAGACCACACCCAGAACCATACGTGCGATGGTTTGGTTATGCAGCAACCAGCTTGACAGGAACACCAGTGCAACCACGCCGACCAGAACCATCAGCAGCTTTTTGAACTGCAACGGGGAGAAGTCTGGTTTAGAACCCTGACGTTTTACCCATTTGCGGCAGAACATGAAGTTCACGATGGTGATCAGCATACCGACAACGCTCAGAGAGAACGCGACGCTCCAGCCATACTGCGCGGCAAGCCATGGGGTTGCCAGCATGGAGAAGAATGAGCCGATGTTAACGGACATGTAATACATGGTGAATGCGCCATCAAGACGCGGGTCATCTTTTTCGTAGCAGGTAGAAAGCAATGAGGATGGATTTGCTTTGAACAAGCCACTGCCGACGGCGATTGTCGCCATACCCAGATAAACCCAGAACACCTCGTGGCCGGAATAGGCAACGAAGGAATAACCTAACGCCAGAACAATCGCGCCGAGCACGATGACGCGTTTTGAGCCCAGAACTTTATCGCCTAACCAGCCGCCGATGGCAACGAAACCGTAAACCAGCGCGCTGAAAGAGGAGAACAGGGTAATGGAGTCAGCTTCACTCAGGCCAAGCATTTTGACCAGGTAAACCGCCATGATCCCTTGCAGGCCGTAATAACCGAAACGTTCCCACAATTCGATGGAGAAGATCAGGTAAAACGCTTTTGGCTGTTTGAAGGCGTTCAGACTCACGCTTTCATTGTTTGGTGTTTTGTTTGCAGTTGACACTCGTACCTCTGTTTATTCCTTCTGCCTGTATAGAGCAGAAACGCATAAGTGGCGCGAAATAAGCACCCTTTGCATTGTTATAAGATGGGATGACGGGAAGTAATGTTCACTATCTGCGTAAATGAGGCAAGGAGTTTGACATATACCGTTACATTTAACTTATCCGGCCTGATTAAACTGTGTTCGAAATGTTATGCAGAATTAACGTTTATGTTTTCAAAATAGAGAATGTGAATATGTTGTATAAATAATAATCCACAATGTGGATTTGTTATTGTTTTTCTGAAAAAGTATTAGCTGGTTTATTCGTCCGTTAAATAATGAATAAACAGTGAATACGTCTGCAATAATGGGCTATCTGCGGGGTTTTCTGAAACGGAAAAACAACGCGGCAAAGGTATCCAGAACGATGCATAGTCTAGTGTGATCTGCATCTCGTTTTAACACTAAATTTCCGGTTGAAAATAAGATTAGTACGACTTATGGCGGTTAGGAGGCGGGGTCATTTACATTTGACCTATCCGGCAGGCGATTATCCTGCCGGAAAGAGAGGGAGTAGCATGAAGAGAATTGCGGCGTTATCTCAGCGGTTAAGCGTATCTCCCAGCGTCTGGATCAGGCGGTTTGACCAACTGAACAGCGCGGCTGTGAGCAGGATATCCAGAGATTGTGTTGCCGAATATCCGGCATCTGATAATCCGTGCAACTGGCGGGCGTCAAAACGTTCCGGTGTGCGTGTCAGTGTGATCACCGTGTCCAGCAATGCGGTTTCTTTTCTGTCAGACAGCGTTTTCGACAGCACATCTACCGCATCATCACGAAGATTATCTTCAAACAATGAGGCGATAATGGTTTCGTTGCCACCGGCTTCGAGATAGAGCCGTCCGTGGATCCCTGCGCAATAAAGACAGCCATTTAACTGTGAGGTTGCCACTGCCGACAGTTCACGCCATGCGGCTTTCGGGCGCTCACCTGCCTGCATCACATGATTAAAGACGGCAGAGAATTCGCTCAGCGCATCGGCGTCATGTACCAGCAGAGTATAAAACGATGAAGAGCGCGCATCCGGGGCGATTAAATCCAGAACATCCTGCTGATGACGGCTGGCGGTTTCCGGTGCGACTTCCGCCAGCCTTGATTTCCATTGCAACATGGCCAGAGAAAACCCTTTCTGCTCGCAGCCTTCCGGTGCCGGGAAGCCGGGGAGTACCGCCGCTGCACGTCCGCGCAAACCATTCAGCACGGCCAGAATACGCGCCTGATAACTGACAAAACCTACCAGTTGCGTGAGCGTCACGATATCCCGCGTGCTGAATCCTACTCCGTAAAGCTGATCCAGCATCGGCGGGGTGATAAGCGTGGGCTGTGTGGCGAGTAAGCGGGCGAACTGTGTGATGTGAGTCTGGCGGATGTTACTTTCGCGGGAGGCATCAGGGCTGGAGAGCGGGGCGAGGCGGGCGGCGTAGTGGCTACAAAGTGATTGTACGCCGGTCACCTGCGCGACGGTCAGCGCGCTGCTGAGACGGTCATATAAGGAAAGCGTCTCGGTACGCGATACGACGAGATTCTCCGGGAAAAGGACTTCGTAGCAAGCGCGGGAAGCACGCAGAAGTTTCTGACGTTCGTTGAACAGCTGGCGAAGTGTCGGATCAAGCTGCATATCCAACCCGAGCAGAAAGCGATCCTGAACTAACGCAGCATGGGGATCAAGCGGCAGGTGACCATACTGGCTGGATTGTGTTTCATGATACCAGCCGCTGTGTGCGGCCTTGCGTTGTTGTTCCATGAACGGGTCCTTTGCTTCAAGCCTGGCATCCAGGCAAATTATCAGACCCTATCCTTGCCGATACTGGTGTCGATATAAAATAATGTTAAGCGATAAATCATAGCTAAAAGGAATAGAAAACGGCAGATATGCCAGAGGAACGGGTTTGGTCGCGAATTTCATCGGCAATATCCCCGATTGCAGAGATAAAAAACGGTGCCTGTTTTAAGGCACCGTTTATATATTCAGCTTATGAACCGCCAGTTTAACGCCGCGCTAATTGCCGTCGCGACGCCAGGCGTCTGCCGTGAGGGCTTCACCGAAATGACTTGAGATCAGCCTTTTCGTGAGGTCATGCAGAGGCGCTGCCAGCACTTCAGCGGTATTGCCACGCTCGACGACTTCACCTTCATGCATCACCAAAACCTGATCACTGATGTGCTTCATCATGCCAAGATGTTGTGTCACGTAGATGTATGAAATCCCCTGTTTTTCCTGTAATTCGAGCATCATATTGATGATTTGCGAACGCATGGACATATCCAGAGAGGCCAGCGCCTCATCGGCTATGATCACTTTGGGTTGCAGGATCAGTGCCCGCGCCAGTGCAACACGCTGTTTCTGACCGGATGCCAGCATGTGCGGGTAATAGTTTGCATGATCCGGCAGCATACCGACCAGCCGCAGTGTCTGGTTGATGCGTTGTTCACGCTGCTGCGCGTCCATTTCGCCGTTAAGGCGCAAAGGCGCTTCCAGCAACTGACCGATGCGCTGACGGGGATTAAGTGAGGTGCTCGGATCCTGAAAAATCATACGGATTTGCTGACTGCGGAAACGATAATCGCGAAATTCCAGAGGATGTTCGTCAATCAGGATTTCGCCGCCGCTCGGTTCAACCATCCCGGAAAGCATTTTAGCCAGTGTCGATTTACCTGAACCGTTTTCACCGATGATCGCCAGCGTTTGTTTTTCACGCAGCGTAAAGCTGACCGGTTTCACCGCATCCAGATTCATCTTGCGGAACAGTCCGGTGCGATAACGGAACGTTTTGCTCAGATTACGGACTTCGAGCAGGGTTTCGCCCATTATTGCTCCTCCATGTTCAGCGGGAAGTGGCAGGCGTAAGCGTGCGTTTTAGCCAGACGCAGGCGTGGCGTCTCGATGCATTTTTTCTGTGCGTAAGGGCAGCGCGGCCCCAAACGGCAGCCGATCGGCAGATGTTCCAGTGAAGGAATTGCCCCCGGCAGCGTATTCAGACGGCTTTTATGCGGCAATGAACGGCCAAAATCAGGCATCGCGCGGATCAGCGCCTGTGTGTAAGGATGATGCGGTGCGGCAAGCAGGTCTTCACACACGGCGCTCTCAACAGTCTGACCGCAATACAATACGTTAATGCGGTTGGCCCATTTGCTCATCATTTGCAGGTCGTGGCTGATCAGCAAAATCGTGGTGTTATTATTCTGATTCAGTCGTGCCAGCAGGCGGAAAATCTGCGCCTGTGTCGTCGGTTCCATCGCGTTGGTCGGCTCATCGGCAATCAGCAGACGCGGCTGATTGGCCAGCGCGATGGCGATCATCACCTTCTGACATTCACCTTCGGTCAGTTCGTACGGATAACTGGCCATGATGTCTTTGTGATCTTTAATCCCGACGCGGTGCAGCAGCTCAATGGCGCGTTTTTTCCGCCATTTCCAGCGCTGATACCAGCGGCCTTTATAGGTCCAGCCGGGAATGGCCTGAATCAGCTGGCGGCCAATACTTTCAGAAGGATCGAGACAGGATTGCGGCTCCTGAAAAATCATCGACACGTTTTGCCCGACCAGTTTGCGCCGCTCGCGTGGCGTCAGCTGCAACAAATCGATGTTATCAAAGCGCATACGGTCTGCCGTCACGCGCCAGTTGTCTTTGGTGACGCCGCAAATCGCCTTGGCAATCAGACTTTTACCTGACCCGGACTCGCCCACCAGTCCGCGGATTTCACCGGCATTCAGCGTCATGCTGACGCGGTCAACGGCTTTGACTGGCCCGTCGGCGGTCATAAATTCAATGGTCAGATTGCGGATATCGAGTAACGGCATTATTCCACTCCCGCATTAATTGCCCGGCGCACACCGTCACCCAGCAGATTTATCAGCAAAACGCTGATAAGAATGGCGGCACCCGGCAGCATGACGGTCCACGGTGCGACATACACCAGCTCCAGCGAATCACCGAGCATCGCTCCCCATTCCGGCGAGGGGAGTTGCGCGCCCAAATCCAGAAAGCCCAATGCCGCGATATCCAGAATCGCCATCGATAAGGCGCGGGTAAATTCTGTTGCCAGCACCGCGACGATATTCGGCAATACGGCATAACGCAGAATTTGCCAGGTCGAGGCGCCGTCGAGGCGAACTGCAACCACATATTCTTTTTCCAGCTCGTCGTGCACTGCGCTGTAAATGGTGCGCGAAATGCGTGGCAACAGTGCCAGCCAGACGGCCAGCATCGCGTGCTCGAGTTTCGGGCCAATAAAGGCCACCACAACAATCGCCAGCAGCAGGGAAGGGATCGAAAGCAGCGTATCCAGAATGTGGTTAAGAATGGCTGATTTCAGCCCGCGGGTGATCCCCGCCAGTACGCCGATAATCACGCCACACACAGAGGCCGCGAGGGTTATCACCAGCGCACCACCAATGGTCGGTGCCGCGCCGGTTAACATCCGGCTGAGTAAATCTCGTCCCAGGTCGTCCGTGCCGAGGAAAAAAGAAACGTTACCGTAGCGCGACCATGAAGGTGGCAGCAACTGGTAGCCGAGGAATTGCTGGTCGAGTGCGTAAGGCGCCAGCAGATGGCCAAAAACGCATAACAGCAGCAGCCCGAGCACGCCGTAGAAGCCGATCATCGACAGCGTGTCGCGATAGAAAATCCCCCACGTATGGCGCAGCGGACTCGGTGCCTGTTTTTCGCGGTATACATTATCGAAGGGCATATGCTTTCACTTCAATTCTCTGTCTTGTGGTTTGCTTTGATTTATTTTTAACTTTCATATCATTACCTTAAGTCCAAATAATGCTTCATTACGCTTTATCGTGCTTTAGTTTGTGTGGCTTCAATTTGTGACTTTTGTGTACACTCTTGTGTATATGAAACGGGAGTGTACACATTGCTTACAGATACCAAACTCAGAAAGTCACTTGGAAAGCGCCGAGACAAAGTAGAGGTAATCTCTGATGCACACGGACTGAACGTCAGGCTTTCAGTTTCCGGTGGTGTAACATTTTTCTATCGCTACCGCTGGGAAGAGAAGCCAGTACAGTTAAGCATAGGTGATTATCCTTCTATAACACTGTCTCAAGCAAGGGAACGTAGACAGCAATTTCGCACGTGGATAAATGAAGGGTACGATCCGCGCCGACAAGTAAAACTGGAAAGACAACAAAAGGTTGATGCTTACACGGTAGAAGACGCCTTCAATTACTGGGAGGAGCACTACTGCAAACCGGAGGGCATAGTCAAAATAAGGGCTAACCGACTGAATTTTGAAAACCACGTCAAACCTGTGCTCGGCAATATGATAGTTAACCAGACCACAAAATCCCACTGGCTAAGCCTGTTCGATAAAATGGGGCGCCGTGTTGTTACTGGTGAGGTGCTGGGCTTAATGCAGCGTGCGTTTCGATTCTGTTCAAATCGTGACGTTATTGAGGTCAACCCTATCGAATCATTACGTCGCTCTGACGTTGGCTTAACCGCGGCGATGAAAGATAGAAAGCTGTCCGATGACGAGATAAAAGTACTGTGGGATTCCCTGGACGATATGCCATCATCACAGCAGTTGGTGATCCGCTTTTTACTGATGACAGGTTGCCGGAGTACTGAGATACGAACGGCAAAATGGGAATGGTTCGATTACAAAGAGAAGACGTGGACCGTGCCAGCCAGTGAGTATAAGACCGGGCGGACAGTGCGCCGGGCGCTGCCGGAGAGTGCTGCTCAACTCTTGAAAGAACACCAGAAATTTTCGGTCACGAAGCATGTGCTGACTCCACCTCACTTTAAAAATCGTGAAGATAAGCCACCAGCGCAGCCAAGAATAGCGGCGTACTCCGCTCAGGTGATCAGTAAAACTGGAATGAAGAATTGGTCTCTTCATGATTTGAGGAGAACGGTTGCGACACGCCTTTCAGAACTCGGCGCGCCGCCCCACGTTATCGAGAAGCTACTCGGCCACCAGATGGGGGGCGTTATGGCTCGTTATAACCTTCATGACTACCTGGCAGATCAGCACCAGTGGCTGACTGTGTGGCTTGAACATCTGGAGAAAGTTGTTGGTCGGCCACTGGCGCCGCATTAACTTCTTGCTCCCACTTCAGCACATCTGATGTTCTCCAGCGCTTCGGGCTACCGCCAATGGCAGGCAGTGGGAAGGGGCGCTTAAAGCTTGCTGGCATTCTCTCTGGCGTGCTCCAGAAGTAAAGAGTGCTGCGTGAAATCTTGTAGCGAGATAAAACATCGCTGGTCAGCATGATTTCATCAGTGGCTGCATTATTGGTGTTTGCGGTATTCATCTTACACAGCTCCTATCGCTTTCTGGACTACCCTATAACCCCGTTTCCGGGGCTTCTTAATTGGCTCAATTTTCACTGGCGCTACTCGTGGCCGCGGCGGTTCTGGCTCATAGATTCCGTTACGCATTCGATACTTTTCCCTCATCTTCCAGGCATTCCACGCTGTCCAGTCGCAACCGTCATCAATCTTCACAGTGGCTTGAATCAGAGTATCGTTGACATCAACCAGTTTCGATTTTGATAGCCTACGCAGCGTTGGCATCAATTAGGAGCCTCCGATTTCAGAGCCTCCATTCGGAGCTTTGCGCGATGGTCACACGCCATGAATGCCACGCGTGGTATGTAGCGCTTCATTTCCTCAATCAAAAACTCTCCATGTTTTTCACGGCTTTGCTGATTAGCTTCTTTCTCTCGCTGACGGAGAAGAGCAAGGCGAGCCGTAATGCTCCTACGCGTCCCTTTCCATGACGCAAGCGCATGGTTTGCGCGGTTACGCCATCCAGAATCATTGTCGATAGAAGCCTTCAGCTGGCGCTCGATATCAATGATCGAATCTTCAGCATTAATGAGCGCCGCAAGATGGTCCGCAATGGTAATGAGTTCTTCAAATTTTACGTGTGGATTTTTCATCGTCTGCCCTCCTGATTGCAGAGTTTCATCGCAGCTTCCCAGCCCAATTCTTGAACCATGTCGCCCAACTGGTCGAAACAGCAATCAATCCACCGAATCCCCCTTTGCTTCAATGTTGGTAAGTTCCCCCAATGAATAAACCCGCCTTTTTTCTCAGCTAACATCGCTTCAAAATCCAGGATATGCACATACCAGTTCCATCGTTGCTCTGTAGTACGACCAGAGTCCTCCAAGTGGGAATCCAGGAACCCGATAATTGAGGGCTGATTCAGGAAGATGTCACCAAAGCGATGTCGATAGACGGGGCGTCGATGGATGCTGATTAAGTGAAAGAGATAAGCGTCAGCCACTTGAATTAAAGCTCTTTCATGAAGCGCCTTGATATCCCGGCGTTGTGCCGGGGACCTTGCATTGGAAGTCATGATCTTTCCCCTTAAAAAGGTTTGTTGCTGAGCAGTTCGGCGTACTGCTGTTTCATTTCTTCATGCTTCTCTTGCCACTTTGCGATTGCCAGTTTTCGAGCCAATAGCAAACGAATACGGCGAATGCAGCGGTAGTGAGCAGCGAAATAAGAAGCGGTGTGTTCACCCATTTGGTGGATCAGAACACCATCGCGTATAACTGGTGTGTCATCTTCATGCGTAGGCCAGCCCGAGCGGCGAAATGTCTTTGTCACCATGTAATGCGCAAGGTTGTTAAGTGCTGCGCTACGACTCAGGCAGCGCTTACGCCAGCCGTGACGTGTCACGACGAACACAGGGGATTGCACAATTTTGAAGGATTCATCAATCGCACGTTCTTTCTTAGGTACCAGTTTCATTGCGTCTCCTTAATGGATTGTTTGTTCGCCGCCAAGGCCTTGCTCTTTCGCCATCATCACGGTCTGTTTGATCAGGTCGTTCATGAATGCGTTTCCAGCTTCGGTGAGCTTGTCGCCGTGTTTGGTTAAATTACTGCTGTAGAGTTTGATGATTAGTTCTTCGGCTTCTGCCCGGCTGTATTCGCCATAAGCCACGCCTTCGAAATACTTGAGCGCGTCCTGAAGTGACTGCTGACTTAACTCAACAGTCGCTAAAGTCCCGTCGGGAAGATTCACCAGAACGCAGTTGCTCCCAGTTTTCTGGATCATTGCTTCATAACGCGCAGCAGCCTGGCGCTGGCGATATCGTTCAATCTTTTGCTGTGGTGATACTTTTTCGTTAATACTCATCGCTAATACTCCGATGCTGGCTTTTAGGATGCGGATTTCCCCGACCGTTAGGCCGTATTTAAATTTCGTATTTTCTCAATGCTGCTTTGTGTATTCAGTGGTTCTATATATTAATGCGCTCTTTCTGACAGGCTGATAACCACTCGGCCAATAATTACTAGTTCGCATTTATCTAATGGTTCAATTTTCCAATTTTGATAATGTTTGTTATTTGGTATAACCAAAATAGCATCAGGTAAAAATTGAAGACGCTTAACCATAAATATACCGTCGATGTAGAAAGCGAAAACTCCATCTTCTAAATACTTCTGATTCTTATTGTCAATAATAATAGTCGAACGACATTCAATTTCTCCGGTCATTGTGTCGTCGGGCATTATTGCAATTAGCCTTCCTTTTGCATCGTGAGGGAACGTAATCACCGTATTACGCTTTGGCTTCATTTGAACGGATGAAAGAGCAATCATTTTTTCACCACTTGCATAGCATTCTCCTCAATCAACCATGCAGCTACATTACCTGTAAGGCGCTTCAATAAAGAAACAATCGCCAGTAATTCACTGTCTTCTAATTGATGCGGATAACTCTCCAACATCATTAGAATTACTTCAGCTTGAGAGGCTCGCTCAGCGGCTTGTTCTAAAGTGATATCACGCGACATGTTTCTTTAACCCCTCAGCAGCAGCTTGTGAAATAACCTCTAGAATGCCAAGCATCAAATTAAGTTGCTCGGCACTGTTATTAAGATATCCAGCTGCGGTTGCAAGAGCTTTTATTTTCTCAAGTGCATCCTCAGCTGCTAAGCAATCAATTTGCGACATTAGCGAACTCCTTATTTGGCAGGCGGGCCGCTAAAGACAGGATGTAATCCTGAACCAGTTCCCGACGAGCTTCATGCTCAGAGAATGCCTGGATGCGGATCATGACGGGCTTTGCCTTCGAATCAGAACGCTTAACCGATGCAAACAGAAATATACTTGTGCTAATATCAGCATCAGCCTTATTAACTAATCCGCTGGCGCAGGTTTGTTTTAAGGTCAGGCTCTGGGCTTTAACGGGCGTTGAACCCAGAGCCGAATAATTACTGTTCGTTATCATCTGTTTTTCCTTCTTTCAGGTTGTACAAGGCACTGGATTCGACTTCGAGCATTCTTTCTAAGAACTTAGCGTTGGCTTCAATGAGCATACCTAAATTCTGCATATCAACTTTTACCATTTGACCGTCGTAATCACTGTTGCCAGCCGCCCAAAACATCAGGGAGCCAATTGATTTCATTCCGCAAAGCACATAATCAATCCCTGCAGCAGCATTGTTTGCTATTTTTTGATACTCAGAAGTTGTTAGTTTTTTTCCATCAGTATCAATAATCAGGTCTGCAATATTTATCATTTTGAATACTCCATAAGACCCTGGAATGACATTCTGAGTTTTTCAGATTTTTTGATAATTTCTTTAGCTTCACTATTTATTTCTTTAGCTTCTGAGAAAGCGCAGACAAGTATCTCAAAATCACCCGCTTTCTTATAAATTGCGAAGATAGGAGAATCAAAGCACAGGTGTGTTACTAATCTGTATTTGAAGTCCTCGTTAGTTTTTCGAAAATGATGAAATAGTTTTTTATTATCGACAACCATAAATGACTGGTATTCACCAGATGAAATGCGAAGTGAAAAAGACTCGCATTCTATTAAGTCATAAACTTGATGTGCCATATCTACGCTCCGTTCAATGCCGTTGAAATGAGAATACTCATTTCGTTGTATTATGTAAACAACGAACGTAGTTTTATTTGTTGTAATTAATATAATCCATTGTATTTAAACATTAATTAATTTCAATGAGAGGTGTTTTAGGGCGTAGGTTAGGGGTTGATTAGCTTGAATGGCTGGAAAATAACCAATAAAAAAGCCCCCAGATAGGGAGCTTATGTTTTAGTTTTACTGCAAATTCAGTTTTAAAGGAGTCGCAATTTGGTTTCTACAGCTACGCCAATGATCTTACAATTCCCGTTGATTGGTACTAAAGGCCATGCCGGGTTAAGGCCTTTAAGATAGCGTTGACCACTGTCGATTATTAATTTTTTGAATGTAGCTTCGTTAGAATCAGTTAGTTTCGCAATAACCAAATTTCCGTTAGCAGGCTCTCGGCCAGTATCAAATAAGACAAACGTACCTTCGGGAATGCTCAAGCCAACTGGGGCTGTCATTGAGTCACCATCTACTTCAAGCCAGAAGGCATCTCCTTGGATATGTGCATCAGATTCCAACCATAAATCTATGTCTTTCAGTGTATAGGCTTCAATAGCTTCGTTCCAGCAACCAGCCTGAACCTTACTTAAAACTGGGTATCGTTGACCAGGGACATAGCTTCCGGCAAAGGAAACATTTCCAGCTTCTCTACCAGAAATTAGGTACTCAGGATCGCACTGAAGTGCCTTGGCTAATTCATGTAGGTAGCGTGGCCTTTTTGTTCTTCCTGATTCAACGGACACTATTCCTTGCTGGGTTGTACCAGTAAGTTCGGCTAACTCAACTTGAGTCAGTCCCAGTTCTAGCCGACGCTTCTTGATCCTGTCTGCCAATTGCATTTTAACACCCCACATAAATTTGTCCCAAACAGCATACAACAATCATTGTAATTGACAAACAACGAAATGTGTACTCAAATACTACAAACGTTGTATATGGGGATTGTTACATGACTATTTCGAACCGCTTGAAAGAACGGCGATTGAAGTTGGGGCTGACGCAAAAGCAACTGGCAATTATGGCCGGAATTAAACAACAGACAATTCAGAGGATTGAGGCAGGGACATCTCATCGCCCCCGCCATCTCCTTGAAATATCGGAGGCTCTTAACTGTTCGCCGCACTGGCTTTTAAACGGCATCAAAGACCATGCCTAGTTCAGACGAAAATCAGTAGGAAATCTGTGATGAATAGTGCAATCAAAACTTTCGACTTCAAATCTGATGCGGGTGAATTGCTGGCATCGGTGCGCACAGTGCGGATCGATAGTTCTCCGTGGTTTTTCGCGGTGGATGTCTGCGAAGCGTTGGGACTTTCCCATACCCATAAAGCGCTACTGGCAGTTGATGACGAAGATAAATGCGAACAGGAACAGTATTCCGGTTCGGGGCGCAAACCACTGTTGGTCAATGAATCCGGTTTATACACACTGATACTCAAAAGTCGTAAACCACAGGCAAAACGTTTCAAGCGCTGGATCACCGCCGATGTACTGCCATCCATTCGTGCCACAGGTTCTTATGGTCTGGAGCCAGTTTCGGCAATGCCTGATTTTTCTGATGAGGTAGCCGCGGCGCGCGCGTGGGCAGATGAACGCGAACAGCGTCGCATTTCAGAAGGTTATGTCCAGCGTCAGGCCAAATACATTTCTCATCTGGAAAACCTGTTTCAGCCGGGCATGACTCCCTTCCAGTTCTGCAAACAGCTTAATGGCGTAAATGTCAGCCAGGTTAATGCCTTCCTGGAAAAGAATGAATGGCTTTACGACGAACGCCCGGATTCACGTAATGCCAGCTGGCGCGTGAAGTCCTACGCCCGTGATTTGTACCTTCGCGAAAGACACAACCGCGTGGATCCTTGTGATACGGAAAGCTTCGATACATGGAAGCCTATCCTGTTGCGTAAGGGAGCCGTTTGGCTTTATCGCCATTACCTCAAGGGCAACCTGCCCATGAAAAAAAGCTGGGACGGCAAATATTCCCACGATACAGATTTGGCAGGTGCGGCATGAGTATGGGGCTGATGGTTCAGGCAATGAAAATCAGGGTCGGTAACCCGCTGCGCAAGCTCGTCCTGCTTAAGCTGGCTGATAACGCCAGTGACAAAGGCGAATGTTGGCCGAGCCTTCAGCACATCGCCGATCAGTGTGAGATAAGCCGCCGCTCTGTCATCAATCACATCGACTCCCTTTGCGAACTTGGTCTGCTGAAAAAAGAACTGCGTCCCGGTGTAAAAGGGAATTCCAGCAATCTTTATTACCTGACTTTAGATGGTGCAGGAGATTCACTAGGGGGTGGTGCAGGAGATTCACTACTTAGTGCAGCACGTTCACCATATGGTGCAGGAGATTCACTAGGGGGTGGTGCAGGAGATTCACCCAGAATCAGTCACTCTTTTGAATCAGTCAATGAACCAGTCAGTGAACCTAAAACAATTGGAGCATCTGGCGATGAACCACCTGCCAAGAAAAATAAATACGCTTATCCAGAAGAATTCGAAAAGGCGTGGAAGGTATATCCGGCCCGAGAGGGCAGCAATCCCAAAAACTCCGCATACAGCGCATGGAATGCCCGGGTACGTGAAGGCATTGATCCCGAAGCAATGCTGGCAGGCGTAATCCGCTATGCCACGTTCTGCCAGGCCAAGGGACAGACGGGCACCACGTTCGTGATGCAGGGGCAACGGTTTTTCGGTAAAGCCCGTGAATTCGAAAATACATGGATTGTGGCCGGTCAGTCGCTACGTGCTGGTCGAACCAATACCCACAGCGGCTTTGATAACCGTGATTACGGCGATTCACAGATTAATTTTTAGGAGCGAACATGAGCAATTTTTATTTCCAGAACCAGTATCAGACCAAAATAAGCGACCTGTCCGCTCGCCTGCGTGAGCTGGATTCGACATTGGAACTCGCGAACGGTGTTATTTCGACTGATAACCGTTGGTACACCGGACATGAGAAAAAAACGGTGACATGTGAGCTCCACGGTGATTTTAACCAGACGGTTTTATCTCAGGAAGTGCGCGGTCGACTTCACACGCTGGAGTCGCGCTGTCCGGACTGTGTTGTGGATGAAATCGAGGCAGTCAAAAACGAGCAGAAACAGTTGCTGGTCGATCGCCTGATGGATGATGCAGGCATTACTCCGCGTTTTCAGCACTGCGAATTCAGCAACTACGAAGTGGTCAACAAAGCGGCCAGAACTAATTTAAACGCCTGCCAGAGCTACGCGAAATCCTTCCCTGAGCTTTCCAAAAAGGGAACCGGCCTAATCCTGATTGGCAAATGCGGTACCGGGAAAAATCATCTGGCCGTGGCTTTGGCGAAGGAAGTTATCCGTCAGCATCAGGAGTCAGTCCGCCTGACCGATGTTATGCGCATTATCCGCGCTGTGAAAAGCACATGGGGTAAGAACGCCGAACGTACTGAAGCTGATGTTATTGATTATTACGCATCGCTGGGATTGCTGATCATCGATGAAGTGGGTGTGCAGTACGGCTCTGATGCTGAAAAAATCATTCTGTTCCAGATTATCAATGATCGTTACGAAAACATGTTGCCGACCATTCTGATTAGCAATTTGACCATGCCCCAATTGTCGGAATCTATTGGCGAGCGACTGACTGACAGAATGAGCGAAGGCGGCGGTTCGGTGCTGGCGTTCAACTGGGATAGTTATCGTCAGTCTGGAGTGAAAGCATGACTTACGAAGAAGCCGAGCAAGCCGTAATCGGCGGATTGCTGCTGCGCCAGCTCGACGCGACAGTTTTTGAGGTATTTGGATTGCTACCTGCAGATGCTTTCTCTATCCGGCAGTACCGCGAAATCTATCTGGAAATCAAGCGCCAGTCCTTAGACGGGAAGAATACCGATCCCTTCCTGGTGTCTGACGCGCTGGGCGAGGGCTATGAGGCCCTTACGGTTGCAGCGTCAGGTCTTGCGTGGGCAGCGCCTGGTCTGAAGCACTACGCCGAGATGGTCAAGCGTAATCACTTCCTGCGTGGTGCAGAGGAAATGATGGCTGGCGCTTTGAAGAAGTTCGATTCCGCCCGTAATGCCGATGAAAAAATGGCAGCTATAAAGCAGCTGCAAAGTGGTATTCAGCGGCTGAGTTTCAGCGATGACAGCCGTGCACCGGTTCACATTGACGAACTGCTATCCGGGATGGCTGAAAAACTTGAATCAAGAATGGAAGGGCGCGAAGAAAGCCGCACCATCCTCACCGGGATTGAGGAACTGGATCAGCTTACGGGTGGTTTTGATTTAACGGACCTCATTCTGCTGGCCGCCAGACCTTCGATGGGGAAAACTGAATTCGCTTTAAACCTCATCGACAAAATTACCGAGCAGGGTTGCGGGGCTTTATTTTTCAGTATGGAGATGTCTGGTGCTCAGATTGCAGAACGTCAGGTTGCTGGCGCGGGGGGATTCTCAACCTCGAAATTGAAATCTCCACGGGCATTACATGACGAAGACTGGGCGCGGATCGGAATGGGCATTCAAAGCATGACTGGGCGCCCAATTTGGATTGATGATGCCAGCACATTGGACGTGAACCAAATCGCTGAGTCAGCAGAACGCCACGCATTAGAGCATCCGGAACTGGCGATCATCTTTGTTGACTACCTCGGACTTATCGAACTCTCAAGCAGCCAGCGGCATGATATTGCAGTAGGCGAAGTGTCGCGCGGACTTAAGGCTCTGGCGAAACGTATCAGACGGCCGGTGGTTGCCCTCAGCCAGTTATCGCGCGGGGTAGAACAGCGCACAAACAAACGGCCTGTGAATGCCGACCTGAAGGACTCCGGAAACATTGAGGCTGATGCGGACCTGATCATGATGCTCTACCGGGATGAGATATACGACGAAAACAGCCCGGCCAAGGGCTTGGCTGAAATTAACGTGACCAAAAACCGTAACGGGCCGCTCGGAACCGTTTACCGTCAGTTCAAATACGGGCATTTCCTGCCAATCGATCAGGCAGAAGCGGCGAATCGTTGCCGTCAGCAGGCCGAAGTACCATCACGCCGTTATTCAAAGCGCTAATAATTTAGGGGAATCCGATGAAACTCGAAAACGCACTTAAACAGTTCAACCCTAAAACCCAAACGTTCACCAACGTGCCGCCAGCGACAGCCTCAGATTCTCTGACGGGGCCAGACCTTGCGGCCTGTCTGGGCATGGCAGAATCTCAGGCATCTTTCGGGATGGGCGCTTTCCTCGGTAAAAATGGCATCAGCAAAGAGGACGGTCAGCGCACCATTGAACGGCTTTCTGTCTACGCCATGAAGAACGCCGGTAAGCACGTTGGTAAAGCAGCTGGCCGCCGGATGGCGCAATGCATGGTGATCCTCGCGAAGATGGCCTATTCGGAATACTGCAAGTCAGCTGGGAGTGTGAGCACCTGCATGGATTGTTCCGGTAACGGCTTTATCAAAGAGGAGCGGGCATTCAGAAATCAGATGGCAATCGACCGACAGGAATATCTTGATGCGCTGCCGGGAAATTTAGGGTTGCTTTATCATGATGAGATGAAATCCAAAAAAGAGGGCGTGGAAATTCATGATGTCCTCTGTCAAACGTGCATCGGCAAAGGCGTGATTTCAGATCGTTGTCGCTGTAATGGCACCGGCCGCGTGCGTGACCTGGAAAAATCAAACCTTCTCGGCGTTCCGGTCGATAAGACTTGTGATCGGTGTGCGGGCAGAGGATACAAACGGACACCCGGCACAACAGCCTACAAAGCGATTGTGGCGCTACTACCTGACCTGCAAGAAAGGACATGGAATCGTAACTGGCGTCCGCTGTACGAGTCGCTGGTGACCAAATGCGAGCAGGAAGAGAACCATGCTGATGTTGTATTCCAACGAATCACCAGTAGATAGTGTGATCGGGGATCATAAAGACATTTTTAATATAAAGTCTTGCATTTTGTCCGAACTTGGCGTAATTTCTCTAAATCATGGGCGTTTCTGTAGATGAGCGCTTATTAAAACATTCAAGACCTCGGCACCCGCCGGGGTTTTTGCGTTTCTGAGGCTGCCAATTTGGCGGTCTTTTTTGTTTGGGGTAACGCAATATGTCGGCTGTCGTTATCTGCGCTTCTGGCCCATCGCTGACTCTTGCTGATTGTGCGCTGGCCGTAGAATCTGGGCTGCCGGTCATCGCTGTTAATTCATCGTGGCAGGCGGTACCAGAATGCACCCACATCTACGCCGGTGATTTGCGCTGGTGGGATATCTATGTCCAGAACCTCCCAGAAAAGCCTCAGCGCTGGTCTTGCAACAATCGAGCTCATACTCGATATGGGGTGAACCTTTTTCCGACTGATACGGGCGATACCTTCAATTCCGGACAGCGGGCGATTCTCTTTGCTCACTGGCTCGGCTTCAGAGACATCATCTTGCTGGGTTTCGATTGCTCAATTGCTAACGGTAGCCACTGGCACGGAGATCACACCAGCCTGGATAATCCGACGGCAGAGAATGTGACGCGATGGTTTGGAGAATTTGAGCGGCTGGCGCATGAACTACCTGGCAGTGTGAACATTATCAACAGCAGCCGCCAGACGACGCTTAAATGCTTTCGTCGTTTATCTCTTGAGGCTGCCTTACGTGAGGTCACATGTTAAATCCCCCAATTTACATTGAAGGCATGCTGGGGATGGGTGACACCATTTATCAGCGAGCTTTCCTAAAAAATCTCCCAGCGGGCACATACATCAAAACGTCATGGCCTGAACTGTATGAAGACTTGCCAATTAAACCGGTTCGAAGCGATACCACGCTTAGGACTCAGCGCAAAAACGAGATGCAGAGCGAGGCGACTTTCTATCCGCCACCGTCACCGCGACAAACGAAGCGAATCTTCTACGGTCCTGCAGATCTGGCGCGTGGATCAATATTTGACGCAATGCGTAAACAGTTCGGGGTAGACCCGGCGGTGTTGGATTTGCCTTCATTCGGTTCGCCGCTGTTTACTGCACAGAAACCCATTGCTGTCATACGGCCAGCGACCGTTCGCTCTGAATGGCGCAGCGATTCCCGCAATCCAGACCCTGACTATCTTGTGCAAGCTTCACGCATTCTGCGTCAGAACTTCTTTGTGATCAGCGTGGCCGATCTGAAGGAGGGAGAAGAGTGGTTAGTGGGAGATGAACCTGAAGCCGACCTGAACCTGCACGCTGGTGAACTCGACATAAAAGAACTTATGCGTCTGGTTGAGCACGCTGCCGTTGTCGTTAGCCCAGTGGGTTGGGCTCTACCGGCGGCTATAGCTTACAAAACGCCTGTGTACGTTGTGGCTGGTGGGCGTGGCGGGCATAACGCGCCGGAGATTGTCACCGATCCCGATATGGACTTGCGCTGTGTAGGTTGGGCTATCCCTGATAATTATTGCCGTTGTGAAGCGTGGGATCACCAATGCGACAGGCGGATTTCTAACTTCGAATCAAAATTTGAGGCCTGGCTGAATGAAGTCGTTTTATCAAGAATTGAACAGCGGGCTGGTATTCCTCCCCGAGCTGGGGATCGGGCGTTATCCGGTTCCTAAATCACGTCCTTACGACGAGCATTATTTTGCAAAATATCAACAATTAGCAGATACCGAGACTGGGCATGCGCTCACACGGGCGCGCATCCAGCTGGTAGAGCGGCATTATGCTGGTGCTGTGCTCGATGTGGGTATTGGTGCCGGGCAGTTCGTGGAATCTCGCCCTGACACGCAGGGGTTTGATGTTAACCCTACTGGCATTGCGTGGCTCAACGAACGAGGGGCTTACGCAGACCTCTACGCGAATAAGTGGCTGGCGCTGACAATGTGGGATGTTCTGGAGCACATCGATGAGCCGGAACTGGCCGTGCAGCAGGCGACGGAATTCGTTTTCGTTTCGATCCCTATCTTTGCCGACGCTGGTGAAATCATTCGATCGCACCACTTCCGAAAGGATGAACACATTTGGTATTTCACTGATGAAGGTATCAGGGGCTGGTTTGCTGAGCAGGGTTTTACCTGCATTGAGCAGAACACCATCGAGTGTGATTTCGGGCGTAAAGGCGTTGCTTCTTACGCTTTCCGCCGCACCTCTTTCTAAGCTCGCGATTTGCTGGCTTTCTTATTTAGAGCCCGACCAATCAGCAATCTAACCCTCGTTAACTTTGTGGCCGCGGCTCTATTCACTACACAAAAAATGGAGTCCCACAATGGCCGAACCAATATCTGGAACAACAGCGGCGACAGTGGCGGTAACTGGTGTGACGCTTGTTGGTCTACTCTCAGGCATAAACGCCGGAGAGGCGATTGCGGCCTCCGCTGGGGCAGTAGTATTTCTCATCTCAGCAACCGACTTCCCAATTTGGAAAAGGATGCTTCTGTTCTTCGTTTCGATTGCAGTTGGTTACTTTGCCTCTGGATTCGCCGCCGCTCTTCTTTCTACGATCCTCCCATCCAGCATATCGGTTGAGAAACCTATTGGCGCATTGATCGCTTCTGCTTCGGCAGTAAGAGTTTTGATGCTCTTTGCTGCAAAGCCTGCTGGTCAGTCATCGCTGTTAGACCGCTTCTTAGGAGGTGGGAAATGACCCTTGAAATATTGCTTTTGAACGTCAATGCCGTCGTCTGCTTTTTGATAGCCGTCCGTTTGTTCACTTTTCGACGCGGTGAAAAGCAACACAACTGGGTCGGTTCCGTATTTGCCTGCATTTTGATAGTCGCGTGTTTTGCGATAGCTATCCGGATCATCACTGGCGAGTATCACAAAGCAGACTGGGCAGAGACAGCGATAAACATCACGCTGTGCATTTCTCTCTACCGATCTCGGGGAAATGTGATGCACATCTTCAGAAAGAGAGAATCACATGCAGATCAGCAATAGCGGCATCGCGAAACTGAAGGGTGAAGAGGGGGAAAAGCTGGTTGGCTATCTGGATAGCCGAGGCATTCCAACTATTGGCACCGGGCATACCGGGTTAGTTGATGGCGTTCCCGTCACCAAAGGAATGGTTATCACGTCTGATAAATCATCCCAACTTCTGCGCTCAGACCTGCAGTGGACAGAGAAGGCCATCAATGACAACGTAAAACTCACTCTCACCCAGAATCAGTACGATGCGCTTTGCAGCTTGGTATTCAATATTGGCGCGAGTGCTTTTATTGGTTCTACCGTGCTTCGCAAGCTGAACCTTAAAGACTATACCGGAGCTGCTGACGCGTTTCTGATGTGGAAGAAAGCCGGTAACAACCCAGATATTCTCCTTCCACGTCGTCAGCGTGAAAGGGCGCTTTTCTTATCATGAACTGGCTTTCTGCGTACTGGAAACCAATTGCCCTGGCCTTTTTCCTGCTCGCCTTAACGACTGGTAGCTATGTCAAAGGGATGCATGCCTCAGATGCAAAATGGCAACTGAAGTGGACTGAGCGTGACAAAGCTGACGCATTGGCGCTGGCCCAACTGGAATCCGCTGCAAGAACTGAAGAACAACGTAAGCAGGGTGAAATCGATGCGATATCTACAGATGCCCAGAACAAGATTGATGCTGCTCACAGTGATGCTGCCGTTGCTGCTTCTACAGCTGACAGCCTGCACAAACAGGCAGACAAGCTTGCCGCCAGACTTACAGAGCGTGAAAGAGCCTGCAAATCCTCAGCTGCCGGAGCAGGCCAAGCAACTACCAGCGGATCCACTGTGCTTGCCGAGCTGTTCCGCCGCGCTGATGAAAGAGCAACAAAGCTGGCAGCCATTGCTGACCAGTCAAGAGTCCGGGGATTAGCGTGTGAATCCTCATACGCAGCATTGAGCGCAAAGAAATGAACAAAATTCTCGCATGGCTTAAAAGCCTATTCATCAAGGAAACCATTATGTCTGAACCATTAGTTGACGCCGTAGTAGACCCTCAGCCAGTGACTGAAATCTCCACCACCGAGATTCAGCCGGTTGAAACAGCGGCAGCCGTCCAGTCTCCACTGGAAGATGCAAAGTCCGCATTCTCCAAGTTCGTGGCGTTCGTAGAGCACGGCATTGAGAAGCTCGGGAGTGAAGCGGAAGCAGAGCTGGTCACCCTGGCTAAAAAATATTTATAAAATTCTGCAAAAGGCATTCACTGAGTGCCTTTGACAGAAGAAACACAATGAATCATCGGTTGTCGGTTAAGGCAATGCCGAGGGTTATATTCATCTACCTAGCAGGAAATTCTAAATGACTCGCAAATTTGAAGGGTTACCCCAGCACGTTCAAGCTTCGGCACTGAGTGTTATTGAACAGCAATTTTCTAGCCTACGGATATTTGACGAACGCAATCAAGACCATGCGAACACCATTGTTAAAGTTGTAAGGGGCGCTTTTTTGAAACTTTATGAAGAAGAGTCTGAGGAAGCGGTGGCAGGCGGAGCATCAAAAAGCGTCGAGCTAAAAAACAACATCATGGTACATGGTGGCATTGTGAACGTTGGATGTCGCTAAGCGCGTGAGGCCTTGAATGTCCAGATTAAACGTTGAAATCATCCACCCTCAAAATGCAGATGTGAACAATATTTTAACCGCCATTGAGCGTAAATATGCCCGTAAGCCAGCAACACCGGAAACCATCGCTGAGATGGAGCGTGAAGCCGCAAGATTAATCCGCCGACTGATAACCACGAAGGTTACGTTCATTAAGTAGGAACCAAGGAGTCGAAATGACGCTGACAGAAGAACAAAAGGCGCTTTTCGATGCCCTGACGAAACTACAGCAAAAGTTCGTTACTCAACTGCTCAATGGCAAGAACCAGACGGACGCCTACAAGGCTGCTGGGGGGAAGGCAAAGACAGACGAATCGGCCAGAGCATCGGCAAGCCAAATCTTAACTAATGTTAACGTGCAGGCCTTCCTGAAGTGTATTCGGTACGAAGCTGTCAACGAAGCCATCATGACGTACGAAGAAGCGATGGAACGCCTCAGCGTAATGGGGCGCACATCCATTGCTGACCTGGCGACGTTCGGTACTCAAGTTGTCGGTGAAGATGATGACGGCAATCCCGTTACTCAGTCTGCCTGGTCATTCAAAAATGCCAACGAATTGAAACCCGAACAGATGGCGGCAATCTCTGAGCTAACTGCGGGGAAGGATGGGCTGAAGATAAAACTTCATGATCCGAAAGCGGCCATCAAACAGTTGGCAGAAATGCGCGGTTGGGAAGCACCGAAGAAAACCGAAATCAGCGGGCCGAATGGCGGTGCAATTCAGACAACCAATCTGACCGCCGATGAAGCTGCTGAAGCGTACCGCAAGTTAATGGGTTAACAGTGCAAAACAGGCACTTGGAAGCATAAAAACCCTATGCATTTTGATGTGCCTTTTATGCACTGTTTATGCAGTCTGTTTTACCTCGATTACCCATGAAAACCCTGATAAATAAATCTCTTGCCTGCATTCGTTGGCGAGTGCTCTTAGCGCGGGTCGGGTAACGTCCATTATGTTAAATAGCCCCCTTTTTATCTCAATTATCCAGAGTAGCTTTCAATGCCTATTCCGTTCCCGTTCGACTTTAAAAACCCGGATTACAACCAGGTGTTCGAATGGCGAATGGAGAGGTTGCAACGTATCCGTGCGAACCCTGAAACATTACCAGCGCTGAGAGCCTTCTATCGGAGTAACCCGGCGCAATTCATTATCGATTGGGGTATGACTACTGACCCGCGCAATCTTGACTTTGGTTTGCCGGTGTCCATTCCGTTTCTGTTGTTCCCTAAACAGGAAGAGTGGATTCATTGGATAATGGACCGCCGCAAGAACATGGAAAACGGCATTACGGAAAAAAGCCGTGAAATGGGCCTTAGTTGGACATCCATAGGTTTGGCCTGCACGTTATGCCTTTTCAATAAAGAGATGGTAATCGGCTTTGGTTCCCGTAAGGAAGAATACGTAGACAGCACAGGTAGCCCTAAGGCGCTGTTTTGGAAGGCACGAAAATTCGTTGAAATGTTACCGTTAGAGTTTCGTGGAAGTTGGAGTGATAAAAAACACGCACCTTATATGCGGGTAGAGTTTCCCGACAGCGGTTCAGTCATTACCGGTGAGGCCGGTGACAACATTGGGCGTGGTGACCGAACCACTATGTATTTTGTCGATGAATCCGCGTTTCTGCCGCGACCGATGCTGATAGAGGCTTCATTATCCCAGACAACGCGTTGTCGCATTGACCTCAGTTCGGTTCACGGAATGTCGAACCCGTTCGCACAGAAGCGCCACGGCGGGAAAATTCCCGTGTTCACGTTCCATTGGCGCAGCGACCCGCGAAAGGATGACGAATGGTACCGAAAAGAGTGTGAAAAACTCGATAATCCGGTGGTTGTTGCTCAGGAGCTTGATCTCAATTACAACGCATCTGCTGAAGGCGTTCTAATCCCTTCTGACTGGGTACAAGCCGCCGTAGACGCTCACATCAAACTCGGCATTCAACCAACAGGTAAACGTCAGGGCGCGATGGACGTTGCGGATGAAGGTAAAGACAAAAACGCCTTTTCTACCCGTCATGGATTCCTGCTGGAGAACGTCAGGGAATGGTCCGGTGTTGGCAGCGATATCTACCAGTCAGTTGAGAAAGTCTTCGGCTACTGCGAAGAAGACCGGTTGGAGGAATTCCGCTTCGATGAGGACGGCCTAGGTGCTGGCGTGCGTGGCGATGCAAGAGCCATAAACGAACAACGTAAAGCTGCCCGGCGGCCTTTAATTATGGCTACACCGTTTCGCGGTAGTGGCGGGGTGTTCGATCCCGATGCCGAGGCCGTGCGTGGTGACAACGGACAGGCCGCACGCCTGAACAAAGATTTCTTTGCCCGAGCTAAACCTCAAAGTTGGTGGCACCTGCGTAAGCTATTCCAGAACACCTATCGCGCAGTCGTTGAAGGCATGCCCTACAACCCTGACGAAATTATCTCTATCAGCAGCAAGATGGAGAACAAAGACAAACTCATCATCGAACTCTCACAGTCAACCTACTCCATCAATGGCGTGGGGAAAATCGACGTGGACAAACAGCCCGACGGTACCAAGTCGCCGAACCTGGCTGACGCGGTGATGATCAATTACGCGCCAATGAATTCAGCCCTGAACATCTGGGAGCTGCTAGGGAGACAGGCCTGATGGCACGAAATAAGACAGCACCTAAGCGGACAGCGCAAGCCACGACAGACGGCTATGAAAACTTTGCTGCTCGCGTCGGTATGCAGACACCTAACCTGCACTCCGCATCGACGTATCGGGCCAACTTCACCAGCCGCAACCGCCTACTTATTGAATGGTCGTATCGTTCGTCATGGGTGATTGGTGAGGCTGTTGATGCCATTCCTGATGATATGACCCGGAAAGGTATCCGCATCACTTCTGAGATTGATGCGAAAGACCGCGGGATTATTGAGTCACAGATGGATGAGCTTCAGATCTGGGATGCTCTGAACGACACGCTCAAATGGTCACGGCTATATGGCGGTGCAGTCGGTTTCATCATGATCGAGGGGCAGGCACCGTTCACGCCTTTACGACTGGAAACCATCGGCGAAGGTAAGTTCAAAGGGATCCTCCCGCTTGACCGCTGGATGATTAACCCAGTGCTTACCCGCCGCATTAAAGAGATGGGGCCTGATCTCGGGAAGCCAGAGTTTTACGACGTTGTGACGACAGGCACAGGCATTCCAGCGTGGCGAATTCATCACAGCCGGTTGATCCGATTCGATGGCGTGACGCTGCCATATCAGCAGAAAATGACCGAAAACGAATGGGGTATGTCTGTCATAGAACGCATCTGGGACAGGCTGACCGCGTTTGATAGTGCGACTGTGGGTGCCGCCCAACTAGTCTACAAAGCACATTTGCGCACCTACAGCGTTGATAAGCTTCGCGAGATAATCGCGATGGGTGGACCAGCATTCGAAGCCCTACTGAAGAACATCGACCTGATCCGTCAGTTCCAGAGCAACGAAGGCATGACGCTCATGGACTCAAAAGATAAGTTTGAAACGCACCAGTACAGCTTTAGCGGATTGGACGACATTATTTCTCAGTTCGCTGAGCAGATTAGCGGCGCAGTAGGAATCCCGCTGGTGAGGTTGTTCGGGCAGTCACCGAAAGGTTTCTCTACTGGCGATGCTGACCTTGCCAACTACTACGACCGGGTGAACTCACTACAGGAACGCCGCTTGCGTCCACGCCTTCGCAGGATTCTGGACATCATGTACCGCTCAGAGCTGGGCAAGCCATTACCTGAAGATTTCACGTTTGACTTCAATCCTCTCTGGCAGATGTCGGATGTTGACCGCTCGACGGTAGCTGTGAACACGACTACAGCCCTGAGTACTGCTCTGGCTGACGGACTGATGACACTGAAGGCCGCCATGACGGATCTGAGGGAAACCTCAGACGTTACTGGTATAGGCGCATCAATCACCGATGAGGATATTGAGAATGCGGAAGACACCCCGCCGCCAGGCATCGGCGAACTTAACAACAAATCACCGGAGTCGCCAAGCGGAGACCCGATATCGAACGAGCCTACGGCAGATAGCGCGAGCCGTGGGGGACATCGTAAATGGTCACTACGATGGTTCAAATGATAGCGTCACTGAAATCATGGACGCGCTGGAGCGTTACAGTGAAATCATCACTCCCTGGGCAACCAAGGTGGCAGAAAGTTTCACTATCGATGTGACGCGGCAAAATGAAAAACAGTGGCGGGATTACAGTAAAGCAATAGGCTCGGAGCTGCGTAACATGGTGGATAACGCCCCAGTAGGGCAGGTTATGCAATCCATCGTTGCTGAGCAGATCAAATACATTAAGTCACTTCCTCTCGAAGCCGCTGAACGTGTCTATGACATACAGAACAAAGCTATCGAGGCTGTTGTGACTGGCGGCCGCGCTGAGCCCTTTGCGAAAGAAATTGCTGCATCAGGCGACGTTGCCAAGTCACGCGCTAATTTGATTGCCCGCACTGAGATAGGCCGCGCATCCACAGCACTAACGCAGGCCAGAGCGCTTTCGATAGGTTCTATCGGTTACATCTGGCGAACTGCTGACGATGGTGATGTGCGTAAGTCACACGCCCAAATGGAAGGGGTATTTGTTCGCTGGGATAACCCTCCTACGCTGGATGGTATGACTGGGCACGCTGGTGCACTTCCAAATTGCCGGTGCTACTGTGAGGTTGTATTCCCGCATTCGAATGTTGCGGCTCTGCGAACAGGTGGTCAACAGCGCACTCTCGACGGTATGCGCATACCAACAGCGAGAGGGAAGGCGATCCGCGTTGCGGCATGATTGACTGGGCAAATGAGTAAACTTGCCAAAATAGCGAGTTGGCACTCAGTTCTGATTGAACATCAATAGTCGTTAATTGTTGCAAAAATGTTGTTGTCGAGAATATGCCTTTTTCAGTGAGTTGATACCAACTTTTGTCCCTCAGGCGTGGTTATTTGAACGAGCGCCTATCTCGCGGGGCGGTTAATGACCCTTATGTTAAATAGGGCGTTATCGAGACAATTAATACTTTTCACCAGGCTGCCATCCGGCGGCCTTTTTTATGCCCGCGTTCCAGCAGGTGAACAATGAAATATTTCTTTGAAAGCCGATTAGGCGAGACCCGTTTTCTGCTGGCCGACGGTTCGTTGTTATGTAAAGACGTACCGATAGCCAGAACGGGTAAGCAGCTATACAGCGCTCAGGACTTACCAAAATTAACGCCTGATGCAGCGGGTGAGATTGTCGTTAACCGCTCACCTGAGCAGGTATTCCATCCGGCAACACTCGCTTCCTTTGAAGGGATGAGCGTAACCATTCTTCATCCAGAAGATGCCGAAGGAAACATTCAATTTGTAAACCCCACGAACTGGCGTGAGCTGGCAATGGGACACCTGCAAAACATTCGTCAGGGCACAGGTAACCAGGCTGATTTAGTTCTGGCTGACCTGATCGTCAAGGACGAATACGCCATTCAGCTTATTGAAGATGGATTACGGGAAGTGTCGTGCGGTTACGACGCAGAGTATGAACAAACCGAGCCTGGGAAAGCTGAACAGGTAGATATCACCGGAAATCATGTGGCTTTTGTCCCCAAAGGCAGAGCCGGTTTACGTTGCGCAATTGGAGATAAAGATACGATGGCAACAACTCAGAAACAAAGCTGGTGGTCGCGGATGCAGCGTGCAATCAAAACCGGCGATTCGGACACCCTGAACGAACTGGCAGAGTCAGCGCCAGCGTCTTTGACGGGTGAAAATTCAGACCTTCCACAGGGTGTGAATCTCAACATTAACCTGTCTCCGCAACAGCCCCTTCCGGATAAGGACCCAGAGCTGGGCGGTCTGAAGACCGGCGATAATGATGCAGATGTTCCAGAATGGGCGAAAGCGATTCTGATGCGCCTGGATAAGCTGGAAGGGAAAACAACGGATTCGGATGATACTGGTAAGAACAAAGAGCTTACCGGTGATGAAGATGAAGATCTTACCACGATCACCGGCGACGCAGCCTACCGCGCTGACGTCATCATGCCAGGCATCGATCTGACCCGCAAAGTGAAGCCGACCGCATTCAAACGTGAAGTATTAGCCTCTGCGGATAAAGCACTGGTACGCCAAATTGTCGGTGATGCAGATATTCGCAAACTGCCTAAACAGTCTGTTGAGATGGCATTTGCTGCCGTTTCTGAACTTGCTAAAGGCCGCAATACCCGCACCCAAACCGGTGATGCACAACGCCAGATCGGCACACCAAGCATCTCCGATATCAACAAAGCTAACGCCGATTTCTGGGCTAACCGCAAAGGATAATTAACGATGACAGCATACCTCTTACGGATGCCAGTAGGCATTGCCGGGGCTATTTCACGCCCTCAGGATTTAACCACTGAGCCTGTGATCCTTAAATCCGCCAGCACCTTTGTAGCTTATGGCCTTGCGGGTAAATACGACACTGACGGTTATTTCGTGCCACTGACCGACGGCGATACTGCCGACAAGATTAAAGGCTTCTACGTGCGTCCTTACCCGACTACATCAACCCCGGATATGGTTCGACAGGTGGGTTCTGACAAGAACTTTCCGGGCGATGCACTGAAACGCGGATATATGACGGTGAGTCTCGGCTCCAGCTTCGATGCCAGCACCATCAAAAAAGGTGCACCGGTATATGTGGTCGTCTCTCTCGATTCGACCATTAACGTGCCGCTGGGTGGCTTCATGTCCACTTCAGTAAGTGGCAAAAACGTGGTGCTGCAAAACGCAGAGTTCACCGGCGCTGGCGATGCACAAGGCAACGCTGAAATCTCCTGGAAGATTTAAGGAAAAAACGAATGATTACTTTTGATCAGGCAACTGTAGACGGTTCAGGTGCCTTTCTAATTGGCGAGTTGGAACGTCTTGACCAGACACTCAATTTGCCATTGGTTGGGTACACGTGGAGCCGAGACATCCAGTTACGTGAAGACGTATCTATCGCAGATACCATTTCAAGCTGGACAAACACTTCATTTGCCGCGGCTGGTACAGGCGCTAATCCAAATGGCAAGAACTGGATTGGTCAGGACTCTACCGCTATTGCAGGCGTGAATGTCGATATTAACAAAAGCGGCAATCCTGTAAATCTCTGGGGTATGGAAGTGGGCTGGACTGTTATTGAGCTGCAGGCCGCTCAACAGGTTGGTCGCCCAATCGACACACAGAAATATGACGGCATGTCCCTCAAATGGAACATGGACACCGATGAGCAGGTATATGTCGGTGATACGTCTCTGGGACTGAGCGGTTTAGTCAATATGCCCGGTGTTGCACTGAATAACGCAGCCAAAACATGGGCTGTATCTACCCCAGATGAAATCCGCCAGAGCATCAACTCCGTACTGGACGCAGCTTGGGCGGCATCCGGTTATTCGGTTGTTCCGCAAGATCTGCTGATCCCACCAGAACAATTCTCTCTGCTGGCTAGCACTATCGTTTCTTCTGCAGGCAATCAGTCATTGCTGACTTATTTGCAGACCAACACCATCACTTATCACCAAAACGGTATTCCCCTGAATATCCGTGCGGTTAAGTGGCTCAAAGGGCGTGGCGTTGGTGCAAAAGACCGCATGGTTGCTTACACCAATGATAAAAAATACGTCCGCTTCCCACTGGTGCCGCTGCAAAGCATTCCTGTGCAGTATCGCGGTATTTATCAGATTGTGACGTATTACGGCAAGCTCGGTGCAGTAGAGCCGGTCTACAAAGAAACCCTGTCCTACGTGGACGGCATCTGATAACCAGAACGGCCCCGCAAGGGGCCAGAAGGACGACATAAAATGGCTTCTAAAGAAAAACTGGTTTCAATCCACGTTCACACACCCTTCAAACTGACCCTGAGTGACACTACCGTCCAAGAGTTTGGCAAAGGGCATTATACGGTGCCGGAAACGGTCGCATCACACTGGTTTACTCAGGCGCACTCTGAACTGGGTGAAGGTAGCGTAAATGAATCGACTGACCAGCAGGAACTTATCGACAGTCTGCAATCGCAGATCACCGATAAAGATACGCTGATTGCCGATCTTAAAGCAGGCCTGACCCAGCTGCAGGAACAAAACGACAGTCTGCAATCGCAACTGACCGCTGCACAATCTGGCGGTAATGGGGCCGGAGATGCCAAAGAATCAAAGCCTTCCAACAGTAAGTGATTTCCGCCGCGATTTCCCCCAGTTCTCCGACACCGCTAAATACCCAGACTTTCAGGTTCAGTTCCGTCTGAACCTGGCTGACATCCAGCTGATTGGTGAGGGCGTGACGGGTAAACAGTTGTTCCCTTATTTCGCTGAATTGTACGTGGCTCACTACATGACGTTATGGGCTGCTGACAGTCGGGCTGCACTGATTGGTGGCCCTGGTGGGTCAACCAATGGCGTACAGTCATCCAAGTCAGTGGATAAGGTCAGCGTAAGTTACGACACAGGCGCGACCATCAATCCTGATGCGGGTTTTTGGAACAACAGCCGTTATGGATCAGAACTGTATCAGATGATCACGATGTTCGGCGCTGGGGGGCGGCAGCTATGAAAAGTGGCGTTACTGTCCGGGCTGACAACACGAAGGCCGTTTTCGAATCGCTCCGGGAGATCAGCAAAAAAGAAGTGCTGGTTGGAATTCCTGAAGAAGACAGTCAGCGTGATGATATTCCGTTTGGTAATGCCGGGATCGGCTACATCAACGAGAAAGGCTCACCTGCTCAAAACATCCCTGCACGGCCTCATCTTGAGCCCGGAGTTAAATCCGTAGAAGCCCAGACTATCCCGCTGTTGAAAGCTGCCGTGCTGGCCGCTATCGACGGGAATATGTCTGGCGCTGAACGCGCGCTGAATCAGGCTGGCACTGTGGCTGCCAATGGCGTCAAGCGCTACATGACGATCACCGGATTCACGCCTCTCGCAGAAAGCACGCTTAAAGGTCGGGCGGCGCGGGGGCGCAAAGGGGCAGCCAAAGAACTTGCTAGCCGTGCAGCCGGAAACCTTCCTGACAACGCGAACGCCAGGCCGCTGATTGACACCGGCCAATACCGGCGGGCAATCACTCATGTGGTGAGGATTAAGAATGCCAAATCTTGATGTGACGGACGTTCTGTTTGATCCGGACTTTTGCGACTTTAACCTCTGGGTGACCAGGCGGGAACAGACCGTTGACGATGATGGTATTGGGCAGGATGGGGCGGTGAAAACTCAGTTCGCTGGTGTGGTCACAGTTGACCGTTCGCTCGAAAGTCGACGGATGCAGTCGGGGCAGGTTATCAGCGGGGCAATCCTCGTTGTGACCACTGAGAGGCTGACGCAGGGGCAAACGGGGCGAGATGCGGACATTGTGACGTATCAGAACCGGGATTATCGCGTGACCTTTGTTGACCCATACACCGCTTACGGCGCCGGGTTCGTTCAGGCTCACTGTGAGCTATTGCCATTTGATGGAGGCGTTCCCGTTGAGTAACAACACCAGCACTGAGGCAGGATGGCTGACGCCTACCAGTGGCGATCCTGCCTATGACGAAGCGCTCGACAGGCTGCTGAGCCAGTGGATGCGCAATGTTTCAGGCTTGCCCGCGAAAATGGTTATGCCGCGCTGGCAGAAAGACCAACCCGCACTTCCTTCTGTGGAAACCAACTGGTGCGCATTTGGGGTCACTGGTTGGCCGATTGATAACAGCCCAGCGTTTACCAACCAGACGGATGAGGGCGCCCAACTTTGGCGGCATGAGACATTCGAATGCCTGGCGTCGTTCTATGGTCCGGCCGGTATGGCGTATGCCTCTCGATTTCGCGACGGCATCTCCATTCCCCAGAACAATTCGGAACTCAACACGCTTGGCCTCTCGCTTGGCGATTGTACAGGGTTGACCCCTTTCCCCGAGCTCATCAATCAGCAGTGGGTTCGTCGCTACGACATGACGGTGCGCCTGCGCCGCAAGATCATCCGTGAATACGGTATCAAATCGCTGGTGGAAGCACCGGTCACCTATTTTGGAGAATAAATTATGACGCAGGGCTTACCTGTATCCAACGTTGTAAACGTTGATGTGATCATGTCGCCTACGGCGGCTACTGGTCGAAATTTCGGTTCGTTGCTGATCCTCGGGTCGTCTACGGTTATCCCTGTGTCAGAACGTATTCGCCTGTATGCAGCCATTGAAGACATCGGTGATGATTTTGGCGTCGACAGTACAGAATATGAAGCCGCACTGGTGTTCTTCGGACAGTCACCAAAACCTACTCAGGTTTATGTCGGGCGCTGGGCGAAAACGCTGACCTCTGCGGAGGTTGGTCCAGTCGAGACTGTTGTGCAAGCCGTGAATGCCTGCCTTCAGTACACCAACTGGTATGGGCTCGTAGTAGCTGACGATGTTGTTGGCGGTGGGGATGTGCTTGATGCTGAAGACGTTATTGATGTTGCGAAAGTTATTGAAGCTTCAAGCCTAAGCCGCATCTTTGGGGTGACATCCTCCGCGTCGGGTATTATTGACAGCACTTCAACAACCGATGTTGCTTCTCAACTTAAGGCTGGTAAATACGCTCGCACTTTCATTCAGTATTCCACCAGCAGCGCGTATGCAGCTATCTCAGCGTTTGGTCGGGCATTTACCGTCAACTTCAACGGAAGCAACACAACCATTACTCTGAAGTTTAAACAAGAGCCCACCATCACTTACGAAACTCTCACCGTGGGGCAGGCCGCCGCCGTCGACACGAAAAAAGCCAACGTTTTCGTTTATTACGCGAACGATACGGCAATTTTGCAGCAAGGCGTGATGGCAAACGGTGACTTCTTTGACGAGCGTCACGGGCTGGACTGGTTGCAAAACTACGTTCAAACCAATTTGTACAACCTGCTCTATACCAGCACGACCAAGGTTTCACAAACCGATGCCGGTACGACTCGCCTGCTTTCCAACGTTGAACAATCTATGGATCAGTCTGTTACCAACGGCCTGGTCGCACCCGGGGTGTGGAACGGTGGACCTATTGGTCAGTTGTCGCCGGGCGATACACTTACGAAGGGTTATTACGTTTACGCTCAGCCGCTGGCGCAACAGGCACAGTCTGATCGAGAGGCTCGCAAAGCCCCTGTTATTCAGGTGGCCTGTAAGTTGGCTGGCGCTATTCATTATGCTGATGTTCAGATTAACGTGGTTCGCTAAGGAGCGATAAATGTCGACTTATTCTTTTCTTGATGTAACCGCGTCGCTAAGCGGCCCAACCGGTGTTATCGATCTCGGACAAGGCTCAGCCAACTCCGAGGAAGGTATCACCCAAACAATGGGCGGTAGCAAAAATACCATGACCGTGGGTGCTGACGGCGAAGTGATGCACAGCCTGCACGCTGACAAGTCTGGCAGCATTACGGTAACGCTCCTCAAAACATCCCCGGTGAATAAAAAGCTTTCTCTGGCATATAACGCGCAGAGTCAGTCCTCATCAACATGGGGCAATAACGTGATCGTTATTCGTAACTCATCATCCGGTGATATTTCTACAGCGCGTTCGTGTGCATTCCAGAAACAGCCGGACTTCAACAATGCAAAAGAAGGCGGAACAGTTGCCTGGGTGTTCGACTGCGGCAAGATTGACCAGCTTCTCGGGGAGTTCTAATCGATGGAATTTGACATTAAGGGTATTCAGTATCGCGTTGCAAAACTCAGCGTTTTCGACCAGCTGAAAATTTCACGCAAACTATTACCTGTCATGGCTGGCATGGTGTCAGATTTTCGCAATGTACAGACCAAGATCAGCGAAAAAGACACCGAAGGTGCGATAAGTGCCATCCTGCCAAAAATAGCGGATGCGGTTTCTGCCATGAGTGATGACGACGTGAACGCAATTCTGTTTCCATGCCTCGCCGTGGTATCTCGTAAGCACATGAAATCATGGGTGTCAGTCTGCCCTCAGGGGGAAATGGCTTTCGATGATATTGACCTCCTGACCATGCTGCAATTGGTGGCCCGGGTGGTGGCTGACTCACTGGGAAATTTTTTGCAAGGACTCCCTACCAGCGAGACGCTAACCCAGCCAGCGGAATAACGTTCAATACCCTTCCGGGCGGGGAGGATTCAATACTTCGCCCGGTACTGGCCTTCGGCATTTCTCAGAAAGACCTCGACAGCGGTGCGGTAGATCTTTGCCGCATTGCCTTACTGAACGACTACCTCGACATGCGTGAGGACAACGAATCCCGTGTAGATAAATGGAGAGCCGCTAATGAGCGATAATGCAGACACGATAAAGGATTTTCTGATATCGCTCGGGTTCGATATCGATCAGGCTGGCGCCATTAAATTCGACACCGTTTTGAAGAACGTCACTGCGAATGTATTGAAGGTTGGCGCGGTAGTGGAAGGAACCGCGCTGACCGTCGTTGGCTTTACTACGCAGATCGCTAATGGTCTGGATAAAGTCTACTGGGCATCCCAGCGCACTGGTGCGAGTGTGCAAGGCATTAAAGCACTGGGTTACGCCGCATCTCAAACGGGTGCGAGTGCTGAATCTGCCATGTCCTCACTCGAAGGGCTGGCGAGCTTCATGCGCAACAGTCCGGGTGCGGAAGGTTTCCTGAACCGCCTGGGCGTTCAGACCCGTGACGTCAGCGGAAAAATGCGTGATACGGCATCCATCTTTACGGGTGTCGGGCAGAAGCTCAGCAGCATGTCGTACTATCGCGCCAGACAATATGCGCAGATGTTGGGCATTGATGAAAATACGTTAATGGCAATACGTCGCGGGCTCGGGCAATTCAGCTCCGAGTATGCGCTGACCGCTAAAAAAATTGGTTTCAATGCCGAGGTAGCGGCGAAGCAATCCAATATCTTTATGACATCCATGCGTGGGCTTACCGCTACGCTCGGTCAGGCACGGGACAAAATCGGGTCTAACCTCGCAGGCGGGTTGGCCGGCAGCATTGATTCTTTACGGAAACAGTTGTTGGATAACTGGCCCAAAATTGAAGCCGTATTGATGAAGGTGATCAAGGGCATTCTTTTTGCTGGCGATGCCATTACCCGAGTTTTATGGCGCACCGGTCAGGCCGTCGGAGACGTCATAGGCTGGTTTAAAAAACTGGACCCGGTGACGCAACAACTCATCATGCTGTTTGGCGGGTTGTTGGTGGCTTGGCGCTTAATGAATACGGCATTTCTTTCTTCTCCGATTGGCATGATTACCTCCCTGATATTAGCTATTGGGTTGTTGTGGGATGATTATCAGACATGGAAAGAGGGTGGCAAAAGCCTGATTGACTGGGGCAAGTGGAAGCCAGAAATAGATGCTGCTCTCAAAGCAATGGATCAGCTTAAAGCGTCCATCAAAAACATCGGGCTTGAAGTAGCAAAACTCCTCAACATCAATCTGAGCAACTGGACGCTAAAAGGTGACATCGAGAACCTGACGAAGCAATTCGGCGAGTTCGGCAAAATGATGTCGATGATTGGCGACCTTGTTAATGCCTTGAAAGATGGGAACTGGAAGCAGGCCTACAGTATCGGTAAGAAATTGATGGCTCAGGGGCAGGATCAGCCTGATGCCCTACCTGCAGTATCTGATAGCGCCAATAATGCAGCGGACTGGGTTAAAAATAAGTTTGGTTTTGACCCGCGAAGTGTTGGCCGATGGTTAGGAGGGGAAGGCGATGAGCCTGAACAGCACGCACAGTCACTGCAATCTCCGCGTGGTATTCGCAATAACAATCCCGGGAATATCGATTATCGGGGTCAGGCTGGCGCTGAGCTTGAAAGACCTGGTGGGCGCTTTGCCAGATTCAGTTCTGCGTATGACGGCCTTAAGGCTATGGCAAACCAGCTGATGCGTTACTTTGAGGGAAAAACAACGGGTAAGCGGCTCCAGACCTTGAATGACATCATATCGACCTGGGCTCCGGGAAACGAGAATAATACGGGGGCTTATATTGCTCAGTTGTCAAAATCACTAGGCGTGGCACCCAATGCAGTCTTAAACCTCAAAGACCCCCAGGTAATGTCATCCCTCATGAATGGAATTATTCATCATGAGAACGGGCGGAATCCTTATCCCGGTGAGCTTGTTCGTGCGGCCGCTGGCGGCGGCACATCCAGAAGTATTCAGCAAGAGACAACCATTAACATTCATGGCGTTTCTGACCCTCGCGAAGCCGCAAGGCTCACCGTTGATCATCAGAAAGGCGTCAATTCCCAGTTGACTCAACAACTACCGATGGTGCCGGGCTAATGGACATTCTCTCAGCAATTTTTCGCCAGCAATCACGGCGTATTGGTTTGCTTATACCCAGCGTGGTGGAGTCAGAGAAACACTCGGATACCCTCGAGATAACCGAGCACCCCGTTGAAAAACCAACCACTACCAGCGCGTCGGGTTTTGTTGCCGATCATGCCTATAAGCGCCCCAGCGAGGTCACGATGGAGTGTGGCTTTGCTGGCGGCGGTTCCCTTCTGGATTTTGTGGATACCTCCTCTATCGGCCTGAAACTTGGTTTGAGCCCTCAGGAGACCTATCAGGAATTACTGGATCTGCAAGCCTCACGCGTACCGTTCGACGTGGTAACGGGAAAACGAACCTACATAAACATGCTTGTCCGCGCCATTGAAGTGATGACCGACAAAACCAGCGAGAACGTACTCAAATGCACGCTGACGCTACGTGAAGTCATCATGACCCAAACCCAGACCGTATCAGTCGCCGATAAGTCGGAAATGCAGGATGGTGTCAGCACTTCTGCGGTACAGAACTCGGGTAACAAGTCTTTGACGCCGCCTAATGAGTCATTACTCAATAAATTAGGCAGTGGGATAACGTCATCCTTTGGGGGATAGCATGCAGGTAAATGAAATACCGTTATCTCCGGATAACCAGCAATTCCGCATTCTGCTTGGTGATACGACTTACACGCTGAAAATTATTTGGCGCGATGCTGCAGGCTGGATCATGGATGTGCAGGACAGCGGAGGAGTCGCTTTACTGACCGGCGTGCCGTTAGTTACCGGTGCCAACTTACTTGAGCAATATCCTCAACTGGGCATCAATGGGGCGCTGGTGGTTGTCACTGATAACGGCGCACCGGATGACCCGACCAAAACCAATCTTGGTACCTCAAGCCATCTCGCCTTTGTACAGGAATAAACATGTCTATTAACTGGATGCGCCATTTTGAACTGCAGCTTTTAGACCAGAACGGCCAGGGTGTTTCTCTGTCCGATTTTAAAGTTACTTTTCATATTCAGTGGGCAGACACGAAGTGGCCGCGCGTGGCCGAGGTGAAGGTTTATAACCTATCGACCGACACCACGAACAAAATACTCGGGCAGGAGTTTTCAAAAATACGGATCATCGCCGGGTATGACGGTATTCCGGCCGCCGTTGACGCCAGTCAGGTCGGCGTCGTTCAGGATATTCAAAGTGAGCAGGTCGGGCAGTCCAACGGCCAGAACTTTGGTTTGATATTCGATGGTGATATTCGCTTTACGGTGACCGGGAAGGATAATGTCACGGACTCATGGGTCCTCATTCAGGCCATTGGTGACCATGAAGCCTTTTTGTTTGCACGAACCAAAACCACTTTAGCCGCCGGCTACACGGTGGCAGACCTGCACCAGGTTACCATGCAGGGCTTTAATGCGTTTGGCGTGACTCAGGGGATCACTGGTGACATGCCTACAACCGTTTTTCCCCGCGGTCGGGTGCTCTATAACGCTTCGCGTAACGTGATGGACAATATCGCGAAGCAATGCAATGCGACGTGGCAGTTGGTGGATGGTCAGGTGCAGATGGTGCCAGAGGACAAATACATCCACGAGGCTATTGTCCTGAATGCGGACACGGGCCTGATCGGTATGCCTCAGCAGACTATGGGGGCCGGAGTAAACGTGCGCTGCCTTATCAATCCGAACATCCGCATTAATGGCCTCATCCAGTTGGATCAGGCATCGGTATATCGCACGGCACTCGGCACTGGTGAGATTGCGCAATCACCTGGTCGAATTTCTGAAACTGATGATAACGGCAACCGCGTGCTGACTGGCACAACCTCACAAGCAGCCAGTATTGCGACAGATGGCGTTTATATCGTGAAGTCTATCGACTATACTGGCGACACCAGAGGTCAGGCGTGGTACATGGATTTGATGTGCTTTGCGCGTGGCGCTCGTGACCTAGTCAATCAGACGGCTATACAGAAAACCAATTATTGAGGTGTTGAACGTGAAGCCTATTTTCAGAATTGTCATTGCTGTTGCTACGCTGGTTTCTTTTCAGGCATTGGCTGATTCGCAGTGTGGTGATTTTAAAGTTCACTGGGCAAATGACGGGTTAGCACGAATTAATGGCGCGAAGCCAGAATCACAAAAAATAACTTTTCTGAAAGCTAAAGATGACTACAACAATGTCAAAATTGAGTGGCGCATGGCTACCGATCAACCTGGTCGATGGGTTGGAATGGAGTTTATTGGACGTGACGGAAAAGCCATTCTCAATGCTCAATGGCTACAGGCCAGCATGAACGCACCGCGTCAGTACGCCACTTACGACTGCGTGAAAGTTAAGTAAACGAAGAGCACCCAAATTCAAAGAAGAAACCCGCCTTGTGCGGGTTTTTTTATGGAGTTTTTATGCCAATTCCTACTCAGTCCCAAATCGGCGGTGAACAGCAAACCGCTCAGGCTATAGCCGACTCCATTTCTAATCAGATCCGTGTAGCGATGCCTGGCATTATTCAGTCGTTCGACCCAGTAACGGTGACCTGCACTGTCTTACCGGCCATAAAGGGAAGCGATGCGTCTACTACTGGAACAGAATCAGCAGACCTCCCTTTGCTTGTGGATGTGCCCGTGGTCTTCCCGCGCGGTGGTGGGGTAACTTTGACGTTCCCGGTTAAATCCGGTGATGAATGTCTGTTGATTTTCTCCGATCGTTGCATTGATTTCTGGTGGCAGAGCGGCGGCGTGCAGGAGCCGGTAGACACACGCCAGCATGATTTATCTGACGGGTTCGCTATTATCGGGCCTCAGTCACAGGCGAAGAAAATTAGCGGGATCAGTGCCAATTCAGCACAAATGCGAAGTGATGATGGTTCAACCTATTTCGAACTGAACCCTACTACGCAGACGATCAATATCATGGCCCCAGGTGGCTTTAACGTCACAGCACCGTTATCTACGTTCTCGGCGGCCGTCACTGTAAAAGGGCTGCTGACATGGATGGGGGGCATGGTTGGGAGTATCGCTTCAGGCACTGCTGCCACGATCACCGGCGCTATTAAATTTGTCGGCACCCTTACTTCCAATGGCAAAGATATCAGCGACCAGCACACGCACAGTGGAGTGCAGACCGGTAGCGGTAATTCTGGCAAGGTGAACTGATATGCGATATCGACGCGAAGATTCTGACGGTGATTACACCTTCGGTCGTGGTGATGACACCTGGCTGGTAAATACCCCCGAATGCGTTGCTCAGGCTGTAAAAACACGCTTCGAACTTTGGCGGGGGCAATGGTTCCTCAATGTTACTGAAGGAACACCTTATATTCAGTCAGTGCTCGGAAAGCAGCGTTCCGACGTTTATATCCTTGCCGTTCGGGAGCGCATACAAACTACGCCGGGGGTGAGCAAAATTATCTCTTTCAATACGAATAACGATGGCACCACCCGCCGCGTAACCTTCACCGCCACAATCGATACCATCTACGGCGAAACAACAGTCACAAGCGAGGCATAAATGGCTTTGAACCTCGATACGCTGGGGTTATCGGCAACGGTAACTGCCCAGGGGATCAGTGCGCCTGACTATCAGACGATACTGGACACCATCACCGGCTACTTTCAGCAGATTTACGGTAGTGATGCCTATTTGGACCCGGACAGTAAAGATGGTCAGATGGTAGCTCTGGTCGCGTTGGCTATCCACGATGCCAACAATACGGCAATTCAGATTTATAACTCATTCTCACCGGCAACCGGGCAGGCTTCCGCCCTAAGCAGTAACGTTAAGATTAATGGGATCACACGTAAAGTTGCGACCAGATCAACCGTAGATGTGTTGTTAACTGGTGTAGCGGGCACGACAATCACCAACGGCTCGGTACGAGACCAAAACAACATCATTTGGAATTTCCCGGCAACGGTATCAATCGGTGTTGGTGGCACAGTGTTAGTCACAGCCACGTGCGCCAGCAGTGGCGCTGTTGCTGCGCTCGCAGGAACGGTGACTGCCATTAACACACCAACCCGCGGTTGGACGTCAGTAACAAATGCTTCAGCTGCTACCGTAGGCGCACCTGCAGAAACAGATGCCGAACTGCGCATCAGGCAGAGTCAGAGCGTGGCTCTGCCATCCATTACGCCGTTTGAAGGTGTCGACGGTGCTATCGCTAACGTGGATGGTGTGACACGTCACAAGCTCTACGAGAATGACACCGGTGTTACCGACAGTAACGGGCTGCCACCGCATTCTATTTCCGCGATTGTTGATGGTGGTAATGTGACTGATATTGCCCAGACTATCAGAGGAAATAAAGGGCAGGGCGTAAGCACCTATGGTACGACATCTATCACTGTTCCTGACACTTACGGAAATCCGCACGTCATTAATTTTTCGCGATCTACCGATGTACCGATTTTTGTATCTATCACCATTAAGGCCTTCACGGGTTACACCTCTCAGATTGGTGATCAAATTAAGCAAGCCATTGCCAATTACGTAAACACTCTGGATATTGGCGACAGTGTGCTGCTAAGCCGTATTTACTCACCAGCCAATCTGGGTGTAGTGAGCGGAGGAAATGCCCGCTATTACGATATCACGGACCTTCTGATAGGTAAGTCATCCGGCACTGTAGCTGCTGCAAATGTGAATATTGCATACAGCGAATCTGCCTCAAGTGACACCACGAATATTAGTATCGAGATTAGCTCATGAGTAAATACACTGACCTGATCACCAACTATCACGTTACGAAGCCTCTTTATTTTGACCATATCGATCTGAGCACAAGGCCCCTTATTGATGTAGCCAGCACAATGTCTTCACTGGTAGCTGCGTTTGATATCGATACCGCCGTTGGTGCTCAGCTGGACACGCTGGGTTTGTGGATTGGTCGCTCGCGCATTGTCAGCGAACCTATTTCCGGCGTCTATTTTTGCTGGGATTCAGAAGGATTAGGTTATGACCAAGGGGTATGGCAGGGGCCGTATGATCCTGACGCTGGATTTACGAACTTGAGCGATGAAACTTACCGCATCGTCCTTAAAGCCAAAATTGCGATCAATCACTGGAATGGAACAAACGAAACGCTACCGACAATTCTCGATACGGCGCTGGCCGGTTCGGGCTTGATGATGCAGATCGTAGATAACCAGGACATGACAATTTCAGTTTGGGTATTTCCGGAAATCGACATTTCTAATGTTTCGCTCGAGTTGATCGCTGCAATTCGGCAAGGATACCTGACCGTAAAAGCTGCCGGTGTTTGGGCTGGCGACATTCAGACACCATCCATTGAAACTCCGTCAGTCGGAAATAAATTTTTCGGATTTGATATGGATAACGATTACATAGCCGGATTTGACGATGGCGCATGGGAGAAAAAATTATAATGTCTACAAATAACTTTAAACCTTTTGGCGTAGGTGTTGGTGCAAATGTAACACCACAAGCCGATTACGAAGCTCTCGCGGCTCTGATAACGGGCTTCCAATCTGGCAAAGCTAATTCTGCACAAGTTAATAAAGCTATTCGACAAGCCACTGTCATGGCATCAGTCATTGGTCAATTCATTGCAAATTATAGCGGGAGCGATGTTTTAGATAATGGTGATTCCGCTACATTACTCAGCAATTTAATCACTGCATTAAAATCGAACAGCTCGAATGACTTCCTGCAAATAACAAATAATCTTGTCGAGATTAAAAATGCTGGCACGTCCGCACAGACGTCGGCAAGAACAAATCTTGGACTGGGAACCGCGGCAACGGCAACTGTAGGTACAGGCACAAACCAAATTCCAAATATGGGTAGTTTTACATCATCACTCAGCGAACAGGGATGGCAGAGGGTCCCCAGCAGTGCATCGCCCACAGGTTACATCATCATTCAGTGGGGAAGGGTACCGACAGTTCCAGCCGCTGGCTATGATGGTCCATTGACATTTTTAATTCCGTACCCTAACCGTGCCATGAGAACATATGTACATGCAGATTACACGCCTGGCGGCGGGCTGAGTGGACTGGCCTATTCGGCGTGTGATGGCTATAACGCTAGTAAAACTGGTGTCACTTACATTTGCTCCAACTCTGGCATTGGCGGTTCATACTTTTCAATAGGATATTAATCATGAATTATCTATGGCTCCCAGCGAGCAGCACATTTGTACCAGAGTCAATCAAGGATGATTATATTTCCGCTGGATGGGATCTCACCGGTGCTCTTGAATATAACGAAGAAGATTTTTATAAATTTCGAGACGTGCCTTCTGGTCAGGTTTTGTCGAATGTCAACGGCCTGCCTGCGTGGGTTGAGGCGGCACCAGCTTCCCATGAAGAAATGGTTAATGCGGCTAACTATGAGAAACAAAATAAAATTAGTGAAGCCAATGATTACATAAATTCCAAGCAGTGGCCCGGCAAAGCCGCAATGGGGCGCCTAAAAGATGCAGAGAAGGTGCAATACAATGCTTGGTTGGATTATCTGGATGAGCTTGAAGCCGTAGATACATCAGCAGCACCGGACATATCTTGGACTTCCGCACCGACCTCATAACTCTCCTTCCTGAGCCGAAACCTATTCACGTAAAAAAGCCCTCGGGAAGAGGGCAGTGAATCATCACAAAAAATTTAGTCCGGAACAGGAGAATTACTCCTTTTTTAACAGTAGCTCAGGAAATGAATTTGGCTTAAGTATCTTTAGTTTCGTAGTTAAAAAAACTCCCTCGATACTTTCAAATCAATAAGGATCGGGGCGGTAACCGGCTGGCGAGCAAAGCGTGTTGTTTTTAATTCTTTGGCTTATAACTTAATAAGTTATGCTGGCAGGCAGGTGGTGACCGGATAGGGATTCAGGCACAAAAAAACCGGCTCGGTGGCCGGGTTAAGCAAAATTAAAGGGAGGCTTTAGCAAATTCAATGATCGATTTTTCATCATCATGCTTAAAGTGAGCAATGTGGTGTCTATCAAAGGTTTTTCTAATTTCATCCATCGCCTTAGACTCGATTGAGTTAGGGGCTGTATGTCCGTCGATAGTGAACAGCACATTTTTTAGAGAAAGGATATTCTCTGCAGCAGCTCTGGTCACGCGTGAAACCCAAGAATCACAGTGCTCCATCATTTTACCTGGCTGGCTCTGAACAAAGGCCAGCGGTTTGATAGCGCAGAGAACTTCTTCTTCTGATTTCGCGACAAATGGCATAGTAAAACGAGTGAGCTCTCCCCCGAAAGTTTCCTTCCTAAAAGAGTCCCTTAGCTCAGCATAGGTGTTAAGCCGACGACGAAGCTCCTTGGCTAAGATTTCTTCTCTACGTTCCTTGCTGAAGTCAGAGTGATTCACAAATTGATTATAAATTCTTAATAACTCTTTTTCAGGATCGTTCGCCATTACAACTCGCGTAGAGCTGAAATGAAAAATTGATTCCCTTCTCATGGTCAAGTAGTTGAAGAAATTGGCTAGCTGTTCGTCGGTCTGGAAATGGTGACTTTGCTCCTGAGCAAAACGAAGCTCTCTAGCAACAGCATCTTTTGCTAAAGGGAAAATAGTGTCGTCTCTAAAGAAAGCGCTGATCCTAGCATCGTTGCTCTGGGTCAGCATAAAATGGAATGTTCGTTTTTTTGGCGAGCACATGACTACACCGATGTTTGCGAATTCCTCAGTTTCCGCATAAGGTGCATATCTCACAATGCTGTAGAGGCATGGAGTGTTCATGTTATTTTGCTCCAAAAATCAACACTATTTGCTTTATCAAGCGTATCTTCGATGAAAGCAATAAACTCGGCATTATCTTCAGGTTGTTCCAGGCACCACTCTTCAGGTATTTTCGCTAAAGAGTTCTGTAATGCGCTTCTGGCTGCAGCAAGTTCATCTTCACATTCTTGTTGGTCAACAATGTCAAACAGCCAATTTCTATGTCTTGCGCCGTAAACATGCATCTCAAAATCGTCATCAGCTTCATCATGGGCGAAGGCGAGGTTATGATCAATGAGGTAGTGCCTATTGTTATAAAAATCGAAGATTATGTTTACATTTCCACCCAGAGGAGAAAGCGTTCTATCTGCATTTTTAACCCATCTATCAAATAGATAAATTCTTTTTTGCGCCGGAATTTCAACTTTAGAATGAGCCTGACCAAATGTAATAGAGCCAGCACCTGGTATAAATTTGGTGGCAAATGCGTAACCTGGCTGCAACTCACCTTTGAGTTCTGGTACAAATTCAACTAATGCAGACTCTATTTCTACTATCTCGAAGTCAGGGATAGATAACCCCATCGCTTTAGCTAAACACCCCGCAATCCATTCTGCCATTAACTGCTTTGGTGGGAGACTTGGCCTACCTTTAATTACATAAAGTTGCTCATCTTCACATTTGCACAGAAAAGGACGGGTAGACCCTTCAGGAATCCGCCTGATGAACTCTTTCACCTTCATTACTTCATTATCCATGCTGCAAAGATGATCCTTGTTGTTATCTAACGGCTATGCAATTTCTAGAATATGTGAACATATCCATTATTTAATTTCATTGGCATAACCACATGATAGATCGGATTCTTTGCTTCACAAATGCTGGGGTTTTACTCAGTGGTTTGAAGTATGGTGTTAAGGTTGAAACCAGTCATCCGCGCTTTCCCACGTATTCTGCAACATCACATCGATAACTTCTTTGTCACGCGGCGTACCGCCCATCACCGACATCCCATCACTACCAGCTCGGCGAACGCTGAACGTAGCGCCCGGGTAATTTCTTTCCAGCCTTTGCTCAAACTCAACTTTGAAAGCCTCGACCGCGCCGGCGGGCAGCTGCTTGGTTTTATCGATCAGCAATTCAACGTGCATAAAACCCCCTCATTCGATTCCCAGCCATTCATTCGCATCATCAAACATCTCTTCCACTATTCCGGACAGAATCGCTTTCTGCGCTTTGCTGGCGTCCGTGTTGATACTGCTTAGCGTCACCATTGGCTTAACCTTCACGTCAGCATCAGGGAAGGTGCCATGTACGCGCTTGGTAAGTTCAGCCAGGATCAGTGCGTTGGCGTTCGGCACACAGGCCATATTTCTTTTGTCGTAAATCAGCTCAACAAACATAAACACCTCATTCTAAAAAAGTGGTACTGGTACTGGCGTCTTCGATCCCAGCCTCGATGTATTGGACACGCTTTTGCAATTCAGAGATTAGTGCTTTGGCTTCGCTGAGTCGGATCATCACTTGCTGGTCTGGATATGTCTCAGCTTTGAAATCGAGGAAGCCAGAAAGCGTATCTGAGAAAGAGGATTTAAGAAGCACAAACTCACCAAAAGCACTGTGTGCTGCTTGAAAGTCTGTCAGTAAACGCATCCCACCGAATTCGTCTTGGTTTTTCATATGATGATCGCTCATGCAAATATACTGTGTATGCATACAGTATATCTACATGAGGAATTGGTCAAAGAATTATGCTGGAATCACAAACACACTGTGTACATGAATGTGTGCTTTAATGTTCATTTAAGCCTGATGTGTATTTTAATTTACTGATTTAATTGATGTTAATCCAGTAACGGCATCACCTATCGAAGGGCATACCATTCCTTATGTTTCAATGGATTCATCAATGCACCGAGAATGTCTGAAAGTACGTTAACCACAATCACCAGCGAGCCGACCACCATCACACCTGCTGAAATCGCGGCGTAATCCTGCTGGCGGATAGCATTAATGAGCCAGCGGCCAACACCCGGCCAGTTAAAGACCACTTCGGTAATCATCGCCAGCGTTAGCATGGTCGAAAATTGCAGGCCGAGCTTTGGAATGACCGGCGGCAGCGCGTTGTGCAATACGTGACGACGGATGATAGTAAAGCGTGACAATCCTCGCGTCGCTGCGGCTTTGACATAGTTTTTCGCCAGCACATCGTCGGTGGAAATACGCATCAGGCGGATAACTTCGGTTGTCGGCGCTACGGCCAGCGCGGAAATCGGCAGAATCATATGGTGGATGGCACTCATGATCATTTCATGGCGATAAGGCGAATCAGACAGCCACGCGTCAACCAGCGTCAGGCCGGTGACAGTTTTCAGCTGATAGAGTAAATCAAGGCGACCGGATACCGGCAACCAGCCGAGCTGCATTGAGAAGAACAGCATCAGCAGCACGGCCAGCCAGAATACCGGAATGGAAAACCCGAGCAGGGCAAGGCTGCTGATTGCGACATCCGGCCATTTTCCGCGCATTACGCCCGCCAGAATTCCCAGTGGGATCCCAACGATTAAGGCCAGTGAAAAGGCCAGCACGCACAGTTCCATCGTTGCCGGGAATACGGCTTTGAGCTGATAAGTAATACTCTCGCCATTGATACTCGACACGCCAAAGTCAAACTGGCAGATGCCTAAAAAATAGAAACGGTAGGCATCCCATAACGATGCACCGCGCAGCGGAGCGTTGGGCGTAAAATAGCTCAGGCTAAATGCCACCAGGCTGAGAAAGAACAATGTGGTTATCAGCAATAATATGCGTCGTAACGTGAAGATAATCATGGGGCTTTCCTTCCTTCATCATCACGGCTTTTGTCATCCTCGCGGAAGACGCCGGCAAACGACGAGTTACCAAACGGGCTCAGTACCAGCCCTTTGATGTCGTAACGATAAGCCTGAAGTCGCAGGGAAGAGGCCAGCGGCAACACCGGCAGCTCCTTCTCCAGGATTTTTTGCGCCTGTTGATAAAACTCAATACGTTGCGAAAGTTGCTGTGACAAAAGCCCCTGACGGAGCAGTTCGTCAAATGCCGGATCACACCAGTGAGCATAGTTGGTCTGCGAATGAAGCGCTGCACAACTGAGCATCGGACGGAAGAAACTGTCCGGGTCATTGCTGTCCGTTGACCAGCCTGTGAGCGTCAGGTCATGATTCATTTCCATCAGCTTCGCTTCCTGAAAACGTCCTTCGACCGGAACAATAGTCACTTTAATCCCGACCTGGGCTAAATCTGCCTGGATCAGTTCTGCGGTTTTCAGCGGGCTCGGGTTGAATGATTGCGACGCCGTCGGTACCCACAAATGCAGATTGAGCTTTTCCTGTCCCAGATCTTTTAAAATCTTTCTGGCTTTATCGGGATTATATTCCGTGACCTGCGCGTTGCTGTCATACGCCCATGACGCACGAGGCAAAATAGACGCAGCGGTTTCAGCGGTGCCGTAATAAATCGACTGCATCAGGCGCTGATTATTGATAGACAGCGCAACGACCTGACGAATACGCGGATCGTTGAGCGGCGCTTTATTGGTATTGAACGCCAGATAAGCGACGTTCATCCCCGGACGCAGAGAGAGGCGCAGGCGCGGATCTTCGCGCAAAATCGACAGCTGACTGGCCGCCGGATAAGCCAGTACATCACACTCGCCGGTCAGTAATTTGGACAAGCGCCCGGTGCCGCCGACGCCCATATCAATCACTATCTGCGCCATGCGCGGGGTGCCTTTCCAGTATTGTCCGTTACGTGCCAGACGCACATACTGACCGGTGCGGTATTCGCCCAGCTGGAACGGACCTGTTCCCACTGGCTGACGGTCAATTTCCTCTTCATTACCGGCCTGGGTCAGATTCGCTGCATATTCAGCCGAAAGCACCGGTGCGTAGTGCGTGGCGAGATGCCAGAGGAATGAGGCGTCAGGATTATTGAGACGGAATTCGACGGTATAATCGTCGAGTTTTTTGATGCTTTTCACTGTACGGGCAAATTGCAGGCTGTCGAAATACGGATATTCCTCACCGTTCACCGCGTGATAATGATTATTCGGATCCACGATGCGCTGGAAACTGAACACCACGTCGTCAGCGTTCATTTTGCGCGAAGGTGAAAACCAGCTGGTTTTCTGGAAAGGCACATCTTTGCGCAGATGGAAACGGTAGGTCGCGCCTTCATCCAGCACTTCCCAGCTTTGCGCCAGTTCGGGGATAAGACGATACGTATAAGGGTCAACGTCCAGCAACCGGTCGTATAACTGCGCGGCAAGTGTGTCGATAATCAGCCCGCTGCTGGCCTTTTGCGGGTTAAACGTATTGACCATGCCATTAACGCAATAGACAAAGCCGCTCTGGCGAATATCTTTCACCGGCGCAGAGACTGCGGTCGGGCCGGGGTGTGTTGGGGCAGTCTCAGCAAAAACTGCTGTGGACAGGCCGCTCAGTAAAAGCATCCACAAAGTTAGACGACGCATAAAGGCTTCAAAGTTAAGGTGCAATAGCCTAAGTGTACCGTACTCTGCGAGGTACCCCAATCCATTGCACAAAACAGCCAGCGATCCTGCGGCACTTCGCGCAAAAACTGTCCTGAACGGCCTGAGAAAAACAAAAACTGGCGTCCACAACAACCTTAAGGGTGTTCAATAAGTAGCCATAACGTCATTGTGGTAATGAGAAATATTCTCAACAAAATGCTTTACAGACGATACTGAGAACTATTATCATTCATTTAACCGGACGAGAGGCGGCCCGCCAGGGACGTTTTTCGCGAGGTACGACATTGCTCACATTGCTTCCAGTATTACTTAGCCAGCTCGGGTGCTGGCTTTTTTTTGCCTGTTATTCAGCGACTTCCTGCGAATTCACCTGTATTGCGTGTTTCTTCAACATCCCGCGTAACTGATGATAAGTCACATTCAGCAGCTCGGCCGCCTTGCGTTGATTAAACCGCGCCTGCCGTAACGCCTGTTCAATGAGATTCTTTTCCTGCTCCGTCACCCATTGTTTGAGATCCAGCGGCAGCGTCGGCAGATTTTCTGGCTTGCTGATATCCGTCGTTTCTGCGGCAGCAGTGCGCTGCGCAAACGGATTCAGGATAATATTATCGAGCGGAAAATCACTGGTGCCGTGGCGATACATCGAGCGTTCGACGACATTTTTCAGCTCGCGGATATTGCCCGGCCAGCGGTAGGCCAGCAGGGTTTCGCGGGCATGCTCCGTAAATCCGGGAAATAATGGCAGCGAAAGTTCGCGGCACATCTGAATGGCGAAATGCTCGGCCAGTAACATGATGTCCTGCTGGCGCTCGCGCAGCGGTGGCAGTTGCACGACATCAAACGCCAGGCGGTCCAGCAGGTCGGCGCGAAATTTTCCTTCTGCCGCCAGCTGCGGTAAATCATCGTTTGTCGCACACACCAGCCGTACATCCACCTGCAGCGGCTGACTGCCACCGACGCGTTCAAGGTGCCCGTATTCAATCACGCGCAGCAATTTTTCCTGCACCAGCATTGGCGCCGTCGCCAGTTCATCGAGAAATAACGTGCCACCGTCCGCACGTTCAAAGCGCCCGAGATGGCGTTTCTGCGCGCCGGTAAACGCACCTGCTTCATGGCCGAACAGCTCGGAATCCAGCAGATTCTCGTTGAGCGCCGCACAGTTAAGTGAAATGAACGGCCCCTGCCAGCGGGGTGACAGATAATGCAGGCGATGCGCGATCAGTTCTTTACCGCTGCCGCGTTCGCCGGTCACCAGAACGGGTTTGTTCAGTTTCGCCAGCTGCGAGACCTGTTCCAGTACTTCAATAAAGGCATTGGCCTCACCGAGCAAATTATCTGTGTTATCCGTCATTTGGCTTTCCTTGTGTGGTGAAACACACTAACTCTTAGTGAAAATAATCATCTCGAAAAATAAGCATAGCAGATGCAAAAATAAAAACTTCAATTTATTCATGAAGATAATGATTTTAAAAAGTTGGCACGGATCCTGATATAGGTTTATCGCAGCGGAATAAAATTTCCTGCTGCTTTAACCGGTATCTGATTGGCCGGAGACTCAACAAAATCTAAGAGGAATTTCGATTATGGGTATTTTTTCTCGCTTCGCTGACATCATTAACGCCAACATCAATACGTTGCTGGATAAAGCTGAAGATCCGCAGAAACTGGTACGTCTGATGATTCAGGAAATGGAAGACACGCTGGTGGAGTTGCGTTCGACTTCCGCCCGTGCGCTGGCAGAAAAGAAACAGCTTATCCGCCGTATCGATCAGGGCGAATCCCAGCAGGCTGAATGGCAGGACAAAGCCGAACTGGCGCTGCGTAAAGATAAAGACGATCTGGCCCGTGCGGCGCTGATCGAAAAGCAAAAACTGTCCGAGCTGGTTACCACGCTGAAAAACGAAGTGACCGTGGTAGAAGAAACGCTGGATCGCATGAAGTCAGAAATTGGCGAGCTGGAAAGCAAACTGACCGAAACCCGTGCGCGTCAGCAGGCGCTGACTTTACGCCATCAGGCCGCAGCCTCTTCGCGTGACGTTCGCCGTCAGCTCGACAGCGGTAAAATTGATGAAGCGATGGCGCGTTTTGAGCAGTTCGAACGCCGCATCGATCATATGGAAGCGGAAGCAGAAAGCGTCAGCATTGGTAAAAAGAAATCGCTGGATCAGCAGTTCGCCGAGCTGAAAGCCGACGATGAAATCAGCGCACAAATTGCTGCCCTGAAAGCTAAAATGAACGGCAATCAGGACGCGTAATGTTTGCCATCAAACCTGCCTGTCCGCAGGCAGGTTGTTGCAGGATAAACGCCGTAACCGGTAATAAAAAAGACTCATAAGGAGATGCAATGAGCTTCCTGTTTTTAGCTATTCCGCTGACTATTTTCGTTTTATTCGTGGCGCCTGTCTGGTTATGGCTTCACTACAGCAATCGCCAGCAAAATGGCAGTCAGCTCAGTCAGCATGAGATGCAAAATCTCACCAGCCTGACTCATGAGGCGCAGCGTATGCGCGAACGTATTCAGGCGCTGGAAGAAATTCTTGATGCCGAACATCCGGGCTGGAGGCAATCATAATGGCGACCCGTCTGTCTGAGAAAAAACTCTACCGCGTGCCGGAAGAGGGCGTGGTGAAAGGTGTGCTGGCCGGGCTGGCGCATTATCTGGGCGTACCGGTAAAACTGCTGCGTATCATGGCTGTGCTGTCAGTTTTCTTCGGCTTGTTTATGTTCACCTTGGTGGCGTACATCATTCTCAGCTACGTGCTGGATCCGGTACTGGCCAGCGAATATGAAGATGAAAATGCACCGTCGCCGCGTAATTTGCTGGAAGAAGCTGACCGCGAACTGAAAGCCAGCGAGCAGCGTTTACGTCAGGTCGAGCGTTACGTCACTTCCGAAACTTTCGGCGTACGCAGCCGTTTCCGTCAGCTTTAACTCTTTACTCACCGCTTTGCCTCTGGCTGCCGGACGTTGCTCCGGCTGCTATTTTCCTTCTCACCTCCCGCTTAAGGAATCTTTATGACCCGTTACCTGAATTCCTCGCTGCCGGGTAAGCGCAGCATGTTTTCGAAAATACTGAGCCTCGCTTTTACGCTGGCGCTCACTTTCGGTCCTGCCGGGCTGGCAGCACGCGTGCTGGGTGTGGTGGGAAAAGGGCCACTTCGGTATGTTTTAGCACTATTATTAGAACCGTTATTCAAACGTATTCTTACTGCGCTGTTTGGGCGCTACGCCAGGGAGAGCAATGAAAAGACTACAAAACGACTTTAGTTCACTGATCAATCGCGGCATGGACAGGCATCTGCGGCTGGCCGTCACCGGTTTAAGCCGCAGCGGAAAGACCGCATTTATCACCGCCTTCGTTAACCAGCTTTTACATATGCACAGCGGCGCACGTTTACCGCTGTTTTCGGCTGCGCGCGAAGAGCGGTTGCTGGGCGTGAAACGCGTCCCTCAGCGTGATCTGGGTGTGTCGCGTTTTGCCTATGATGAAGGTCTGGCGGCACTTTACGGCACGCCGCCTGCGTGGCCAACGCCGACCCGTGGCGTCAGCGAAATCCGCCTGGCGCTGCGCTACCGTTCCAATGATTCCCTGCTGCGTCACTTTAAAGACACCTCCACGTTATATCTGGAGATCGTCGATTATCCCGGCGAATGGCTGCTGGATTTGCCGATGCTGGAGCAAAATTATCTCGACTGGTCCCGCCAGATGGCGGGGCTGTTACAGGGCGATCGCGCTGAATGGGCGAAGCCGTGGCTGACGCTGTGCGAACAATGCGATCCGCTGGCACCGGCGGATGAAAATCTGCTGGGCGCGATTGCGCAGGCGTACACCGATTATCTGGTGCGCTGCAAAACCGAAGGGCTGCACTTTATCCAGCCGGGACGTTTTGTTCTGCCGGGTGACATGGCCGGTGCGCCCGCACTGCAATTTTTCCCGTGGCCGGAGCTGAGCCGCTATTCCGATGCGCAGCTGGCGCAGGCGGATAAAAACAGCAATCTGGGTATACTGCGCGCGCGTTTCGACTATTACTGTCAGCACATCGTGAAAGGTTTTTATAAAGATCACTTTGTGAAATTTGACCGCCAGATTGTGCTGGTCGATTGCCTGCAACCGCTCAACAGCGGGCCGCAGGCATTCAACGATATGCGCCTCGCGCTGACTCAACTGATGCAAAGTTTCCATTACGGTAAGCGCACGCTGTTGCGTCGCCTGTTCAATCCGTGCATCGATAAACTGATGTTTGCGGCGACTAAGGCTGACCATATTACCGGCGATCAGCATGCCAATCTGGTGTCACTGCTCCAGCAGCTGGTACAGGAAGCCTGGCAGAACGCCGCTTTCGAAGGCATCAGTATGGATTGTGCCGGACTGGCTTCTGTTCAGGCGACTGAAACCGGTATGGTCGAATATCAGGGGCAAAGTCTGCCTGCGCTCAAAGGCCATCGTTTACAGGATGGCGCGCCGCTGACGGTGTTCCCTGGCGAAGTGCCGGCGCGCCTGCCGGGACATGCATTCTGGCAAAAACAGGGTTTCCATTTTGACGAGTTTCGTCCACGTGAAATGAGCGTGGACACGCCGTTGCCGCACATCCGTCTGGATGCGGTGATGGAGTTTTTACTGGGAGATAAAATGCGATGAGCGAACCGATAAAACCGCGTATCGATTTTGAAACGGAATTAAAAGCGCCGGTGGAACCGGTGATCAAACCTGCGCTGGCGTTTGACGAACAGATTTCAGAACGCTTTATTCCGGTCACCGCCGAAACCGACGAGCAGCAGGAAGAGGGTGAAGCCGAAGCCGTGCTCAGCCGCGCGCTGAAGCCCCGCCGCAGCCTGTGGGGCAAAATTGTGCGCCTTGGCGTCGCGGTGCTGGGCATCAGCGTGGTGGCGCAGGGCGTGCAATGGGTACACGAAGCGTGGATCCAGCAGGACTGGGTAGCACTCGGCGCATGCACGGCGGGCGGACTGATTATCCTTGCCGGTGTCGGTTCGGTTGCCACCGAATGGCGACGCTTGTACCGCCTGCGTCAGCGCGCCGATGAACGTGATGAGGCGCGTGAATTAATGCACAGTCACGGTTTAGGACAGGGGCGGGCGTTTTGCGAAAAACTCGCCGCGCAGGCCGGGCTGGATAACAGTCATCCGGCTTTGCAGCGCTGGCAGGCGTCACTGCATGAAACACAGAATGACCGCGAAGTGGTCGAGCTGTATGCCCGGTTAGTTCAGCCGGTGCTGGATGCCCAGGCGCGTCGTGAAATCAGCCATTCGGCGGCGGAATCCGCGCTGATGATTGCCGTCAGCCCGCTGGCGCTGGTGGATATGGCATTTATCGCCTGGCGTAACCTGCGTCTGGTTAACCGTATCGCCATGCTGTACGGCATTGAACTGGGCTATTACAGCCGCATCCGGTTATTCCGTCTGGTTCTGCTGAACATGGCGTTTGCCGGTGCGTCTGAATTGGTGCGCGAAGTGGGGATGGACTGGATGTCGCAGGATCTGGCGGCCCGTCTTTCTGCCCGTGCGGCACAAGGCATCGGCGCCGGTTTACTGACTGCGCGTCTGGGCATCAAAACCATGGAACTTTGTCGGCCGTTGCCGTGGCTGGATGGCGATAAACCGAAGCTGGGTGATTTTCGCCGCGAGCTGATCGGTAAGCTGAAAAACAGCATGGTGAAAAGCGATAAAACTAAATCAGGCGTGTGATATTTCACCCGTTTCATACCGCCAATGTTTCATACCGCCAATAATAAAAGCCCCCAAATAAATGGGGGCTTGTATTACGCTGATTAACCTTTAAAGACTGAAAACTAGGTTGTCAGATAGTTCTGTGCTTTAGCAAGACCATCGGAAATTTGTGAATACGCCTTGTTCACCGCATTACCGGTGTCACTTACCGCGTCCTGACCAAAGTTTGATAGGCGATCGGCAACTTTATTCACATCTTCCGACCAACCCGCACCATTAACCATTTCAATATCATGTTCTGTTAATTGTTTCATCTTAGGCCTTCCTTTTAATCTGTTAAAGCAAGTCCCCTTAAAAACCGGGGGCGATGAAAACATTGAGTAATGCTATGGAGATAATTTCTACGCAATGTCTTCACGGGGATTAAGCCTAGAACACTGACGAAGGAATTTGACTAGGAATAATCTCCTAAGTTGAATTTTATGCTTAACTCATTGTTTTAAAATTGAATAAAAAGTTAAAAGAATCTGATTTATTAATTTCACGTATAAAAAATAATCGGTTAAGGCTGAGGGGAATTATTTCTAAGACAAAAAGTAAATTAATATTACGGCGTGACTGTCTCCCGTCGGAAATACCGGCCAGCGATGTTTCAGAGTAATCGCGGTGGCAGGAGGTTTTCGGGCTGCTATCTTTTAAAGATTGTGTTTTTACAGCCTGTTTTTCCGGAACAAAAAATATGCTCTTTCGTAAAGAGGTCAATGAACATCAGCAAAACCACTGGACGGGTAAGGCGTTATTACTTGCCGGCTGGCCTGTATGGATTGTGACGTCACTGACCGCTGTTTTTATTATTTGCTTACTGATATTCCTAATTTTCACTAATTACACCCGGCGGATTAATGTCAGCGGTGAAATTATCACCCAACCGCACAGTATTAATTTGTTCAGCCCGGAACAGGGCGTGATCACTAAACTGTATGTTGATACCGGCAAGCGGGTTAAAAAAGGTCAGCCGCTGTATGAAATTGACGTCAGTCGCGTGACACAGGCGGGCAATGTCAGCACCACCACGCTCGCCGCGATTAAAAAACAGCGTGAGCAAATTGATTCGATTGTCGCTCAGCTTGAGCACAACAAGCAGGAAACGCTGCAAAACCTGCAACAACAGTTAGAGCAATATGAGAAAGCCCATCAGGTTTCGCAAAGCATGGTGGATTCCGCGCAGGAAGGGCTGGATGCCATGAAAAAAAGCATGCAGAACTATGGCGCATATCAGAAGAAAGGGCTCATCAATACCGATCAGTTGAACAACCAGCGTTACCTTTTTTACCAGCAGCAAACCTCGTTTCAGAGTCTGAACACCCAGGCGATTCAGGAAGCGTTGCAAATCACCAATCTGCGCAGCGAACTGGTCACGCGCGCCGCCGAGTTTGATAATCAGATTTCACAGTACGGCTACCAGCGTAACGATCTGGAGCGACAACTGGCGCAAGCCGATGCCAAAGGTTCCCTGCTCATCACCGCCCCGACATCGGGCAAAATCTCCTCGCTGAGCGTCACGCCCGGCCAGATGGTCAACGCCGGTGACAGCCTGGCGCAGCTGGTGCCCGCCAGTAATTCTCCGTTCTTTCTCGTTGCCTGGCTGCCCAATGAAAGCGTGCCTTACGTGAAAGCGGGCGAGCACATTAATATCCGCTACGAAGCCTATCCGTTTGAAAAATATGGCCAGTTCCCCGGCAAGGTGGAATCGATTTCCTCGGCACCCGTTTCGGAACAGGAACTCAATTCTTACGCCAGCGCGCCGCGCACGGCCAACGGCATGGTCAGCGGGCCCTATTACAAAGTGATTGTTTCACTGGACAAAAAAGCGATGGACTGGCACGGCGAGACGCTGAATTTATCCAGCGGCATGAAAGCCGAATCAACATTATTCCTGGAGAAAAGGCCGCTGTATCAGTGGATGTTGTCTCCGTATTACAGCATGAAGAAAAGCGTGGTGGGGCCAATCAATGAATCTCGATAACGTACGGGAGCTGGCTGACCGCCTGCACTTCAGCTGGCGCCACCGGGTGCCGCAGATTATTCAAACCGAAGCCGCCGAGTGCGGGCTGGCCAGTCTGGCGATGGTTTTTGGCTATCACGGCAAACACGTCGATTTGCAGAGTCTGCGCCAGCATTACGGCATTTCCTCGCGCGGGGCGACGCTGCGCACGCTGATGGACATCGCCACGGCCAATGAGATGAAATCCCGCGCCCTGAAGCTGGATATCGACGAACTGAATGCGCTGAAAACGCCGTGTATTTTGCACTGGGATCTCAATCATTTCGTGGTGCTGGTCGGTGTTAAACAGGGCAAAGTGATTATTCACGATCCGGCATTTGGGCGTCGTTCGCTGGGGATGCGCGAGGTTTCCGAACATTTCACCGGCGTGGCGCTTGAGCTGTGGCCGGACAACGGTTTCACCTCTGAAAAACCGCGCGTGCGGCTGGATCTGCGCAAAATGATGGGTAACGTCAGCGGGCTTATTCCGGCGCTGACCAAAATCTTCTGCCTGTCGCTGATGATCGAATCGGTCAACCTGCTGCTGCCGGTGGGCATGCAGCTGGTGATGGACCACGTGATCCCGGCCAAAGACCCGGATTTGCTGACGCTGATATGTCTCGGTCTGCTGTTCTTCATCATATTCCGCACCGGCGTCAGTATGCTGCGCGCCTGGACGTCACTGGTGATGAGTACGCTGATTGACGTGCAGTGGAAAGCGCGGCTGTTTGATCATCTGATGAAACTGCCTCTCGATTACTTTGAGAAACGCAAACTCGGTGATATTCAGTCGCGCTTTACCTCGCTCGACACGCTGCGTACCACGCTGACCACCAACGTGGTCAACAGTATTATCGACGGCATTATGTCGGTCGGACTGATCGTGATGATGGTGCTGTACGGCGGCTGGCTGATTTGGGTGATCCTCGGTTTTACGGCGATTTATGTGGTATTCCGCCTGACGACCTATAACGCGTACCGTCAGGTTTCGGAAGAACAAATCGTCAAAGGGGCGCGTGCCGGTTCGCACTTTATGGAAACGTTGTACGGCATCAGCACCCTGAAAGCGCTCGGTTTATCGAAAGCCCGCGCCAATTTCTGGCTGAATCTGAACATTGATAACGCCAATGCTACGGTGCGTAAAACCAAATTTGAAATGATGTTTACCGGCGGCAATACGCTGATTGCCACGCTCGATCAGGTGGCGCTGCTGTGGCTGGGTGCGACACAGGTCATCGACGGGAATATGACGCTCGGGATGTTCGTGGCATTTAACACCTATCGCGGGCAGTTCTCTGAACGTGCGGCCAATCTGCTGAATATGGTGTTACAGCTGCGGATGCTATCCCTGCACCGCGACCGTATCGCCGATATCGCGCTGACTGACACCGAAAAAGCGTTGCCGGAACGCGAACTGCTGCGTGCGGGCGAAGCAGCCTCGCTGGATGTGCGCGATCTGGTTTTCCAGTATGACAGCCTTTCTGCGCCGCTGATCAACGGGCTGAACCTGTCGGTGGCGGCGGGTGAAAGTGTGGCGATCACCGGGCCGTCGGGGCAGGGTAAAACCACGCTGATGAAAATAATGACTGGTTTGCTGACGCCCACCGAGGGCCGTATTCTGATTAATGGCATGGACATCACCACCGCCGGACTGAACAATTACCGCAGCTGTATTGCCTGTGTGTTGCAGGATGACACGTTGTTTGCAGGATCCATCGCCGAGAACATTGCCAGCTTCGATGAGCAGAAAGATGAAGCAAGGATTATCGACTGTGCCCGCCGCTGTAATATTCATGAGGATATCGAACGCATGCCGATGGGCTATGAAACGCTGATAAGCGAACTGGGCGGCAGTTTGTCCGGCGGGCAGAAACAGCGGTTGCTGATTGCCCGCGCGTTATACCGTCGTCCGGCGATTTTATTCCTCGATGAAGCCACCAGCCATCTGGATCTGGACAACGAATCCCGCATCAATCAGGCCATCGCCGAACTGGATATCACGCGGATATTTATTGCGCACAGGCCGTCAACGATTGCATCGGCCGATCGCGAGATAAAACTCGGTTAAATCCTCCCTTCAGGCGGTCCCAAATCCGGGGGCGCCTGACCTAAATTGCGGGCTCTGTTACATCTCCTCACGGAAAGTTCATCATTTGTTTAAAAGTTATTATAAAATGCGGGCTTCATCGTCTGACGGCGCTGCCATGCCTCCTGCCGTCTGAACTGTTTGCGCTCCTGTTTCTAAAAAAATTTCAGTGCAACAGATTAATTTTTAGGAGTTTTCATGTCGAATCAGTTCCCGAGCTCACGCCTTCGCCGCCTGAGACAGTCCGAATCCCTGCGCACTCTTTTTCAGGAAACTGAATTTAGCGTCAACGATCTGGTACTGCCGATTTTCGTAGAAGAAGAGACCTCTGAATACGTACCGATCGTCGCCATGCCGGGTGTGATGCGCATTCCGGAATCCCGCCTGGCGTTTGAAATCGAACGTTACGCCCGTGCCGGTATCCGCTCGGTCATGACCTTTGGTATTTCGCATCATATGGATGCCACCGGCAGCGACACCTGGAACGAAAACGGTCTGGTTGCGCGTATGGCGCGGATCTGTAAAGACACTGTGCCGGAAATGATTGTGATGTCCGACACCTGTTTCTGCGAATACACCTCGCACGGCCACTGCGGCGTACTGCATGACCATGGTGTGGATAACGACGCGACGCTTCTCAATCTCGGCAAACAGGCCGTGGTTGCTGCGGCTGCCGGTGCAGATTTCATTGCACCCTCCGCCGCGCAAGACGGTCAGGTACAGGCCATCCGCAGCGCGCTGGATGAAGCCGGTTTCATCGATACTTCGATCATGGCGTATTCCACCAAGTTCGCGTCCTCAATGTACGGTCCTTTCCGCGAAGCGGGCGGCAGCGTACTGAAAGGCAACCGCAAGCAATACCAGATGAACCCGATGAACCGCCGCGAAGCCGTGCGTGAGTCGCTGATGGATGAGCAGGAAGGTGCCGACGCGCTGATGGTGAAACCGGCTGGCGCGTATCTGGATGTGATCCGCGATATCCGCGAAGCCTCCCGTCTGCCACTGGCGGCGTATCAGGTCAGCGGCGAATACGCGATGATCAAGTTCGCGGCGCAGGCTGGCGCTATTGATGAGCGCGCAGTGGTTCGTGAAAGTCTGGGCGCGATTAAACGTGCGGGCGCAGATATTATCCTGACGTATTTTGCGATGGATATCGCCGAAAACGGTCTGTAATCCCCTTCATCCTTCAGGCCGCAGATGTTTTTGCTGCGGCCGGCAACCCGAATGATTTTGGGTTTAGGAAAAGTGACAGCGATCAAAACCGGGCTTTCGCCTAATGCCGGTCACGTAAGGTGACCGGCATTGTTTTTTTAAAGGATATACTGTTGTATCGGTCAACCGATCCTTAAACGATCAGCATTAGCGCAAAGCGCCCTTTTCTTTGTGCAAAACATGCATATATTTCACTCCTGCTTAAATAAGAATTCTTTGTGACTCCCCTCTCAGTTTATCCCTGCCATCAGGTCTACTGTCGTCACCTATATTATTTATCACATTGATTTTATTGTATTTATGCGATCTATACATCGCTAATGAAATCACTTTCTGATAAATGATTCCACAACAGTTGACGGAATAACTTTATGGCGACTCTTTATGGCGATTAATGGAACCCGCTTTACCTTTGCGGCTGGTAGCGTGGCTAAAGACACCTTTGCTGTCGTGAATTTTCAGCTTTCACAGGCTTACTCCGAACTCTTTACCCTGGACGTCACCCTGGCCAGCAGTGACCCGGCGGTCGGCTTTGAAAAAGTACTGGATGAAATGGCGACGCTGACCATCTGGCAGGGCGAAGAAATCAAACGACGGGTGCGCGGCATCGTTACCTTTTGCGAACAGGGTGATACCGGCAAACATCAGACCCTGTACCGCCTGACTATCCGTCCCAACCTCTGGCGCAGTGCGCAGCGCCGCAACTGCCGCAGTTTTCAGAACCTCGATATTGAAGGTATTCTCAAGCCTTTGCTCAAAGAAATGGGCATCGTCAAATATGACACCCTGTTTCGCGCCAGGCACGACTGGCGGGAGTTTTGCGTGCAGTTTATGGAAAGCGACTACGAATTTATCCGGCGCCTGACCGCTGAAGAAGGCATTTTCTTTTTTGAAGAAGAATATCTGAAAGCCAACGATCAGAAACTAACCTTTGCCGACAACTGCACGGCGCTGACCAGCATGGGGCAGATACCCTACAACCCCAATGCGGCCTCCGAGGCTGATACGTACTGCATCAACAATTTCCGCCGCAGTGCGCAAATCCGCCCTTCGCAGGTGACGTTGCAGGATTACACCTTCACCGCCCCGAACTGGCCGGCACAATTTCAGGACCAGCCGAAGCGAATGCCCTATCAGCATGCGGCCTACGAAATTTTTGATTATCCCGGCCGGTATAAAGACGAACAGCACGGCGAAGATTTTGCCCGCTATCAGATTGAAGGCTGGCGCAATAACGCGGATAGGGTCATGGGAACGTCGAACTCACCCCG
>NZ_RAHH01000005.1 GCF_003602095.1 Rahnella woolbedingensis | reverse complement strand
TGTAAGTGCAGCGATGCATTGAGCTAACCAGTACTAATGACCCGAGAGGCTTAACCTTACAACACCAAAGGTGTTTTGATTTGAGAGACAGGCTCGCAAGAGTAGATTTTCAGCTGAATGTTCCGAGATTGGTTCGTAGTGCAATCCTGATTTAAGGTGAGCGGTATGAATGAAACAGAATTTGCCTGGCGGCAGTAGCGCGGTGGTCCCACCTGACCCCATGCCGAACTCAGAAGTGAAACGCCGTAGCGCCGATGGTAGTGTGGGGTCTCCCCATGCGAGAGTAGGGAACTGCCAGGCATCAAATTAGTAAAGAACGTGTTCCTTTTCCCCTGACAAGGAAAATAACAGGAACAAGCAGGTATCAGCCGATTGCTGATGCGTGTGAAAGAACCGGTGGAGCGGTAGTTCAGTTGGTTAGAATACCTGCCTGTCACGCAGGGGGTCGCGGGTTCGAGCCCCGTCCGTTCCGCCAATTATTGCATAACCCCTGAATCGAAAGATTCAGGGGTTTTTTGCATCTGTTTTTACGAATTTAAAGATCAAACAGCCTTTCTCGCCGTATAGTTTTCTTGTTGAGACTCTCATTCCGCTATTTATTACTCTGTTAGTCCCTTCAGTTAAATAGGTTTTATTAATTCGAAATAATTATTCTTACAAAATAGTAATTGTTATCAGTCATATTATTTTTATATTCCTGAAAGTTTGATAATTGGGCGTCATTCATCCTGAGAGTAATTTGTTTATATTAGGATAAATAAATGAGGCCACAATATAACTGACTGTGGAATTTTAAGTGAAATCCATAGTTCTGAGTAATATGCCGACAAATTACAGATGCAACTTTCTATGAAATATCATAAAGTCTTATTTCAGATAATTTACGAAGATCACTCATCATGAAATTCACACTGGATATGCTTGACTGGCGGGCTCTTGCTCCGGGAGTTAACAGTTGCGAACACTGGATCCAGTGGGCCCATCGGCCTGATGCAGATAAATTCTCGGGGGAAATCCCTAAAAGCGCGCAAATTCCGATGATGACCGCACGTCGCATGAGCATCGGAAGTCGTTTTGCCGTGGATATCGGTCTTTCATTGCTCGAGAATTATAAAGTCGACGCAGCCATTTTTACCAGTCGTCACGGTGAACTCGAAAAAACAGGGCGAATTTTGCATAATTTAGCAAATGAAGAGCCTGTTTCACCGACTGAGTTTTCGATGTCAGTACATAATACTGCAGCGGGGTGGCTAACGATTACCGGCAAAAATCCTCTGCCAGTGACTTCATTAGCGGCAGGTGATGACAGTTTTCAGCAGGGGATGCTGGAAGCACAATCAATGTTATCAGCGGGAGCTTCCCGCATTATGCTGGTTGATTTCGACGGACAGATCCCTGCGATATATAATGAATCGGTTAATTCTGAGTTTCTCCCTTATGCGGTGGCAATAATACTAACGGCTGGCGATACTTTGCAGTGTGAGCGTGTTTCTATGCCTGATGAACATCAGAGGTTACCTCTTACGCAGAGTCTTCAGTTCCTGCGCGGCTATCTTTCAGCTACTCCGGTATTTGATGTGAGTGCGGGTAATCGTCATCGCTGGCAATGGTCGCGTAACTTGTGATGAGAGGATCTGGACTGAACAATGAGATGTCTTCTCTGCCGAACCGTATCTGGCGGTGGCTGGCGACCGGATTCTTTTTCGCACTTTTCGGAATTGGCGGACTGTTGCTTTCGCTGATCTGGTTTAATCTGTTGCGGCTTGTCATACGCCGGCCTGACAGATTGCATCGAATGACATTAAACAGCATCCGCAGCAGCTTTCGTTTTTTTCTTGGCGGATTACGTCTGGTGGGCGTAATGGATTACCGGTTTACAGGTGATGAAAAGTTTCAGCAGGATGCCGGCTGCCTCATCGTCGCGAACCATCCCAGCTTACTTGACTATGTCATTCTGGCATCGCAAATGCCGCGTTGTGATTGCATAGTCAAACAGGCTTTGCTGCAAAACCCGTTTCTCAGTGGCGTGATTAAAGCTGCCGGATATCTGGTTAACTCGGGGTCGGATGCGCTGCTACAGGCATGTGAAACCCGACTGAAAGCGGGGGGCACGTTGCTGATCTTTCCGGAAGGCACGCGTACAGTGCCCGGTGAGCCGATGACGTTACAACGTGGTGCCGCAAACATTGCGCTGAGAGCAAATTGTGATGTAAGAATTGTTCATATTACCTGTCAGCCGCCTATGCTAACTAAACGGGGAAAATGGTATCAAATTCCTCCGGTAAAACCTCAGTTTGTTATTACTGTTGCCGATAAGGTAAAGGCTGAAGACTTTCTTAATGAAAGTGATCTTTCACCTGCTCTGGCGGCAAGACGTCTGACACAGCATTTGCGCAATGAGCTGATGCGTGGAAATACTCAAGATAATGAGAAATAAGTCATGGATTCATTAAGTAACGACATTAAAGCCCTTATCATCACGACGCTTAATCTGGAGGGTATGACGCCAGATGAGATAGAGACTCAGGCCCCGCTTTTTGGTGACGGTTTGGGGCTGGATTCTATCGATGCTCTTGAGCTGGGCCTGGCGTTGAAAAAGCAATACGGTGTGATCCTTTCGGCTGAAAATCAGGAAATGCGTGAACATTTCTATTCTGTTGAAAGTCTGGCCAGATTTATATCAGTACAGCGTGGTTAAAGAGATTCCTATGCAGAAGCAAGAAATTTACCAGCAAATTAGCGCGTTATTAATCAAGCTATTTGAAATTGATGAAAGTGATATCAGTCCTCAAGCGAAGCTTTATGAGGATCTGGAATTAGACAGTATTGATGCTGTTGATCTGGTTGTTCATTTGCAAAAGACGACGGGCAGAAAGATTAAACCTGAAATGTTCAAATCTGTAAGAACGGTTCAGGATATTGTTGATGCAATTGATGAATTGCTTAACACGCCCGAGTCCTGATTTTGTGAATAAGTCCCGGCATTTATCATTCCCACTGCTGGCAAACATTGCCCGATGGGCAATGCCGGTGGCGGTGATTGCTTATCCGATAGCTGTCTGGTGCGGATTGAAAAACTGGGGAACAGGCGTTCTGGCACCTTTGCTGATCGCCGTATTTATTTTGCGGTTACTGACTTTTCGCGGAAAATTATCCCAGCTTACCTTTTTTGGAAAAGCGATTGCCATCGTGGGCATTGTGCTGGTGGCAACCAGCGTTTTGCTGCGCGAAACTTCGATGTTGCTGTATTACCCGGTCGCGGTAAATGCTTTATTGCTGGGGATATTTTTCAGCTCGCTCAATGCCCGACAATCTCTGGTTGAGCGACTTGCCCGATTAAGTGAACCGGAATTACCGCCGCGGGGCGTGATTTATACGCGTCGGGTTACGCAGATCTGGTGCATTTTCTTTTTCTGTAATGGATTAATAGCCTTATATACCTGCCTGAAAGGCGATATGGATTTATGGGCTCTTTATAACGGCGGGATCAGTTATCTGCTGATTGGCTTATTAATGGGTATTGAATGGATAGTCAGAAAGCGTCTGCGTCAGTGATAACCCTGCCGATGTGCCAATGGCTGAGCACAGAAAGGTCTGAAGATCACCTGGTGGCCTGGAGTGAAAACCGGGAATGGCGGCAATACGAGTTTCGTCTTGATGTGCTATCTCTTATTGCCAGCCTCAGCGCGACCTCTCATTCCCGCTGGGCGTTATGTCTGGAAGATAACTATTCATTCGCAGTGGCGCTGCTGGCATTGATTTACAGCGGAAAAACGCCGGTTCTGCCCGGTCATTTTCGTCCTGCCGTATTAGCTGAACAGCAAAATGAATTTGATGCGCTGATTACCGATCTCCCTTTATCACCTGATTGCCCGGTGCTGCGTATTCCCTTCGCTCCGCAGGCGATGCTGACGGTTTTGCCAGAATGGCCGCAAGATGCCTCGGTCATTCTGTTTACTTCCGGTTCGACGGGTAAACCGCAAAGAATCGTCAAGTCGGTATCCTGTCTGGAACTTGAAAGTCAGTGGCTCTGTGGGCTGTGGGGGACGGAATTTACTGACGCGCGCTTTGCCGCCACCGTTGCACCTCATCATATGTATGGTCTGAGTTTCGCCTTCATGTTGCCGTTGTCGCTGGGGCTGCCGTTTGCGACCGCCAGCGTTAAATACCATGAACAGCTACGCTCTCTGGCTGCCGCGTATTCTCTGGTTTTCATCAGCAGCCCGGCATTTCTGGAAAGACTGGATCCGACGCTGAATACGCCAAAACTCCGGCATGTTTTTTCTGCCGGCGGCCCGCTGAAACATGCCGCCGCCCGCTTAGTCGAACGCACCTGTGGTGATTTGCCGACGGAAATCTACGGCACAACAGAAACCGGTATTATCGCTTTTCGCCGGCAGTATCAGCCCGATGGGGTCTGGACACTTTTTGGCGATATCGCTTTTTCGCCCTGTCCGGATGGCAATACGGCTCTGGTTTCGCCGCTGGTCTCACCTTCTGGCCATTTCACGCTCAGCGATGAGATAAGAATGCGGCCCTCCGATCCGCGCCATTTTGAGTTGCTGGGTCGCAAAGACCGGATCGTGAAAATCGCCGAGCAACGGGTTTCACTGACTGAAATTGAACAACGCTTGTGCCAGCGGGATCTGCTGTCGGAAGCCAGTGTGCTGACTGTGGAAAAACGCGGTCGGGTTTATGTGGCTGCGGTGCTGGTGTTAAGCCGCAGCGGAGAACAATTTTTGGATTCGCAAGGTCAGGCGGCTCTGTTGGATAACCTCCGCCAGACGCTGCGCAGCTGGATATCGCCTGTCGCGCTGCCACGATACTGGCGCATAGTTGCGGCCATCCCCCTTAACCAGCAAGGCAAACGCTCGGCTGCTGAACTACAGGAAATGTTTTTATGATTTTCCCTGATGTGCTGAATCAGCAACTCAATGGCGAAAACAGCCTGCTTCTCACGCTCACATTGCCTGCCGGTTTATTCTGGTTTGAAGGCCACTTCCCGTCTTCGCCAATCCTTCCCGGCGTGACGCAGGTGAACTGGGTCATGATCTACGCAGAAGAAATTCTGGGGATGAATAAAGCGTTTGCCGGAATGGAAGTGGTGAAATTCCAGCGACCACTATTACCTGAAGAAACCGTGGATTTGCAGATCGACTGGCTGAAAGAAAAACACCGGCTGGTATTTCGTTACAGTGTGGGTGATGCGGTCGCCAGCAGTGGAAAAATCACATTATGTCCATGATGCCGCCAGATACGTTTTCCCCCTGCCTGATTATTCCCTGTTACAACCACGGGCCGATGATGGCTGGTGTTCTGGAAAGCCTGCGGCCATTTGGTCTGCCCTGTATTGTGGTGGACGACGGCAGTGACGCGCAAACGGCAGATGAGTTACAACGTCTGGCTTGTGTAACGCCGTGGATGAGCCTGTCGCGTCTTCCGGCAAATCAGGGGAAAGGTGCAGCGGTAATGGCTGCGCTGCGACTGGCCGCCGAACAAGGCTTCACTCACGCGCTTCAGGTGGATGCCGACGGTCAGCATCAGCTTTCCGACGTCCCGGCGATGCTGGCGGAAGCCAGAAGCTACCCGGATTGCCTGATTTCAGGTCAGCCGGTTTACGATGACAGCGTGCCTAAATCGCGCCTCTATGGCCGCTATATCACGCATTTCTGGGTATGGGTCGAAACCCTGTCATTCTCAGTGAAAGACAGCATGTGCGGCTTTCGTGTTTATCCGCTCAGGCCTTGCCTGCAACTGATGGCGGAAAAGACGCTGGGATTGCGCATGGATTTCGATACAGAAATCATGGTGCGTCTTTACTGGCAGGGTACGCGCAGCCGCTTCCTGCCTACACGGGTTACTTATCCCGAAGACGGCCTCTCGCATTTCGATGCCGTTAAAGACAATGTGAAAATTTCGTGGATGCATACCCGGCTGTTTTTTGGCATGTTGCCGCGCATTCCTTATTTGCTGCGTCAGCGTAAAAACAGGCCACAACACTGGTCCGCGACGCAGGAGCGCAAAGGATTGTGGGGCATTCGCCTAATGCTGGCAGTTTACCGGACGCTGGGCTATCAGGCCTTTCGCCTGCTGCTTTATCCGGTCATCACCTATTTCTGGCTGACCGGGCGTAAACAGCGTAATGCCTCTGCCCACTGGCTTGAGCGTGTCCGACTCACCGCCGCAGAACGTCAGATCTCCCTGCCTTATCCGCTGAGCACGTTCCGCCATTTCATGCGTTTCGGTGAATCGATGCTGAGCAAACTGGCGAGCTGGCAGGGCGATAAAATCCTGACTGATGCGGTGCTGGTGAACCCCGAAATTTGCGAATCGCACATTGCCTCCGGGCGCGGCACGTTGATCCTCGCCTCACATCTGGGCGACATCGAATCCTGCCGGGCGATGGGTGCGCTCAATCACCGCGTGACTGTCAACGCGCTGGTATTTACCGAACACGCCGAGCGGTTTAATCGGGTGATGAAAGAAATTAATCCGCAGGCGGTGGTTAACCTGATTCAGGTGAGCCAGATGGGCCCTGAGACAGCCATCTTATTGCAGGAAAAACTGGATGCCGGTGAGTGGGTGGCGATTGTCGGCGACCGGACGTCAGCCAGCCAGCATCAGCGTGGCGAACATTCCCGCGTTATTTACAGCGAGTTTCTGGGCAAACCCGCCGCCTTCCCGCAGGGGCCATTTATTCTGGCCGCGGCGCTTCGTGCGCCGGTGATGCTGATGTTTGGCATCATGCAGCGACAGCAGTTGCATATTTACTGCGAATCTTTTGCCGATCCGCTTCTCCTGCCGCGTGCCAATCGTCTGCCCGCGCTTCAGGCCGCTGTCGATCGCTATGCCGCACGGCTTGAACATTACAGCCTGCTGGCACCGCACGACTGGTTCAATTTTTATGATTTCTGGCAGCATCCCGCGGATGTCGCCCCTGACAGGAAACCTGACTGATATGACTTCCAAACTTGATCCGCATTTTAACGATCCGCGATTTTCTACCCGCGTTGAAATTACCGTGCCTTTTCATGATGCTGACGCGATGGGCGTGGTCTGGCACGGCAACTATTTCCGTTATCTGGAAGTGGCGCGCGAGCAGTTACTTAAGCAATTTGATTACGGCTACCGTCAGATGGAAGCGTCGGGTTATGTCTGGCCGATAGTCGATACCCGCCTGAAATATATCGCACCGGTGCTGTTTGAGCAGCGTATTGCGGTTCATGCGCAGCTTGAGGAAATCGAGAATCGTCTGCGCATCGGCTATCAGATTTACGATATCGAAACCGGTAAACGCACGACGACAGGCTATACATTGCAGGTCGCGGTGGACGCCGCTACGAAAGAAATGTGTTTTGTCTCGCCGCAGGTACTTTTTGATAAAACAGGAGTTAGCCTGTGAAAGCCTTTCTGCTCCTTGTGATGACAATTTTCAGCATAAGCGCACATGCCGTCACGCTGGAAGAATTGCAACAGCGCTTCAGTCAGGTGCCGGTGTTGCGTGCTGATTTTTCGCAGCAAAGAACCATCAGCGGGATGGCGCAACCGCTCAATTCCAGCGGGAATTTGCTGATAGCGCAGCAGCAGGGGCTTTGGTGGCAGCAGGAAAAACCCTTCAGCCTGACCTTATTGCTGACCGAAAAACGCATGGTGCAAATCATGGCAGGTCAGGAACCACAGGTGGTGACGGCGGATAATAACCCGCAGATGTTCCAGTTTAACTCCCTGCTGAGCGCGTTGTTCCATGCAGACCGTAAGGTACTGGAAGAAAACTTCTCTCTTAATTTTACCGATCTGGGCAAAGGGGCATGGAAACTCATCCTGACACCGAAAGTGTCACCGCTGAACCGTCTGTTCCGCAGTATCACGCTCAATGGCGAAACCTTCCTCAACAATATCGATATTGACGATATGCAGGGGGACGCCACACACATTCGTTTCTTCAATCAGAAAACGACACCTGCCACGCTGACCGATGCCGAGAAACGCCATTTTGCATCCTGATCTTCACAGAAAACTGGCGCAAAGCTGGCTGCTGATTATCGCGCTGCTGGTGGCGGCACTGTTCTGGTTACTGCCACGCAGTCAGATTAACAGCAGCGTGCTGGCGCTTTTGCCCCAGCAGCAGACGGCGGATGTTCCGCAGGCGTTTTCTGACGGATTCGCCCAGCGGCTGGACAGACAGCTGATGTGGCTGGTCAGCCCGCCGCCGGGCGCCGGAGTCCAGCCCGCTGATGACTGGCTAAGGCAACTGCAAACTTTGCCACAACTGAGCCAGGTCGCAGGGCCGATGGATGCACAGCGGCAGCAGGAGTGGGGCGCTTTCTTCTTCAAACATCGCAATGCATTGCTCGATGAGGCGACCCGCCAGCGACTGAAATCGGGTGCTGAGGCGCAAAGTCAGTGGATCCTCGGCCAGGTCTATTCGGCCTTTGCAGGCGTCAGCGGTAAAGAACTGGCGAACGATCCGCTGTTGCTGGTGCGTGCTTCGCAAATGGCGCAGCAGCAAAACAGCGCCGGTATGACGCTGGATCAGGGCTGGCTGATGGCCCGTGATAAAAACGGCCGCAGCTGGTATCTGCTGCACGGTGAGCTGAAAGCCTCTTCGTATGACATCACTTCAGCTAAGCAGACCGTGGCGGCGCTCAGTGCGGCGAAACAGGCCTTTGAGGCGCGCTGGCCGGGTGCAAAAGTGCTGGAGCGCGGGACGATTTTCTACAGTCATTATGCCAGCCAGCAGGCGGAGCACGACCTGTCCACCATTGGCGTGGCATCGGTCATTGGCGTATTTGCGCTGATCTTACTGATGTTCCGTTCGGTCCTGCCGTTGCTGCTCAGTATGCTTTCTATCGCTATCGGCGCGCTGTCGGGCACCGTTTTTACCTTATGGGTATTTGGCGAAATTCACGTGATGACGCTGGTGCTGAGTACCAGCATTGTCGGCATTTCCGCCGATTACACGCTGTACTTTCTGACTGAACGGCGCGTACACGGTGAGGTGAATTCCCCGCTGGAAAGCCTGAAAAAGCTGTTCCCCGCTTTATCTGTGGCGCTGCTGACCACGGTGGCTGCCTATCTGATGTTGCTGATTGCGCCATTCCCCGGCCTGCAGCAGCTGGCCGTTTTTGCCGCCGCCGGGCTGAGTGCCGCCTGTATTACCGTGATGTGCTGGTATCCGTATTTATCGAAACGTTTGCCGGTCGGACCCACTCCGGGGCTGGCGATTATCATGCGCTGGTTGCTGGCATGGCGCAGCCGTAAGGCCGTGCGCATCGGATTGCCATTACTGATTTTAGTGCTGGTGGTGACAGGAATATCGCGGCTAAAGATCAACGACGACATCGCCGATCTGCAATCCCTTCCGGCAGATCTTCAGCAGCAGGAACAACAGATAGCCGCGCTCACCGGACAGACGAACGACCAGAAATGGCTGGTGGTGTATGGCGATAACGCAGAGCAGACACTGCAACGTCTGGAAGCCCTGCGGCCCAAGCTGGCGCAGGCTAAAGGTAAAGGGGTGATTGACGGTTTCCGTGCGATCAGCCTGCCTTCACAGGCACAACAGCAGCGCGATTTATCTTTGCTCCGCCAGCGCGCCCCGCAAATTATTGTGCAGTTACAACAGGCAGGAGTCACGGTGGCGCGCTCTGATCTCAGTGCGCAAACTGTGGATGTGCCGCAGTGGCTTAACAGCGTGGTCAGCGAAGGCTGGCGTTTGCTGTGGCTGTCACTGCCGGACGGGCGCAGCGCCACACTTATCCCGGTGAACGGCGTTCATGACAGCGCGGCGATGGCGGCGCTGGCGGCTGCCACACCGGGAACCGGCTGGATTGACCGCAAAACAGAATTCAGTAGCCTGTTCTCGCAGTACCGGGTTTATCTGACGTACCTGCTGGCGCTGGCTGTGGCGGTGATTGCGGCTATTTATCTCTGGCGTTTTCGCTTGCCGCACGGGCTGATTTGCCTCGTTCCTACACTACTTTCGCTCGGAATGGGCGTCGCCGCGCTGGGCTTCAGCGGTCACAATCTAAATCTTTTCTCGTTGCTGGCGCTGATACTGGTGCTGGGGATCGGTATCAACTACACCCTGTTTTTCACGAATCCGCGCGGTACGCCGACGACGTCTATGTTTGCCATTTTTATGGCAGTAGTGACGACATTACTGACGTTCGGCATGCTGGTGTTCAGCTCGACACAGGCGATCAGCAGTTTCGGTATCGTACTGAGCGCAGGTATCTTAACCGCCTTCCTGCTGTCGCCGCTGACCTTACCGTCTAAAAAACGAGGACGCAAAAAATGACCCGAATGACGTGGCCGGTGCTGGCGCTTCTGCTCTTAATACTTGGCGGCTGTGCGACAAATTCGCCTTCCGGGACTGAGCCTCATGCCTGGCTGAAACGCGGCGTGCAGGTGAAACTCCCCGCACCCATTCTGGAAAAACCGGTCAGTCAGCAACAGTTGCTGACGGCCACCGTCAATGGCAAACAACAGTCATTGCTGGTGCTGCTCAATGCGGATGGCAAATCGCTGCAACTGGCCGGATTGTCCCCGTTGGGGATCCGTCTGTTCAAAGTGGTCTACGATCAAACGGGGATCCACACTGAGCAGGCGATAAAAATTGAGGGTTTACCTCCAGCAAATCAGGTTCTGGCCGATATTATGTTGAGCTACTGGCCGGTTCAGAGCTGGCAACCGTTGCTGCCAGCGGGCTGGACGTTCGATGAGCAGCCGCTTCGCCGCACATTACTGGATAACGAAGGGCACGCCGTTACCCGAATTGATTACGTGGCGCAGGGCGGCTCGCGTCAGCCCGTTTCGATTACTCAGATGGCGTTTCACTACCAGATAACTATCCAGAATGTCGGTGACTAACATGATCTACTTTTCGGCCGTGGGCATGGTTAACGCGCTGGGAAACAACAGTGCGCAAATTGCCGCCAGCCTGAAGGCGGGCGTGGCGCCGGGTATGACCGTGCAGGAAGGCTGGCTGACCGAGGACCGGCCTGTGTGGCTCGGCAGTGTTACCGGCGAACTGCCTGCGATCCCGGCGGCTTTATCGGCACACCGCAGCCGTAATAATCAGCTGTTAATGGCTGCGCTGGCGCAAATTGAAGTGCCGGTGAACAATGCTGTCGCCCGCTATGGCAAAGATCGTGTGGCGATCGTGATGGGTACCAGCACGTCTGGTATTGCTGAAGGTGAGGATGCAGTACGCCATCTTCAGCAGCATGGCGAATTCCCTGCGGGCTATGATTATCAGCAGCAGGAACTGGGCGACCCTTCACAGTTTATGGCGCAACTGCTGGATCTGAGTGGTCCCGCCTATACTTTATCAACAGCGTGCTCTTCCAGCGCGAAAGCGATGATCAGCGGAAAGCGCCTGATTGAATCCGGGCTGGCTGATGTCGCGCTGGTCGGTGGTGCCGACAGTTTGTGCCGGATGCCGGTGAACGGCTTTAACAGCCTGGAATCTTATTCCCGCGGACATTGCACGCCGTTCGGGCAAAACCGCGACGGGATTAATATCGGTGAAGCATCAGCCCTGATTTTGCTGACCCGCGAACCGGCTGATATTGCCCTGCTTGGCGCCGGTGAATCATCGGATGCCTGGCATATGTCTGCGCCACATCCGGAAGGATTGGGGGCAGAACGCGCTATCAATATGGCATTAGAGCAGGCCGGTCTTCGCCCCGACGATGTGGGCTACATCAATGCGCACGGCACTGCTACACCGCTCAATGATCAGGTAGAAGCGGCTGTGATACACCGGCTGTTTGGCAACCGGACGCCGTGCAGTTCTACCAAACATCTCACCGGTCATACGCTGGGCGCGGCGGGTGCGACGGAAGCCGCGCTGAGCTGGCTTATCCTGACGCACAATATGGCATTGCCGCGACAGGATTTCAGCGTTACGCCGCGGGACCGCAGCCTGCCGGATATCCGTCTGGTGGAGACCACCGAAATGGCAGGAAAACCGGTCATTTTATCCAACTCCTTTGCCTTTGGCGGCAATAACGCCAGTCTGGTTATCGGGAGACCGTCATGAAGACGTTAAACGCGGCAGATTATTTACCGCATGAATCGCCGATGGTGTTGCTGGAAAACGTCATCGACGTGGCAGAAGAAACGGCGTTGTGCCGCGTCGTGGTATCAGAAAATAGCGTGCTGGCACCATTTCTTAATGCCCGTGGTGCGTTGCCCGCGTGGTACGCCATTGAACTCATCGCGCAAACCATTGGCGTGTGGAGTGGCTGGCACGGCGCGCAGGGCGGAGCATCGCCGCAGGTCGGCATGCTGCTGGGCGGCAGGGCGATAAAATGCAGCGTGCCGGAATTTGCTGCAGGCAGTGAATTACTGATAAGCGTTGCTATGGTATTGCGCGATGAAAAACTCGCCAGCTTTGAAGGCGTTATCTGCATTAAACGAGAACAAGACAACCTTCAGGTTGCACAGGGACGGCTAAATACGTACCAGCCAGACAAGGATGAACTTATTAAATTGACACAGGGGAAACAGGAATGACGCGTTCGGTATTAGTGACCGGTGCCAGCAAGGGGATCGGCAAAGCGATTGCCAGCCAGTTAGCGGACGAAGGCTTTTTGGTAGTCATTCACTACCACAGCGATAAAGCAGGGGCAGAAAACACCCTGCAACAGATTACGGAAAATGGCGGCAGCGGACGCATTGTGCAGTTCGATATCAGCAACCGCCAGCAGTGCCGTGAAGTGATTGAAGCCGACATCGAAGCGCATGGCGCGTATTACGGTGTGATTAATAACGCCGGGATCACCCGCGACGGGGCCTTTCCGGCACTGACTGACGAAGACTGGGACGGCGTGATCCATACCAATCTCGACAGTTTCTACAATGTTTTACACCCCTGCGTGATGCCGATGATCGGCCTGCGTCAGGGCGGGCGGATTATCGCGCTGTCTTCGGTTTCCGGCATCACGGGCAACCGCGGTCAGGTCAATTACAGTGCGGCCAAAGCCGGAGTTATCGGTGCCTGCAAGGCGTTATCGCTGGAACTGGCGAAACGTAAAATCACCGTCAACTGCATTGCGCCGGGGCTGATCGACACCGGTATGCTCGACATGGAACAACCGGCGCTGGATGCCGCCATGAGCATGATCCCGCTTAAACGTATGGGGCGTGCCGAAGAAGTCGCCGGACTGGCGAGCTATCTGATGTCGGATATCGCGGGCTATGTGACCCGCCAGGTGATCTCCATCAACGGAGGCATGGTATGATCCAGCGTGTAGTCATTACCGGCATGAAAGGCGTTACCGCGTTCGGCAACCACTGGGACGCGGTTTCTGCGCGTCTGCAACAGGGTAAAAATGCCGTCCGCCACATGGATGAGTGGCTGATTTATCAGGGGCTGAACACCCATCTGGGTGCGCCGGTGGATGATTTTACTTTGCCTGCGCACTATACCCGCAAGCGCATCCGCTCAATGGGGCGCGTTTCCCTGCTTTCGACACGCGCGGTAGAACTGGCGCTGGAACAGGCCGGTTTGCTCGATGATCCGGTACTGACAGACGGCGAAACCGGTATTGCCTTCGGTTCATCGACCGGCAGCACCGGTCCGGTGAGCGAATTCGCTACCATGCTGACCGAAAAACACACCAATAACATCACCGGCACGACTTACGTGCAGATGATGCCGCACACCACGGCAGTGAACGCCGGTCTGTTCTTCGGGCTGAAGGGGCGCGTTATTCCGACCTCCAGCGCCTGTACTTCCGGCAGTCAGGCGATCGGTTATGCCTATGAGGCCATCAGACACGGCTATCAGACCGTGATGGTAGCGGGCGGTGCGGAAGAGCTCTGTCCGTCAGAAGCGGCGGTTTTCGACACGCTGTTCGCCACCAGCCAGCAGAATGATCACCCCGAACTGTCGCCGCGTCCGTTTGATACACAGCGTGACGGTCTGGTCATTGGCGAAGGGGCCGGGGCGCTTATTCTTGAATCGCTCGACCACGCACAGGCACGTGGCGCGAAGATTTACGCTGAAATTGTCGGGTTTGCCACCAACTGCGACGCGGCGCATATCACTCAGCCACAGCAATCGACAATGCAGATTTGTATCGAAAAAGCGCTGAAAAATGCCGGTATCCCTGCATCGGAAATCGGCTATATCAGTGCGCATGGCACGGCGACAGATCGCGGTGATATTGCGGAAAGTCATGCCACCGCCGCAGTGTTTGGTATTCAGGCGCCGATCTCGTCGCTGAAAAGTTACTTCGGCCATACGCTCGGGGCTTGTGGTGCGCTGGAAGCCTGGATGTCGCTGGAAATGATGCGTGAAGACCGGTTTGTGCCGACCATCAACCTGACGCAGCCGGATCCGCTTTGCGGCGAACTCGACTACATCATGGGGGAATCGCGCCATATTCAGACCGAATTTATTCAGTCGAATAACTTTGCGTTCGGTGGCATCAATACCTCTTTAGTTTTCCGCCGCTGGCCGTAAACGATGAACTCTGCACGTCTCATGACGGCGTCGCTGGATGACAATTTTTCGCTGGCCCGTTTGCCCGCAGAAATGATCGCCAAAAGTGCCGGAATGAATCCCACCCGCCGCCAGCAATGGCGCGCGGGCAGGGCGCTGCTGGCCGAAGCGCTGGCAGTTTCCTGCGGTTGCGAGACGTTGCCGGAACTACAGATTTCAGCGCAGGGAAAACCCTTTTTTGCCGATACTTCCCTGCCGCATTTCTCTCTCAGTCACAGCAAAAATCACCTGCAATTGCTGTTATGTGCGGCGGGTGAAGCCGGAGGTGACGTGGAGCAAATACGCCCGCGTGCGCATTATCTTGACGTGGCGCGTGAAGCGTTCAGTGATACCGAGTTTCAGTGGCTGATGGAACAGGCCGAACCGCAAATGGCTTTCTGGCAACTGTGGTGTCTGCGCGAGGCCTGGCTGAAACAGCAGGGTGGCAGCGTATGGCAGATGGATAAGATCTGTCTCAATCCGGCTTTAAAGTCTTTTACGTCTGAACCTGCCACGGATACTCAACTGTGGTATTTAGCCGATGGATCTGTGATGCGTGCGCTGGCGCTGCCTGCGGGTGTTTCAGAACCTGAAGAATATGCTTTTAACGCGGCATCGGGCGATTTTATCGCGCAGGCTTCCCGGCAGTGGTCAGCGTTTTCCTCCCGCGGATTATTGCGCTGAAATCAAAAGTCTTCTGGCAAAGCGGTCGTTTTTATCCATGAACGCGCAGTTCATACTCTCTCCAAGATTTATCACCCTGAAAAATTAAAAGAGAGAACACTATGAGCATTCCTGCCTTCGGTTTAGGGACCTTCCGCCTGAAAGATGACGTCGTCAAAGCGTCTGTCGCCACCGCCGTGGAACTGGGCTATCGCGCCATTGATACCGCACAAATTTATGACAATGAAGCTGCCGTCGGCGACGCACTGGCAGAAAGCGGCGTCGCACGTGAAGAACTCTACATCACCACCAAAATCTGGATTGAAAACCTGGCGGCTGACAAAGTGATCGACAGCCTGAAAGAAAGCCTGCGTAAACTGAAAACAGATTATGTCGATCTGACGCTGATCCATTGGCCGTCACCGAATCAGGCCGTCAGCGTGGCAGAAACGATGCACGCACTCGTCGAAGCGAAGAAAATGGGGCTGACCCGTGAAATCGGTATTTCCAACTTTACCGTCGCGCTGATGCAGGAAGCGATCGATGCAGTGGGCGCGGATCAGATTGCGACCAATCAGATCGAACTGTCGCCGTTCCTGCAAAACCAGACCGTTGTCGATTTTGCCCGTCATAACGGCATTGCCGTAACGTCTTACATGACGCTGGCCTACGGCGACGCGCTGAAAGATGCGACCATTATTGCGATTGCCGCCCGCCATAACGCCACGCCTGCGCAAGTGGTTCTGGCTTGGGCATTGCAGCTGGGCTACGCGGTGATCCCTTCATCGACCCGACGCGAAAACCTGCAAAGTAATCTGCTGGCGCAGCAACTGGCGCTGACCGATGCAGATATGCAGCAGATCGCCGCGCTGGAACGCAATGGCCGTCTGGTCAGCCCTGAAGGTCTGGCACCAGACTGGGATTGATGCTCAACTCCTCCTCTTTGCCGGGGAGGAGCAAATATTTATGTTCTTCCAGCCCCAAGTTTCTCACTCAGAAAATCGATAAAACACCGGATCCGCGTACTGACGGTCTGATCGCTGTAATACACCGCGTGCAGCGGCATGGCGATACGCATGATGTCCGGCACCAGCAGTTTCACCAAATCTCCCCGCGCAACATCCTCATCAGTCATGAAATCCGACAGGCAGGCAATGCCGTTGCCCTGTAAACACAGCCTGCGCAGCGTCTCACCGCTTCCTGAACTGATAAACGGCGTGACCGTCAGTTGCTGGCCATCAGCGCACAGCAGCGGCCATTTGTTCAGCGCCATCACCTCGTTAAAGCCCAGGCAGCGGTGTTTGAGCAAATCATCGGCGCTTAGCGGAGTTCCCCATTTTTTCAGGTAATCCGGCGACGCCAGTACGCTGCGATAGCTCAGCATCAGCTTGCGTGCCCGCAGGCTGGAATCTTCAAGCTCCCCGACGCGGATCGCCACATCGACTTTATGGTCGATGAGATTGATGTTGCTCTCTGACGAAAACAGGGCGAGCGACATCTTCGGGAAGCGCTCCGTAAATTCAGATACCAGCGGCGAAATGATATGCAAAATGACCGGCGTTGCCGCGTCGATGCGTAACATCCCCTGCGGATCGTCCCGGTTCTCCAGCAAATCATCTTCGGCTGCCGCCATTTCATGGAGGATTTTCTGCACCCGCACGAAATAGCGCTCGCCCTCGTGCGTCAGGCTGATCTGGCGCGTGGTGCGGTTGAGCAGGGTGATGCCGAGCTTTTGCTCGAGGCGTTTCAGCGTACGGCTGACCACAGAATTATCCTGCCCCAGCTGTTCAGCCGCACGGCTGAAACTGCCGCTTTCGACCACGGTGACAAAGGTAATCAACTCTTCAGAACTGGCTCGCATTGTTGTTACTCCAGCATAAATCAATTGATACTTTGGTTATTTCTGTCATTTAAGCACAAGCCGATAATAGCCGCCATCAAATCGATATTCATGTGGAGTAAAGGTTATGCCGCTTGCACTATTAGCACTGACCATCAGTGCGTTCGCTATAGGTACAACAGAGTTTGTTATCGTCGGCCTGGTGCCGACCATCGCGCAGCAGCTGGGCGTTTCGGTTCCGTCAGCCGGTTTGCTGGTGTCCATCTACGCGCTCGGCGTGGCGATTGGTGCACCGGTTCTGACCGCGCTGACCGGTCGTGTACCGCGTAAAGCGCTGCTGATTGGCCTGATGGTGCTGTTCACGCTGGGCAACCTGCTGGCGTGGCAGTCACCGAATTACAGCACGCTGGTGATGGCGCGTCTGCTGACCGGTCTGGCGCATGGCGTGTTCTTCTCGATTGGCTCGACCATCGCCACCAGTCTGGTGTCGAAAGAAAAAGCTGCTTCGGCGATTGCGCTGATGTTTGGTGGTCTGACCGTTGCGCTGGTCACCGGCGTGCCGCTCGGGACATTCATCGGGCAGCATTTCGGCTGGCGCGAAACCTTCCTCGCGGTGTCGCTGATTGGTGTTATCGCCATCCTCGCCAGCGCAGTCCTGGTGCCCAATAACATTAAAAACAAACCGGCGGCGCGCATTGCCGATCAGGTCAACGTGCTGATGAATCCGCGTCTGTTGCTGATTTACGCGATTACTGCGCTGGGATACGGCGGCGTGTTCACCACCTTCACGTTCCTTGCCCCGATGATGCAGGAACAGGCCGGTTTTTCAGCCAGCATGGTGAGCTGGATCCTGCTGGCGTACGGCGTGTCGGTCGCAATTGGTAATATCTGGGGCGGCAAACTGGCTGACCGTCACGGTGCCGTCAAAGCGCTGACGATTATTTTTGCCGCACTCGCCGCGCTGTTGCTGATTTTCCAGTTCACCTCCGGCTTTGGAATTCCGGCGCTGATCACGCTGCTGGTGATGGGGGTTTTCGCCTTCGGCAACGTACCGGGATTGCAGGTTTATGTGGTGCAGAAAGCCGAGGAAGTGACACCGAACGCGGTAGATGTGGCTTCCGGTCTGAATATTGCGGCTTTTAACGTCGGTATCGCTTTAGGATCAGTGATTGGCGGTCAGGTGGTGTCCACGATGGGTCTGGCGCAAACGCCGTGGATTGGTGCGGTGATCGTTGCCGGTGCGCTGCTGCTTATCCGTCTGAGCGGGCATCTGGACCGGAAACTGAAACCCTCAATGGCCTGATTTGCAGTTTGTACTTTCTTCACGGCTCGCTTCGGCGGGCCGTTTTCGTTTTTGTGCTAGCCTGTAGATGTGACCGGGTTGTATACCAATGTAAACAGATTTGGCCTGAGCGCCTGCGGGCGTATACTGAACTTTCGCTGTGGGAATCTCTCTCATATAGCAACGATATAACGGGTAACAGGCGATTAGCGTGCGGAAAAAAACATATGCAATGAGGTATGTCGCAGGTCAGCCCGCTGAGCAAATCTTTCCGGGTGCCCTCGCACATTTAGGGCCGGATTTGCCGCCGGGTGCTGCGCTACCCAATTCGAATATTTTGCGCGTCATGGTGTGGAATATCTTTAAACAGCAGCGGGCTGACTGGTTGTCAGTTCTGCGCGATTACGGCAAAGATGCACAACTGGTGCTACTTCAGGAAGCGCAGACAACGCCGGAACTGATCCGTTTTGCGACATCCAATTATCTGGCTGCCGATCAGGTGCCGGCATTTATGTTGCCTCAGCACCCCTCTGGCGTGATGACACTGTCTGCGGCACATCCGGTTTACTGTTGCCCGCTGCGTGAGCGTGAGCCGCTTCTGAGGCTGTCTAAATCGGCATTAGTCACCGTCTATCCGCTTCTGGATGGTCGTTTGCTGATGGTAGTGAACATTCATGCCGTCAATTTCAGTATCGGTATCGATGTCTACAGCAAGCAACTCGACCCGATTGGTGAGCAGATTGCCAACCACAAAGGGCCGGTGATTATGGCGGGAGATTTCAACGCCTGGAGCAAACAGCGTATTAACGCGCTGTATGGCTTTGCGGGGAATATCCAGCTGGAGGAAGTGCGTTTTCCTTCTGACTACCGCAAGCGGGCGTTTGGCAGGCCGCTGGACTTCATCTTCTACCGCGACCTGAGCGTGACGAGTGCGTCGGTGATGGAAACGCGCGCCTCTGACCATAACCCGCTGCGGGTAGAATTTATGGCCAGTAAACCGCTGGCGCTGTAGCGCTTTTTTTGCGGTTCAAAAGAACAGCGGTCAAAAAATGCAGACATAAAAAAAGCACCCGGAATATTCAGGGTGCTTTTTTATTGCCGGTACCGCTCAAAATCAGGTATCGGGACTCATCTTGTTGCTGACGAACAACGTTAACTTGTTGCCCGGTTGCAGGTTGTCGGCATTGGTGTTCCAGCGCATCACATCTTTGATGTTTACGCCGTGACGCTTGGCAATGCTCGACAATGAATCGCCTTTACGTACCTGATAGGTGATGCTGCCACCATTGGCACTGGTATCGCTGACGCTGTTATCCGCCACTTGCAGGGTTTGCCCAACTTTTAACGCGCCTGCTGAGCGCAAATTGTTCCAACGCTGTAAATCACGAGTCTTCACATTCAGTCGGGCTGCAATGCCAGACAAGCTGTCGCCGGAGCGAACCTTGTACTGTTTTGCACCTGACGGCGTGTTGCTGGCCAGTTTGGTTTCCTGTACTGCGGCGATATCACCATCAGCCAGTGAATCTTTAAACTGGTCGACATGCGTCTTCGGCAGAACAATGTAATGCGGGCCATTAGGCGCGGTGACATTCTTCTTGTAGCCAGTGTTAAACGACTTGAGCTTGGTGAGGGACATGCCCGCCATCTCCGCCGCCTGGGTCAGTTGCATCTGCTGTCCGACTTCAACACGCGCCAGGGCACGGTCTTCATTCGGTTTCGGCAGGCTGATACCGTATTTTTTACTGTTCTTGAGAATGTCGCTTAACGCTAACATTTTCGGCACGTAAATCGATGTTTCACGTGGAAGCGACAGTGCCCAGAAGTCAGTCGGACGACCCTTAGCTTTGTTCGCTTTCACCGCCTGCATCACGCGGCCTTCACCACTGTTATACGCAGCAACGGTCAGTAACCAGTCGCCACCAAACATTTTGTTCAGGCGTTGCATCATATCAAGCGCAGCAGTTGTCGAAGCCACAACATCGCGGCGACCGTCATACCACTGGTTTTGTTTCAAACCATAGTTTCGACCCGTTTGAGGCACAATCTGCCATAACCCCGCAGCGTTAGCTGATGAGGTCGCTTTAGGATCAAAAGCGCTCTCCACTATGGGTAGCAGTACCAGTTCCATCGGCATATTACGTTTCTTAATCTGCTCGGTGATCCAGTACATGTACGGCTCTGCCCGTAATGTTACATCGTGGAGATAGCTCTTATTCTTTAAATATTTAACTCTTTGCGCGCGGATCCGGGGATTATCCGGAACCTTCATCTTCAGCTCGTCGCCTATGAAGTTCCACAAATTTTGTTGGGAGACGGTGTCGTTTCCATCCAACCATCCCCCAGAGGCCGCCCGGCCATCATCTGTGTACTGTCCTGCTTCACTTTGACTTGCTGAAGACAAACTCTGTGCATGTTGTTCCGGTACCTTCACGCCCTGCCTGGACGCCTGGCAACCTGTGAGCAACATGGAGGCGATTATTAGGATCGCGTTTGCCTTCATGTGTGTGTCATAGTTGCTTAAAAGACGAGCGATAATACTTTGCTTCGAAAAAAAACACAACCTTTGGGGCTAAAAGCTATCCTTGCGTGCCCTTAAATGGGCAAAAACATGCCAGTCAGGCTTTAAAGGATTGTTAAGGTTTAATTTGTTTTGTAAATCAATATCATCGCAACGTAAAAAGAGGTTAATTTTACGCTCAAGACCGAGGGTTGAAGGCAGGGAAGATTGTCCCTTTTCACGCATTTGTTGCACTTTGTGCTCATGAGAATGAATATCATCATCCTCCGGTAAAATGGAGCGGGCAAACTTAAGATTTGAGAGAGTGTACTCGTGTGCGGCGCAGACTAATGTTTCATCAGGCAGGGCTGCTAAGCGTTGAAACGACTGATACATTTGCTCGGGCGTGCCTTCGAACAAACGACCGCATCCGGCGGAGAACATCGTGTCTCCGCAGAAAAGATAAGGCGCGCTATAGTATGAAATATGACCAAGAGTGTGCCCCGGGGTAGCAAAGATCTGCCATTCCAGACCGCCAATTACCAATTTATCGCTATTTTTAAGACTAATCTGACTAAATTTGTTCTCAGTTTCGTGAGGTCCGTACACTTTCAGACCCGGAAAATGGCTGCAAATCTCATCAACACCCCCAACATGGTCGTGATGATGATGGGTCAGAAGGATAGCCGTCGGGGTCAGGCTGGCTTTTTTCAGCGCGGCTAAAACCGGTGCGGCTTCACCCGGATCGACAATCAGGCAATGCCCCTGCAGGTCATCGAGCAACCAAATGTAATTGTCCTGCAAGGCAGGAATACTGATAAGATTCATAACAACCTCTCTTTGGCAACTGCTTGAAAGAAGATAACAAACTATGCGACCAGCCCGTGCCCGTAAGAAAATAGTTGCACCGGCTTCATGGGAAGATATCCCATGCGGCGACTACTACCGTGCCGCGCTTGAGCAACAACTGCAACCCTGGTGGGGCAAACTCTACGGGTTTCACCTGCTAAAAATCGGCGCATTAAGTGCCGAAATCGATGCCAGCGCCTGTCCTATCTCGCATCAGGTGAACTTTGCACCGGAAGGTGAAGGGCTGCATGTTCATGGCGACCCTTATTATTTACCGTTTGCCGCAAAATCTGTGGATGCCTGCCTGCTCAGCCATACACTGGCTTACGCCGATGACCCGCACCGCATACTGCGTGAAGTGGATCGTGTGCTCATTGATGATGGCTGGATGGTGCTCAGCAGCTTTAATCCGCTCAGTCTGTTAGGCATCGGCAAACTGATGCCGGTGTTTCGCAAGCGCCAGCCTTACAGCAGCCGTTTGTTTACCCAAATGCGTTTGCTCGACTGGCTGTCTTTGCTCAATTATGAAGTGATGGTTCACCGGCGTTTTCATGTACTGCCGTGGAAAAAGAATGGCGGAAAATTGCTGAGTACGCATTTACCTGCGCTGGGTTGCATGACGCTGATTATTGCCCGCAAAAGGACTTTCCCGCTGACACCCACCGCGAAAAAAGTGCATGCGCAAAAGCAGAAAATATCGCAGGCAGTCGGGGCGACCAAGAGCTATCGTGAGAAACATCGGGATTAAGAATCTGACCTTATTCCTGACCTGCGCCGTTAGCTCTTCCAGTTCTCGTGTCCCTGGCTTATGTACATTTTATTGATGGCAGCAAAATCCATAAAACATATTAAAAGAAACTTTTCCGCTTCGGCGGTCAATAGATTCCCTGTCAGCTTCTGATACCGAAACTTCACCGATAAAATCCAGAGCTCAAAGGCGACAGGCGTGGGCTCCTGAGCCAGAACGCAAAGCCAATATATTGAATCCTTCTCCAGCATCGTCACCGGTTTTGGCCCGCGACAACACCACCACATGGGTTCCAGAATTTTATTATAAAAAGTGGCGCTGATCTTTGGGCAGACATGTTCTTTGCCACGGGGTGGACAAAAAAGAGTTTGCCAGGCTGAGATCTGACGGGTGAGTAAGGCAATAAGCAATGCCTGCGCCGAAACTGAAACGGATTGTTCTGTCATGATGTTATTACGTGCCGGAGAATAATAGTGATGCGTTTTCTGGGGGTGAAAACACCGGTGCCAGCGGTGTTTTTATCGGTTCGGGTCTGATGTTAAAAAGTAAATTTGCTTATCCTGATGCTTCAGAAGCTGGTCCAGCCCTCATTGTGCGTGACGGGTCTGGCTTTTCTCGCCGCAGCGCCGGGGTGCAATGCATAACTGACCACCGGGGTTCCCTGTTTCGTTTTGTCCTCAAGTTTGAAGACTGAAACCCTTTGCTCTAGCTGTAACGCTTGTGCTTCGAGCGAGCTTGCCGCCGCGGAGGATTCTTCGACCAATGCCGCGTTTTGTTGTGTCGTGGTGTCCATTTCTGTCATTGCTACGGAAATCTGGGAAATTCCGCGACTTTGCTCATCTGTGGCGATAGCAATTTCGTTCATGATGTCGCGAACCTGACTCACCGATGTCACGATATCTTCCATTGCCACGCCCGCACCTTCCACCAGACTGCAACCGCTGTCGACAAATCCAGTGGATTCCCGGATAAGCGCTTCGATTTCCTTCGATGACTGGGAACTGCGCTGTGCAAGATTGCGAACTTCGACCGCGACCACGGCAAAACCTTTGCCCTGTTCTCCGGCGTGTGCGGCTTCTACGGCCGCATTCAGAGCCAGAATATTGGTCTGGAAAGCAATGCCATTGATAACCGAAATAATTTCGGAAATTCGTTGTGAGCTTCGGCGTATATTTTCCATAGTTTCAACAACCTGCTGAGAAACCTGACTTCCATGAACGGCTTTTTCTGCGGCACGTTCGGAAAGCTCTCGCGCGCAATTGGCATTACTGGCATTTTGCTGCACGGTAGAAGTCAGTTCTTCCATGCTGGCCGCGGTTTCTACCACCGCTGCCGACTGTTGCTCTGTCCGGGAGGAAAGATCAATGTTACCCGCCGCAATTTCCGCAGAGGAGCGGGCGACACTGTCGACGCCTTCACGGACATCCTGAATTATCTCTTTCAGATTTTGATTCATTGCCGCAACCGCCTGCATCAGTAAACCTGACTCATCGCGACGCTCGGTAGTCAGTGTTCCGGTGAGATCGCCTTTTGCAATTCTTTCAGCCATTGCCAGAGTTTTACTCAGAGGGCGGGTGATGGAAATAGTGACCAGGTAGGCCAGCAGGATGCCAAAAACCGTGCCGAGCATAAGTACGGTGACCATGATGCTTTGTGCGGCAGCAATAGTATTGGCGGCGATGTGTTTTTGCAGTGCAAAAAGACGAGAAATAGCATTCGTGAGCTCATTCGCCCGCACAGTAAGTTGCGACGAGGCGGCGTCTTGCGCTGTCCATGCGGAAAGATAAGCCGGCATATTCGTCAGAAAACTTTGCATTTCATTGATACTTTGGCGGATCCAGGGCTGCTGGTCTTCGGAAAACTGAGGTAGCAGTTGTTGAGCCTGCAGGATGCCCGTATTGATCCGATTCGATAAATCCTTTTCTGCCTGAATAGTAGGTTTTTCCTGATAATCACTCATCATGGAGTCGATATCATTGAATACAAAGGCGAGTTGTGTTGTTTTGACTGCGATATCACTGCGTAATGTGGTATTACGGCCTAGGTTATCGGCTTTAATCGAGGCATTATAAATATCTTTGGAATTAATCAGATTGACTGCCTGTGTTTTATTCTCCAGTGCTTTAAGGAACGGCGTTGTATCTGCCAGATAATTTTTAACGGCGTCGTCAACCCGATTAAGATCCACCTTTCCTTCAGCAGACCAGGAAAATTCTCTGAGTTCAGCGACAATAGAAGCCAGTTTATGCACCGCCATTGTGTTTTGTTTCAGATATTGTTCATCATGTGTGTACTGATAATTGGTTCTGTTGAGATTGGCTTTTTCAAGTGCATTGTTTAATTCAACGGATAAAAATCCCTTTTTCGACTTATCACTGACATTGTTGAAACCATAGATCCCTGATAAAAAAACAATGAAAATGATCGTCATCATTACCGAAAATACCAGGGTAAGCTTTTTACTGACTTTTAAATTTTCAAAGTGGCGTGCGATATTCATATTCATAGTGGTATCCGGTTTCGTTTGACGGTCTTTTCAGATCTTTGTTCTTAATAATATAAAGGTACTGCTTCATTGCGATGTTAATAAAATAAGTGTTCTGTTCAGATGGAAATGCTGATTCCGAATTATTCCTGCCAGGCAATGCCTTCATCTTTCCGGGTGTAAATTGGTTTTATGTCCGGGTATTTGATAAGGTAGCCTCTGCCTTTCATGTTCAAAATAAAGTTGTCAGGTAAGCCTAATAAAGTTAGTTTCCTATTGAGTTCTTTCAATATTTGCCACAAGCGCTGTGTTGAAGGCGTCAGGTTATTTTCCTCCCATAAAATTTTCATGACTTCATCCTTAGTTATTTCTCTGTCACGCGCATGTAGCAGTAAATATAAAAAGAAATACAACATGGTGTCATTGAGAAAAACAGTGGCAAAGGTTATGTCCTTCTCGAAACTGGAAGAAGGGAGTCGGTATAGCCTCTGCTTCTCAAAGTCGAAGTGAATCTCCTTACCGATAAGGAAACCGCATAATTGATAGTTCATTTCTCTTCTACTCGCCGTAGATATGACTTATGGGATAAAACGCCTCGAACCATAAAGACCACAATTATTTGATGGGGATTATATTGCTACGCTAAATACTTGCAATACATCCGCAAATGACAATGTGCTGCTGCTCTGAATATTGTTTCCAGAGTTTTGTGCTTACTTTTTGCGTATATTCTTTATTTAAATTCTTAATAAATGCGTTTTCATGTTTTTTAATCTTTGGTGTCGCTATCTCATGAAGGCAAGATAAGATGCCAAACAAAGATAAATTTTAGTCAAAAAAACTGATTTTTATTACATCTTCATGTTTTTATTGAAGTGTTATGAAACAGACTCTCATTGATTTTGTCCTCCGGCTGATATAAACCCTTTATACAAGAGCCGGCTTTCCTTCTGAAGAGTCTCAAGCCTGATTTCTTTTCTGCAGATAAGAGTAAACATGACGACTAAAATTTGTAGTGAATTATACTGATTCAGGTGAAGCAGGTTTTTAATCAGCTTTTTGATTAGACAGCAGATATTTATCTGATTGAATTAATTAATGTTTATGTCGTAGTGTTTTAATATACCTCCTGCGGAGTACTGGCTGGAAAAATGAAGTACTGGCCGGGAAGGGCATCCAAAAAAAGTACGGAATATGAAGAAACTGTATTTACTCAATGATATTGTTCTTTTTGATCCTGAGGAACGCAGCCTTGTACAGATTGATGCTGCCAGGGCCAGGAAGATCATTCTGCACTCGCCTGCCAGTGAGTGCTTGCGATTGCTCTTGTTACATAATGATCAGCCTGTCAGCCAAAAATATTTGTTTGATCAAGTGTGGGAAAAAAATGGGGCATTCGTCACAGTAAATACTTTGTATCAAAATAAGGGGTTAATTCGGAAGGGTTTGAAAGTTGCGGGATTGACTGATGACGTGATTAAAACGCTTCCGAAAATCGGATTTAAAATCTCAGTAAACCTGAGTGAAATAGTCCCGGAGGCAGAGCAGACCGCCGCTGTTACTGAACTTAACATTTCTGGAGGAGAGTGCGAAAAAGAGGCGGAAGAGAAAAAAGACGTGTCTCTGGAGAATGTGACGGTTTTCCCGCACGGCTATTTTTCATCCGAACACAAATATCGCTGGGGGGTCGGAATCGCGGGGATAATAGTGATGATCTTCATTTGGGGAAGTATTTTTAAAATACTTCCGGTTGATACATCGTACTACTCTGCGTATCGGTTTTCCGGAACGGTTAACGGATGTGATATTTACTCCTCCTATCCGGATGATGAAAAAAATATCGCCCTCTTTTCGGAATTAATGAAAAAACATCCTCTGCAATGTCACTCGAAAAAAATCACATATATGGCTATTAACCGAATGTATGAAGCGTCATCACTGCTGCTTTGCGATCAAAAAATCACAGACAATGATGCCCGTTGCGTATCATTTGTATTTATAAGTGACAAAAATGAAAATTAATAATTCTGTGCTTATGAGTTTTGCCATTATTATTCTGATTTTTTTATCAGCGGGTTTTTGGGCTTTCGTTTCTTATCAGAAAAAACATTTTTCCTGCGAAAGTGAAGTTACCCTCATTCAGGGGGATGCGGTTTATAATGTCATCCTGGATTACGCATTTTATGATGGAGTAGGGCAATTTCATTCGGTGGGGAGTTTACAGGCTGATGGAAAGTCGATTAACATAAGTAAAACCCTCTCATTCACCTATGTACAAGAAAATGACAACATCATTATGACGTCAGACGATAATCATGTGAGTGCTAAGTCACTGGATATTCAGGTGCCTTATATTCCTGATTTTTTTAGTTACAGCGGGCGGGGAATGAGTATACAAATTATTCAGGAAAACCAATCTGGCTATCTTTTTATCCACAATGATGCCCCCTTGTTTTATTGCACCCGAAAGAAATAGCAGGGGTGTTGACTGGCGACTTCACTTTTTTTAGTTGATCGCCAGAAGGTAATTCATCAATTCTCAGCCTGATAGCCCGCATCTTCCAGCGTCGGATTCCCCGCCGCCTCTTTCGCCAGCACGTCGCACCGCTCATTCTCAGGGTGTCCGGCGTGGCCTTTGACCCACATCCAGTTCAGCTGATGCGTCTGGATTGCAGCGTCGAGGCGTTTCCATAAATCGACGTTTTTCACCGGTTTTTTGTCTGATGTTTTCCAGCCACGCTTTTTCCAGTTATGGATCCAGGTGGTGATCCCCTGGCGCACATACTGGCTGTCGGTGCTCAGGGTCACTTCGCACGGCGTGCTGAGTGCTTCAAGCGCGACAATCGCTGCCATCATTTCCATGCGGTTATTGGTGGTCAGACGGAAACCCGCGCTGAACTCTTTTTCGTGTTGCTTATAACGTAAAATCGCACCGAAACCGCCGGGGCCGGGATTTCCCAGGCAGGAGCCGTCGGTGAAAATTTCTACCTGTTTGGTCATTGCGGGCAGGCTCTTTGGTTAACAGTAAACGGCAAGTCTGACATAAACCGGCGCAGTGAGCACTTCAATATCTTCGACGCCTCTGCCTGCTGTGCTGCGTTATTCAATATGCGCATTTTTCAGCTCATTAATCAGCCAGCGCAGTGCGGGCTGATGATCAAACAAGCTGTGCGTCAGCAGATTCAGTTCATAAGAAGGCAGACCAGCGGGCAATTCGAGGATCCGCAAAGGCAGCATATCCGCCAGTTCGCGGGCGATGCGATAGGGCACACACATCAGATAACCCGATGTCACCGCAACTCTTCCACCGACAGCATAACTTTGTACCACTGTCGCCAGCGGACGATAGAGATGCTGCGCTGACAGCCAGCGGTCGATATGGTCAGCGCCGGAACTGACGGCGGGCAGATGGATTTGCGGCTCCGTAACCAGATTTCTGATCGTGAGAACTGAAGGCAGATCCGTACGATCTTTTGAGGCGATTGCCACGAAATGGTCTGAAATCAGCGGGTGCTTATTATAGTAGTGCGGAACATGTTGCAGGGTGTCGACGCCGATGAAGGCGTCCAGCTGCCCCATCTCAATGCGCTCAAGCTTGATCGTTTCTGAAAGAATATCGACGGAAAGCCGGACATTCGGCGCCAGTTGCTTAAACCGGGCGGTCAGCACCGGCATAAACATGAATTCAAAATAATCGACCGCGCCGATATAAAAGGTATGGGCATCACGAAGCGGATCAAATGCATGAGCGCCGCGGGTGACGGCTTCCAGCCTGTCCAGTGAACTGGCAATCACCGGAATAATCGAGGCGGCATAAGGCGTCGGTTCCATGCCATTGCGCGTGCGTACAAACACCTCGTCATTCAGTTGCTCCCGGATACGGTTAAGGGCATGGCTGAACGCCGACTGCGTGATATTGGCTTTGAGCGCCGCGCGGGTGACGTTTTTTTCTTTCGCCAGAATGACCACCAGGCGCAGAAGATTCAGGTCCAGCATGATTATGAATATCCTTCATTATTTAATGAAAACAATACATTTCATTCATATTCCTTGTCACTGATATATTCACTGTTATCCGATAAAAAAGCAGGGTGTGATGATGGAAATGAATAAAAATCAAAAGATTGGCATGGGCAGTCTGACGATGTTCACCCTTTGTGCGGTCATGATCCTTGATACTTTGACGGCTTCTGCCGCCATCGGGCCGTCGGCTTTTTCGTGGTGGGTTATTATGCTGGCGGGCTTTGTTCTGCCTTATACGCTGGTCGTCACGGAACTGGGCAGCACCTGGCCTGCTGAAGGCGGTATTTACGATTGGGTTAAGCGGGCATTCGGGACGCGCATGGCCGCCAGAACCTCTTATCTCTACTGGATCAACGTCGGGCTGTGGATGCCTTCTGTTTATATTCTGTTTGCCGGCACCTTTTCTTCGCTGTACTGGCCGAAAATGGCGCTGCACTGGCAAATTCTGCTGTGTCTGGTGCTGACCTGGCTGACGGTCTGGTTTTGCAATATCTCCACCAGCGTATGTCTTAAAATTGCCCGCTGGGGAGCTTTCGCAAAAATCATCGTGATTGCCGTTCTGGGCTTTGCGGGTATTCGTTATTTTCTGCAACACGGTCTCGCCAACAATTTTGAGTGGCATAACCTGATCCCCCATCTCAACGAAAGCAGCCGCTTCCTGCCCGCCATCATCTACAGCCTGCTGGGGCTGGAACTGGTCGCGAGTATGGGCAAGATGATCAAAAGCCCTGAGAAAACGATGCGCATCGCAATGTTTCTCGCTGCCATACTCATCTCAGCGCTCTATTTATTCGGGACTTTTGGCATTCTCGCCGCACTGCCTGTCAGTCAGATAAGCCTGGTATCAGGCATCATCGATGCGATGAAAATCATTTTCGGGCAAAGTGAAGGCGCGCGGGTAATCCTTAATATCTTGTGTGTGCTGACGTTATTCAGCTTCATCAGCAACATGGTGACCTGGACGTCCGGCTCGAGCCGCACCGCCGCCGAAGCGGCAAAAAGCGGGGAACTGCCTGCCTGTCTGGGTATTCTCAGTCGCCGCTTTCACACGCCGGTCGGCGCGAATGTGGCGACGGGGGTGGTTTCCACGCTGGTGATCCTCTGCTACAGCCAACTGGCCAGTGACAAGAGCGACCTGTTCTGGATTATCTTCTCCTTCTCGAGCTGTATTTTCCTTCTGCCATATTTACTGCTCTTCAGCGCATGGTTCAGGTTGCGCGATAAGGAAACTGAAACACCGCGTCCGTATCGCGTACCTGGCGGCATTTTCGGCCAGTGGCTGGTCGCTGGCGTGTGCTTACTGTTTGTTATTCAGGGGATCATTCTGTTTGTGTTCCCTGATTTATTCGACGGAAAAATAGAGATGAGCCACAGCCTGCCGATTGTTATCGGAATCATCGTGACTCTTTTGGCTGGAGAGCTCTGTCTTTTGCAATATAATAGGAAAATGCAGAGTGCCAGTTCAAAACTCTGAGTGAGTTCCGACTTTCATGGTTTTTTCACTGCCAATTTTCAATGCTTTAAGGATGTCTAATGAGAAATGTTACGGTTTCTGCAACACAAATGAGCTGCAGCTGGGATCTGGAAAAGAATATTGTTAACGCTGAGAAACTGGTTCGCCAGGCTCATTCCAAAGGCGCACAAGTTATTCTTATCCAGGAGCTTTTTGCTGCACCTTACTTCTGTATTGATCAGAGCCCTGAGCATTACAGCCTGGCGCAGGAGCTGGATAACAGCCCGCTTATCCGCCATTTCTCTGCGCTGGCGAAAGAACTGGAAGTCGTTCTGCCTCTGAGTTTCTTTGAAAAGTGCAATAACGCCTATTACAACTCGCTGGTCATGATTGATGCTGACGGCAGTGTGCTGGATGTTTATCGCAAAACTCATATTCCGAACGGTCCTGCCTATCAGGAAAAACAATTCTTCATTCCGGGCGATACCGGCTTCAAAGTGTGGAATACCCGTTACGCGAAAATCGGCGTGGGCATCTGCTGGGATCAGTGGTTCCCGGAAACCGCTCGTTGCCTGGCCCTGCAGGGCGCAGAAATCATTTTCTATCCGACGGCGATCGGTTCAGAACCGGCTTATCCGGAAATTGACAGCCAGCCACACTGGACCCGCGTTCAGCAGGGCCATGCGGCAGCTAACCTGGTGCCGGTGATTGCTTCTAACCGTATTGGTACTGAAAAAAGCAAATTCATTCCTGATTACGAAATGACGTTCTACGGTTCTTCCTTCATTGCTGACCAGACCGGTGCGCTGGTGCAACAAGCCAGCAAAACCGAAGAAGCCGTGCTGGTTCATACCTTCGATCTGGATGCCGTCGCCGCTCAGCGCGCGTCATGGGGTCTGTTCCGCGACCGCCGTCCTGAAATGTATGGCGCCATCGCGACATCCGACGGTTCAACAAGGAAATAACTGATGTCTTCTATTGATATCAATCCTCAGGCTGAAGGTTTTGCGATGCCCGCTGAATGGGCATCGCAGCAAGCTGTCTGGATGATCTGGCCTTACCGCACCGACAACTGGCGCTCAAACGGTCGTCCGGCACAACTGGCTTTTGCCAACGTGGCGGCGGCTATTGCCACGTCGACTCCGGTGTTTATGGCGGTTCCGGCAGCGGAAATGGCCAACGCACGCGAAGTGATGCCGGCGCAGATAACGCTGGTGGAAATGGAAAGCGACGACGCGTGGATGCGCGATACCGGCCCGACCATTGTGGTGGATCCACAAGGCGGGCGTCTGGCCATTGACTGGACCTTCAATGCCTGGGGCGGCTTCAACGGCGGCCTGTATTCGAGCTGGGAGCGCGACCAGCTGGTGGCCCGTCAGGTGGCGGAGCATCAGCAGATCCCTTATGTGTCGACCGATCTGGTGCTGGAAGGCGGTTCGATTCATGTGGACGGCGAAGGGACTTTGCTGACCACTGCGGAATGCCTGCTCAATCCGAACCGTAATCCTCATCTTTCCAAAGCTGAAATTGAAGCGCAGTTGCAGAAATACCTCGGCGTGAAGCAATTTATCTGGCTGGAAGAGGGCGTATTCAACGACGAAACCGACGGGCACATCGACAACATGTGCTGCTTCGTTCGTCCGGGTGAAGTTGCCCTGCACTGGACCGACGACGAGCAGGATCCGCAGTACGCACGATCTGCCGCGGCTTTAAAAGTGCTGGAAGCAGCGAAAGACGCCCAAGGCCGCAGCCTGAAAATCTGGAAAATGCCGTCGCCTCCTGTGATGCACGCCACCGCAGAAGAGACGATTGGCGTATTGCCGGGCACGGCGATTGAACGTCTGGAAGGTAACCGTCTGGCGGGTTCTTACGTCAATTATCTGATAAGCAATCAGCACATTATTTATCCGCTACTCGATGCTCAGACAGATAGTCTGGCCGAAGCGCTGTTTGCACAGATGTACCCTGACTTCAAAATCACCGGTATTCCGGCCCGCGAAATTCTTCTGGGTGGCGGAAATATCCACTGCATTACCCAGCAAATTCCTGCGTAATGAAATCCTTAGCGGCACCCCAGGGTGCCGCTTTTCCCGAACCCGCACGCCATTGAATGACTTGAATGGCCGCCTGATGGTACCCTGTGCGCAATTTCGTCCACATCCGTGACAGTGGGTAATGAGCTATGGATTTACAAAACACATCAAACAGGATCGTCGTTCTCGATACCGAAACCACCGGTATGAATAAACTTGGCGTCCATTATGAAGGGCACCGGATTATCGAAATCGGTGCTGTTGAAGTGGTTAACCGTCGCCTGACGGGGCGCAATTTCCATGTTTATCTCAAACCCGACCGTCTGGTAGATCCGGAAGCTTTTGGCGTTCATGGCATCAGCGATGAATTCCTCGCCGATAAGCCGACCTTCGCTGAGGTTGCTGACGACTTTATCGAATATATTCGCGGCGGCGAATTAGTCATTCATAACGCGACGTTCGATATCGGCTTTATGGATTACGAGTTCGACATGCTCGGCCGTAATCTGCCGAAAACCGAAACGTTCTGTAAAATCACCGACAGCCTGTCAATGGCGCGCAAGCTGTTCCCCGGCAAGCGTAACAACCTCGATGCCCTGAGCGATCGTTACCTGATCGACAACAGCAAACGAACGCTGCACGGCGCATTGCTTGACTCCGAAATTCTTGCCGAAGTTTATCTGATGATGACCGGCGGGCAGACCAGCATCAAATTCACCCACGAGGGCGAGCAAAACACCGGTGCTGACGGATTAGGGATCCAGCGCGTGACGCGTCCGGCTTCCGGGTTAAAAGTGATCACGGCAAATGAGCAGGAACTGGCGTGGCATGAAGAAAGGTTGGATCTGGTGGTGAAAAAGGGCGGCAGTTGCCTTTGGCGTTCGTAAGCCCTGAATCTTCGCCGTTGTTTTGAAAGTATCCATTCTGCGGAAAAACTGTGCACTTGATTGAAAATATCAGGAAAAGCATTGACGTAAGGGCGTGTATTCCTTAATATTCGCTCCGTTCTTAACCAGAACAAAACGCGGAGCGGTAGTTCAGTTGGTTAGAATACCTGCCTGTCACGCAGGGGGTCGCGGGTTCGAGCCCCGTCCGTTCCGCCACTATTCAGAAGCCCTGAGTGAGAAATCACTCAGGGCTTCGTCGTTTCAGCCATCCTGACTATTTTTTCCTTTTAACCGCCTGTTATTCCGCTTCGGTTTTCATATAGCCGATTGCGCCGCTGGTCGCGCGATCATGACGGGCGATGTAGCGATAGAAACCGCCTGCCAGGAATGCACCGATAAACCAGCTGAAGTTCGCCACCTGATGCAGGCCCGGCGTAAAGCTGATTACCAGACCAATCACCACTGCTGGCACCAGGGCTGCAATCGCTTTCGGGTTAAACCCGTTGCGATACCAGTAACGGCCGGAAGGCGTGGCATTAAACAGCGCATCCACATCCATATGACCGCGTTTGATCAGATAATAATCCGCCAGCAAAATCCCGAACAACGGCCCGATAAATGACCCCAGCACGTCCAGCGTGTAGTGGATAATTTCCGGTGACTGGAACAGGTTCCACGGCGTCAGTAAAACCGAACCGACGGCGGCAATCATTCCGCCGGTTCGGAAACTGATTTTCTGCGGTGAACAGTTAGAGAAGTCGAACGCTGGTGACACGAAGTTCGCCACGATGTTGATACCGATAGTCGCGATGATCATGGTCAGCAGACCCAGCGCTACGGCCACGCTGTTGCCCACACGGCTGACGGTTTCGATAGGGTCGGTAATCATCTGGCCGAACAGCGATTGTGTCCCGGAAACGATAACTACGGTCACAATCGAGAACAGCAGGAAGTTAAACGGCAGACCCCAGCGGTTACCGCGACGGATTTCGCTCATGCTTTTACCGTAGCGGGAGAAGTCACCAAAGTTCAGCAGCGGACCGGAGAAATAAGATACCACCAGCGCCGTGGCAGTGAGCATTTCCCAGCCCTGCTGGCCGACCGTCAGGGTTTTGGTTGACAGGGTAAAGGAGATATTGCTCAGCCCGGTTTTATACAAAATCCAGCCTGCCAGCATCAGCATTACGATATATACCGCCGGACCCGCCACATCGATAAAGCGTTTGATTGCGCTCATACCGTGCCAGAACACCATCGCCTGCAATACCCACATAATGCCGAAACAAATCCAGCCCAGCGCAGAAAGACCCAGCCAGTGCGGCACGGTCAGCGGCGTCAGGGAAGGGAAGAATTTGAGCAGCACCAGCATTAACGCACTGGCCGCCAGATAGGTCTGTATGCCATACCAGGCGAAAGCGATCAGTCCGCGGATCACCGCCGGAATATTCGCCCCGAACACACCAAATGCCTGACGGCAAATCACCGCGTAGGGCACACCCGCCTGCTGGCTTGGTTTCGCCACCAGATTGGCACAAATCTGCACAATACAAATCCCGCACAACAAACACAGCAGTACCTGCCAGCTGGTCAGGCCGAGCGTAAAGAAACTCGCAGCAACCACATAACCGCCCATGCTGTGCACATCTGACATCCAGAAAGAAAATATGTTGTACCAGCTCCAGTTTTGGTCACGGGTAGGCGCTAAGTCATCATTACACAGCCGCGGGCTGTAATAAGGTTTGATGATGCCGGCGCCCTGTCCGGAAGACGCCGTGGCGGAGGTGATTTCCTGATTTGGCATAAATCGTGCTCCTGTCATAAACAACATGTGAAAGTCGGAAGCCGGATACCGGCTGCCCAAAGTTAAAAAGCAGTCACGGGAACACTGCATGAATCAGGCCAAACTTCACTTCTTGTATACAAAAAATCTATTTCAGGTATACGATAAATACACAAAACGGTATACGGAGTAACAGCAATGACCAGTTGGAGCGGGCTGAATACGGCCTATTTTACCGAGGATAAGGACGACCATATTTATAACGCGCTGGTGCGATCTATTGTTGAGCACCAGCTTTTACCCGGCAGTAAATTACCCGAAGAAGCACTGGCCCAGGTGTTCTCTGTCAGTCGCACGGGTATCCGCCGGGTGTTACAGCGCCTTGCCGCAGTGCAACTTGTGACGATATTGCCCAAGCGTGGTGCGCATGTGACCGCGCCGGATGCCGCTGAAGCACGTGACGTTTTCGCGACCCGTAAAATTCTTGAGTGTGCCAACCTGCCGCTGGTGATTGCGCGTTGTCAGTCCACACATCTGGTTGCGCTGAAGAAACTGGTACAGGAAGAAAAACGTGCCCATGACGAGCGTGACGGCGCCGCAGCAATCCGCTTGTCTGCCGCTTTTCATGTGCAGCTTCAGGCCATTTCAGGCAACAAAGTGCTGACTGAATCCGTTTCTCAGCTCACATTACGTTCATCACTGGCGATTGCCGCCTGGGGCGCGCCGTGGCAGCAAGGGTGCCGCTGTCATGATCATGCCGATCTGCTGGAACTGCTGAAAAAACGCGACACCGCGGCATTGGCCAACAGCATGGCGCAGCATTTTGACAGCATCGTCGCCAGCCTGCGCTTTGAGCAAAACAAAGGACCGACGCCCGATTTCGCGCAGATTTTTGCCGCACAGATGGCGGTTACAGAAAAGGACTCTGACTGATGGCGAATCCACTTTGTATACAACTGATTAATCCCAATACCAGTCTGGCGATGACCGAAGTGATGGCGCAAACCGCCCGTTCAGTGGCAGCACGGGATACACAGATTCTGGCCGTTTGTCCTGAAGAAGGCGCACCGTCTATTGAAGGACATTTCGACGAGGCGATTGCCACGCTCGGCGTGTTGCAGCAGATAAAAGCCGGGCGTGATGCCGGCGTCGACGGGCACGTTATTGCCTGTTTCGGTGACCCCGGATTACTGGCTGCACGGGAACTGGCACGGGCGCCGGTTGTCGGTATCGCCGAAGCCGCGATGCATCTGGCAACCATGCTGGCGACGCGATTCTCTGTCGTCACGACGCTGCCCCGCACGCTGACTATTGCCCGGCATTTGCTGCATCAGTACGGATTTGAGCGTCACTGCGCGGCTTTGCACGCCATCGATTTGCCGGTGTTATCGCTCGAAGATGGCAGCGGACTGGCGCAGCAGAAAGTGCGCGAGCAATGTATCGCGGCTAAAAAATCCGACGGCAGCGGGGCGATTGTGCTCGGTTGCGGCGGAATGGCCGATCTGGCGCAGGAACTGACGCTGGAGCTGAATATACCGGTGATCGACGGCGTCAGCGCGGCGGTCAAAATGATCGAGTCGCTGGCGGCGTTGCGACTGACGACCAGTAAGCACGGCTGCCTGGATTATCCGCTGGAAAAACCCTTGTCTGGCCGTTTTGCCGGACTGAATCTGAGAGAACACTATGTCTGATTTCGAGTACGGTTTTACTGATGCTTACCCGCGCGACTTAATCGGTTATGCCGGACGCCCGCCACACGCTAACTGGCCAGGCAATGCGCGCATTGCGGTGCAGTTTGTTCTCAATTACGAAGAGGGCGCAGAAAATAACGTTTTGCACGGTGATGCCGGTTCCGAGCAATTCCTGTCTGACATCATCGGTGCCGCCAGTTTCCCCGACCGCCACATGTCGATGGATTCCCTGTACGAATACGGTTCCCGCGCCGGTTTCTGGCGCATTCATAATGAATTTCAAAAGCGTGGCCTGCCGCTGACCGTTTTCGGCGTGGCGATGGCGCTGGCGCGTAACCCGGAAATCGTCAGCGCGATCAAAGCGGCGGATTACGACGTTGTCAGCCACGGCTGGCGCTGGATCCACTATCAGGACATGAGCAAAGCCGAAGAATCGCAGCACATGCAAAAAGCCATCACGGTTCTTCGAGATTTGTTCGGCAAAGCGCCAACCGGTTGGTACACCGGCCGCGACAGCCCGAACACCCGCCAACTGGTGGCTGAGTCTGACGGATTCCAGTATGACAGTGATTATTACGGCGATGACCTGCCGTTCTGGACGCCGGTAAAGCTGGAAAACGGGGAGACAAAACAGCATCTGGTGATCCCTTACACATTGGAAACCAACGACATGCGGTTTGCTTCCCCGCAGGGTTTTAACACCGGCGAGCAGTTCTACACCTATCTGAAAGACACGTTTGACGTGTTGTATGAAGAGGGGGAAACCTCACCGAAAATGATGTCGATCGGGATGCATTGTCGGATCCTTGGCCGTCCGGGGAGATTTCGCGCTTTGCAGCGGTTTCTCGATTACATCGGGTCACATGAGAAGGTGTGGGTTTGTAAGCGGCAGGACATTGCCGACCATTGGGTTAAACATTTCGGTGTTTAATCTCGAAATTCAACACCTTGGGCTCGCCGCCCAAACTGGCCCAGAGGACGCGTAAGCGCGCGCCCTCTGGACTCCCGCGCTTTTTCACTGCGCGCTATCGCTAGATAATATGTTTCAGGTATCACCGTGACAGGCTGGAAATCTTGCCGCTGCGCGGTTCCCTCTCTCGGTCCTGAAGCCTTAGGTCTTCAGGCCGCTCCGTTCGGCAAGATTTCTGAATCGCCCGCGCGATTTTAAATTCAAAGGCAGACTGCTTTCATCTTTTAGAAAAGTGCATTGGCGTGATCAAAAATTTTGCTGAACGGAGCGGCTTCGAGACCACAGGCTCGAAGACCGAGAGAAGGAACCGCGAAGCGGCAATATTTTGCGCTACTCTCTGCTCTACCGGAACATGTCCGTCATGCCTGCGATAGCGCGCAGTTAAAAGACGTGGGAGATCCAAGAGGGGCCCGTCCTGGCCCCTTTTGGGCGGTTTCGGCGCAGCGCGACAAGTGATCGCTGTTATTGAAAAACCGAAATTGTCACCGTTCAGGTTTCATCTTGGTGATAACCAAAACTCCCCTCCGGTGAAACTGAAAAAAAGTTTCCTCAGCTTTCCAAAGCTGAATCGCCCGATGGTTCGGTCAAATCATCAAACTCACATGGGCTGCCACAATCTTCCATCCGCTCGCCATCTTCACCCACGTTTGCTGCTGACGCCCGATTTTGTCCGTCCCTTCGCGGCGAAATTCCGTGCTGGCCACCGCCATGTCATCGCCAAAAGTGGTGATGGTGGTGTTGACCAGATCCCGGTTTAACCCCTGGGACGATCGCGCTGAGCGGAACGCGCGGATGGCTTCAATGCCGTAAAGATTTTCTCCCGCACCGTAGCGCACGGTACGCGGGTCGTGCCAGAACAGTTCGTCGAGGACGTCTGTATCATTTGTGATCAGCGCCTGTTCATAGCGATAAAACGCCGCATTCATTTCGGCAAGGATCGCCGGGCGGTCGATATGTTCAGTTTTCATGATTTCGTCTCTTTACTCTTTTTACTTCACCCTGAAAACGGCGATGCCGGTTTTTACGCGGGCATCACCGGAGAACTGCTGACTTTTACTATTCCCTGAAGTTCGAGCGCCCGTGCTGCGCGCAGGCACAGATCTTCTCGCCACGGCGGCGCAATCAGTTGTAATCCTATCGGCAGACCGGCCGATGTTGTGACCGGCACCGTCACCACCGGTAAACCGAGGAACGAAATCGGCTGAGTCAGCATGCCCATATTGGCACGGGTTGGCAGATCCTGACCGTTAATTCTGATCGTCTCCTGACCGATAAGCGTCGCCGGGCACGGCGTGGCAGGTGCGATCAGAATGTCCCAGTGATCAAACAAGGGCAAGATTTGTTCCTGAAAATGCTGACGAAAACGCTGTGCCTGCACGTACCACGCCGCAGGGATCATCGCGCCCGCCAGTAAACGCTCGCGTGACAGCGGCTCGAACTGTTGCGGAATGCTGCGCAATTTTGGCAAATACTGATTGCCGCCTTCGGAGGCACTGATGATAAACGCCGCTGAACGCGCCAGTTCGGCCTGAGGCATCTCAACTTCTTCCTGCGCTTCCAGTGCCTGAGCAATTTGGCGCACGGCAGCTTTGGCATGCTCGTCGCACCAGGTCGCAAAATATCCGCCCAGCACCGCCGTGCGCAAACCTTGCTGGCCGCGTCCGAGCTGAGAAAATGTTGCGGTAACCGGCTTATCAGCCTGGAAGTGATCCTGCGGATCCGTGCCCTGGATCGCGTCATACACCTGCGAAAGATCTTCGCTGCATCGCGCCATCGGGCCGATATGATCGAGGCTTGCGACAAACGGCTGGCTGCCGCGACGTGAAATGCGCCCGAAGGTGGGTTTCAGGCCGAGAATGCCACTCAGCGAAGAAGGCACGCGAATGGAACCGTTGGTATCGCTGCCGAGCGTGAAATGTACCAGACCGGCAGCCACGGCGGCGGCTGAACCACCGGAAGATCCTCCGGCGACGCGTGCCAGATCCCGCGGGTTACGCGTTGCGCCGTAATGGCTGTTCTCGGTGGTAAAACCGTAGGCGTAAGCGTCCATATTCAGCATGCCGGAAAGCATTGCGCCCTGTGCGGCGAGACGGTAAACCGTCCATGCGTCATGACGGGCGGCGGCGTTGCTGCTGTTGAGGCTGGCGCCCGCCAGCGTGACTTCACCGGCCACGTCCAGCAAATTTTTCACCGCATAAGGAATGCCTGCCAGCGGCGCAAGTGTGGCTCCGCTGGCGCGGGTTTTATCGACTTTTGCGGCTTCACTCAGCATGCGCTCGCGGGTGATATGCGTATACGCGTTGATGGCCGGATTGGCCTGTTCAACCGCGTCGAGCGTGGCGCTGGCAATTTCTGTCGCTGAAATTTCACCCTGCGTAATCGCCTGATGTAACTGACTGACGGTAAAGCTATCAAACGATTTCATGCGCGATACACTCTTCATGCTCTATACACCCCGGCAATTTCCAGACGCGAATCGAGCGGTAAATCCATCAGCGGTTGCGCCATTTGCGCGATACGACTGAACTGCACCAGCAATTCCTGACGACGTATGTCGTCAAGTTCCAGCGCCAGAACGGATTCCATCTGGCGGATATACGCGGCCCAGTCCGTCGCTGCGGGGGTATTTTTCATGCTACTTCCTTATCAATGCTTATGAGCGAAGTCTGATCAAAATCCGGCGGCGCTGCCGTTGCTGCGCGGGTCGGAGGCACCTTCAAACATGCCGTTGGTGTGGCGGACAATCGCCCCGGCGTGACCGACGGCTTCGCTGAAATCCGGCAACAGCTCGACGTCGTGACCGCGCTGTCTCAGCCCGGCCAGCGTCGGATAGGCGAAACGGCCTTCCAGTTTCAGCGAATCCGAGCTTTCGCCCCAGGTGCGGCCCAGCAGCCAGCGCGGACCGCTGATGGCCTGCTGCAAAGATTGTCCCTGCACCACGTGGCGGATGAATACCGCCGCCTGTGTTTGCGGCTGGCCGTCACCGCCCATCGAGCCGTAAACCATCGTGCGTCCGTCGTATAAGCGTGCGGCGGCGGGGTTCAGGGTGTGGAATGGCTGTTTTCCCGGTGCCAGTGCCAGTAAATGGCTGGCGTCGAGGCTGAAGGACGCCCCACGGTTTTGCCACAATACGCCGCTGCCCGGCAGCACGACGCCACTGCCAAATTCGTGATAAATGCTCTGGATAAACGACACCGCCAGCCCGCTGCTGTCCATCACGCCCATCCAGACGGTATCGCCCGGGCCTTTGCCTTTGCCCCAGTCGGCGGCGCTGTGCGGTTTGATGCGGGTGGCAAGGGCGTCGAGATACTGCGGATCAAGCAGGCTCTGGGCGTCCTGCGTCATCATGCGCGGATCGGTGATGAAACGGTCGCGCAGGCCGAACGCCAGTTTGGTGGCTTCGACAATGCTGTGAATGGTCGCGCTTTCATCCATGGTTTCCAGCGGCAGACGGTCGGTCAGCCCGAGGATCGCCAGCGAAACCAGCCCCTGCGTCGGTGGTGTCAGATTGTAGATTTCGCCTTTACTGTGTTTGAGACGCAGCGGTACACGGCGCTGCGGTTTGTATGCGGCCAGATCGGCGCGGGTCACCGGCATACCGAGTTTTTCCATGTCGGCGGCCATATTGTCAGCCAGCTCACCGCGATAGAAACTGTTCAGCCCGTCTTCGCACAGCATGGATAACGTCTGCGCCAGCTGCGGCTGGGTGAAACGGTTTCCGGCACGCGGCACCTCGCCGTTCGGCAGAAAAACGTCGGCAAAAGTACGGAAATCTTTCAGTTCATGTTGCTTGGCGCGGGTGGCGGCTTCCTGAGAAGCGGTCACCGGAATGCCGTCCGCAGCGTAACGGATGGCGTCACGCAGCAGGCGCGAAAGCGGTTTTTGCTCGCCGCCAAATTCAGCCGACACCTTCAGCGCTTCCTGCCAGCCGCCGACGGTGCCTGCCACCGTCAGTGCCGCTTTCGGGCCACGGTGTGGAATATGGGTTTCACCGGCGTAGAAATCGAGAGAGGCCAGGGAGCCTGCCGCACCGCTGGCATCTATCGCCACCGGATTGCCCTGTGGTGGCACAATCAGCCAGAAGCCATCGCCGCCCAGCCCGTTCATATGCGGATACACCACGGCAATGGTGGCGGCTGCGGCTACCATCGCTTCGATGGCATTGCCGCCCTCGCGCAATACCGCAAGCGCACTCTGGCTCGCCAGATGATGAGGTGTGACCGCCATACCCAACGGTGCGCTGTTACTGTTAATCATGCGATGTCCTTTTTTGAGACGCTTTTTTAATGCTGCCCGTGCTTGCAGGGTTTTGGGCGCGTAGGGATAAAGTTAAGCAAGAGGTGTTCCACATCCGCAGAACCTGGTGGCTTTCCCACATAATTTAGCTTGCATTGGCAAGCTTAGTGCATGGTATGTTCCGCTGAAACATTGGTTACAAATACCCAAGGGTTAGGGGAAAAGATGAAACAGATTGATGAGCGTCTGCGTGACCATTACGCAGAACTGACGCCGCAGGAACAGCGGGTGGCCGATTTTATTTTAGCCAGTATCGACGACCTGATGAGCTACAACAGCGCAGAGCTGGCGCGGCTTAGCGGCGTATCGAAAGCCACGGTCAGCCGCCTGTTCAAGCGTCTCGGTTACCCGAGTTATCGCGATATGCGCGATGAAATGCGCACCCTGCGCCAGAGCGGGATGCCGCTGACCGACAGCCGTGACGCGGTGCAGGGTAACACCTTGTTATCGCGGCACTATAAGCAGGAAATGGCAAACCTGACGCAGTGGATTAACCAGATCGATGGCGCACAGTTTGGTGCGCTGATCACCGCCCTGAGTCAGGCGCGACAGGTGCGTTTGCTGGGTTTTCGCAACAGTTATCCGGTGGCGCTGCACCTGCGTCAGCAGCTGATTCAGGTGCGTCCAGGCGTGATGATCATGCCGCAACCGGGGCAGACGCTGGCGGAAGAACTGGTAGATCTCACTGCGCAGGATGTGGTGATTTTTGTGGCTTTCCGCCGCAGACCGCGTATGGCGAAGGAAATTCTGACGCAGTTACAGTCGCTTGGCGTGCCGGTGCTGCTGATTTGTGAACCACAGGCGCAGACGCTTATCCCGCTCGCCAGCTGGCATCTGGCTGCGCCGCTCGACAGCGTATCGGCGTTCGACAGCTATTCTTCCGCCATGAGTCTGGCGAATTTACTCAGCAACGCGCTGCTGCACGATATTCTCGCCTCTGGCCGTCAGCGCATTCATCAGATAAGCGATTTGTATAACGCGCTGGATGAACTTGAGCAGCGCTGATTCCCGTCTGAGGAACAAAACCGGCGCTTTTCTGGTGCTTTCGCACGATTTCAGTGCATCCTGTTTTTCATCACCTCACGCTTTTTGCCCTGGTTCAGGGCAAATTAACCGCGTCTGATCCCGCCCGCTGTTTTCTAATTCCTTGTCATACCGTGACTTTGCGCACATTTTTTCCGCTGCGTCGCTTTTGGCACATTCGTTGCAAAGTTTTAAATATAAGAATCTATCGTTCCAAAAACTTTTCACCGGAGATAATCTATGAACATGAACAAACGGCTGTTGGCTTGGGCAGGTGCGGCAATGCTGGTGCTTCAGGCATCGGGCGTAATGGCCGATCAGTTGCAGGATATTCAAAAGCGCGGCGTGCTGCGCGTGGCTGTCCCTCAGGATTTCCCGCCGTTTGGTTCGGTGAGCAAGGATTTGCAGCCGGAAGGGTATGACATCGATATGGCGCAGTATCTGGCCGATAAGATGAAACTTAAGTTGCAACTGGTGCCAGTCACCAGCGCCAACCGTGTGCCTTATCTGCAAACCGATAAAGTCGATCTGGTGATTTCCAGCCTCGGTAAAAACGCTGAGCGTGAAAAAGTGATCGACTTCAGCAATGCCTATGCACCGTTCTTCCTCGGCGTGTTTGGCGCGCAGGGTGACAAACTGTCCGACCTGAAAGCACTGTCCGGCAAAACCATCGGCGTGACCCGTGGCGCGGTGGAAGATCTGGCGCTGACGGATGTCGCTCCGAAAGACGCCAAAATTCAGCGTTACGAAGACAACAACACTACGCTGTCTGCATATCTGTCCGGTCAGGTGGAATACATCGCTACCGGCAACCTGGTGGTGGCTGCCATTGCCCGTATGAATCCGGCTAAAGCCCCGGTTTCGAAAGTGATGCTGAAAGATTCGCCGTGCTACGTCGGGCTGCGTAAAGACGAACCGGCACTGAAAGACAAAGTGAATGAACTGATCGCCGAAGGCATTAAAGATAAGACGCTGAATACGTTGTCTGAAAAATGGATGAAGGCGCCGCTGCCAGCTTCCATCGGCGCGTGATCAGGGTTTTGACGGAGATCTTTCATGACCTATCAGCTTAACTTTAGCGCGCTGTGGCCTTATATGCCGGAACTGCTGGCCGGATTATGGACCACCATTGAGCTGACGGTTCTGGCAACCATTGGCGGCGTCGCAATCGGGATTTGCGGCGCGGCCATCCGCTGTGGCAACCATAAAACCCTGCGGACGGTCTGGGGCATTTATGTCGAAGCCATCCGTAATACGCCGTTTGTGGTGCAGCTGTTTTTCATCGTCTTTGGCCTGCCGGCCATCGGCCTGAAAATGACCGCCGGTGAGGCGGCGCTGCTGGCGATGCTGATTAACCTCGGCGCGTACAGCACCGAAATTATCCGCGCCGGTATTCAGGTGACGCCGAAAGGCCAGTGGGAAGCCGGGCGCGTGCTGGGATTAACGCGCAGCCAGACCTTCCTGCGCATCGTGCTGCCGCCGTCGCTGAAACGCATTTATCCGTCGCTGGTCAGCCAGTGCATTATCGTGATGCTCGGGTCTTCGGTGGTATCGCAGGTGTCCTATGAAGAACTGACGTTTGCCGCAAACTTAATTCAGTCGCGGACTTTCCTCAGTTTTGAAGTGTATCTGGTCACTACCTTGTTCTATTTGCTGTTGTCAGTGGCGATGCGTCAGTTGTTACTGCTCGCCGGACGCCGTGTCTTTGGGAGTGAAAACTGATGATGACTTTCACCGACTGGGACATTGTGCGCAATCTCCTGCTGGCGGCTCGCTGGACGTTGCTGCTTTCGCTGACCGCGTTTATCGGTGGCACGCTGGTGACCTTGCCGCTGCTGTTATTGCGCCTGACCAAACGCCGCTGGCCAACGCGGTTTGTGCGTTTATATTCCGAGCTGTTTCAGGGCACGCCGTTGCTGATGCAGCTGTTTCTGGCTTTCTTTGGCCTCGGGCTGTTTGGAATCAACGTCAGCCCGTGGACGGCGGCTGCGCTGGCGCTGACGCTTTACACCAGCGCCTATCTGGTGGATATCTGGAGTGGCAGCATTGCCGCGTTACCGAAAGGTCAGTGGGAAGCGTCGCGCTGCCTCGGCCTGAATTTCGGGCAAACGCTGTGGCGGGTGATCACCCCGCAGGCGCTGCGGATTGCCATCGCGCCGACCGTCGGGTTTTCCGTACAGGTGGTGAAGGGCACAGCGCTGGCGTCGATTATCGGGTTTGTCGAACTGACCAAAGCCGGAACGATGCTGAACAATGTGACCTATCAGCCGTTTAAAGTGTTTGGATTAGTGGCGCTGGGCTACTTCCTGATGTGCTATCCGCTGTCGCGTTACAGCCAGCATTTAGAAAAATCATTGCGTGGAGAGAAACAGTAATGCCACTGATCACCATCAACCAGGTTCAGAAATTTTACGGCCAGAACCACGTACTGAAAGGCGTGGATCTGGATATCGACAGCGGCGAAGTGATTTCAATCATCGGGCGCAGCGGTTCAGGAAAAAGTACGCTGCTGCGCTGCATGAACGGGCTGGAAGGCTATCAGGATGGCAGCATCAAACTGGGCGGTATGACCATCACCGACCGCGATTCGCAGGCGCGTGACATCAGCCGTTCCGTGGGCATGGTATTCCAGAGCTTCAACCTTTTCCCGCACATGACCGCGCTGGAAAACGTCATGCTGGCACCGCGCCGTGTGCTGAAAAAGTCTGCCGCCGAATGCCGTGAACTTGCCGCGCAGATGCTGGCTAAAGTCGGGCTGGCGGATCGGATGGATTATTACCCGTCGAATCTTTCCGGCGGCCAGCAACAACGTGTGGCGATTGCCCGTGCGCTGGCGATGACGCCGAAAGTGCTGCTGTGTGATGAAATCACCTCGGCGCTGGATCCCGAACTGGTCGGCGAAGTATTGAAAGTGCTCGAGCAACTGGCGAAAGAGGGCATGACGCTGGTGCTGGTGACGCACGAAATGAATTTTGCCCGTGAGGTGGGCGACCGCGTGGTGTTCATGCATCAGGGCACCGTGTGGGAACAGGGCGAAAGCCGGGCGCTGTTTGCCAACCCGAAAACGCCAGAACTGAAACAATTTATCGCTTCGGTCCGCGGTTTGAACGAAGCTGCCGCAAGCTAATATTTTAAAGGATTAACTATGTCAGATTTCATCTCTCCCGGACAAATCAACCCGCCGACCCGTCTGCTGATGGGGCCGGGGCCGATCAATGCTGATCCGCGTGTATTGCGGGCGATGGCGAGCCAGCTGGTCGGGCAATATGATCCGGTCATGACCGGCTACATGAACGAAGTGATGGCGCTGTACCGCGCGCTGTACAAAACCGAAAACCAGTGGACGTTTCTGATCGACGGCACCTCGCGCGCCGGGATAGAAGCCGTGCTGCTTTCCGGTATCCGTCCGGGCGATAAAGTCCTGGTGCCGGTGTTTGGCCGTTTCGGACATCTGCTGTGTGAAATCGCCCGCCGCTGCCGTGCCGAAGTGCACACCCTCGAAGCGCCGTGGGGGGAAGTGTTTGACCCGCAGCAAATCGAAGATGCGATTAAATCGGTGAAACCGCGCTGGTTGCTGACCGTGCAGGGCGATACGTCCACCACCATGTTGCAGCCGCTGGAACAGCTGGGGGAAATCTGTCGTCGCCACGGCGTGCTGTTCTACTCCGATGCCACGGCGTCCTTTGGCGGCAACCCGCTGGAAACCGACGCCTGGGGCTTAGATGCCGTATCTGCCGGTTTGCAAAAATGCCTTGGCGGTCCTTCCGGCAGTTCACCGGTGACCATCAGCCCGCGCTTTGAAGAACAAATCCGCCGCCGTAAATGCGTGGAAGAAGGCATCCGTACCGCCGATCACGCCGACGGTGACGAAGAGATGATCTACTCCAACTATTTCGATCTGGGCATGATCATGGATTACTGGGGCCCGGAGCGTCTGAATCACCATACCGAAGCCACCAGCATGCTGTTTGCCGCACGCGAATGTGCCCGCATCATTCTGGAAGAAGGGCTCGATACCGGCATTGCACGCCACAAATTGCACGGCGGCGCGTTGCTGGCAGGCATTCAGGGCATGGGGCTGGAAGTATTTGGCGACCTGAACCACCGCATGAATAACGTACTCGGCGTGGTGATCCCGCAGGGCGTTCACGGCGAACAGGTTCGTCAGATGATGCTCAACGATTTCAGCATTGAAATCGGTACTTCGTTTGGTCCGCTGGCCGGGAAAATCTGGCGTATTGGCACCATGGGCTACAACGCGCGTAAAGACTGCGTGTTGCAAACCCTGGTGGCGCTGGAAGCCGTGCTTAACCGTCTGGGCTTTGCGTCGAAATACGGCGCAGGGGCGCAGGCTGCCTGGGATCATTACGCAGGAGGTCAGTAATGGCTGAAGCCTTTACGCTGGCTGCGGTTTCCGAAAGCGCAAAATTTGCCGCTGAACGGGTGATGGCGCGCTGCGACGCACTCGCCGCCATCAGTGAAATGCCGGGACAACTGACCCGTGTGTATCTTTCCGAAGAACATTTGCAGGCCAACCGTCTGGTGAGCGAATGGATGACTGCCGCAGGTATGCGCGTCTGGCAGGACGGCGTCGGTAATATTTGCGGACGCTACGAAGGGCTGGACGCTTCTGCGCCTGCGCTGCTGCTCGGTTCGCATCTCGATAGCGTGCGTAATGCGGGGCGTTACGACGGTCCGCTCGGCGTGCTGACCGCGCTGGAAGTGGTGGCGCATTTGCATCAGAACGGCATCCGCTTGCCGATGGCGGTGGAAATTGTCGGGTTTTGCGACGAAGAAGGCACTCGCTTTGGTATCACGCTGCTCGGCAGTCGCGGGCTGACCGGCACCTGGCCAGCGGACTGGCTGGAACGTCAGGACGCGAAGGGGATTTCGGTCGCACAAGCCATGCAGAATTTCGGGCTGGATCCGCTGAAGATCGGCGCGTCACAGCGTGCGGTCAGCGATTTCTGCGCTTATCTGGAATTGCATATCGAGCAGGGGCCGTGCCTGCAGGCGGCAGATGTGCCGCTCGGTGTTGTTACCGCCATCAACGGTGCGCGTCGCCTTAATTGCGAATTTACCGGTCACGCCGGACATGCCGGCACCGTGCCGATGGGGCAGCGTCAGGACGCCCTGACCGCCGCCGCCGAATGGACGCTGGCGATTGAAAGTATCACCACGACCACCGGCCGCAATCTGGTGGCCACCGTCGGCACGCTCGAATGCCTGCCGGGCGCGGTGAACGTTATTCCGGGGCAGGTGAAATTGTCGCTGGATGTCCGTGGTCCGCGTGATGATGATCTCTCTGCGCTGCTGGAAACGCTGCTGGCGAAAGGGCGGGATATCGCCGCCCGGCGCGGGCTGGCGTTTGCCGCCGAACAGTTTTACGGTATCAGCGCGACGACGTGCAGCGCCGGTTTGCAGCACCGTCTGAGTCAGAGCGTTCTGCAATTGCAGGGGCAGGCGATGTCACTGCCAAGCGGCGCCGGACATGACGCGATTGCTATCGCCGAATGCTGGCCGGTCGGCATGTTGTTTGTGCGCTGCAAAGACGGCATCAGCCATCATCCCGATGAATCCGTCACCACCGGTGACGTGGCTTACGCGGTGCAGGCGTATATCAATACGGTGCTGAGTTTCAGTGAGGGGCATTTATGACCCCGGAAGAATTTAATGCGTTATCCGAATTCGAAGCCGTGGCGCTGTTGCGCCCGCTGGTGAATATTCCGGCCTGGGCGAAAACGGTCAGTGACATGCGGCCTTACACTTGCGTGGAAGAGGTGCTGCAAAGCGCCGGTTCTGCCTGCGAAAACTGGCAGCCGCAAGATATTACTCAGGCGCTGTCGGCGCATCCGCGCATCGGTGAACGCGCCAGCGGTGCCAGTCAGGAAGCGCAGCTTTCCCGTGGCGAACAGGCGACGCTCAATATCAGCCAGCAAACGGTGATTGATGCGCTGCATGAAGGTAATCTGCGCTATGAACAACGCTTCGGGCGGGTATTTTTGATCCGCGCCAAAGGGCGCAGTTCAGAAGAAATCCTCGAGAATCTGCAACGACGTCTGAAGAACTCACCGGACGCCGAATATCAGGAAACTGCTCAGCAGCTTAAAGAAATCACCCTTCTGCGTTTAAAGGAGATATTCCAGCCATGACCCGCATTACCACGCATATTCTCGATACCTCTCTGGGCCAGCCCGCAGCCAATGTGCGCGTCTGGCTGGAAAGCCTTGAAGGGCAGAAAATCACGGTTATCAGCGAAAGCCAAACCGACGCTGACGGGCGCGCCGCGAAATTAACGCCTGAACCGGTGGCTTGCGGCCATTACCGGTTATGTGCCGACATCGGCGCGTATTTCAAAGCGACCGGGCGCGACACGCTTTATCACTCGGCAATTATTGATGTGATGATCGACGGCGAGCAGGATCATTACCATCTGCCGCTCCTGATCAGTGCGTACTCTTACTCGACCTATCGCGGCAGCTAACTTTCTGTCAATCAGCCCATCAGCAGGTGCGGATGCTTTAACCGCACGCTTTGAGTCAGCGCCGCGTGGCTGACATCCCGCTCACGGTTACTCTGACGCACCTGTTGCAGAAACGCCATCAGCAGCGGATTCGGACGTTCGCGGCGCGACATCAGCTCCGGCTGCCCCTGAACGCCCATAAAGAACGGATGATTATCCAGTTCTACCGCCTGCGCCTGTTCGGCGCTTTCGTCATAACCTGAAATCCGCAATCCCGTACATTCCAGTTCCGCCAGCAAATGCGGATTCAGATAGCGGCGCTGGTTATAGCGCAGCGTAAATTCGTCGCCCATTTTATTCGCCAGCAGGCTGCCATTGCGGGTGATGACCGGATGATTCCCCAGCCGCGGCTGCGCGTGCTCGGCGAGCGGCAGACCGGTTTGCAGACTGCCCAGCGTTGACGGGCCGTGCATCACCACGCGATCCGGCCCGAGCACTTTCTGGCCCAGCGCCGTCACCATCTGATGCATTCCCTGATTGATACCCAGCACCGGGGTGCGGTTTTCCAGTGCCCATGCGGCGGTCGCCAGCGGGCTGGCCTGATGATCGCCTGACGTTAACGTCGCTCCCGGCAAGATAATGCCATCGACATCGCAAAGCGTGCAGTCGAGCTGACTGCCCAGTAACGCGGCGGTCACATAAACCACGTCAATGTTCATTGCCAGTGCATCGGCGGCGTCTCCCAGTGCAGCGAGCATCGCCGGATAGCTGTCGCGCTGCTCGGCAAAATCGCCCACCAGCGCCACGCGCAGGGTTTTTCCTGCCCGCATCACCGGCTGTGAGACGGAGCCTAACGCCCAGCGGCCGAAGGCATCGCGCCCCCAGCCATTACTGCGAATTTTGCCGGTGAGGCAGTCTTCGAGCTGAAATTTATCCTGAGTGCGTACCACGGTCAGTGACTCAATTTCTATGTCCTGTTCCGTGATTTGTGCCGCCAGCCCGGCGGGTAACGGTTCACGCAGCGGCACGACGATATCTTCTTTAAGTGCCCGATATATCAGAGATTCAAGGCCGGACTCTTCACCCGCACCGCGCCCGGTCAGGCGCTCAAGCCACACCAGTCCGCTGGTCAGTGCGTGTCCCTGCGCCGTCACGTGCTGACGGGCATTCGGGTAACGTTGTGCATCATGACTGACGGGAAAGTGACACAGCGGCAAAGCGCGGAGTTCAGCAAGTATCGCTGCCATCGCGCCGTACAACGCAGGTTCGGGCGTGGAGTGTGCAATAAAGGTGATGGTCATCAGTAGTCCTCTGTCAGATGTTTTTTGCGGGGGTATTGAATGCAAGAATTGATCCACACCGGGATGTCTTTACATGCTCTGACAAAAAGAGGGAAGTGTGTCGCAAACCAGCATTTCGTCACACTTCACTGCTATAAAACGTCGCGCTGTTTAGAACGGAACGCGCTAATGTAGCGCCGGTTGTTCTAACACTTCACTTACTAAGGAAGCATCATGTCAGCATCTCTTTATGGCAGTACGGCAGCACAGTTTGTTCGTGGTTTAAAGAACCTTTCAGCATTGCTGGAGAAGGGCGCGGCATGGGCAAAGGAAAACGGAAAATCAGAAGAAGAAGTCCTGAATACCCGTCTGGCTGATGATATGTATCCTCTGGCGCGTCAGGTGCAAATCACCAGTGATATGTCCAAAGGCGCGATTGCCCGTCTGTCAGGCGTTGCCGCACCGGCGATGGAAGACAATGAAGTGACGTTTGCCCAGTTACAGGAACGTATCGCCAAAACCCTGCGCTTTATCGAAAGCGTGGATGTCGCAAAACTGGAAGGCGACGAATCCCGTGAAATCGTAGTGAAAGGCAAAAACCATGAACTCAAATTCACCGCACACAGCTATGTTACCGTATTTGCCATGCCGAACTTCTATTTTCACATCACCACGGCCTACAACATTCTGCGCCATCTGGGTGTGAATATTGGCAAGGCTGACTTTATCGGCGGGAATTAATAGCGGCGGGAATGAATCTGCCCGTTACGAATTAATAATGCCCCGGCTGAAAAGTCCGGGGCATCTTTTTAATCATGTAAAAGATAGGTATCGGCATCGCGCCAGGCGGGGAAGGTTTCGCGGTAATCCTGTAAGGCTTCCAGCGATAATTCGGCTTCAATAATCATGGCTGAGCCCGGTTCGGCACGCGCCAGTTCTTCACCCTGCGGATTAATGATCAGGCTGTCGCCGCTGTAGTAATGGCCGTTATCGTCGTGGCCGACGCGGTTGCAACCGGCCACATACGACTGATTTTCAATCGCACGGGCAGCAAGCAATGTCTGCCAGTGGCGGCTGCGCGGTGCGGGCCAGTTGGCGACGTAAAGTGCCAGGTCGTAATCCTGACGGTTGCGGGAATACACCGGGAAACGCAGGTCATAACAGACCTGTGGCAGGATACGCCAGCCGCGCCATTCAACAATCTCACGACGCTTGCCCGGTACATAATAGTTGTGTTCACCGGCCATGCGGAACAGATGGCGTTTATCGTAAAAATGCACTTTGCCCTGCGGTTCAACCAGCAGGAAGCGATTCACGGCACCTTCTGTGGTGCTCAGCGCCACACTGCCGCCAATCATCGCCCCGAGCTGTTTTGCCCATTGTTGCAGCCATTGCACCACGCGGGATTCCGGCAGCGCGCTGCCCGGAGCCTGCATGGCGAAACCGGTGGTGAACATTTCCGGCAACACAATCAGGTCACGACCCGTCAGGGCACCGAGCAGGCTATCGAAATGCGCGAGGTTTGCCTCGCCGTCCAGCCACACCAGCGGCTGTTGCAATACGGAAAGTTTTAAAGTTGACACAGGCGCTCCGCAGCAGCGTCCAGCGTGGCTTCCTGTTTGGCAAAGCACAGCCGGACTAGTTTATGTGGGAAAGGGGCAGCGCAGAAAACCGACATCGGGATCGCCGCGACGCCCACATGTTCAGTCAGCCAGTGGCAGAATGCAACGTCGTCTAAATCGGACACGTCACTGTAATCGACCAGCAGAAAATAGGTGCCCTGACCCGGCAAAACCTTCAGGCGGCTGTTCTCCAGCCCTTGTGCCAGACGGTCACGTTTGGCCTGATAAAACGCGGGTAATTCCTGCCAGTGTTCCGGCGCTTCACGCAACATATCCGCCAGCGCCAGCTGTACCGGCGTGGTAATGGAGAAGGTCAGATACTGGTGAACCTTACGCAGTTCGGCGCTGATAATGGCCGGTGCGATGCAATATCCCACGCGCCAGCCGGTCATGTGATAGGTCTTGCCGAACGACGACACCGCAATCGCACGCTGACGCAACTCGGGATGGCGCAGCACGCTGGCGTGGCCTTCCGGCGCGAAACAAATGTGTTCGTAGACTTCATCGCTGAGCACGAAAATGTGTTTATCGGCGATGATCTGCCAGAGCTGTTCGACGTCGCTGTGGCTCCAGACGGTGGCCGAAGGGTTGTGCGGCGTGTTAATGATCACCAGTTTCGTACGGTCGGTTACCTGATCGGCGAATTCCGCCCAGTTCACCTTAAATTCAGGCGGCTGCAACTGAATGCGTTTCATCACGCCGCCCGCCAGTTCTACCGCCGGGGCGTAGCAGTCATAGCTTGGATCGAAAGCAATGACTTCATCGCCTTTCGACACCAGCGCGGTAATGGCGATATACAGCGATTCGGTCGCGCCAGCAGTGATGGTGATGTCAGTATTGGCGTCCGGCGCATAGCCGTAAATCTGTTCTGTTTTCGCGGCAATCGCTTCACGCAACTGCGCGGTGCCGGTCATCGGGGCGTACTGATTCGCGCCCTGACTGACGTGATACGCCAGACGATCTCTGAGATATTGCGGGCCATCGAAATCAGGAAAACCCTGCGACAGGTTAATCGCATTGTGTTTGTGCGCCAGAGCACTCATTTGGGTGAAAATCGTGGTGCCTAAGGCGGGAAGTTTACTTTCGGGGATCAATGCTGCTGTGCTCATGGCGGGTCAAGACTCCTGGACCGTTGACCTGACAGGCGTCAGGTGTGCAAATAGCGATGTTGCTGACAATATAACACGATGTTAATATTTGGCAATCAAGACGCTTAGATGGCTAAATGCCAATTCGGTCTAAGGCACTACGCTTTATATATATCGCTTTTTTCACCCCAAACTCAGTCCCTCAACGCACCGTTTTTTCAGGATAAAGATGACAGAAAATTTGCAACTGGGCGCGCTGCTGGCGGCCTGTCACTGGATTGGTCAGAAGGGCTGGAGCCCGGCAACCGGCGGCAATATGTCCGTGCGCGAAGGCGATGACCATTGCCTGATCACCGAATCAGGCAAAGACAAAGGATCACTGACCGCAGAAGACTTCCTGCTGGTGGAACTGGAAACCGGTCTTGCACCAGGCGGTCGTCGTCCCTCAGCAGAAACCGGCCTGCACACGATGCTGTATTCCCGCTATCCTGAAACAGGCGCGGTGTTGCATACCCATTCGGTCAATTCGACCGTATTATCGCGGGTAGAGCGCAGCGGCGCGCTGGTGCTGGAAGGCTACGAGATGCAGAAATCGCTCAGCGGCCAGACCTCGCACCTGGACCAGGTGGTGATCCCGATTTTCGATAACAGCCAGGATATTTCTGCGCTGGCGCAGAAAATTATCGCCTCATCAGAGCACACGCCGTTGCAGTATGGTTTTCTGCTGCGCGGCCACGGGCTGACGTGCTGGGGACGGGATGTCGCAGAAGCGCGCCGCCATCTGGAAGGGCTGGAATTCTTATTCCAGTGTGAACTGCAACGCCGCCTGCTGGAGGCCAAATGATCCGCGCCATCGTCACTGATATTGAAGGCACTACGACGGACATCCGTTTTGTGCATGATGTGTTATTCCCTTACGCCCGCCAGCGCCTGGCTGAGTTTTTGCGCCATGAGCATGAGCAGCCGGACGTTGCGGCGGCGCTGGAGGCATTACGCGCTGAAATCGACCGGCCACAGGCCAGCGTCGAAGCGCTGATCGAACAGCTGTTTACCTACATGGATAACGACGTGAAATCGACGTCGCTGAAAGTGTTGCAGGGCATTATCTGGCGTACCGGTTATGAGAATGGCGATTTTCGCGGGCATCTCTATGATGATGTCGCGCCACAGCTGCAAGCCTGGAAAGCCGACGGCCTGCAACTTTGTGTCTATTCTTCCGGTTCGGTGGACGCGCAAAAACTGCTGTTTGGCTACAGCGATGCCGGTGATTTAACGCCGCTGTTCAGCGGATATTTCGATACCCGCGTCGGTGCCAAGCGTGAAACTGAGTCGTATCAGAACATCGCCGAACAACTGATATTGCCGCCACAGGATTTACTGTTTTTATCGGACATCCGTCAGGAACTGGACGCCGCGCGCTTAGCGGGCTGGCATACCTGTCAGTTGATCCGCGATGACGCTGATGACCTCAGCAGCCACCTGCAAGTTAATCGTTTTGATCAGATAGCCTTAGAAACATTCTTATAAGAGGGTTGACCATGAGTGCATTGACGATTTTTAGTGACCAGGATCCTTCCGCACCGGTGTGGGAAAGCCGTGACGGCGACGCCATCGCTGCCGAACTGAGCAAAATTGATGTGCGTTTTGAGCGCTGGCAGGCCGACCGCGATTTAGGCGAGAACCCGCAGCCGCAGGACGTGATCGCCGCATATCAGCATGAAATTGATAAGCTGGTCGAAGAGAAGGGCTATCAGAGCTGGGACGTGATCAGCATGCGTCCGGACAACGAACAGCGCACAGTGCTGCGTACCAAATTCCTCTCCGAGCATACTCACGGCGAAGACGAAGTGCGTTTTTTTGTCGAAGGCGCCGGGCTTTTTTGTCTGCACCTGAACGGCAAAATCTTCCAGATCCTGTGCGAGAAAAACGATCTGATTTCCGTACCGGCCAACACCCGCCACTGGTTTGATATGGGTCGTTCCCCGTCGTTTACCGCCATCCGCGTGTTTGATAATCCCGAAGGATGGGTGGCGCATTTTACCGGCGATAAGATTGCGGATGATTACCCGAGAATGGGGGAGTAAGAGGGCGTCTTTGAAAGGCTTTAAATCTGAATCAAGTTCAAGGTCGTGGGCGTCGGCCCACACCGACCAGAGACCCGGTAACGCGCGGGCCTCTGGACTCCGCGCTTTTTTCACTGCGCGCTGTCGCGGGCACAACGGTCATGTTCTGGTGCATTGGTCAGTGGCGCAAATCCAGGTGCTTCGCACTGCCTTCTCTCGGTCTTCGAGCCACAGGTCTCGAAGCCGCTCCGTTCAGCTGAATTTTGAGCACGCCAATATACTTATCTAAAAGATCAATCCATTCCGTTTTTGAAATTAAGATCGTGCGGGCGGTTCAGAAATCTTGCTGAGTGAGAGGTTGCAGACCTGAGGCTGCAATCCCGAAATGAAGGCACCATGCAGCGGCAAGGTTTCCAGCCTGTCGCTGCGATACCTGAAACATGGCCAGCGAGCGAAGCGCTTGTGGAAAAAAGCGTGGAGGAATCCAAAGGAGGAAAAGCACTTTCCTCCTTTGGGCGGTTTCGGCGCAGCGCGATAAGCGATCGCTGCAATTGAGAAACCGAAACTTTCACCGTCTGTTTGCGAAGCATCCAGCGGCTTTTAGACGCGCACCTACTTCAGGGATGCAGCGAAGATCCCTTTGCTAACCTGCTCCGGTGTCACCACCCCCACATCCAGCACCCATCCGCTGATGAGCTCTGCAGGTGTCACATCAAACGCCGGGTTATAAACCTGCGCGTCGAGCGGTGCCCATTGCACGGACCCAAAACTGCCGGAAACGCCGGTGACTTCGCTCGCTGCGCGTTGTTCTATGGGGATCGCGGCACCGTTCGGGCAGTGCGGATCGTGCGTGGTATGCGGCGCGGCGACGTAAAACGGGATGCCGTGATATTTCGCCAGAACCGCCAGACTGTACGTGCCGATTTTATTGGCGACGTCGCCGTTGGCGGCAATGCGGTCAGCGCCGACCCAGATGGCATCGACACGTTTTTGCGCCATCAGGCCGGCGGCCATCGAATCACAAATCAGCTGATAAGGTATGCCCAGCTCGCCAAGTTCCCATGCGGTCAGGCGTCCGCCCTGCAACAGCGGACGGGTTTCATCCACCCACACCTGTTCCACATTGCCTTGTTCATGGGCGCGGCGGATAACGCCGATGGCTGTACCGACGCCCGCCGTTGCCAGTCCGCCGGTGTTGCAATGCGTCAGCAGGCGGCTGCCGGGCGTAACCAGCGTGGCACCGTGAGTGGCAATGCTGTCGCACAGCGCTTTGTCTTCCTCCACCAGACGCAACGCTTCTTCCACTAAGGCTTTCACGTAATCAGGTTGTTGCAACGCAGCGTTCATCCGGTCGAGATTATTCATCAGATTCACGGCGGTCGGGCGCGAGGCACGCAGCGTTTCCAGTGCGTGATGCAGTTCATCAGGCGCCATCCCCTGTTCGGCGAGCAGGGCCAGCAGCAGGCTGGCGGATAAACCAATCAGCGGCGCGCCACGAACACGCAGGGTGCGGAGGTGATCCACCAGTTCGCTGACGTCACGGCATTCGCGCCAGTCAGACTGTTGCGGCAGGGCTTGCTGATCGAGGATCCACAGCTGGTTTTCACGAATACGTAAACTGGTGGTTGTGAGGCTTTGCATTATTAGTTAAATCCTTGTTGCCCGGTTGCATCTGGTCACTTATTCTGCCAACATGCTGAACGGATGTATAGACGTCTAAACGCTTTAAAGGCTAAAAAAGAATTCGAGAGGTCAGGATGTCACGCTACTACACATTTACCGCCAAAGATGCCGTTGAATATGCCCGTCAGTTTGGTGGCGTGGCGGATCCTCAATCTCTGGTCACCGCCGATGAAATCGGTGACGGAAACCTGAATCTGGTGTTTAAGATCCGCGATACCGCGGGCATAAGCCGGGTGATTGTCAAACAGGCGCTGCCTTATGTGCGTTGTGTGGGGGAATCCTGGCCGCTGACGTTAGACCGTGCGCGTATTGAAGCCGAAACCCTGATTATCCACGGTCAGTACTGTCCGCAGCATACTGTCACCGTATTGCATCATGATGCTGAACTGGCAGTGATGGTGCAGGAAGACTTGTCAGATCATCACATCTGGCGCAGCGAACTGGTGCAGGGAAAATATTACCCCGAGGCATGCGCCCAGCTGGGTGAATATCTGGCGCAGACGCTGTTCCATACCTCGGATTTCTTCCAGAACGCGCAGACCAAAAAAGCCGAAGTGTCCCGTTTCACCAATCCGGAACTGTGTCAGATAACGGAAGATCTGTTCTTCACCGATCCGTATGTGGATCACGAGCGTAATAATTTTGACGCCATATTGCAGCCGGAAGTGGACGCGCTGCGTGCCGACAAACCGCTGCGTCTGGCGGTCGCTGCCCTGAAACATCGTTTCCTGAGCAAAGCAGAAGCCTTGCTGCACGGGGATATTCACAGCGGTTCGATTTTCGTTGCCGAAGGAAAACTGAAAGCCATCGATGCGGAATTTGGCTATTACGGTCCGGTCGGATTTGACCCCGGTTCCGCGATGGGCAATTTGCTGCTCAACTACTGCGGCCTGCCGGGACTGGTCGGCGTGCGTGAAGCGGCAGATGGCCGCGAGCAGCGCCTGAAAGATGTGCGCGAACTGTGGCTGAGTTTCTCCGAACGTTTCCTGCAGCTGGCGCGGGATAAATCACAGGATCCGACGCTGGCTGAGCCCGGTTATGCAGAGGCTTTCCTGCAGGAAGTCTGGCACGATGCGGTCGGTTACTGCGGCGCGGAATTGATCCGCCGGACCATCGGGCTGGCGCATGTCGCTGATCTCGATACCATTAAAGAGGCTGCGATGCGTGCCGATTGCCAGCGCCATGCGCTGAGCCTTGGACAAAAACTCATTCTGACCGCACAACAAATCGGCGATGTGGAGTCACTTATTGCGCGGATCCGTCAGTTCAGCTAATCCTGTAAGATTCTTGTATAATGCCGGCTTCGAGGTGCGTAGGGGTAAACCCGGTGGCATTTCCTCGGTTTACTTTTAACAGGAATACAGAATTATGATGCATAACCATGTCTTGCGCAGCGTGCGCTACATGTTGGATTTAAGCGAAGGCCAGCTGATCGAGATCCTCAAAACGACCGGTACGCCTGTCAGCCCTGAAGTGATGTCGCGTTACCTGAAAAAAGAAGACGAAGAAGGCTATATGGAAGTGCCGGACGAAGTCATGGCGAACTTCCTCAATGGCCTGATCACTTTCAAACGTGGCAAAGACGATCGCTTCCCGGCACCGGAAGTGGAAAAGCGCCTGACCAACAACATTATGCTGAAAAAACTGCGTGTGGCGTTTGAGCTGAAAACCGAAGACATGATTTCCGTGCTCACTGCGGCAGATTTCAAAGTCTCCGAAGGTGAACTGAGCGCGTTCTTCCGTAAAGAAGGCCACAAGAATTACCGTCCTTGCGGCGATCAGGTATTGCGTTACTTCCTGAAAGGTCTGACCGCGAAAGTTCGCCCGAAAAAGGGCTAAGACTGAACAATCGCTGAATACGTATATTCAGTGAAATAAATTCAAAATGAATAATAAGCGGGGTGCTTTTAACTAAAGCGCCCCGTTTTACGTTTATTAGTTTTATAAGGATGATATTTCGTTATTACAGTTTTACTTCACGTTTCCCCAGTTTAATTTTGACAGCTTATTAAGCCTGAATCTATCTTCATTTCTCATTATGAAATCTCTGGGCATTATTTTAAAAAATAAAACAACGACGTTGATTTTATAGCGGCGGGTTTGTTTTCTATTGGGAAGGATATCTGAATTATGAGAAAGATTAAAACACTGGCTTTATTAGTGGGGATCGCTGTATCTGGTTCAGCGATGGCGGCAAGTTCCAGTGCCAGTCTCGAAGCCCGAATGGCACTGCTGGAACAGCGCCTGCAGCAGGCAGAAGCGCGCGCAGAATCGGCAGAGAAACAAATTCAGCAGCTCACCAAACAGGATGTGCAACGCGAGCAGGAAATAGCCAGTGTGAAACAAGCCGCACCGGTAGAAGTGAAAACTGACGGTATATCGAAAGACAAGGTTTTAACCCTGAATGGTTTTGATAATTTGAAATTATACGGCGATGTGGAATTTAACGTCGACGGAACCAGTCGTAGCGGGCAATTAACGTCAATCCGCACCAGTGATAATAAGAACTGGAAAGCAGGTAACAATGAACGCTGGGATGTGAACGGCCGTTTATTAATCGGTCTTGACGGTTATCGCCGTAATGAAAATGGTCAGTTCTCCGGTTTCTCCGTGCAACCGACCGCTAACTTAAATGGCTCGATGGGTGTGGATGATGCGACGTTCTTCTTCGGTGAAGAAAAAGACTGGATGGCGAAAATCGGGCGCTTCGAAGCCTATGATATGTTCCCGCTTAATCAGGATACCTTCATCGAATATTCCGGTAATACCGCCAACGATTTGTACGCTGACGGTTACGGTTATGTCTACATGATGAAAGAAGGGCGCGGGCGTAGTAACAGCGGTGGCAACATTCTGCTGAACAAAAACATCGGCAACTGGTACTTCGAGCTTAATACCCTGCTTGAAGACGGGACCTCACTGTTTGCCGACAACAATTATCACGGTAACCATCTGGAACAAGATAAAAACGTTGCCTATCTGCGCCCGGTTATTGCCTGGAAAGGGGATGTCTATTCGGTCGCCGCCGCGATGGAAAGCAACGTGGTCGACAATGCTTACGGCTACAAAGATGCGCAGGGTAATACCATCGATCAGTCCAAACGTAACGGTTACGGCCTGACCATGACCTGGAACGGGCAGAAAGCTGATCCGGAAAACGGCATTGTGACTAACCTCAGCACCGCATATATGGACGCGACAGACGAAAAAGATTTTACCGTCGGAGCGAATGTGCTGTGGAAAAATCTCGAACTGGGCTACATCTACGCGCATAACAAAATCGAAGATTTCAGTATTGATGGCCTGCGTGCATCAGATTACAAAGACGACTGGTTTAATGAACCGGGCAGCTACGATATTCACACCCTCCATGCCAGCTACCTCATCCCAAATGTCATGGATATGAAAAACTTCAACGTCTATCTCGGGGCCTACGTGTCGATGCTTGATGGCGAGAGAACGTACTCAGATGTCGACAGTAACGAGAAGAGATACGGCGGGCGTGTTCGCTTCAAATACTTCTTCTAAATTACCCGTCATATTTCGCGTCACAGGTGCGTTGGCTGCACATGCTCGCCCGAATCACTTACTTAAGTAAGTGATTCGGGACTCGCTTGTTTGCCGCCTTCCTGTGACACGAACTATTTAGGGTAATACGTGGTTATCTTCACAAATAGCAAAAAGCCTGAGTGCGTAAACACTCAGGCTTTTTTTTATAAGTTAACGGTTAAATCAGGCAGCTTCGGTGTGGCGGGGTTTCGCCTCATCCTTTTTTGCGCTGTCTTTCTCCGCTTCTGGTTTTTGTGCGGCCAGGGCATCCGGTTCGAACTCATCGACGTTAATGGAACGCAGACGGCTTTCTTCCGCACGGCTCAGGATACGCGCATCATCAGCACTCAGATGACCCGCATCCAGACCTTTTTGCGCCAGAATATCCAGACGGGTGAACGGCAGCTTTTTGCCCATCGCTTCGCACAGGCGTTTGTGCACCGGCTCAGCGGCCAGAATATCCTGCAACGCTTCTTCCAGCAGACCGACCGGGTTGTGCTCGCTGGGTGCCAAATACTGACCGCGACCGATACGGCTGCGGGTCGCAGAGGGCAGTTGCAGAATACGCGCCAGTTCGTGATCCAGACGGTCAGACGGTGCCGCGTGTGACAGGCCCAGCGGGAAAATCACCAGACGCATCACGCCAGCCACGAAACGGTTAGGGAAGTTACGCAGCAAATCGTCGATAGCCACTTCAGCCTGATGCAGACAATCCTGCACGCCCCAGTGAACCAGCGGTAAATCCGCTTCGTGACAGCCTTCTTCGTCATAACGTTTCAGCGTCGCCGTCGCCAGATACATCTGGCTGAGGATATCGCCGAGACGGGCGGAAATACGTTCGCGACGTTTCAGACTGCCGCCGAGCACGCCCATCGAAACATCAGACAGCAGCGCCAGGTTAGCGCTCAGACGGTTAATGTGCTGATAGTAACGCGCCGTTTTATCGTTAACCGGCGTATCGCTGGTGCGCCCGCCAGTCAGACCCAGCCAGAAGCTGCGCATTTTGTTACTGCCGACGTGACCGATATGCCCGAACAGCGCGCGGTCAAAATCAACCAGATCGTTTTTCTCGGCAGCGGCCATTTCACGCAGAACATAAGGATGGCAGCGGATAGCGCCCTGACCGAAGATGATCATGCTGCGTGTCAGAATGTTGGCACCTTCCACGGTAATCGCAATCGGTGCGCCCTGATAAGAACGGGCCACGAAGTTGCTGGTACCGAGCATAATGCCTTTACCGCCGGTGATATCCATCGCATCCATCACGGCGCGCTGGCCGCGGTGGGTACAGTGGTATTTGACGATAGCGGACAGCACCGCCGGTTTTTCGCCGAGCATAATCCCGTTGGTAATCAGGGTTGCGGCGGCATCCATCACATAAGCGTTACCGGCAATGCGCGCCAGCGGCTCTTCGATACCTTCCATTTTGCCGATAGGCAGTTTGAACTGACGGCGGATATAAGCATATGCGCCGGTCGCCAGCGCCAGAGATTTCAGGCTACCCGTCGAGTTAGACGGCAGGGTAATACCACGTCCTACGGACAGACATTCCACCAGCATCCGCCAGCCCTGACCGGCCATTTTCGGGCCGCCAATGATGTAATCGATCGGCACGAAAATGTCGTGACCACGCGTCGGGCCGTTCTGGAAGGGAACGTTGAGCGGGAAGTGACGATGACCGATTTCGACACCGGCGGTATCGGTCGGGATCAGCGCACAGGTTATGCCCAGTTCGGTTTCATTGCCGAGCAGGTGATCGGGGTCTTTCAGTTTAAACGCCAGACCCAGCACGGTGGCGATAGGAGCCAGCGTGATGTAGCGCTTGTTCCAGGTCAGACGCATACCGAGAACTTCTTTGCCCTGCCACTGACCTTGACACACGATACCGAAGTCCGGAATTGCGCCGGCATCAGAACCTGCTTCCGGGCTGGTCAGGGCGAAACAAGGGATTTCCAGACCTTCGGCCAGACGCGGCAGATAGTGATCTTTCTGTTCTTCAGTACCGTAATGTTGCAGCAGTTCGCCAGGGCCAAGGGAGTTTGGCACGCCGACGGTGATCGCCAGAATACCTGATACACCGGCCAGTTTTTGCAGCACACGCGCCTGAGCGTAAGCAGAGAATTCCAGGCCGCCGTACTCTTTCTTAATGATCATCGCGAAGAAGCGATGCTCTTTCAGATATGCCCACAGTTCCGGCGGCAAATCAGCCAGCTCATGGGTTATCTGGAAGTCATTCGCCATGCGGCAGGCTTCTTCAACCGGGCCGTCGATAAAGCGCTGCTCTTCTTCGGTCAGGCGTTGTTCAGGATAATCCTGCAACTTTTTCCAGTCCGGCTTGCCGCCAAACAGATCGCCTTCCCACCAGGTAGTCCCGGCTTCAATCGCTTCTTTTTCAGTACGCGACATCGCCGGCATCACCTTACGGAAGGTGCGCAGGGCAGGGGCTGAGAACAATGCGCGGCGCAGGGCGGGCACGTTGAACGGCAGCAAAATGATCGCCAGCGGCAGTAACAGCCACAGCGTCCACAGATGAATGGCACCCATGACAGCGGTAAACGCCAGTAAAATCAGGCTGCTGAGGGCAAGATTGACCTTGTGATAGAACAACACACCAAGGATCACGACAAATGCAACAATGCTAAGAACCATCATAGTAAAGCTCCTGAGTAGTAGGAGGTCTGACCTGTTATAGGGATACTATGGTTTTAGTTCATGCTCATTTCTTTATCAATGTGTTTACATACTAATTACAACACAGCTCACAAACCGGCCGCACGAAGCGTCAAAATCCGAAACTATCGGAATCATTACCTCTTCATTGCTTCTCGCTGTTTCGGCTTTCCGTTAAACTGCACAGCGGAACGTTTTATTGCTATCGGCCGTGCTGAAACCGGCTGCAAATGGACATAAAAGAGGCTGCTATGTACCAGGATATTATCCGTACTGAACTGAACGAAGCTGCTGATACGCTGAATAAATTCATCAGCGATCCGGCAAATATTGAGTCTATTCAACGTGCAGCAGTGCTGCTGGCTGATTCATTCAAAGCGGGTGGGAAAGTGATTTCCTGCGGTAACGGCGGTTCACACTGTGACGCCATGCATTTCGCGGAAGAGCTGACTGGCCGCTATCGTGAAAACCGTCCGGGCTATCCGGCGATTGCCATTTCTGACGTCAGCCACATTTCCTGCGTCGGCAACGATTTCGGCTACGACTATATCTTCTCCCGTTATCTGGAAGCCGTGGGTCAGAAAGGCGACGTTCTGCTGGGCATCTCCACTTCCGGCAACTCCGGCAATGTGATCAAAGCTATCGAAGCGGCGCGTGCCAAAGGCATGAAAGTCATTACCCTGACCGGTAAAGACGGCGGCAAAATGGACGGCTCAGCCGACGTGGAAATCCGCGTTCCGCACTTTGGTTTCGCAGACCGCGTGCAGGAAATCCACATCAAAGTCATTCATATTTTGATTCTTCTGATCGAAAAAGAAATGGCGAAGGCATAAGACCTTTGCCATAAAGGAGGCTGGTGATGTGCGAATTGCTCGGGATGAGCGCTAACGTTCCAACTGATATCTGTTTCAGTTTCAGCGGATTAGTGCAGCGCGGAGGCGGGACAGGCCCGCATAAAGACGGCTGGGGTATTACCTTTTATGAAGGCAATGGCTGCCGTACTTTTAAAGATCCGATGCCGAGTTTTAATTCGCCCATTGCCCGCCTGGTTCAGGAATATCCGATCAAATCTTGCGCGGTGATTTCCCATATTCGCCAGGCGAATCGTGGCGAAGTGGCGCTGGAAAATACCCATCCGTTTACCCGCGAACTGTGGGGACGTAACTGGACTTACGCCCATAACGGCCAGCTTCGCGGTTATCGCCAGCTGGAAACCGGTACGCTGCGCCCGATAGGTCAGACCGACAGCGAATATGCGTTTTGCTGGCTGCTGCACAAACTCACCCAACGTTATCCGCGCCGGCCTGCGAGCTGGCCGCCGGTGTTTCGTTATATCGCGTCGCTGGCGGATGAGTTACGGCAGAAAGGCGTGTTTAACATGCTGCTGTCGGACGGGGAATTTGTGATGGCGTATTGCTCGACCAATCTGCACTGGATCACGCGGCGGGCGCCTTTCGGTAAGGCAACGTTGTTGGATCAGGATGTGGAAATTGATTTTCAGCAGCAGACGACACCGAACGATGTCGTCACCGTGATTGCCACGCAACCGCTGACGGCAAACGAAACCTGGAACAAAATTGCCCCAGGTGAGTTCGCATTATTTCATCGGGGCGAACGCCAGCTGTGAAGACAGCGGGGTGTTGGACAACGGCTGCAACACTTCATATTTACCATCACTCACCACGACGTTCGGCGGCTGATGGTGTTTCTCAAAGTACGCAAATCCCGGCTGCAACTGGCTCCAGAAGCTGAAGTAGCTGGAATTTTTGTGCGCCTTCATATTGGCATCGGTCATTTTGAACGGATAAATACTGATTTGCAGATTACGCTGCCCGAACTGGAACGCGGCCTGCACATAGGTAAAGATTTCGTCCATATAACCGTCGGTCATCGCATAGCAACCGATTGACTTACAGTTACCGTGGATCATCAGATACTTACCTGAATAACCCTGCGAGATGTCGTAAGCATTCGGGAAGCCGATGTTAATGGCGCGGTAAAAGCGACTGTCGGGTTTCAGGTGGTGAATATCCACGTTATAGAAACCTTCCGGGCTTTTGAAATCGCCTTCGCGACGTTTATTTCCCAAACCGCCGGAAAAATCACAGATACCATAGCTGCCGATCAGACGAAATTCGCCGTCGAGCTGAGCATACAATTCGAGTTTACGTTCTTGTTTGAAAATCTGGATATAAACGGGCGCACCTAATAATTGTTTTTTAAGTGCTGCGTTTACCGGGACAGCGTCGCTGGCTACGGCGTAATTTGCTGTAAATAAAGGCAAACTGAGAAGCATCGCAAGAAACAGCGCGATTCTGATCATTCTAAATCCTGCTTGGTAATATTTCTGATTATTTTGTCTACAGCTGAACTGCCTGTAAGACCGCCACTGATTTTCTTCTTATGTACTGCCTGTCTGAAACGATGCCATATTAATACTGATTAATTTTTTAGCAATCACCAAATAATCATTTCTGTGGCTTTGAATTGTAAAACTATTCCAATGCCATTCCTGGTGATTAATTAAGCGAAATCAACCGATATTTTCTGTGTTTGAAATTACGTCATTCAACTGTATACTTATACAGTCATTGGGGGAGGGCTATGCGTAAAATCATTCACGTGGATATGGACTGCTTTTTCGCGGCCGTCGAGATGCGCGATGATCCTTCCCTGCGCGACATTCCTATTGCCATCGGCGGCAGTCGTGACCGCCGGGGTGTCATCAGTACCGCCAATTATCCTGCCCGCAAATTCGGTGTTCACAGCGCGATGCCCACCGGAATGGCGCTGAAACTGTGCCCGCATCTGAAAGTCATCCCCGGCAGAATGGAAGCTTATAAAGAAGCGTCCAATCATATTCGTGAAATCTTCGCGCGTTATACGCCATTGATCGAGCCGTTGTCACTCGACGAAGCTTATCTGGATGTTTCCGTGGCCACGCAGTGCAACGGTTCTGCCACGCTGATTGCTGCTGAAATCCGTCAGGCTATTTTCGATGAGATCAATCTGACGGCTTCTGCGGGCATTGCGCCGATCAAATTCCTGGCAAAAATCGCCTCTGATCTGAACAAACCTAACGGCCAGTTTGTGATAACACCGGACAAAGTCGAGACGTTTTTGCAGGATCTTCCGCTGAGTAAAATCCCAGGCGTTGGTAAAGTCACCGCCCAGCGCTTGCAGGAGCAGGGGCTGATCACCTGCGGCGATGTGCAGCGTTATGATTTGGCAAAACTGCTCAAGGGTTTCGGTAAGTTTGGCCGCGTGTTGTGGGAACGCTGTCAGGGGATCGACGAACGTGAAATTTCGCCTGAACGCCTGCGTAAATCCGTCGGCGTGGAACGTACCCTGGCGGAAGATATTCACAGCTGGGAAGAGTGCGTGGCGCTGATCGAACGTTTATATCCCGAACTACAGACGCGCTTAAGCCGTGTCAGTCCGGATCTGCGCATTGCGCGGCAGGGCGTAAAACTCAAATTTCATGATTTCCAGCAGACCACGCAGGAACACGTCTGGCCGGTGCTAAATAAAGAAGATTTGCTGAAAGTGGCGCGTGATACCTGGGAACAACGGCGCGGCGGTCGGGGAGTCAGGCTGGTGGGGTTGCATGTGACGTTGCAGGATCCGCAGATTGAGCGGCAGTTGCTGTTGCCCTGGGAATAATTTTAAGCGTTTGTAAGGGCTGCTTTTAGCGCCTCCCCCTGCGAAGGGGGAGGCGCTAACTTTCGCGCACTTTGCCGGGCGTTCAACATTGCCCCGAACACCGGCTATAAGTGGCTCCGGCGATTTGTCGACGCCGGCGAGGCGGGCTTGGTCAACCGTTCTACCCGGCCTGTTACCTCTCTTTTACATACCGACACCGACCTTGAACAGCGCATCGTTTCACTGCGTCATCAGCATCCCGCATGGGGTGCACGCAAGCTGAAGCGGCGGCTTGAAGATCTCGGCCTGACGCTGCCTGCCGTCAGCACGGTGCACGCCGTACTGACGCGCCACGGTCTTATTCAGCCTAAAGAGCCCGCCGGTCATCCCGCCGTCGGGCGCTTCGAGCATCCTTATCCCAACAGCCTGTGGCAGATGGATTTTAAAGGGCACGTCCCCTGTGGCGACGGGCGTTGCCACCCGCTGACCGTACTGGACGACCACTCCCGATTTTCCCTGTGTTTACAGGGGTGTAAGGATGAACGCCGGGAGACGGTGCAGGATAAGCTTATCGACACGTTCGAGCGTTATGGCCTGCCCGAAAGGATGACGATGGATAACGGTTCGCCCTGGGGAAGCACCGTCGGCATCTGGACGCGGCTGGAACTCTGGCTGATGCGTCAGGGAATAGGCGTCAGTCATTCAAGACCTTACCATCCGCAAACGCAGGGCAAGGATGAGCGTTTTCACAGGACTTTAAAAGAGGAGCTTCTGGTGCAGCGGGACTTCCCGTCATTGCCCGTGATGCAGCAGGCGCTGGATGAGTGGCGGGAGATTTACAACACGCAACGGCCTCACGAAGGCATCGCGCTATCCGTTCCATCAAGCCGCTACAGCCCGAGCTCGCGAGCTTACAATCCACAGCCTAAAGCAGCGGAATACGATAGCAACATGCAGACGAGAAAAGTAGATATCAGCGGAAAGCTGACGCTTAACGGGAAGGCGTATCGCGTTGGGAAGGCTTTTATCAAAGAGCAATTAGGGATAGAAGAAGAGGCAATTGATGGCATCTACAGCGTGTGGTGGTATAAAACGAAAATCGGCGTGATCGACCTCAAGACGAAGTCGATCACGGTGGGTAAACACGGCAAAAAGTGTTCACTATGTCCCCGAACATGTGTTCACCATGTGTCCGGTCTAAACACCTTCGCAGGGGAGGGAGCTTAAAAATCAGTTCTTCTGAGGAATCGCTTTCAGCAGAGCCGTCAGCAGTTTCCAGTACAGCTCAACGCTGGCGATTTCAACCTGCTCATCCGGCGAGTGTGGCCCGGTGATGGTTGGCCCGATGGAAACCATGTCCATTTCCGGATACGGTTTTTTGAACAGACCGCATTCCAGACCGGCGTGGATCACCATGATGTTCGGAGTTTTGTTGAACAGTGTCTGGTAAGTTTCACGCACCAGCGTCATGACCGGAGAGCTTGGCTCAGGTTTCCAGCCAGGGTAGCTGCCTTTTGCCAGGCTTTTCGCGCCAGTCAGTTCACTCAGTGAATTCAGCATGCTGACCACATATTCTTTACCGCTGTCGATAAGAGAACGGATCAGGCTGTTGATCGCCACTTCGTCATCTTTCATGGTGACAACACCGACGTTCAGCGAGGTTTCTACCACGCCTTTCACGTCGTCACTCATGCGGATCACGCCGTTAGGCGTTGCGTTCAGTAAGGCAATGAATTTACCCTGAGTTTCAGCGGTCAGCGCTTTTGCAGCGCTTTCAGCCGGTTCCACGACCAGAGCAATTTTCTTCTCAACCGCTGACAGTTCGAACTGAATGGTCGCCAGGAATTCCTGAGCAGCCGCTTTCAGTGCATCCACTTTATCTGCGGCAACGGCCAGAGTCACAATCGCTTCACGCGGGATGGCGTTACGCAGTGTGCCACCGGTGAAGTCCAGTACGCGCAGGCCGAGGGTTTCGGCATTATCAGCCAGGAAACGCGCCAGCAGTTTGCTTGCGTTGCCGAGCCCTAAGTGGATATCAGCGCCGGAGTGGCCGCCTTTCAGGCCTTTCAGGGTCAGTTTCAGGGTAGTGAAACCGGCCGGTACCGCTTCACGGCTTAATGGCAGTGTGGCAGTAAAATCAATCCCGCCGGCGCAACCCATATAGATTTCGCCTTCGGTTTCGGAATCGGTGTTGATCAGGATTTCAGACTGTAACCAGTTCGGTTGCAGGCCGAATGCGCCTGCCATGCCGGTTTCTTCGGTCATGGTCAGCAACACTTCCAGCGGGCCGTGTTCTACGCTGTCATCAGCCAGAACAGCCAGCGCGGACGCCATACCGATGCCGTTGTCAGAACCCAGCGTAGTACCGCGGGCTTTTACCCAACCGTCTTCGATGAAGGGCTGGATCGGATCTTTAGTGAAATCATGAACGGTATCGTTGTTTTTCTGCGGCACCATATCGAGGTGCGCCTGCAGGGCTACGGCTTTGCGGTTTTCCATGCCTTTGGTGGCCGGTTTACGCAGCAAAATGTTGCCGACTTCATCACGCTCAGCGTGGATACCCTTTTCCTGTGCCCATTCAACGATGTGTTTTGCCAGTTCTTCTTCATGGTAAGAAGGATGCGGAATTGAACAGATTTTGGCAAAAATATCCCACAACGGTTGTGGCGAAAGCTGAGACAGTTCAGACACTATAAGTCTCCTGTAACAGTCAGCTCATTCAGGCTCCATTTGCAGGGGAACTGATTGAGATGCTGTAGGTTTAAGGTTAAGTAATCCCCGCCAGACTGTGTGGCGAGTGGTCTGACAGAATATCACTTAATCTTAACCTGTGCGCGGGCGCGGGGATAAATTCCGGGATTTTTAGGCCGCTGAGGCCAGATAATTACTGGTTTTTGTGAGCCGGACTCACTATAATCTCGCGCAACCTTTTTCCCCCCCAATAAATTTTTAAAAGCCGTTAATTCACTGGCTGGGACACCTTTATGAGCGAAAAATACGTTGTAACCTGGGACATGCTGCAAATCCACGCCCGCACCATGGCTAAACGCCTGCTGCCGGCAGAACAATGGAAGGGTATTATTGCAGTCAGCCGTGGCGGCCTGGTTCCTGCAGCGTTGCTGGCTCGCGAGCTGTGCATCCGCCATGTGGATACCGTGTGTATCTCCAGCTACGACCATGATAATCAGCGCGAAATGCACGTGCTGAAACGCGCAGAAGGCGACGGCGAAGGCTTTATCGTCATCGACGATCTGGTTGATACCGGTGGCACCGCGAAAGCCATTCGCGAAATGTATCCGAAAGCACACTTCATCACCATCTTCGCTAAACCAGCCGGCGCACCGCTGGTCGATGATTACGTGATCGACATTCCGCAGAACACCTGGATCGAACAGCCGTGGGATATGGGCGTGGTATTCGTCCCGCCTCTGGTAGGAAAATAATTTTTCCCGCTGTTTATAAACGCCTGGCTCATTGCCGGGCGTTTTGCTTTTGTTGACTTGAAATCCTTTCCGCTTGACCTCATTCCTGTCCTGTCGCACCGTGGGCGGGTTATAATCCCGTCCAGAAAGGGTCGCCTGCAGGCGGCCTGCTGCTTGCTAACGGAGGATCATGCATTATGGCTCCAGCCAACCTTACGGAAAAACTGTTTAAACCTTCCTTTAAATACCCGGAAACTTCGACGCTGGTTCGTCGCGTTCATCATCATAAAACGCACCCGCCGATGCATACTGCGCTGGAAGGCGACACGGTAAATTGCTGGTACAGAACCATTAACCGCCTGATGTGGATATGGCGGGGTGTAGATCCTTTAGAAGTTGAAGAAGTGCTTTCGCGCATAGCAGTTTCCAAAGCCGAGCACAGCAATCCGCTGCTGCTGGACACGGTGATTGGCTACCGTAACGGCAACTGGGTTTACGAATGGTCTAATCAGGCGATGGCGTGGCAGCAAAAAGCCGCCGAAGAAAAAGATCCGAACCTGGCCAGTGAATACTGGCTGAAGGCGGCGAATCTTTACAGCATCGCCGGTTATCCGCATCTGAAAGGCGATACGCTGGCAGAACAGTCCGAAGTGCTGGCCAATAAAGCGTTTGAAAAAGCGTCAGAACATTCGCCGTATTCTCTCAAAGAGATCGACTTCAAAATTCCGGGCGGAGCGCCAATTACCGGTTTTCTGCATCTGCCGAATGAAGGTGAAGCGCCGTTCCCAACGGTGATGGTGTGCGGGGGTCTGGATACTTTGCAAAGTGACCATCAGCGCCTGTTCCGTTCATATCTCGCGCCGATGGGCATTGCGATGCTGACCATCGACATGCCGTCGATCGGGTTTTCGTCGAAATGGAAACTCACTCAGGACACCAGCTTCCTGCATCAGCAGGTGTTGCACCAGCTTTCCGATGTTCCGTGGGTCGATGCCAGACGTGTCAGCCTGCTCGGTTATCGCTTTGGTGCGAACGTCGCTGTGCGTCTGGCCTATCTCGAACCGCGCCGTGTTTGCGCTGTCGCCACATTAGGCGCGCTGGTGCATTCCCTGCTGAGCTGTCCGAAATGTCAGGAACAGGTTCCCGATATGTATATGGATGTACTGGCGAGCCGGCTCGGGATGTCGAGCGCGTCGGATTCCGCCCTCAAAACCGAACTTAATCGATATTCTCTGAAAATGCAGGGGCTGCTCGGGCGCAGAACGCCGACGCCAATGCTGGCTGCGTATTGGGAAAATGACATCTTCAGTCCGAAGGCTGAAGCCAAGTTGATTGCGGATTCCTCATCTGAAGGCAAGCTTTTAGCGATTCAGAACGAGCCGCTTTACGCGCATTTTGATCGCGCTTTGCGCGAGATTTGTGAGTGGTTGCAAAAGCATATGCGTTAACTTAACGGTTGCTAATTCCTAACGTTTTGCTAAAAAGGATCGTCTTTCTATGGAGGTTGTACAATGACGTTACCAAGTGGTCATCCTAAAAGCAGGCTAATGAAACGTTTCGGTACATTGGGGCCGTACATTAGAGAAGGGAAATGCGAGAACGACCGCTTTTTCTTTGACTGCTTAGCGGTTTGTGTGAACGTGAAACCCGCGCCAGAGAAACGTGAATTCTGGGGCTGGTGGATTGAGTTACAGGCAGAAGCTGAACGTTTTACCTATGTTTATCATTTCGGTTTGTTCGATAAAGATGGCATCTGGAAAGCGCAAAACATTAAAGATGCTGAAGTTCGTGAGAAGCTTGAGACGACACTAAAAGTGTTTCACAAGAACCTGAATAAGATGATTGAAGAGATGTCGCTCAGACTGGAACCCGCTGATGATTTCAGCGAACAACCGGTGAAGCTCTCTGCCTGACCTTCCGTACTACCCATTCCCATACTGAATGCTGCTATTATAGCGTTATGCCGGTTGGCATAACGCTTCTCCCCTGTTAAAAAGACACAGAAGCACTTCTTCTTCACACTAATGGAACGATTATGAGTGGTAGCCAGACACTGGTTGTAAAACTGGGCACCAGCGTGCTCACTGGCGGTTCACGCCGCCTCAACCGTGCTCACATTGTTGAGCTTGTCCGCCAATGCGCGCAGCAACATGCGGCAGGGCATCGGATTGTGATTGTGACGTCGGGCGCAATTGCTGCCGGGCGTGAACATCTTGGCTACCCCGAACTCCCCGCCACCATTGCTTCCAAACAGCTGCTGGCTGCCGTCGGGCAAAGCCGCTTAATCCAGCTGTGGGAGCAATTGTTTTCTATTTATGGCATCCACATTGGTCAGATGCTGCTGACGCGTGCCGATATGGAAGACCGCGAGCGGTTCCTGAACGCCCGCGACACCCTGCATGCGCTGCTCGATAACCACATTGTGCCGGTCATTAACGAGAACGATGCGGTGGCGACGGCGGAGATTAAAGTCGGCGATAACGACAATCTTTCTGCGCTGGCGGCCATTCTTGCTGGTGCCGATAAACTGCTGCTGCTGACTGATCAAAGTGGCCTGTTTACTGCCGATCCGCGCACCAACCCGCAGGCGGAACTGATCCGCGAAGTCATGACTATTGATGACGAACTGCGTGGCGTGGCGGGCGACAGCGTTTCCGGCCTGGGCACCGGCGGTATGGCGACCAAGTTGCAGGCTGCGGATGTCGCGTGCCGTGCGGGTGTCGATACCATTATTGCCGCAGGCAACCTGCCGGGCGTGATTGGCGATGTGATTAACGGCGTGTCAGTCGGCACCCGTTTCCACGCGATGCAGACGCCGCTGGAGAACCGTAAACGCTGGATCTTCGGCGCACCGCCTGCCGGTGAAATCACCATCGACGACGGCGCGGTTTCCGCCATGATGGAGCGTGGCAGCTCGCTGCTGCCAAAAGGTATCCGCGAAGTGAAAGGCGATTTCTCGCGTGGCGAAGTGATCCGCATCCGCAACCTGAACGGACGCGACCTCGCGCACGGTGTCAGCCGCTATAACAGCGATGCGATGCGCATGATTGCCGGCCATCACTCTCAGCAGATCAGCGAAATTCTCGGTTACGAATACGGCCCGGTTGCCGTGCATCGTGACGACATGATTGTCAGTTAAGGAGTATTCCATGCTTAACGAGATGGGCAAGGCCGCGAAAGCCGCGTCCTGGCAGCTCTCCACCCTCAGCACCGCGCAGAAAAACCGCGCGCTGATGCTGATGGCCGACATGCTCGAAGCCAACAGCCAGAGCATTATTCTTGCCAACGAACTCGACATGGCCGCCGCACGCGAAAGCGGCATGAGCGAAGCGTTATTAGACCGCCTGTTGCTGACGCCCGCACGTTTATCGGCGATTGCCAGCGACGTGCGCGACGTCTGCCGTCTGAGCGATCCGGTAGGGCAGGTGATGGATGGTTCACTGCAGGACAGCGGTTTGCGTCTCGAACGCCGTCGTGTGCCGCTCGGTGTGATCGGCGTGATTTATGAAGCGCGCCCGAACGTCACCATCGACGTCGCCAGCCTGTGCCTGAAAACCGGCAATGCCGTTATCCTGCGCGGCGGAAAAGAAACGCATCACACCAATCAGGCGACGGTAAACGTCATTCAGCTGGCGCTGGAAGAGTGCGGTCTGCCGAAAGCGGCGGTACAGGCCATCGAAAGTCCGGATCGCGCACTGGTCGCGGAACTGCTGCGTCTGGATAAATACGTCGACATGCTGATCCCACGCGGCGGCGCGGCGCTGCATAAGCTGTGCCGCGAGCAGTCCACCATTCCGGTGATCACCGGCGGTATCGGCGTATGTCATACGTTTGTGGATGAAAGCGCAGATTTCGACAAAGCGCTGACCGTGCTGGAAAGCGCAAAAGTGCAGCGTCCGAGTGCCTGTAACAGCCTCGAAACCGTGCTGGTACATCAGGCGATTGCTGCCCGTTTCCTGCCGGAACTGAGTGATAAAATGCACCGTGCAGGCGTCACGCTGCACGCCAGCGAATCCGCGATGCCTTATCTGCAAAATGGCCCGGCGAAAGTACTGGCCGTGACCGAAGAAGATTATTCGGATGAATGGCTGTCGCTGGATTTGAACGTGACCGTGGTCGCTGGTCTGGACGCCGCCGTGGCGCATATCCGCACCTACGGCACCGAGCATTCTGATGCGATCCTTACCCGTTCCATCAGCAGCGCCGACCGTTTCGTGCGTGAGGTGGATTCCTCCGCGGTTTACGTCAACGCCAGCACCCGTTTCACCGACGGCGGGCAGTTCGGTTTAGGCGCAGAAGTGGCGGTCAGCACGCAAAAACTGCACGCCCGCGGCCCGATGGGATTAGAAGCCCTGACGACCTACAAATGGATTGGTTACGGCGACGATTTAGTCCGTCCGTAACGCGTAGCACCGGTGGATTTTTCGTCATGAAGCCGGTGCTAAGTCCCTATTTTGAGCAGGGTGATGAGAAAAGCAGCAAACGCACCTGTGAGGGCTTGACGTCAGCGTCAGATTTCACTAATTTAGCACCCCGTAGTTCCCCGGTAACACTCCAAAATGCCGACTTAGCTCAGTAGGTAGAGCAACTGACTTGTAATCAGTAGGTCACCAGTTCGATTCCGGTAGTCGGCACCATTTAAGATTTACATCCTCCTGATTTCAAATCATTAACCCGCTCAGCTTCTCAGTTTTCTGGTTATTACAATTCCTGTTTTTGCATCCCTGTACCAGCTCGGCCAGATCTCTTTCTCTTCGATCCCGATTGCTCTGGCAATGATCATTTCACCTTTCGGCCACGGCCTTGCCAGCGCGTTGGAAAGTGTGGATGAACTCAATCCCGCGTCCCTTGAAACTGCAGCCATTGTTGTCCCTTTCTTTCTGATTGCTGCGATGATATCTGCAGTGTGCCAATCTTTTGAACCTGTCATGTAAGACTCACTGTTAATGGTGATTACTAAGTTATCCTTAGTATGTGTGGCGCTTAAAAATAACACAATACAAAACTAAGAATAACTTAGTAAAAGGTTGGCTCCGACATCATGTTGATTAAGAGACTCAAGGAAGCGCGTCTGCGTGCGGGACTTTCTCAATATAGGTTAGGCGTTCTGGCAGGTGTGGATGAGGCATCATCAAGTGCGCGCATGAATCAGTATGAAAAGGGCAAACATCAGCCGGATCAGGACACGGTAAAGCGGATAGCCAAAGTGCTGGATGTGCCAGTTGCCTATCTGTACGCTGAAGAAGACGACCTTGCCGCGCTGATTATTGAATTTCACGAGAGCAGAAAGCAGTCCAGGTCTGTTCAATCATGATGGTGAAAAGCATGAATTTGATGCTGTAGAAAAAAAGCATGAGTTCGGGCTGTCCTGCTGACAGGCGAACTCCTGTTACACAGGCTTCGTCAGTTCCCGCGCATAAACCATGAAATCCGCCAGCGCTTTATTTTTCAGATGCCGCTGCCAGCTGAGGGTCAGCGTGGTGGTCGCACCGGGATCGGTCAGGAAACAGTAATTCACATCCGAAATCATCATTGAGCGCTGGGTTTCTGGTACCAGCGTCACGCCCATGCCCATCGAAACCAGCCCGATTGCAGCGGAAACATCCTGCGTGAACTGAATTTTCTGTGGCACAAATCCGGCCTGCTGGCAGGCGTTGATGGCTGACCAGCCAAGGCCCACACCCGGCGGATCCTTCTGGATAAGGAAGGGGGATCCCGAGAGCGAGGAGAGGGCGATTTTTTGCCCGGAACCGGCAGGGTGATCACGTGGCAGCACGGCAATCAGCGGGCGGGTGGCGATATCGAGATACTCAAGTTCCGCAAACCGTGGCACCGGCGAACGCACGAGGGCGATATCCAGCTGATAATTGAGTAAAAGTGTTAGTTGCTCGTGAACGTTATGTTCCTCGATAACGATTTCAATGTCCGGTTTCTGTCTGCGGTAACCATTAATTAACAGCGCAAGAGCCGGATCCAGAATCGACGACCCGACATAGCTGATCTTCAGCTGCCCTTTATGCCCCTGTCGCAAACTGCGCGCGTTCTCGAGAAATCTCTCGTAGTGCGTGATAGCTGTACGTGCTTCTTCCACCAGCTGCTGCCCTTCGAAGGTCAGCGCCACATGGCGCTTATCACGGGTGAAGAGCGGGATACCCAGTGACTGTTCAAGTGCTTTAATCTGCTGACTTAATGCGGGTTGCGCGATGTTGAGTTGCAGGGCCGCTTTGCCAAAATGCAGTACCTCTGCCAGCACCACAAATGACTGTAATTGCCGGTGATCCATAAATCCTCCCATGCGTTTTCCTCATAATAATCCCTTATCAAAGAGCCGTGTATTGTTATTGGACTCTTATCACCGATCCTTTGCACACTGGCGGGAAGCAGCAGTACTAATTTTCCGGCTGCATTACCGGTTACATGAATTAAGGAGCCTGAGATGTCTGAAAAACAAACCAAAGTGACTGATCTTCGTTCCGCACTGGAGGTGTTAAGCCAGTACGACGACGAACTTATCTACACCGATGAACCTGTTGATCCCATTGCAGAGTTATCCGGTGTATATCGCTACGTAGGGGCCAATGGCACCGTGAAACGTCCGACCCAAACCGGTCCGGCGATGATCTTTAATAAGGTCAAAGGGTATGACGATATGCGGGTGTTGATTGGCCTGCTGTCTTCGCGTAAACGTGTGGCGCGCCTGTTTGGCACCACGCCGGAAAATCTGGCGTTTATGCTGAAAGATTCGGTGTCGAATCCTGTTCCGCCGGTCGTTATCCCGCGTGAAAAAGCGGTCTGTCAGGAAGTGGTTCATCTGGCAACCGACCCGGATTTCGACATTCTGAAAATCCTGCCAGCGCCAACCAATACGCCGGATGACGCAGGCCCGTATTTCACACTGGGTATGTGTTATGCCGCAGATCCTGAAACCGGCGAGCATGACGTCACCATTCACCGCCTGTGCGTGCAGAGCAAAGACGAAATCTCTATGTACTTTGTGCCTGTCCGCCACCTCGACGTATTCCGCCAGAAAGCCGAGGCCGCAGGTAAAGCGCTGCCTATCACCATCAGCATCGGCGTTGATCCGGCGATTGAAATCGGGGCGTGCTTCGAGCCGCCAACCACGCCTCTGGGCTTTGACGAACTGTCTGTCGCAGGCAGTTTGCGTAATCAGGCCGTCGAACTGGTGGATGCTCTGACTGTTAACGCGCGTGGTATCGCCAACGCCGAAGTGGTTATCGAAGGTGAACTGGTGCCGAACTATCGCGTTCGCGAAGATCAGAATACCAACACCGGCAAAGCGATGCCTGAATTCCCGGGTTACACCGGTGCCGCGCAGGCCGAAGTGCCGGTGATTAAAGTGAAAGCCATCACGCACCGCCGCCATCCTATTTTGCAAACCTGTATCGGGCCAAGCGACGAACATACCAATATGGCCGGTATCCCGACCGAAGCCAGTATTTTGCAGATGGTAGAACGCGCGCTGCCGGGCTTTGTGCAGAACGTTCACTGCCCGTCTCCGGGTACTGGTAAATACCTGGCGGTTGTGCAGGTGAAAAAACGTTTTGCAGCGGATGAAGGTCGCCAGCGCCAGGCCGCATTACTGGCATTCGCCGCTTTCTCCGAGCTGAAACACGTGATGCTGGTGGATGAAGATGTCGATGTCTTCGACCTCAACGACGTGATCTGGGCAATGACCACCCGTTATCAGGGCGACGTCAGCACCGTTTTTATTCCCGGCGTACGCTGCCATCCGCTGGATCCATCATCAGATCCGGCCTTCAGCCCGTCGGTGCGCGACCACGGTATTGCTTGCAAAACCATTTTCGACTGCACAGTACCTTACAACCTGAAAGCGAATTTCCAGCGCAGCGAGTTCCTTGAAGTGGATGTGAACCGCTTTATACCGGGCTTTAACAAAAAATAAGAAGACATCACTTCAGGGTCTGCATTGAAGGCATCCCTAAAACCCCGCGTGATTGTCGGGGTTTCCCCTTTCCAGCTTTACACCTTATCTCTGCCATTTCCTTGCGAACGCACAATTAGTTAACGTTCGTTAAATAAAGTGCTTGCACAACATATCACCGACGCTTAATATTTACTTATCGAACGTTAATGAATAAATAACGTTGACCTGAAACTGAGGTTCCTGAAGAAGGCACCCCGAACAAAAATTAACGAACAGGAAATAACATCATGAAAACTATCGCTATGACATTCGCCGCTATCGCACTGGCAACCGCATCATTCACCACTCTGGCAGCCACTGAAGTTCAGTCCGCTCCGGCAGGTCAGCAATCACTCGGTGTGGTCGGCGCATCAAGCACCGGTTCAATTTCCGGTCTGCAATCAGAACTGAATGCAAAAGCCACCCAGGCGGGCGCAAGTTCATATCGTATTATCGGTGCATCCGGTAATAACCAGCTTTACGGTACAGCAGAAATGTACAAATAAGCTGAGCAGTCATTAGCAGTATGCAGAAGAGGCGGCGTTTGCCGCCTTTTTCGTGTCCGTAACTTAAGGGCGCAGATCGAAATGTCCTGAAAATAAACCCTGATATACAAAGCAGAAACAGAGAGCCATTTTAGGAACACGGGAGTAGATCCCCCACCGTAATTTCATCGAGCCCGTTTAACTGTTCACGACGGGATGTGATACTTTTAACCCAATACGTGCCGGTGAGCGCATCGCACAGCTTCGGATTTTGAACAGCACAGAGGGTTTATGGCGGTCATTTCCCAACACATTATTGAGCAGGCAAAACAATGGCGCAGGGACTTCCACATGCGCCCGGAACTGGGTCTGAATGAACATGGCACCGCAAAAATAATCAGTGAGCTGTTACTGTCATTTGGCCTCGAAGTCCACACCGGAATCGCGGAAACCGGCGTTATCGCAACATTGCGAAACGGCGAGGGGCCGTCCATTGGTTTACGCGCAGATATCGATGCGCTGCCCATCCATGAACTGAATGATTTCGCTCACCAGTCGCAGAATCCGGGGCTGATGCACGCCTGCGGTCATGACGGCCATACGTCGATTTTGCTGGGACTGGCAAAACATCTGAGTGAGAACCGCCATTTTCGCGGAACTGTGCATTTCATCTTTCAGCCTGCCGAAGAGAACTTTGGTGGCGGCGAAATGATGGTGAAAGAAGGGCTGTTTGAACGCTTCCCGATGCAGGCGGTTTACGCGCTGCACAACTGGCCGGGCTTGCCGGTCGGCGAGGTGGCGGTCAGTCAGGGGCCGATGATGGCCTCGCAGGATAATTTCTTTATCACGCTGACCGGTAAGGGCTGCCACGCGGCGATGCCGGAACTTGGCGCAGATCCGGTGGTGGCGGGCGCGCAACTTATCCTGTCGCTGCAAAGCCTGATTTCACGCCGCCTGTCGCCGCTGGAACAAACGGTGATCAGCCTGACGCAGCTTCAGGCCGGTGAAGCCATCAACGTGATCCCGGAAACGCTGCAAATGTCGGGCACGCTGCGTTGCCTGAGCAGTAAAACCCGTGAAACCTGCTGGCAGCTGATTGAGGAATACGTCAATGCGGTGCCTCAGCCGTTTGGTGTGAAAGGGGAAGTGCGCTGGGAATATGGCTATCCGGTGACGCAAAATCACGCTGCGCAGGCGAATATTGTGCGCGACGCAGCTGAAAATACGCCTGGCATTCAGAAAGTGCATTTCAATAATGCGCCGTCAATGGCCGCAGAAGATTTTGCCTATTTACTCGAGGCCTGTCCGGGGGCGTATTTCTGGTTAGGTGCGGATGGCGCAACGCCGTCGGCCTCTTTGCACAGCCCGCGATATGACTTTAATGACGACATCATTCCGCTGGGTATCGGCGTGCTGACTACGCTGGTTGAGCGGGAACTGAAAGCCTAGCGCCCGCAGGCGCATGAAAAAGGCCGGACAGACTGTCGGCAATTTTCGCGGCGAGAACGGGAAAGTGATGAACCGCCGGCCACACCTCTGAGGAGTGGCTGGCAGCGTGTGGATGTTGTTATATTTTCGCCAACTCTTGCGCGATATTAACCACTTTATATTGATATTTTCTTATTTCGCCACGGGCTATTTTTTCTTCCATCTGCTGGAGGAAATAAAGGATGTCATGCGATTGGGTGACATCGGGTAGATCGGTAATTTTATAATCCCACCATTCAATCGCCTGCAGGCGATCGATGATCTCCGGTGCAAAGCGGTATTTAATGATCTTAGCCGGAATGCCGCCGACGATGGCGTAAGGCGGCACATCACTGGTGACCACCGCATTGGCCGCAATAACAGCTCCATTACCGATGGTGATACCGCCTTTTAATACGGCGTGTTCTCCCACCCAGACATCATGACCTAATACCGTCTCCGCCGGAATATAGTCGAACCCGGCAATGTTGAGCGTTTCTCCGAATTGCTCCTGTGCCACTTTCGGGAAAAAATCATGATAGGTCAGCGGGCTGGTCGTAAACCGGTGGATGGGGTGTTGCGGCCCCATAATCCGCACCCCTGCGGCCAGGCTGCAAAATCTGCCGGTTTTGAGGTTATTGGGTAATTTACTGCACGCATAAGAATACGCGCCCATCGAACAGAAACTTTTCCGCGGCATCGAGGCATATTCTTCGATCCAAACATCCGTGGTGAATTTTATTCTCTCCCCTTTTTTAAAAAGGAATATATTTCTCTTTTTGTATATTCCTTTCACTATTTCCGGGAATTTAAGATGGATCTTATGGTGTACACAATAATCCTCATGTTTTTGAGTCCATCGAAACTCAACGGGATACTTCATTCATTGTTCCTCAAAGATGACACGCTGTTTTTATATATTCTTGTCGAAATCCTAGCATAAAAAAGACACTGCGAAAAATCTGAGGTCGGCGGAAATTGCAGGAAGAGTCGCAGAAGTAAAACAAAAAACGCCCGGAGGATAAAGTCCGGGCGCTACGGTGAATATCTTAGTCAGGCGGCGTGATTACACCCGGAAATGCCCTACGGCGAGCGCCAGACCCGTTGCCTGTTCCTGCAATGCCGACGCGGCACCGGTGGACTGCTGAACCATGGCGGCGTTCTGCTGCACCATGCCGTCGAGCTGGGTGATTGCCCGGTTGATCTCGTGGATACTCTGCATCTGCTCTTCAGAGGCGTGGGTGATCTCGAGCATCACATGGCTGACGTTTGACACGTTGCTGACGATTTCACTCATGCTGTCACTGGCCAGCCGCACCTGCGCCGAGCCGGATGCCACGCTGCTGACGGTGGATTCGATCAGCACTTTGATCTCCTTCGCCGCCTGGGCGCTGCGCTGCGCCAGACTGCGTACCTCGCTGGCGACTACCGCAAAACCGCGCCCTTGTTCTCCGGCACGCGCGGCCTCGACCGCCGCGTTCAGCGCCAGAATGTTGGTCTGGAACGCGATGCCGTCGATAACGCCGGTGATATCCCCGATTTTCGAAGAAGCCGTTTCGATGCTTTCCATCGTGGTGATGACTTTGGTCACCACTTCGTCACCGCGTATGGCCGCTTCGGATGCCGATCGCGCCGTGTTGGACGCCTGTTTGGCCGAACTTGCCGACTGAGAAACCGTCGCTGTGATTTGTTCCAGCGACGCCGCCGTTTGTTGCAGGCTGGCCGCTGCGGATTCGGTACGGCCCGACAAATCATTATTGCCAGCGGCAATTTCATCAGCGGCAATTTTGACTGATTCGCTGGTGGTACGGATCTCCGACATCACTTTGCTGAGCTTATCGACGAAGGTGTTGAAGGCATGCGCGATTTGCGTCACTTCATCGTGCCCGTCAGTCGGCAGGCGCTGTGTGAGGTCATCTTCACCGGAACTGATCGCGTTAAGTGTATCGCGCACCACCGACAGACGGCGGAAGGATTTGCTGATCATCAGCCCGATGACCACTGCTGAAATCAGTACGATGACAATCAGCGTAATTACCGATGAGGTCAGCAGGGATCGCATGCCCGCCGTGGATTCTTTCTTGTCCTGCGCCACCAGCGTAAACCACTCGGTGCCCGCCACCGGCATGGCGCGAACGCGCTTTACCGTGCCATTAAGCTCAATATCCAGCGGTGAATTCGCCGCAAATAGCGCCGGTAAATCGACACCTTGTGCCAGCGCAGAAAAGGGTTTCAGCGCCAGACTGGCATCAGGATGCGCAATGATAATACCGGATTTATCCACCAGCATGCCGAAACTGCCGGGCGTCGGATGAATGGTATTGACATTATTCACCACGCTGTCCATCGACACGTCACCGGCCACAATCGCTTTCAGGGTGCCAGATTCCATAACCGGGACGGCGAAAGTGACCACCAGCTTACCGGTGCCTGCATCGATATACGGCGGCGTGGCAACCGGATGTCCGGCTTGTGCTGCCTGCGTGTACCACGGGCGACCGGTCGGATCGTAATCCGCAGGCACACCGGTCGGATCGGAGAACTTCGCGGTTTTGTTGGCATAACCGACATAGACGTTAGTAAATCCGCCTGCGCTGGCAATCTGTTTGAGCACCGGGATCGGATCTTCCGACATGGCGACTTGTTGCAGTGAAACGATCATCCCTGTTTTAGAACTCACCCAGTCGCTTATCCCTTGCGTGTGGCTGGAGGTCAGGGCGTTCAGCGTACTGTCGGTCGCCTGACCGTTATATTTGTTAGCAACGGTGTAACTGAGGAACGTATTGATAACCAGCGAGCACGCTACGATGGCGATACAGGCTGTGATAATGCGTGAGCGGATAGTCTTTAACATGGGCGTTTCCCTGGAAGGAATCTTAAGTTTTATGTATCGGCAGGAAAGGAAAAAACTTGAAGTGAGTCACAAAATAAACAGTATTGAGAGGGGCGAAGACGGCAGCGGTTTGCACGGGAAGGAAAGGTGTTATAGATAAATAACATGAATATCGCTTACGTTATTTATTATTAATTATTGTAAATTGGTGCTAATACAGATCAATTGTCTTTAATATGATCTGTGTTGGGTTTTTTATCTTCAGTATCGCTAATGTATTTCGCTTACCTTTCCGAAAAATAGAAACGGACTTTCCATGTCAAGAATGGACTTTTCTCAAACTGCTGCCTTTATCTGGTCAGTGGCTGATCTGCTTCGTGGTGATTTCAAGCAGTCACAGTACGGCCGTATCATCCTTCCCTTCGCCTTACTGCGCCGTCTGGAATGCGTGCTGGAAAACAGCAAAGACGCCGTCGTGATGGAGGCGCAAAAAGTTCAGGCGATGTACCTGCCGGAAGAAGCGCAGGAAAAGCTGATTTTGCGCGCCACCGGCGGACTGGCTTTCTTCAATACTTCGCCGATGAATCTCAGAAATCTCGGGCAAAAAGATATCCGGGATAATCTGGAGAACTACATTCAGAGCTTCTCTACCGATGCCCGCGAGATTTTCGAACACTTCAAATTCAGCGAATTTATCAGTCAGCTCGGCGAAGCCAATCTGTTGTTTAAAGTAGTGCAAAAAGTCGCAGCAACCGATCTCAGCCCGGCGGCGGTATCCAACCACGATATGGGGCTGGTGTTTGAAGAACTGATCCGCCGGTTTGCGGAAGGCTCTAATGAAACAGCGGGCGAGCACTTTACCCCGCGCGACATTGTGCGCCTGACCACCGCGCTGGTCTTTATGAAAGACGATGAAGCGCTGACCCGCGACGGGATCATCCGCACCATTTATGACCCGACGGCGGGCACCGGCGGCTTTTTATCGGCGGGGATGGAATACCTGCATGAGCTGAATCCGAAAGCCGTGATGCGTGCGTTCGGGCAGGAACTGAACCCGGAATCCTACGCCATCTGCAAGGCCGATATGCTGATTAAAGGGCAGGATGTCAGCCTGATTAAACTCGGAAATACGCTTTCTAACGACCAGCTTCCTGCCGACAAATTTGACTATATGCTCTCCAATCCGCCGTTTGGTGTGGACTGGAAGAAAATTGAAACCGAGATCAGCGACGAGCATACCCTCAAAGGTTTTGATGGCCGTTTCGGTGCCGGATTGCCGCGTGTATCTGACGGTTCACTGCTGTTCCTGTTGCATCTGATCAGCAAAATGCGTGACAGCGGAAAAGACGGCGGCGGACGCATCGGCATTATTCTCAACGGTTCACCCCTGTTTACCGGCGGGGCGGGCAGCGGTGAAAGCGAGATCCGCCGGTATATTCTCGAAGCCGATCTGCTCGAAGGCATCGTCGCGCTGCCGACCGACATGTTTTACAACACCGGCATTTCGACCTATGTGTGGATCCTGTCGAATAACAAAGATAGTGCGCGCAAAGGCAAAGTACAGCTGCTCGACGGCTCAAACTTGTGCGGCAAAATGCGCAAATCCCTGGGGGCGAAACGCAATCTGATGGGCGAGGAGGATATCAAACTCATCACCCGCACCTTCGGGGATTTCGCGGTCATTAACCCGACGCCATTACATGAACTGGGGTTAGAAAAAGCGCCGGAGCAGAAATCCAGCCGTGGCCGTCAGTCTGCCAGCAGTAAAAAAGACGCGCCGAAAACGTTCGCCAGCAAAATCTTTAACAGCACCGATTTCGGCTACCGTCGCCTGACCATCGAACGCCCGCTGCGCCTTTCTGCTCAAATCACCGATGAAGCCGTCGCTACTTTACGATTCGCGCCGAAACCGTTTAACGCGCCGATGGAGCGCCTGTATCAGGATTTCGCCGCGCCGTGGAATACGCAAACTTACGGCGATTTCTCTGATGTGGAAACCGAAGCCCGCGCCATTATCAAAGCCGATTTCCCCGAACTGAAAGAGAAGCAGATCAAAGATCTGCTCGACTCCAAACTGTGGCTGGCGCAACGCACGCTGATGGAAAAGGCCCGCCTGATCCAGACCGCGTTTGGTGCTACTGACGGCGGTAAACACAGCGTCAGCAACGACTTTAATCAGTTTGAAAACTCACTGAAAACAGCGCTCAGCATCGCCGGTGTGAAGTTCGATACCAAAGAGAAAAAGCAGTTCATCGATGCCGTCACCACCAAAAATCCTTCTGCAGAACCAGTGGTGAAAAAAATTCTGAAAGAAAGCGAACAGCCGCTGTATGGCGCGTTCCGCTACAAAGGCAAAGTGGTGGAATTCGAGCCGGACGGTGATTTACGCGACAACGAAAACGTCCCGCTCAATCCTGACGTCGTCACCATCCAGCTTATCGAGAGTTATTTCGAACGCGAGGTAAAACCGCACGTCAGTGACGCCTGGATCAACGCCGATAAACGCGATGCCAAAGACAATGAGATCGGCGTCGTCGGTTACGAGATCCCGTTTAACCGCCACTTCTATGTTTATCAGCCGCCGCGAGACCTGAAAGAGATCGACGCCGACCTCGATGCGATCAGTGCCGAAATTATGACGCTGCTGCAGGAGGTGCACTCATGAGCGGGCGGTATAAGGCGTATGGGGAATATAAGGATTCCGGGGTTGAGTGGCTGGGGGTGATTCCTAAATGTTGGCGCATTAATAAGATGCGGTATATGTTTTCATTTGGGAAAGGATTGACAATTACAAAAGAGAATTTAATGGATGAAGGAGTTCCTTGTGTTAATTATGGCGAGGTGCATTCAAAATTTGGTTTCGAAGTCAATCCTGAAAAACATCTTCTTAAATGCGTAAATATACAATATTTAATAAATTCGCCGAATTCATTGCTGAATAAAGGTGATTTGGTTTTCGCTGACACATCCGAAGATATTGAAGGTTCAGGAAATTTCACTCAACTTGTAAGTGATGACGTTTTATTTGCTGGTTACCATACTATTATTGCTCGTCCTCATGAAAGTAAAAATAGCCGGTTCTATGCTTATCTTTTCGATTGTTCACAGTTCAGAAGTCAAATCAAGTATTCTGTAAAGGGGGTGAAAGTTTTCAGTATTACACAGGCAATACTACGCTCTGTTTATATGTGGATACCCTCCTCGGAAGAACAAACCCAAATCGCCGCCTTCCTCGATCACGAAACCGCCAAAATCGATACCCTGATCGAACTCCAGCAGCAACAGATCGAACTCCTCAAAGAACGCCGCACCGCCCTGATTTCCGCCGCTGTCACCGGCAAAATCGACGTCCGCGACTGGCAGGTTCCTGTCACGCAAACTGAATCCGACGAGGTGATGGCATGATGTCGGATCCTACTAAAGAGCGAAATTTTCAGGATGAAATGGTATCGCAACTCTGCGCGAACGGCTGGATCACCGGTAAACCGGACGGCTACGACCGTGCGCGGGCGCTGTATCTTCGGGACGTTCTGACTTTTGTGCAAACCACGCAGCCGAATGAGTGGGAGAAGCTGGCGCGGGTGCATCCGTATGACACTGAGCGTCATTTCCTTGATGCGCTGCTGGCGCAGTTGAACAAAGCGGACACCAACGCCACGGACAAACTTTCACGCACCTACGGCACGCTTGGCGTATTGCGCCACGGGCTGAAAATCCGCAATGCCAGTTTCATGTTGTGTCAGTTCAAACCGGAGCACGGCCTGAATCCGGATACGCTGGCGCGCTTCCGGCAGAACATCTGCCGCGTGGTGCCCGAACTGGTTTACAGCCCGTATGCCAGCGCGGAACATTTTGCGGCAACCGGCAGTAAAGCCAAAAGCTGGCGTATCGATCTGGTGTTGTTCGTCAACGGCCTGCCGGTCGCCACGCTGGAGCTGAAATCCGAGTTTAAGCAGACGGTGCAGAGCGCCATCCGTCAGTATAAAGAAACCCGTGTGCCGAAAGATCCGGCAACCAAAAAGCCGGAGCCGCTGCTGACATTTAAACGCGGTGCGCTGGTGCATTTTGCCGTCAGCCAGTACGACGTCTTCATGACCACCCGGCTGGCGGGCAATCAGACGTTTTTCCTGCCGTTCAACAAAGGTACACCGGAAGGCAGAAAGGGCAATCCGACGCCTGTCGATCAGACCCGTTATGCGACGGATTATCTGTGGAATGAAGTGTTACTGCCCGATAATCTGCTGACGATTTTAGGTAGTTATGTGCATCTGCAAATCGAAGAGAAAGAAGACTGGAAGGGGCTGAAATACAAAAAAGAAGCGCTGATATTTCCGCGATATCATCAGTGGGATGTGGTGAATAAACTGGTGTGCGCGGCAGTAGAAGAGGGCTGCGGGAATAAATATCTGATCCAGCACAGCGCCGGTTCCGGCAAATCCAACTCGATTGCCTGGGTGGCGCATCAGCTTTCGACGCTGTATACCGCAGACGGCGCAAAGCAGTTTCACTCGGTGATTGTGGTTACCGACCGCACGGTGCTTGATGACCAGCTGCAGGACACCATCTACCAGTTTGAACATGCCGAAGGCGTGGTCGGGCGCATCAATAATAAAACCGGCGAAGGCTCAAAAGCTGAGAAGCTCGCCGCCGCGCTGGAAAACTCGCAGCCCATCATTATCGTCACCATCCAGACGTTTCCATTTGTTCTGAAAGCGATTGAAAACAGCCTGAGTCTTAAACAGCGCCAGTACGCGATTATTGTCGATGAGGCACATTCTTCGCAGAGCGGTTCAACGGCGCGACAGTTGAAAGAAGCGCTGATGCTGGAAGATACCGGCGATGATGCTGAGCTGACTTGCGAAGACATCATGGACGCCACCATGGCCGCAAGGCGCGGCAGCACCAATCTTAACTATTACGCGTTTACCGCCACGCCGAAAGCCAAAACGCTGGAACTGTTTGGCCGTCTTCCCAATCCCGGTGAACCGGCTTCTAAAACCAACCGGCCACAGGCGTTTCATGTTTATTCCATGCGGCAGGCCATCGAAGAGGGTTTTATTCTCGACGTGCTAAAAAATTACGTTACCTATCAGGTGGCTTATAAACTGGCGCAAAAACAGGCGGATGTGGATAAAGAAGTCGACAGTAAAAAGGCCAAAACCCGGCTGAATCAGTGGGTGCGACTGCACGATTACAATATCTCGCAAAAGGTAAAAGTGATTGTCGAGCACTACAAAAATCACGTCATGAACTTGCTCGGCGGCCAGGCCAAAGCCATGGTCGTCACGTCTTCGCGTAAGGAAGCGGTGCGTTACAAACTGGCGTTCGATAAATACATTGTTGAAAATAATTACCAGAAAATTAGCGCAATGGTGGCGTTTTCCGGGGAAGTGGAATTCACGGAAAGTGACCCGAACAGCGCCGCGCAGCTTGGGCAGAAATTCACGGAAACCAATATGAATCCCGGCCTGAAAGGGCGCGATATGAGAAAGGCTTTCGACAGCGACGATTATCAGGTGATGCTGGTAGCGAACAAATTTCAGACCGGTTTTGATCAGCCAAAACTCTGCGCCATGTATGTTGATAAACCACTCGGCGGCGTCGAGTGCGTGCAGACCCTTTCACGCCTGAATCGCATCTATCCGGGCAAAGCTGAATCCGGCACCTTTATCCTCGATTTCTATAACCTACCGGACGACATTCTCGCTGCCTTTCAGCCGTATTATCAGACCGCCGAACTGACGGATGTGTCCGATCCGGCGCTGGTGTTCGAGTTATTTGAAAAGCTGCGTACCAGCGGGATTTTTCAATGGAACGAAGTCGAACAGTTCTGCACGGCATTTTTTAGTAAAAACAAATCCAGCGCGGCACTCAGCAACATCAGCAGACCGGCTGTAGTGCGCTGGGAAAAACGCTATGCCTCGGCGATTGCCGCTTACAAGCAGGCTAAAGATATCCTTGAACGCACAAAAAAAACGCAGGATCCGGTGATTATCGCCAACGCGGAAAACACCTTTAAAGAATGCAAACAAGAAAAAGACCGGCTGGAAATTTTCAAAAAAGACCTCGGCAGCTTTGTGCGTTTTTATGAATTTATTTCGCAAATTATCGATTACGACAATAAAGATCTGGAGAAGCTCAGCCTGTTCGCGAGGCACCTGCGCCCGTTGCTGCGCGAACAAAATGTGCAGGAAGATGATGTGGATTTGCAGAACGTGGTGATGAGTCATTACCGTCTGTCGAAAATGCGCGAGCAAAGTCTGCGGCTGCAAGAAGACTCCCCTGAACACCGGCTGGAACCCGGTAATGACGTTGGTTCGGCAAAAGCCAAGGACCGGCGGGAGGATTTTCTGTCGCATGTGCTGGAGCGTTTAAACGAACTGTTTATTACCGATAACCTGACGGAAAAAGATTTGATCAGCGGCTTATACACTGTTTGCGGCAAGATTTCTGAAAACCAGACGGTTATGACGCAACTTGCGAATAATACATCTGAGCAGGTAATGCTGGGAGACTTTCCAAAAGCGGTTGATGAAGCCATCATGGGCTGTAACGCCGCCCAGCAGGAAATCATGATGCAATATCTTTCCAATCCCGCCATCGCGAAAGGCTATGCAAGAGTCATTTTAGATATGCTGAAAGCCGGTTAATGACCGGATTGCTGCGGTGAAAACCGCAGCGTCACCAGCAGATAATTATTTAATTGAAGATGTTCTTTCCAAAATCTCGCTCAGGGAATTTTTCTTGTGCCAGCTAACCAGCAAATTCTGAGTTGCCCTTGTGAAACCAACATATAACCGGCGAATAGAATTTGTAAGATCTTCTCCATCTTCAATTATATGGCTGCTGTCTATTACCGCAACTGAATTAAATTCCAGGCCCTTACTGCTAGGTAAGGGGAAAATACATATTTTTTCATCGGAGGGGTTGTAATCCTTCTTTTCCGAAGAAGTAAATAAGAACCCATGAGGGATATTCTGTTTAGAAAATACTATTTCAAGATACTTGCGGATTCTCCCCGAAGGACAGAGGACTGCAATATCCTTCCAGTTTATTCCAAGGGCGTGTTGGTTTTTAATCCATGCAATAAGGTGAAGGGTTTCTGCTGACAATGAAGAGAATGACTTTGCGACAGGATAATTCCCCTTCATACCGACCGCTTCCGGTTGCATAAAAGCCATATGTTCTTCATCATGAGAGTCAAAGTATTGTTTAGAAAAGTCATAGGAAAAATGTAAAATCTCTTTCGTATTTCTATAATTTAATTTCAGAATAGACGTTCTGCCCTGAGCCTGAATCCCTACACTGGCAAGAGAGAAGTCGAGCGCAGCTCGTTTTTTATATATTGATTGCGCATCGTCATACATGAAGAGAAGGGCATTCGTTTTTACATCAACCATTTTGGTGATAAGCGATAACCATGCTGAATCGAAATCATGCCCTTCATCGACTAATATCGCTCCGTACTGACCTGGCGGAACCCTGCCTTCCTCTGCCCCCAACATGACAGCATCAGCTTGTCTTTCCCAGATTTTTTTTTCGGGATTCATTAGGGGGAGATTATACTTATCGACCTGAATTTTGCACCAGCCATGGAAATGAGATATTTCTATTTTGTCTGATAAACCACGCTCAGCAAGCTGTTTTCTAAGTTTGGCTGCCAGTGTGACATTAAAACAAATAACCAAAATGGGCGTGGAAATTGCTGCAGCCAGATGAAGGCATCTGTATAAAAGAATTAAGGTCTTACCTGAACCCGCAACGCCGTGAATCACTCTATGCCCCTCACCCAAACTTCGTGCTAGAAGCTCCTGTTGGATATCCATAATTCTAATTATTTCAGGGGGTTCTGAATAGTATGAGTCTTGCTCGTTTACCGTTTCTTCTCCAAATAAATCAAGTTGAGCATGGTTGATCCTGATTTCAGGGAATAAATGCCAGCGTATACGATCAATTTGTGAGGGTTGTAATGGTTTTTTAAAATCATAACGGAACATCCCCCACACTCTGTCAGAAAAATCTTGTTTACTGACAGATTCAGTCATTTCGTCACTGCAGATAACTTGTTGAGGAGGGAGTATTTCTTCTTGTATTTCAAGGGGGATTGCTGAGTTTAATTGTTTTCGCGTGATATTGCTGAAAACTACCCCCCAGCTATAGGGAACACATAATTTCCCTTTATATTTTTCATTATCCTGCTGCAATTTGATGTCGCGTTCTAACTGATTAATTGCAGAATAACCGGACTGACGGACCTGTTCAAAAGGATTAGACTTTGTTTTGATGCCATCATTACCTTGAAACTTAACGCTGCATTTGTCTATTTGCAGAATATTTTGAATTGACCAATCCTTCACTTCCAGAAACAGTAAACCACGCTCCGGATTGAGAATGATAAAATCAGGATAACGCCGCAATTTCCCAACAGGAATGTCATACCAGCATAAGCAGCTATCATTGAGAGATGTTTCTACTTTTCGTGCAAAACGCTTTTCCCCTAAAGTTGATTTACCAGGGAAACTATTAATGGTTGGGATTATTTCAGCCATGATGAGCCTAGGTTTTTAGGGTTTGAACAAAATTACCACAAAAACCATTTTATTTAAAAGGTTATTCATTGCTTTCTGGGGGGCTTTTAAATAATGAATACAACTATCAACGTCAGGAATCAGATAATTCATGATAAAACCAGTATGAGCAATACTCCCTGACTCGTTAATTTCTCTGGCTGCTTTATGAAATCCTAATTAATATTTAAGCCAAGTTAATAATAACCAGAAAAATAACCTAATGCCCCTCATGCTAATGAAGGGCAGCCGTAGGGCCTATTTCCCCTCAATCTTCTTCTTATCCACATGCCCAAGCGATCTCTGTGGGAAACAGATATCACGCACGCGCTGTTTGAGCGGCGCAGCATCCGGGAAACCGCCATCGCGTTTACGCTCCCAGATAACTTCGTCATCAACTTTAATCTCGTAAATACCGCCGGTGCCGGGGACAAGCGTCACGGAGGCAAGATCGGTACTGAACGAATTCAGCAATTCCTGCGCCATCCACGCGGCGCGCAGCATCCAGTTGCATTGGGAACAATAAGTGATGGTGATGGCAGGGAGTTTTTCCACGGTTGAACCCTTTTAAAGTAGTTTTATAGTAGTTTCAGAAAGCGTAATTATTGTTCGCGACAGACATCAGCCAATTGCTGTCTCAGCCACTGATGGGCGGCAGAAAGATGTGAGCGTTCATGCCACGCGGCGACTTTGGTAAAGCCGGGAATATCCAGTGGCGGGGGCATGACTGCCAGCCCTGGTCCGTCACGCACCAGTCGTTCCGGCACGACAGCAATCAGATCCGTGGTCTGCAACACCGGCGGCAGAACCAGAAAACTGTTCACCGACAGCACCACATTGCGCTTTTTACCCAACGCCTGAAGCGCAGTATCGGTCACCCCTGCAAAATTTTCTCCGCTCAGCGACACCAGCGCGTGGTCATATTGACAAAAAGTATCCAGCGAAATCTTACCTTTATCCAGCGCCGGATGGCCTTTGCGCAGCGTACAAACGTACCGCTCATCGTATAAATGGCGGATATGCAAATCTGGCGGCGTGGTCTCCGGCGTGAGCAGTGCGAGGTCGATTTCACCGCGCTCAAGCCGCGCCTGAATCGTTGAGTCTTCAGCCCGCTGAACCGACAGATGAATGCCCGGCGCCAGCTGCCGTAACAGAGAAAAGAACGGCACGATAATCACACTGAGCGCGTAATCGGTAGCAGCGAGGGTAAACGTCATTTCGCAATCAGCGGGTACAAACTCTTCCGGCTGCAACAAGGCATCGATTTGCGCCATCACCCGTTTCACCGGTTTAGCCAGCGCCAGCGCGCGTTCGGTCGGCACGATGCCGTAACGCGCACGCACAAATAAAGGATCATCAAAGCTTTCCCGCAGACGTGTCAGCATGCTGCTCACGGCGGGCTGCGTCAGGGAAAGACGTTCTGCGGCGCGGGTCACGTTGCGCTCATCAAGCAGCGCATCAAAAGTCTTTAGCAGGTTCAGGTCGAGACTCTTCAGATTGCGCATGGGCAGGGCACCGATTGAGTTATAACGAAAGATGATACGCACTATAATATTTCTATACTTCTGCTTATAGCTCTTTGGCAGCACTCTGAGTGCTGAATGCGCCAATCCACCGAGGAAATTTTATGTCTGCATTGTTCACGCCCTTTACGCTCAAAGACATCACCCTGAAAAACCGCATTGCCGTTCCGCCGATGTGCCAGTATTCCGCCACAGATGGCGTAGCGAACGACTGGCATCAGGTGCATTACGCAACGCTGGCCCGCGGCGGCGCGAGCCTGGTGATTGTCGAAGCGACGGCGGTTTCACCGGAAGGCCGTATCACCCCGGGATGTCTTGGGATCTGGAACGATGAACAGGCCGCTGAACTGGCGAAGATCGCCAAATCCATCAAAGCCGCAGGCGCGGTGCCGGGGATCCAGATCGGCCACGCAGGCCGTAAAGCCAGCGCCAACCTGCCGTGGCAAGGGGACGATCACATCGCTGAAGGCGATCCGCGTGGCTGGGCGACCATCGCGCCATCCGCCGTCGCGTTCGGCAAACATCTGCCAAAAGTGCCGAAAGAAATGACCCAAGCCGATATCCAGCGCGTGATGGCGGATTTTGTTGCCGCCGCAAAACGCGCCCGCGATGCCGGTTTTGAATGGCTGGAACTGCATTTTGCCCACGGCTATCTTGCACAAAGTTTCTTCTCCGTGCATTCCAATACGCGCACCGACGAATACGGCGGTGATTTCGCCGGTCGCAGCCGTTTCCTGATTGAAACTTTCGACGCCGTGAATGCCGTCTGGCCGAAAAATTTGCCGATCACCGCGCGTTTTGGCGTGATTGAATACGATGGCCGCGACGAAGAAACGCTGGCGGAATCCATCGAACTGACCCGTATTCTGCGTGAAAAAGGGCTGGATATGCTCAACGTCAGCGTGGGGTTCTCCACCTGGGAGGCGCAGATCCCGTGGGGTGCCGGTTTCCTCGCGCCGGTTTCACGTCGCGTGCGTACAGAAGCCGGTTTGCCGATGGCCAGTTCATGGGGTGTGGCATCCGCGAAAATCGCCGAGCGCTGCATCAGCGAAGGAGATATGGATCTGGTGATGATCGGTCGTGCGATGCTCGCCAACCCGCATTATCCGTATGCGCTGGCGAAAGAGCTGGGTGAGGATAATCCGTCATGGGTTCTGCCTGCGCCTTATGCACACTGGCTTGAGCGTTACAGCATCAGCTGATAATCGTTTTAGTTCAGCGAATTAACCCACAGGCAGAAATATTCTTCTGCCTGTTTTTTTGTCCCGCCTCCAGATATAAAAATAATACATACCGACTATCAAAAATCATTATTTACGTAATATCTCAGCGAGCCGTATTCTTTGTGAACACCAGCCCGCGGGCTGTTCCACAGATATAAAGGAAACACAGATGAATGCGATCAACTGGCCGGAAGGCTATATCCCCGGCGAAACTGACAACTTCGCGTCTAACGAAGTGATCATCACCGGCCTGACTGTTGAAGAGCTCTGGGCGCAGCTTGATAACACAGCCGCATGGCCTGTTTATTACAGCAACGTATCTGACATTGCCTTTCACGACGGCAGCGGACCAGGCCTGAGCGACGGCGCACGTTTTCGCTTCAGCACCTTCGGTTTTCCGGTAGAAGCGCAGGTTAACGAATACGTCCCGCCGATCAAAGGTCAGCCAGCGCGCATGGCGTGGCATGGCTGGGCTGAAGGCGATGCCGACACCCGTCTCGACGTGCATCACGCATGGCTGATAGAAGAACTGTCCGGCGGCCGCGTGCGTATCCTGACGCAGGAAACCCAAAACGGAAAACCGGCGCGCGAACTGGCTGTAACGCGACCTAACCCGATGATCAACGGCCATCAGGAATGGCTGGATGGGATGATCGGGGCGGCGAGGAATGCGCGGGGGTAAATTTCAGTACGTTGCATTTTACTACGAGGCTGGCCGCAAGCCTTGCCTCTTTTCTTTTCTGTCCTTTCAATCCTTTCCAAATCAACGCAAAATCTGAACCCTGACAGGCGATAACAAGGGATGCGGGCGTGAATTCAGGTTTGATGGTGTTACACGGAAATCACTCAGAAGCGCTGAGGGACGTGCTGGTCTCGTGGATGGCGGCGCATCCACTGTCGCCGCTGGAAAATGAAGTGATTCTGGTTCAGAGCAACGGTGTAAACCAGTGGCTGAAACTGGCGCTGGCCCGCGATGTGGCCGACGGTGGTTGCGGGATCGCGGCAGCGCTGGATATCAAACTTCCGGCGCGCTTTTTCTGGCAGGTTTACCGCGCGGTGCTCGGCAAAGAACAGGTGCCGGAATCGTCGCCATTCGACCGTCCGCTGCTGACCTGGCGCCTGATCCGCCTGCTGCCTGAACTGCTTGCCGAACCGGTGTTTGCGCCACTGGCACGTTTCTTAAAAGATGACGGCGATATGCGCAAACTGCATCAGCTTTCCCAACGTCTGGCGGATTTATTCGACCAGTATCAGGTTTACCGCGCTGACTGGCTGGAAGACTGGGGCAACGGGCTGGATGTTCTGCGCACCAGCCGTAAAGGTAACGAGCCGTTGCCGGAAAACCTGCTGTGGCAGCCGCAACTGTGGCGTGCGCTGCTGGCAGATGTGCCTGAAAATGAGCGCGGCACCAGCCGTGCGGCGCTGCATCAGCGGTTCCTGCAACACGCGCTAACCCTCCCTGCAGACCAGCGTCCTGCCGGTTTACCCGCACGACTGGTGGTGTTTGGTATCTCCTCCTTACCGCAACAATCCCTTGAACTGCTGGCAGTACTGGGCCGCTGGACACATATCTTTATGTGTGTGCATAACCCGTGCGAGCACGACTGGAGCGATATTATCGCTGATAAAGATCTGCTGCGTGCAGAACGCAAACGCCAGTTACGTAAGCCGGGAATGCCGCAGGTAATTAGCGAAGATGAACTCCATCAGCACGCGCATCCGCTGCTGGCGGCGTGGGGCAAACAAGGGCGCGATTATATCGGTCTGCTCAATGAATATGACAATCACGAATCCTATGCCGCGCAACTGGCGCCGGTGATCCCGCGCATCGATCTCTTTACGTCGAACGGCACCGATACCCTGTTACATCAGTTACAGGAAGATATTTTACAGCTGCGCCCGCTGGCCGAAACAATCAAAGAATGGCCCGCGGTCGATATTCAAAACGACGATTCCCTGCGCTTCTATATTACCCACAGCGCACAGCGCGAAGTGGAAGTGTTGCACGACCGCCTGCTGGCAGCGCTGGCGGCAGATCCGACGCTGAAAGCGCGCGATATCATCGTGATGGTGCCGGACATCAACGGGTATGCGCCGCACATTCAGGCAGTATTTGGCCTGATGGAACGCAGCGACCCGCGTTATATCCCGTTCACCGTCGCCGATCAGGGGCCGCGCCAGAACAACTCTTTACTTGGCGCGCTGGAAAGCCTGCTGGAACTGCCGCAGTCGCGTTTTGCGGTCAGCGATTTGCTGGATTTACTCGATGTGCCGTCGGTGCGTCAGCGTTTTGCCATCGAAGAAGAACAACTGCCGCTACTGCACCGCTGGATCCGCGCCGCTAATGTGCGCTGGGGGCTGCATGCAAAACAGCGTCAGAGCCTCGAACTGCCGTTGTCGCCGGAGCAAAACAGCTGGTTCTTCGGCCTGCAACGGATGTTGCTCGGTTATGCAGTGGGCAGCGGTGAGGCGTGGGAAAACATCGAGCCGCTGGATGAAATCGGCGGACTGGATGCGGCGCTGATTGGCCCGTTGTCGCATCTGCTGAACTGTCTTGATGATACCTGGCGTCAGCTGCGGGAACCTGCGCCGCCGCTGGTGTGGGGCGAGCGTCTGCGTAATATTCTTTCGCAATACTTCGCGGAAGATGACGGCGAAGACGGCTTTATTTTAGTGCGTCTGCATGGCGAGCTGGAAACCTGGCTCGAGGCCTGCGAAAGCGTGGATTTACAGGCCGAACTGCCGCTGTCGGTGGTACGCGATCACTGGCTGGCGCAGTTCGATCAGTCCGGCCTGACACAACCGTTTTTCGGCGGCGCAGTGACGTTTGCCACGCTGATGCCGATGCGTGCCATTCCGTTCCGCCACGTTTATCTGCTGGGCATGAACGACGGCGATTATCCGCGTAACCGTGTGCCGATGGATTTCGACCTGATGGGGCGCGATTACCGTCCCGGTGACCGTTCGCGCCGCGAAGATGACCGTTATCTGTTCCTGGAAGCGCTGCTTTCTGCGCGCGAACGCTTACACATCAGCTGGGTAGGGCGCAGCATTCATGACAACACCGAGCGGCCGCCGTCCGTGCTGGTGGCGCAGTTGCGTGACCATCTGGCGGCAGGCTGGAAAGCGGAAGACGGCGAAGATTTAGTACATGCGTTGACCGTCGAACATCGTCTGCAACCGTTCAACCGCGACTATTTTAGTCAGGAAAGTACGCTGTTCAGTTACGCCCACGAATGGCGCGCCGGACTGGAAGCGGAAACTGCCGCAATTGTCGCGCAACCCTTGCAACCGGTGGAGCAGGAAGGCGCGCTGACGCTGCGTCAGCTGTCGGATTTTCTGTCAGATCCGGTGCGCAGTTTCTTCCGCCAGCGGCTGAATATCTATTTTGAACTTGAAAATCCCGGCAGTGAAGATCAGGAACCGTTCGACATCAATGCGCTGGAAAACTGGCGTTTGCAGGATGAGCTGATCCGCGCACAGAAATGGGCGCTGGAAGCGGGCGTTTCGCGGCAGGACGTTTTACGCCAGCAGCTTGAACGCATTGAGCGGCGCGGCGAGCTGGCACCGGGTGAATTTGCTGCGGTGCTGAGTGAGGATCTGGCAGAGCCGATGGATACACTGTTTGACAGCTATCAGCAGGTGCTGGATAACTGGCCGCAACCGCTGGCTAATGAGGCGCTGGAATCTGAAACCGGCAGTGTGATGTTCTCCGACTGGCTGAGCGAACTGCGGGCAAATCCGGCAGGCGACCGTGCGCGCGTGGTGCTGGAAAGTATCGGCATCATGACCAAAGAACGCAGTTACCGCTTCGACCGGCTGCTGCCTTACTGGGTCGCGCATATCGCAGGGCATCTCGACGGAAAGCCAATGCAGACGGTGATTGTCAGTAAAAACGGCACCGCCGAATTGCCGCCGCTGGATACTGAACTGGCGCGCAATTTGTGGGAAACGCTGATTGAAACGTGGAAAACGGGGCAGTTGCGGCCGTTGCCGCTGGCAGTGAAAACCGCGTTTGTCTGGCTGAAAAAAGACGGTACAGAGCACAGTGCGCCAGACAGTGATGCTTGGTTCGCCGCCCGCGACAGTTATGAAAATCATGACCCGGCGAACATGAAATTTGGTGAGCGTGACAGCAATGCTTATCTGGCCCGTGCATGGCCGGATTTGGCCACGCTCTGGTCAGACGGTGAGTTCGCCCGGCTGGCGGATACCCTGCTGGCACCGCTGAGAAATCACTTATCCCGCAGCAAAAAAGGAGCGAAGGAATGACGGAGCAGACGGTGCCATCCACCCTGAACGTGCTGGACTTCCCGCTGACCGGCAGCCGCCTGATTGAAGCCAGCGCCGGTACCGGCAAAACCTTCACCATTGCCGCGCTGTATGTGCGGCTGGTGCTCGGGCACGGGGGCGATAACGCCTTCAGCCGTCCGCTGACGCCGCCGGAAATTCTGGTGGTGACCTTTACCGATGCCGCCACCAAAGAGCTGCGCGATCGTATTCGTGAACGCCTGTCCAAAGCCGCGGTGTGTTTTCAGGAAGACCCGCATGAGCCGTCATCTGGCGACGAATTCCTGCTAAACCTGCGCGCGGAATATACACCGGAGCAATGGCCGGGCTGTGCCCGCAAGCTGCAACTGGCGGCGGAATGGATGGATGAATCCGCCGTTTCCACCATTCACGGCTGGTGTAACCGCATGCTCGGTGAGCACGCGTTCGATAGCGACAGCCTGTTTACTCAGACACTGGAAACCGATCAAACCGAACTGCTGATGAACGTGGTACGCGATTACTGGCGCAGTTTTTATTTCCCGCTCGGCGAGGAAGAAATCCGTACCCTGCGTGGCTGGTGGCGTGCGCCGGAAGATTTACACCGCAGCGTGATGCCGCTGCTGGAATATGCTGAAGAGCTGGGTTCAGAGCAGACGCCAGCTGAAGTGTGCGAAACAGTCAGCCAGCAGAAAGCGGCGGAACTGGCTGAACTTAAGCAAGGCTGGCCGGAGTGGACGCAGGAGCTGCGCACGATCCTCGAAGGGGCGGTGGCGGCGAAAGTGGTCGATGGCCGGAAAATTCAGGCGCGTTATTTCAATCCGTGGCTGGAGAAACTGCATACCTGGGCGACCAGTGATGAAGTCATGCCGGATTTGAAAACCGGCTGGGAGCGCCTGACGCCGGAAGGTTTAGCCGAGTGCTGGAAGCAGGGCGAACCGCCTGCACATGCGGCGCTGACGGCGATGGAAACGTTGAAAGCACGTCTGGAAAGTTTGCCGGATGCCCGCAGCGGATTACTGCAACACGCCTGCCGCTGGATCCAGAACCGTTTTGATACCGAGCAGCAAAAGCGCGCGCAGATGGGCTTCAACGATTTGCTGACCCGTCTGGATGTCGCCCTGCGCAGTGACAACGGCGCGCGGCTGGCGGAGATCATCCGCACGCAATTCCCGGTGGCGATGATCGACGAATTTCAGGATACAGATCCGCTGCAATACCGCATTTTCAACACCATATACCGTGTGGCTGAAAACTCGCCGGAGCAGGGGCTTATCCTGATCGGCGATCCGAAACAGGCGATTTATGCGTTCCGTGGCGCCGACATTTATACCTATCTGCGTGCCCGTCGTGATACCGGTGGCCGCCACTACACGCTGGCGACTAACTTCCGTTCCACCCGGGCAATGGTGGCCGCGGTTAACGATGTGTTTGAATTAGCGGAAAACCGCCGCTCCGGCGAGGGCGCTTTCCTGTTCCGCCGTGGTGCTGAAAATCAGGTGCCGTTCGTGGCGGTGGAAGCCAAAGGGCGCGCCGACACGCTGGTGATCGACGACGCCGAAGCCACCGCACTGACGCTGTGGTATCCCGAGAATCAGACGGAAACGTTGCCAAAATCGCAATACGTTCAGCTGATGGCTGAAGGCTGTGCGGCAAAAATCGTCCAGCTGTTGCGCCTTGGCCAGCAGGGTTGTGCAGGCTTTGGTCAGCCAGGGGAAACGTTGAAACCGGTGATGCCGGGGGATATCGCGGTGCTGGTGAACACCGGTCGTGAAGCGGCGGCAATACGTCTGGCACTGTCAAAAAGTGGCGTGCGCAGCGTGTATCTTTCTGATAAGGAATCAATTTTTGAAAGTGCGCAGGCGGGTGAATTGCAGTACTGGCTGGCGGCCTGTGCCGCGCCGGAAAACGATCGTCTGCTGCGCGCGGCATTGGGCACGCCTTCGCTGAACCTTAGCTGGGAGGCGCTCGACAGGCTGAATCAGGACGAAAACGAGTGGGAGCGCTACGTTCAGCAGTTTCAGGCGCTGCGTACCTGCTGGCGCAAGCAGGGTATTCTGCCGATGCTGCGCCGCCTGATGTGGGAATTCGACGTGCCGCGCCGTTTGCTTGGCCGTGGTGACGAACGCGCGCTGACCGATCTGCTACATCTTTCCGAACTGCTGCAACAGGCCAGCGTGCAGCTCGATGGCGAACATGCGCTGATCCGTTATCTGGCGGAACAGTGTCAGGACGAACATCAGGGCGGCGATGCCCGCAAACTGCGCCTCGAAAGTGATGCGGATCTGGTGAAAGTCGTCACCGTGCATAAATCCAAGGGGCTGGAATATCCGCTGGTTTTCCTGCCATTTGCCTGTGCATTCCGCGCCGTGAAAAAGCAGGATTCACCGCTGAAATGGCATACGCCGGAAGGTGAGCTGGAAGTGGCGCTGAGTGCGTCCGATGAACAGCTGGCACTGGCTGACAGCGAGCGTCTGGGGGAAGATCTGCGCAAGTTTTACGTGGCGCTGACCCGTTCGCGCTATGCGCTGTGGCTGGGAATGGCTCCGCTGAAAGAGTTTGAAAAAAGCGCGCCTGGCTATTTATTTTTCAATGACCGTTTTAACGGCGGTGAGGCGATGGAGGCCGACGTGCTGCCTGCCAGTTTGCAGGCGCTGGAAACGGAGCATATTCGCGCGTGGCCGCTGCCGGTGTCTGACGGTGCGGTATATCGCAGCGAGCAGACGTTGCCGCAACTGGGGCCGCGTCCGCCGCTGCGTACCCGTAAAGGGCCGCGCTGGTGGGTGTCGAGTTTCTCCGGTCTGCAAATTGCACCGGCTGGCACGTATGTCATGCCTGAAATACTGAACAGTGAACCGCGTGGCGAAATCGAAAGCGCCGCACAAGACAGCTATCTGGAAGATCAGAGAACGCAGGTCGCTGCCAGGGAGTCGGCGCAAGCTCCGCTACAGGCGCTGTCGCTGCCCATGACCGGTGAGAACTTGTATGCGTTCCCGCGTGGCCCTGCGCCGGGTAATTTCCTGCACGGTTTGCTCGAATGGGCCGGTGATGAAGGGTTTGCGGCGCTGGCGGCAGACCCGGCGAAAATCGCCGATCAGGTCGCGCGTCGCTGTAATACGCGCGGCTGGGAAAAGTGGATCGTACCGCTGACCGGCTGGCTGACGGCTTTACTGACGCAGCCGTTGCCGCTGCCGGGCGGGAATACTTTTTCACTGGCTGAACTGGCGCCTTATCAGGTCGAAATGGAGTTCTGGTTCTCGCTGACCCGCGTGCCGACGCGACGCCTTGATAAGCTGGTTCAGCAACATACGCTTGAGGGGGCCGGACGCGCGCCGTTGCTGGCGGAAGATCTCAACGGCATGCTGAAAGGTTTTATCGATCTGGTGTTTGAGCATGACGGACGTTATTACGTGCTGGATTACAAATCCAACTGGCTTGGTGAAGACGCCAGCGGCTATGGTCAGGAAAATATGACGCAATCAATGCGTGATCATCGCTACGATTTGCAGTTCTCGCTGTATCTGTTTGCGCTGCATCGGCTGCTGAAATCCCGCATACCAGACTACGATTACGACCGGCACATCGGCGGTGCAGTGTATTTATTCCTGCGTGGCAGCCATGCACCGGGTAACGGCGTCTGCGTTCAGCGACCGGATAAAGCGTTAATGGAACAGCTCGACGTTCTGTTCAGCGGTGCGGAGGAACAAGTATGAAAATCAACAGCCGTGAAGAGATTGCCCGACTGCTGGCGAGCTGGGTGGAATGTGGCTGGTTGCGCGAACTGGATCGCGCACTGGTGACGTTTCTGGCAAAAGAAGCGCCGGATGCGCATCCGTTGTTATTGCTGGCGACGGCGCTGACCAGCTATCAGCTGGGGCGCGGGCATGTGTGTCTGGATTTGCAGGCCACGCTCGAAGACAGCGCGTTTTCACTCTCTCTGCCGCCGGAAGGTGATCATGCTGACAATGCGGTGATCCGCCCGGCAGCAGTGCTGGACGACCTGAGTTTGCATGAATGGATGGCGGCGCTGGCGCACCCGAAGCTGGTCGGACACGGCGAGGGAAATTCACCTCTGGTGCTCAGCGGACAGCGCCTGTATCTGCGCCGTTACTGGCAGTACGAACAGAATGTACGGGCGGCGATTGAACAGCGTCTGGCACTCAGCGCGCTGCACACATTACCGGCGCAAAGGGTGCAGGCACCGCTGACGGCGTTATTCCCTGCGGCGAACTCCGCTACTGCCAACTGGCAGAAACTGGCCTGCGCACTGGCGGCGGGCAGCGCGTTTAGCATCATTACCGGCGGGCCGGGGACGGGCAAAACCACGACGGTGGTGCGTCTGCTGGCGTTGTTACAGACGCTGGCGCTGGAAGAAAACGGTCAGCCGCTGCGTATACGCCTGGCTGCGCCGACCGGTAAGGCGGCGGCGCGTCTGAATGAGTCGATTGCCGGTGCGGTCTCTAAGCTGGATCTCAGCGGGCTCGGTAACGGCGATGAAGTGCGTGGGAGCATTAATACTGAAGTCGTCACGCTGCACCGTTTGCTTGGCAGCCGCCCGGATACCCGACATTTTCGCCATCATCAGGGAAATCCGCTGATGCTGGATGTGCTGGTGGTGGACGAAGCTTCGATGGTCGATCTGGAAATGATGGCAGCGCTGCTGGCGGCGTTGCCTGATCACGCTCGCCTGATCCTGCTCGGTGATAAAGATCAGCTGGCATCGGTGGAAGCGGGTGCGTTGCTCAGCGAGTTATGCCAACGTGCGGCGGGCGGTCATTATCTGCCGCAAACCCGCGACTGGCTGCAAAGTGCCACCGGTGAGCAGATCCCCGATGCGCTGGTGGATCCACAAGGGTCTGCGATGGATCAGGCGGTCGTCATGCTGCGCCACAGTTACCGTTTTGATGCGCAAAGCGGTATTGGCCAGCTGGCGGAAGCGGTAAACGAAGGTGATGTGAAAACGCTGAAACAGGTCCTGAAACACGGATATGCCGATCTCGCGCAACTGACATTAAGCGCTGACGATGACAGCGAACTGCGCAACTGGGTGGTGAAGGGAAGTGCAGCGCAGTTTCCTGCGGCGGCGAAACGCGAAGGTACCGAACCACCGGTCGGCTATCAGCATTATCTCAACGTGATGATCAAAGAGCGGCCAGCGGACGACGAACCGCCGGAAGCCTTTAACCGCTGGGCGACCAAAGTGCTGCTGGCGTACAGCCAGTTCCAGTTGTTGTGTGCCTTACGTGGCGGGCGCTGGGGTGTGGAAGGGCTTAATCAGCGCATCGCTGAAATTTTGTATCAAGAAGGATTACTCAAAGCTTCGGTCGGCTGGTATCCCGGACGTCCGGTGCTGGTGACCCGAAATGATTACAGTCAGCGCCTGATGAACGGCGACATCGGCATTACGCTGGAAATTCCGCACCGGCTGGCAGACGGTTCCGTGGTGCAGGTGCTGCGGGTGGCGTTTCTGGCCGGAGACGGCACTCAGGACATCCGCTGGGTGATGCCGGGGCGTTTGCAGTCGGTGGAAACGGTGTTCGCGATGACGGTGCATAAATCGCAGGGGTCGGAATTTACTCACACCGCGTTGTTACTGCCGGAGAATCTCAGCCCGATTTTAACCCGCGAGCTGATTTATACCGGTATCACGCGTGCGCGTCACTGGTTCAGTCTGGGATGTGTCGGTGGAGTGAATTCGGTACTGCCGGATGCCGTGAAGCGGCGGGTGTTACGTGCCAGCGGATTGATCGAAAGCGCGTAAGGTTTTGCAGAAGATAAGAAATCAGTATTCATACTCGTGAATTCTGACGGGTTTACGCAGAGCGCGGGCCTTGTTGCCCGCCACTTTGGTGGCCCTGTCAGGATCGCCCGCGACAAATTCCAGCGTCGGGGAGTAATAAAATGGCAGCCAGCCGCCGTAGCCATTCTCCCATTCCCAGCGAACCGGGCAGGGCCACAGAATGTCTTCGTACATGATGTAATAAGTCCATCGCCCGTGAGGACGACGCGGTTTGCGGTTATTCATAAGCAGACGAACGGGCTCTTAAAAATCACTAAGGATATTCTGGCCCGCGAGGCGGAAGGTTTCAAGCCCCTGACCGGGCTGGTGCTTATTTAATCAGTTTTAAAAGGGGGAATTTGCAAAACTTTACCCCCAGAACATCGCCGCCCAGCGCAACAGCATCAATGCGCCGCAGATGCACAACAGCACTACAACCATTTTCCAGTGTTTGGTCATCATCCTTTTGGTTACCCTCACTCCTCCTGCCATCAGGGCAATTTAGTGCGCCATGTGTTCATCCACATAGTGAATAACGTGCTCTTTCAGTTCAGGCACCGCCTGATCACTCAGCCATTCGAACGCCATCAGCAGCAGGGCGGCGGCAAGGATCACTGACAAAAGTATAACGGCTTTGTTACGTGCTTCCATGGTTCTCATTGTTTCATTTTCTGCCTGTTTTTTAGTCTGCCAGAAACAGGGGCTACTGGCAGACATTCAGGCAACTGGTTCCGGAAAGGTTTAAGAAATTATACCTTTTCAGCCGTTTTGAAACTTTGATCCTGTTGCTGCCCTTTAGGATTTTGTGCTGTTTTAGTATGGCGGGAGCCGGGACGAAAGCCGTGCATTTTAGCGCGCCAGGCGATGAGCAGTCCGGCGACCAGCAGAAGCAGCATCGTTTGCGGAAAAGCCTTAACGCCGGTGGTTTCCAGCAAGATACCTCCGGTTAAGCCGCCCCCTGCAATGGCCAGATTCCACGCAACGACCACCATCGACTGCGCCATATCGGCGTGTTCGCTGGTGGCGTCTGCGATAGCCGTTTGCAGTAACGTCGCCGCGCCGCCGAACGTGAATCCCCACAGCGCCACACACAAAACCACCATCGCGGGTGACTGACTGAAGAAAACCAGTGCCAGGGAAACCAGGGCAAACAGCACAAGGCTGAGCAACAGAGTCTGCCGCAAGCGCCGGTCAACCAGCAGGCCGGTGATACCGATGCCCGCCAGCGCACCCGTCCCGAAGACCAGTAATATCTGATCCGCACGATTGCTCAGACCCGATAGTTGCAGGAACGGCACAATGTAGGTGTAAAGTAGGTTGTGCGTCAGCATCCACAGCAGGATGACCAGCAAAATGCTGCGTACGCCGGGCATCGTCACCACATGACGCAACGACTGGCGCTGGCTGGCGGCCTGTCCGGGATAGTCCGGTACTTTTCTGATAACCCAGACCACCAGAAACAGTGTCAGCGCAGACATCACCCCGAACGCCATCCGCCAGCCGAGCAGAGACCCCATCCAGGTGCCGAGCGGAACGCCCACCGACAACGCCAGCGGCGTACCGACCATCGCCACCGATAACGCGCGTCCTTGCTGTTCAACCGGCACCATCCACCGCGCATAGCCTGCCAGTAAGCCCCACGCCAGACCCGCCGCAGCCCCGGCCATCCAGCGCGCAAACAGTGTCAGCATATAATGCGTGGAGAACGTGGTCAGGGTATTGAAAACCAGAAATCCGACGATGGCGGTCAGCAACGCAGTGCGGCGGTTCCAGCCCCGGGTCAGTGCCGCAAGAGGAATGACTGCCATCAGCGAACCGGCGGCATACAGCGTGATCAACTGCCCCGCTATAGCCTGTGAAACGTTCAGACCGGTCGCAATTTGCGGTAATAATCCGGCCGGAAGCGTTTCGGTCATAATGGCGATAAAACCGGTCAGCGCCATCGCCAGTAAAGCCGAAAGCGGAAGCGGGGATTTTTGTGCAGTGGAATTCATGGCTGAACTCCGTAAATGGCATCACGCAGTTCATTGACGAAAGCGCCTGACATGCCTTCATACAGCGTGTTGGTGAAAGCCACGACGCTCAGCCCTGCGGCACAGTCCACAAACCACGAATGCCCGTAGGCTCCGCCCCAGCGCCAGGTTCCGGCGGATTCCGGCGAGGCCGCCGCCTGCGGATCGCGCAGCACAGAAAAGCCCAGCCCGAAGCCGAGACCCGGTGATTCCGGCAGTTCAGCGCCGCCGGTCTGGTCACGTCCCATTTCATCGACCAGCGCAGGCGTCAGTAACGGTTCACCGCCACGGCGCAGCATTTCCAGCATTGTGAGCACATCGCCTGCGCTGCTGACCATGCCTGCTCCGCCAGAGGGAAACGCCTGCGCACTGAGCGCCCGCGCCACAGAATATTCGATACCCACGGTGTTTTCGAAAGCGGGCACTAATTCGCCTTCACGCAGGCGGTGAGGCTCAGGGAGATCACTGACATACGGCGTCGCCAGTCGTGTGGGATCGTGGGCAAAAAAACCGGTATTTTGCATATTCAGCGGTCCGGTCAGTTGTTGTTTCACCACCTCGCCGAGCGGTAATCCGCAGACCTGTTCGAGTACTGCACCTAATACGTCCACGGCAAGCGAATATCCCCATGAAGTTCCCGGTGCATAAAGCAAAGGGACACCGGATAAACGCCGCAGGTTTTCTGCCAGCGAAATAGCGCTGCTATCCATGCCGTCGGAGATCCCTGCGCGGGCGTACGGGCCTTCACCGTCAGGCTCAAAAAAGCGGTAACTCAGCCCCGCGGTATGACTTAATAACTGCCGGACAGTGATGTGTGCAGGCTGTCCGTCTGGCAGGGAAGGGCGAAAATCTGGCAGCCATTGAGTTATGTCGTCATCCAGAGCCAGTTTTCCTTGTGCAATCAGCGTCATCGCGACAGCAGAAACGATGGGTTTGCTGACAGATGCCAGACGGAACAGGGCGTTTTCCGCCATCGGACGGGCAGATTCACGGTCAGCCAGACCGGTGGCGCGGTGATAAATCAGTTCGCCGTGACGGGCAATCAGCACGATGGCACCGACCAGCCGTTTTGATTCAATCGCCCGGTCGAGAACCTGATCGGTTCGGGATTTCAGTGCAGCAGTGTCCATAGTGTTATCTCGGTTTCAGAAAGAGTTAAATCACGATAGAGAACTCCCTGTTGCGGAAAAAGTAGGGTAGATTTCCAGAATATACGGACGAAAATGTCCGCAATCGGAGGTGAAGGTGGAAAGTCTGAGCAGCCTGAATGTGTTTGTGCATGTGGCGGAAACCCGCAGTTTTGTAGCCGCCGGGCGCATCCTTGGTGTTTCCGCGTCGGCGGTGGGGAAAAGCATTGCGCGGATGGAAGCCAAACTGAATGTGCGGCTGTTTCACCGCAGCACCCGCAGCGTGACGCTGACTGCCGAAGGTTCGCTGTTTCTGGAGCGCAGTCGGCGGATTGTCGCGGAACTTGAAGCCGCAGAAAGCGAGTTGCTGCAACTGTCGGAATGCCCGCGCGGCAGGCTGCGGCTGAGTCTGCCACAGGTCAGTTCGCTGTTATTGCCGGTGCTTGGCGAGTTCATGCGCCGCTATCCCGATATCGAACTGGATTTAGATTTTACTGACCGAATTGTCGATGTGGTGGAGGACGGTTTTGACGCGGTGGTGCGTACCGGCCAGATGGCTGATTCACGCCTGTCGATGCGAAAGCTGGGCACGTTTCATCATCTGCTGGTGGCGTCGCCCGCTTATATTGAACAGTACGGCGCGCCCGCAGAACCGGCAGATTTGCCGCAACACCGCTGTCTGCATTTCCGCTTTCCGAATAGCGGAAAACTCGAGCAGTGGCCGCTGCCCGGCTATCAGGATTTAACGCTGCCCGTTTCAATGGTTTGCAATAATATAGAAACGCGTCATTGTTTTGCTATGCAGGGTCTGGGTATTGCCTGTTTGCCGGATTTTAGTATCCGTAAAGAGCTGGCTCGCGGACAACTGGTGAAAGTGCTGGAAGGGTATGTCCGGCGCAGTGCCGACTTCTATATTTTGTGGCCGTCGGGCGGTTATATGACACCCAAACTTCGGGTACTGATCGACTTTCTCAGCGAGCGGGTGTTTCCTGAAAATGCTGAGCTGGCGCTCACGTGTCCTAATTAATACTGTCTTTCGGTTTTACGCCTGCCGAACAGCGTGGCCGGTGACACTTTGCCTATCCGGAATCAGGAATGTGGTGATTTCTGAGGGGGATACTGGAGTTTTTGCGAAAATCAAAAGGCTCAGGCGAATTGCCCGGGCCTTTTTTGTCTTTTAACGGCTGCCCGGCAACAAAGATTCTGTGCACTTAAAGACATCTTCGCGGAATTTGCGGGAAGCTTCATCCAGGTCTGCCTGATTCGCGACGTCAGCGCGGTTGGCTTCTAATGCCTGATTCACCGCGATAGTGAACGCGTTTTCCTGGCTGGCATTGAGCACATTGCCAACGCTGCCAAACAGCAGGCGCATGGCAGAAATCTGCACCAGAAGTTCACGGTTTACGCGCTCGAGCTGGTCAACGCGCTTATTCAGGGTATCGTCATTCATAGGTGTCTCCTTATTTAATTGCCGCACACCATAACAAAAGCCTCGCCATGAAAAAACCGCCTTGCGGCGGTCTGTTCACTGGCTGCGGGTTTAACGCACCATTTGCTGCATCTGTCGGCTAAGCTGCATCAGTTGTGCATTGAGCGGCACCAGCTTTTGCTGGATAGCGTTGTATTTATCCAGCTGCGTCTGGTTGGCAAATTGCAGACGGTTGCCGGTGATAGTGACATTTTTACCCTGACTTTTGATGAAATCGGCTTTCTCAACAATCAGGTTCAGTACCTGCGGCAGTAAGTCGAAAACCTGTTCAGTGACCGCCGAAGGCTGAACGATGGTTTTATCGTAAGCCTGATCGTAGACTTTTTTCAGGTCATCCGGCTGTTTCAGCGCCGCGTGTTGTGTGTCGGCCTGCGTTTTCAGCATCGTGATTTTTTCTTTCCATCTTTCGCTGCTGTCCGCCATTTTCTTCAAATCATCACGCTGTTCAAGCAGGTTATTGACGCTGTTCACGCCGTTCATTCCTGCAAAAACAGGCACCAGCGAGGAATCGAGTTCAATGTTCATCTGATGATGAAATCCGGTAATGATGGCGTAATCTTTACTGTAATCGCCAAACTCTTTTTGCTGCGCCTCACTCAGCTGCGGCACAGCCAGAACCTGTTTATCCAGAATGCGGGTCTGAAGAAAATCGATGAATGCTTTTCGCTGTGCAGGCTCTTTATCGCCACAACCGCTGATGGCAAATATCATCAGTAACAGCATAAAAGGCTGCAAAAAAGCGCGGGGTAAGGTTGTTGTACGGGTCGCAGAATGCATCATTTCCTTGTTCCTTTATCTCCATCATCAGAGTTCTCACCTTAACGCATAAAGATAAATTTTTGCTAGATCAGCATGGCTATCTTCGTTAACGTCAACTTCAGGGTAACTATTTCAGGGAAAGGATGATTTTGATCCGTAAGCTATTTTCAATACGACGTTTTGCTCCGGTACTGGCGATGGTGGTGCTCGCCGGTTGTACATCCACGAAAAAGAGTGAAGCTCCGGCGCAAAATCCGCATGACGTGAAAGCGGATATCGTGCGGCTGATGCCTGCCAGCGCGCCGGACAAAAAAGGCTGGGCGACGGACATTACCGCCGCATTAACCACGCAGAATATTCCGGCAACCACAGAGAACATCTGTTCGGTGCTGGCGGTTGCGCAGCAGGAATCCAATTTTAATCCGGATGCACCTGTACCCGGCTTAGGCAAGATTGCATGGAAAGAAATAGACCGTCGCGCCGATGCGGTTCATGTGCCGAATTTCCTGGTGCACACCGCGCTGCTGTTAAAATCGCCGAACGGTAAATCTTACAGCGAGCGGCTGGATAACGTAAAAACCGAGAAACAGCTCAGCGCCATTTTCGATGACTTTATTGATATGGTGCCGATGGGGCAGAAACTGTTTGGCAACCTGAATCCGGTGCATACCGGCGGTCCGATGCAGGTCAGCATCGCGTTCGCCGAGCAAAATGCTAAGGGATACCCGTACAAGATTGACGGCTCAATTCGTAACGAAGTTTTCAGCCGCCGCGGTGGGGTGTGGTTCGGCGTGAAACATCTGCTGGGCTATCCGACCCATTACACGCAGTCGCTTTACCGCTTTGCCGATTTCAATGCCGGCTGGTACGCCAGCCGCAACGCCGCGTTCCAGAGTGCCGTCAGCAAAGTGTCGGGCATTCCGCTGGCGCTGGATGGTGATCTTATAAATTACGGTACTGAAAAACCGGGCAACACTGAGCTGGCAGTACGCACGCTGAGTCAGCGTCTGGATATCAGCAACAGCGCAATCCGTAAAGCACTGGAGAAGGGCGAGCAGTTGGAGTTCGAAGACACGACGCTCTATAAGCAGGTTTACGCCCTAGCGGATAAAACCACAGGTAAACGTCAGCCGCGTGAAATGCTGCCGGGTATTACGCTGGAAAGTCCGAAGATTACCCGCAAGCTGACCACCGCCTGGTTCGCCAAACGGGTGGACGGACGCCGTGCGGATTGTGTAAAACGCGCTAACGCCAGCTGACGTAAGGTAAAGATTTTTAAAGCCTGCCTGATATTGGCAGGCTTAATATTTTTCTTATCAGGCTACAGCCTCCGTCAGCGGCGGCCTGCGCGTTATTTTGCGCAGAAATAAAAACAGCGCGGATATAATCCCGATGAAATTAACGCTTGCTTAATAAATCTCACTGTGTGTAAATAGCGTCAACGGTTTGTGGTTAAGACCTATTTATGTAAGACATTTTAGTAAAGCAGTTCCTGGTTCAAGTGATATAGCAAATCCTTTCTCCGACGAATTTCCTTCTCTGATGCATCCATAAGTATTTCAAATAAAAACAGACCTGTCTTGCCCTATGGCATCATAAAATAAAAACGAAGAAGGTATTTCCTATGTCTAATAAAATGACTGGTTTAGTAAAATGGTTTGACGCTGGTAAAGGTTTCGGTTTCATCAGCCCTGCAGACGGCAGCAAAGACGTGTTCGTTCACTTCTCTGCAATCCAGAGCAATGATTTCAAAACCCTGGACGAAGGTCAGAACGTTGAGTTCACCATCGAACAAGGTCAGAAAGGCCCTTCAGCGGGTAACGTTGTCGTTCTGTAATGTCGCCAGATATTGAAGTTAGCACTCTGCAATAGCGAAGATGGGTTAAACCCGGAGCAGACAGAATAATTATTTCAATATCGACATTCTAAATGATAAAAATAAGCCCTGGCCAACGCCGGGGTTTATTATTTAAAAGCTTCTGAATTTATTTACAGGAGCCACAACAGAAAAGCCGGTTGAATTATTTCGCCACCAGTCGATTTTTCTGTTGTGACAAGGCCGTGCTCAGGCCGTGCAATGTCGGAGTGTACGATGGACGCTTGCACCATAATATGACGGCCGGGAAAGCACCGGCAAATTCCCTTTATCCTTTGGGCTGACTCTGCGTTGGCTTCCTTCGCTCACCCCAGTCACATACTGATGTGTGCTCCCGGGGACTCGCTCAGTTGCCGCCTTGATTCAACCGCAAAGGCTTGCGGGAATTCCCTTTATCCTTTGGGCTGAGTCTGCATTGGCTTCCTTCGTTCACCCTAGTCACATACTGATATATGCTCCCGGGGACTCGCTCAGTTGCCGCCTTGATTCAACCGCAAAGGCTTGCGGGAATTCCCTTCCTATACTTCCTGTAACTCGAATTATTCGTGAATAAGCATTCTATTAAATCCCCATTGACGCCTTTGCCGGAAAACAGGCAAAAAAAAGCCCGCACGCGGCGGGCAAAATAACAGGGTTCTACAGGGGTATTACACAGGGACATCACACAACATTTGATGGATTTAAGATATCAAACCCTGTGTATGGTTTTGTCATCGCCCGGTAAGGTTAATCCAACAGATGTAAGGCTTATTTGTCGGCGTAGTGCGAGATGAATTGATCGATTTTGGCGTCCGCCAGCGCAATTCCTTTCTGAATCAACGATTCAGAACCGATGCTTGCCAGCACAATGACGACGGCAACGATCATTAATCCTTTGTATGTCATGTTTCAATCCTTCCGCTTTAACTTATCAATGGCAGCATTATCCGGCGATACCGGTTGTATCGCCACGAAGCAAAACGGAAAACGGAAGAAAAAGCGTTATGCGGCAAGGTGGCGGACGGTGAAATGTGTGACCAGACCGATGATGACCAGGACTGTAATCGCAGCGACGGTGTAGAGAATTATGCGTTTTGGGCTGTAGAATTCCATGTAATATCCTTATTTTTCCATTGCACACAACGTTGCAAGATCAGAGAAACTCCATCATCAATGCCATCATGTAACCGATCCCGACAGAGCCTCCGGCCATAATTAACCAAAATGCAGTTGCCTTCATTTCACACTCCTTGTGTTGGTTTGATCATTCAGAAAATCAATTTACCGCAGAAATTATATCAAACATAAAAGTTATGGGGGTATATATCTGCTCTAAATTTGATCACTTAGTCAGAAAAAACTCATGAAGTGCGGGGCAGTTCTGATTCAGGGCGGGAAGTTTGTCCGCGAACGTCGGGCAATAGCAAAACTTCGCGGCGGAGGATTTATTTCAGGTAATCGCTGCTGGCGGTCAGTTTGTTGTGCGCACTGGCATCGATGGTCGTAGAAGGACGGGTACCGCTTTCGCTGGCTTTGCGGTTCAGCTCCGAAGCCACTTCCTGAGAGCTGGAAGGATGGAGTGCGGCGAAGCTGTTAAAGGTAGTCATGGCGATCATCAGGCTGAAAAGAGCGAGGGTGGTGCGTTTCATTTTACGGGTGTCCGGTCTGTTCACATTTTGTCATAGGGTTGTGTGATTTAGCGGCCGATTTTAACTGCTTTATTCATAAGAAACGGGAGCAAATTGTGCTCCCGTTCATCATTTATGATGCGCTCAGCTGCTGTTTTACACGTGCTGGAGCGTACTATGACCTGCTTCTGATTTATTCGGTAAGCGAATCGTGGCAGAAAGAACCAATGACACAATCAATAATACAGTGATGATGCTGAAGGTCACTGCGAAGCCACCGAACAAGGAAGCTACCAGAGAAGCGAAGATACTGCCGATACCGAAGCCCAGATACAGCAGGCCGTAGTTTTTGGTCATGTTGTTCAGGCCAAAGAAGTCGCTGACCAGCGATGGGTAAACGGTGATGGTACCGCCGAAGCTGAAGGCCACGCAGGCGACGGAGAGGAAGAACATCATCTCGTTCATCTGGGTGAATAACATCACACTCATCCCCGCCAGCGAAACAATCTGTGCGATAGAGATAACGCGGATACGCTGAATTTTGTCAGACAACACACCCAGCACCAGACGCCCGCTCAGGTTGGCAATCGCAATCACGGTGACGGCGTTGGCGGCGGTCAGGGCGTCCAGTCTTACCAGGCTCTGGCCGATATCCTTCGCCACACCAATCACATACAAACCGCTCATGCAGGCAGTCAGGAACATCAGCGCCAGCATCCAGTATTGCGGGGCGCGAATGGCTTCCGCCAGTGTGAAATCGCGGGTGTCATTGGTGTTGTCATTAAGGCTGTTTTCTTCACGAGTGACGTCTGCAGTTTCCTGTTTCGGCGCATCTTTCATCATCATCGCGCCGGCAATCACCATCACCATCGCAATACCACCCCAGATCATGAAAGTATTTTGCAGGCCTTCGGTGGCCAGCAGATGGCCGCAAACGAATTTAAATAACAGACTGCCCAGACCGTAAGCGCCGATAGAACAGGCGGAAATCAGGCCTTTGCGCTCAGGGAACCATTTCACGCAGTTGGTAAGGGTCAGCAGATAACCAGCACCGTCCGCCAGACCGACCAGCACACCGGCGCTGATGTAAAGCATCAGAACGTTGTCAGAATGCGCAGTCAGTGCAAAACCGGCGGCCATCAGTAAACCTGCGGCGATGGTCACGGTACGTACGCCAAAACGTTCCTGAAGTTTACCGGCGACGGAAGAGGCCAGTGCCAGGCACAGGCTGAGGATCCCAAAGGTCAGTGCCACGCGGCTCACCGGTTCACCCAGTTTCTCAGACAGCTGACCGTTAAACAGGCTCCAGGTATAAACGGAACCCAGCGCAAGCTGAGTCATGATGGTGCCGATTAAAGTCAGCACGCGTGTGCGGTTGTAATTTTGCATGCCAGATTTGTCACTCATAGTGGGTTCTCCCGAGCGCAGTAGATTCAATTAACTGCCGCTATGATAAGTCTGGCGAAGTGGGGCGGCGCATTTGCGGAGTGAGATGCATGAGTTGCGGAATGAAATGCATCCATGACGGTATGAGTCGCCATTTTCAGGCTAAAAACACCCCAGAATTGGACTTAAAACACCGCTGCAGCCCTTGCGGGGCGCGGGTTTTAGTTGATCTGGATCACTAATCCTTCATTTAGTTTTTTCAGACCCGGCGACAAATTTTGTTAAGCAGGCTTCGTTGTGATTTTTGGTACATCGGAAGGATTCTGACCGGGAAGTTTTGAACAGAATAAAAGCCGAAATATTTATTTTTCAAGATGTCTTTTTTTCAAGGTATTAGTCTTTGTTGCGGGGATACACTTGCGGCGTGTATGAGGACGTGTGCATGCTGGTGTTGACGAGTGTCAACTCGTATCCGGTGCGGGATACCCGCTCATCGTGAACACATGATGAGTATCTGGTCTACTCCCCGCAATCAGGAAAACCATGCCGCGCAGATTATCAGAAGGGTAGAAACTTGCTTTCCCGATAAGCCATAATTTCGAGGCGGGAAACCGCCTTTTTCTGCCCCCGGAATAAGGAAATTCTTTGCCACTTTATAACTTCACCCTGACACTTTCCGGTGTCACCTCTGATACTGAAAAACTGGAAGACGCGCTCTATGAGGGCGGTTGTGACGATGCCCTGATTGCTTTTTATGGCACCTCGGTCTATCTCGAATTTGACCGGGAAAGTGATTCCCTGACGACAGCAGTCATGACAGCAATACAGGATATTGAATCAGCAGGCCTGAATGCCCGTGTGGAGTCCGTAGATTCTGTTTTAGTCGGACTAAGTGACATTGCCGGACTGGCGGGGCTGACCCGTCAGTCGGTGGCGTTACTGAAAGAGGGAGCAAGAGGGCCGCGTAATTTCCCCAATCCTGTTCAGCGCCTCAAAGGTACTTCACCTCTCTGGCGCTGGAAAGACGTCGCGAGGTGGCTGATCAGCGAAGGTCGTCTTACAGCCAGCGATGCGCTGGTGGAAAGCGCTGAGATATTGGAAAACATTAACCTGGCGCTGCAACTGCGTTCTGCTGCTGCGCCCAAACAAATCCGCGAGTTTGCGCACTTGCTCGGGTATCAGGAAGACATCACAAATTCATCGTTTTGATCTACAACGCTTCGGCATTCAGCGCCGCATTAATTGCGGCTGCGACGCCCGTCGGGTTTTCCCACATCATTGAATGACCGGCCTGAGGTACTATGGCGGTATGGATCCCGTGTTGCGGCAGAACGGCGACATCCGGTTCCGGCAGTGAAAATTCGCCAAACAAAACGGTTGCAGGCATTTCCAACTGATAGAGTTGTTCGCGCCATGATACCGCTTCACCGTTCACCAGCCCGACTGCCTGACGGTGAATAGCCAGTGGCGAAGCGATACCCATGCATCCCGCCCAGATATGATCATTCCCGCGAACCGCGACCTTAATCAGATGTGCATGGCCTTCGCGCAGATAATCTTCTTCAGAATATTGAGCAACAGCGCGGCTGAATACCCCACCACCGGCATCCAGATTTGGCTCGGCAACAATCAGACGCTGGATCAAATCAGGACGCTGCGCCGCAACCATAATGGCGATACTGCCGCCCATGCTATGGCCGATCAGGTTGACCTGCGGCACGCCAAGGCTTTCGAGCCACGCAATCACGCAATCCACATGCGCCTGCAAGCTGTAGCTGAAGTCATCGGGCTTATCGCTGTAGCCCGAACCGGCTAAATCGAGTAACAACGAGCGACGCGGGCGCAATGACGCATCGGTCGCTACGCGCGGAAAATCACAAGAAGACGCACATCCCAGGCCGTGAATAAAGACCAGCGGAACACCCAGCCCGGACAATTCGTGGAAGCGTAAATGCATTTGTGTACCGGGTAATTTGAACGATTTCATCTCAATCCTTTACTAACGGCTTAAGTACAATCTGCGGATTATAGGCAGAATATTCCGTACCGGCAGTACAAAAAATGAGTAAACAAACGCAGAGCGTAAGCCTGCACAAAGTTCGTTCATTTTGCCTAAATAATCGGCAGCTTACCGCTGCTTATTCAATAATTTGGCTTAAAGCATTTAGCCCGCGAATATTTCTTTTGCAGCCTCTTTCTATCAGCCGGACAAGTGATAGCATGGACCTCTTGCTCACTTTATGGGTTTATCTGATGGTCAGGTTAGGCGGTTGTGTGGCGGTGATTTTGGCGCTGGCGTCGTTTTCAGCATCGGCTGTCACGCAGTATCAGTGCGTGTTAACTCATCATACGCAGTCTGATGATGGGAATGATGTTTCGGAAGTCGTGAACAAAAATGCGCAGGTTTATGATGCGGGGAATACTTTCAGTTTCTCACCTGATGGCAGCAAAATGGTCACCAGTCCTGAACTGACAGATATCATCGGAAAAGACAATCAGCCGATGAAAGCCGGTGCTCAAGATAACCTGATGTATATTCATATGAAAGATAGTTTTGTCGTGGCGACCCAAACAGAAGGCTATGTCTACGGCGATTGCAAAGTGAACACTGCGAAGTAAAAATCTTGTGTCCCGCATTTTTTGATTCAGGGGCGTTGAGCCTGTTCTCAGCGTCCTGCCATATTGCCCTGCAATAATTAGAAACACTCCTGCCACTTCATTAGCACACTTCTTATAGTCGTCCGTTGCATGAAGGGCTATCCTTTCGCACTTTTCCAGCCTCCGCCTATTCATTTTCGCCCGCTTCAAGAAGCAGACAAAAAAGGTATTTGCCCGCTTATGGCCTTACTTAACGACGAAATTCGCGACCATACTGCCGAGTCCGTCCTTTTCGTTCGTCGTGCCGTGATTGCATTTTTAGTCGTGATCCTGCTGTCTTCTGCGCTGGTGTTCAATCTGTACCACCTTCAGGTGGGTATGCACGATTTTTACCAGACCCGTTCGAATCAGAATGACATTAAAATGCTGCCGATCGCCCCCAGTCGCGGGCTGATTATGGATAGAAACGGCGTGGTGCTGGCGCAAAATATTACCCTCTATCAGATTGAAGTGATCCCGGGCAAAGTGCCGGATCTGAAAGCCACCCTGGATGCGTTGAAGCCCATTGTCGATCTGACGCAAGACGATCTGGACAGTTTTCACGATTCCATGATCCACGGCCGCCGCTTTGCGCAGATCCCGTTAAAGCTGGCGCTGACCGATGTGGAGGTCGCCCGTTTTTCCGTCAATCAGTTTGATTTCCCTGGCGTTTCCATCAGCACGTATCAGCAGCGTCGTTATCCGTACGGCGCGGAACTGGCGCACGTCGTCGGGTACGTTTCTAAAATTAATGATAAAGATGTCAAACGTCTGGATGCTGAAGGTATCTCGGAGAATTACGCCGCTGACCACGACATCGGCAAACAGGGCGTTGAAAAGTATTATGAAAGTATCCTGCATGGCCGCACCGGCTATCAGGAAGTGGAAGTCGATAACCACGGCCACGTGGTGCGCCTGCTCAAAGAGGTTCCGCCGCAGGCCGGACAAAACATCTATCTGACGCTGGACTTGGATCTGCAGCAGTACATCGAAAAAGTTCTGAAAGGTCAGCGTGCGGCAGTGGTGGTGATGGATCCCCGTGATGGCGGCATCAGGGCGATGGTCTCCAGCCCGAGTTATGATCCGAATCCGTTTGTGAACGGGATTTCCAGTAAGCAATACAGCGCGTTACTGAAAAACCCCGACCTGCCGTTGATCAACCGTGTTACACAGGGCCTTTATCCGCCAGCTTCCACCGTCAAACCTTTTATGGCCACGTCGGCGCTGTTTGAAGGAGTGATCACACCACAAACCACCTTCTTTGGTGCGCCAACGTGGACATTGCCGGGTACCGAACGTCATTACCGTGACTGGCTGAAAACCGGCCACGGTTTGCTGAATGTGACCAAAGCCATTGAAGAATCTGCTGATACGTTCTTCTATCAGGTGGCTTATGAAATGGGCATCGACCGCATTCATACCTGGCTGAGCAAATTTGGCTACGGCAAGTCGAGCGGGATTGATCTCGACGAGCAATATAGTGGCGTATTGCCAAGTCGGGAATGGAAAATGAAAGTCCATAAAAAGGTTTGGTATCAGGGGGATACGGTTTCAGTCGGTATTGGTCAGGGTTATTGGGTCGCGACACCTATTCAGATGGTACGTGCGCTCGCTGCGCTGGTTAATAATGGAAAGCTGGAAACACCGCATCTGCTTTATTCATCAAAAAGCGGCAAAGTTATTACCCCTTATAAAATGCCACCGACGGAGCAAATAGCGGATCCGAAATCGCCGATCTGGGGTATCGTGAAAAACGGTATGTATGGCATGGCGAATTTCCCGAATGGTACCGGCTATAAATTATTCCACACCGCGCCTTATCAGATTGCAGCGAAATCAGGGACTTCGCAGGTATTCAGCCTGCGTGAGAATCAGGTTTATAACGCCAAAATGACCCCGGTGCGTTTGCGTGACCATATTTTCTACACGGCGTTTGCGCCTTATAAACATCCGTCCGTGGTGATGGCGCTGATATTAGAGAATGGCGGCGGTGAGGGCGTGGTGGCCGGACCGACAGCGCGTGCGATCCTCGACCATATCTTCCTGCCGCCACAGGCGACGACGTGCGACCCGGCAAAAGTCGATAACCCGGCGGACTGCGAACAACCGGTTCCGACACCCAATTCCCTGGGCTTTAGCGAACATTAATTTGGCTTAAATATGACGATTGCGACTTTACAGATTTCTCCTGCCGGGGAGGTCTGAAAAAGTCGCAGACGCTGTATTTACGGCTTCTGGCCGTCGCTGACCGTCAGTTGTCATAAAATGGCGACAACGCGTTACTGGCTTGTCTCTATTTGGCGACACTTAATTTCATGATATTAAAATGATTTTTTATTGTTGCGGTATTGTGTTGGTTTTTGGCGACACTAAGGCTGTTTATTCATCAGCTTAACGGGGCTTTTACCGATGCCTGAAAAATAACGATTTTTAAATACCCTTTAAATACAGTCAGATGAAAAATAGTTTTAAACATTGGCACGTAACGTGCTAGATTAGCGCAGTTGCTCATTCACCTGATTATGACGGGTTCACGCGAAAGCGTTGATATACTCATAATGCCCGAATGACGCCAAAGAAACGGTGCCTATCGTTCACCCGACCGATAATCGTTGCGCAAGCACGTTATCAAGCATCGAACGACACGTTGAGTGAGGCACCACCTCTTCCGGCCTGCTGAATTTTCTCAAAAACATTCAGCAGGCCACCCCCTTCGAAGTCCCTCTATATTGTTTCCTGATTTTCTTCCACTTTCTCTCTGACACTGGCTGTTTAAACCGTTGTCCGCTAGCATGACTTTATCTGTGGTAAATGAGATGAATGCGTTGAAAAGAGGACGTTTATTCCCCGGTTCGTTACGTCAGCTGGTCCTGATGGCTTTCCTGCTGGTGCTGTTGCCCTTGCTGGTGCTGGCTTATCAGGCGTATGACAGTCTGAATCAGCTGAGCCGTCAGGCGGCGCGCATCAATCGCACCACGCTCAGTGACGCCCGCCGCAGCGAATCGATGTCCAGTATTGCGCTGGAAATGGAGCGCAGCTACCGCCAGTATTGTGTTCTCGACGATCCGACGCTTTTCCGCCTTTATCAGAATCAGCATAAACAATACGCCCAGTTGCTGGAGGCGCATGCCTCGGTGCTGCCGGATTTACGTTATTACCAGACGCTGCGTACCTTGCTGACCCAGCTGACAGAACCGACCTGCCTGAATAACTCCCCGGATAAAGACTCCTCTGCGCGACTTGAGAATTTCTCGCGCACCAATGCCGAAATGGTGCAGGCGACGCGCGAAGTCGTGTTTTCCCGCGGACAGCAACTTCAGCGCGCAATTGCTGAACGCGGTCAGTTTTTTGGCTGGCAGGCGCTGGTGCTTTTCCTGCTTAGCGGTGCGCTGGTGCTGCTGTTCACCCGCATGATTATCGGGCCGGTGAAAGGCGTCGAGAGGATGATTAACCGGCTGGGAGAAGGGCGCAATCTGGGGGATGTCACCCTCTTTAAAGGCCCGCGTGAAATCCGTTCTCTGGTGCAGCGCATTGTCTGGCTGAGCGAGCGTCTGGCGTGGCTGGAATCACAGCGTCACGAATTCCTGCGCCATATTTCCCATGAGCTGAAAACCCCGCTTGCCAGTATGCGCGAAGGCACTGAACTGCTGGCCGATGAGGTCGCCGGTCCGCTGACGTCGGATCAAAAAGAAGTGGTGGCTATCCTCGATAGCAGCAGCCGCCATTTGCAGACGCTTATCGAACAACTGCTCGATTACAACCGCAAACTGGCCGATGCGCCGACGCTCAGCGTAGACGTTGACCTGAAATCGCTGGTGAATGATGTGGTGACGGCTAACAGCCTGCCGGCACGCGCCAAGAAGATCCGCAGTGAGGTCACGATGGATGCGCCGACCTGTCTGGCTGAGCCGACATTATTGCGGCGGGTGGTGGATAATCTCTATTCCAATGCGGTGCACTACGGGGCTGAATCCGGTACTATTTGGGTCCGCAGCCGGGAATTACACGGCCGGGTGATTATCGAGGTGGTAAACACCGGAACCCCGATCCCGCAGGCTGAACGCGCGATGATATTTGAACCTTTTTACCAGGGTAGCCAGCAACGAAAAGGGGCTGTGAAAGGCAGCGGTCTGGGGCTGAGTATCGCCCAGGACTGTATTCGCCGCATGCATGGAGAGCTGCAACTGGTTGCCGTTGAAGATGCGGACGTTTGTTTCCGTATTGAATTACCCCTGACGGCTGAGAAGAAATAATAATGATGCTATTTGCTGGCTGGTGCGTCTGATGAGCGCATTGTCTTTTATCACCCCTATCACATCCCGTCTGCTGCGCGCAGTGCTGCGCAGCCGGGTGCTTTTACTCACTGCGCCACTGGCGCTGGCGGCCTGTGTACCGCATTCCCCCGACAACCGCTATTACCAGCAGGTGTCTGATCAGGTCGTCCCTGACAGTAAGGTTATCGACTTTCGTATCGCGCCCTGCGAAACCCTCTGGACGCTGGATGACAACGAAGCCGTAACCAACTCGCTGTACTGGCTGCGGGCGATGGATTGCGCCGATCGCATGAACGATGCTCAGGCGCGTTTCCAGGCGCAGCAGATACCTGCGACCACCTGGGATCAGGTGTTTAAGCAAAGTATTTTGTTGTCCGGCGCAGAGCCGGATCAGCAGCAGCGCCGTGCATTGCTGGCGAAAGTCAGCGCGTATCGCGGTCAGATGCCGGGACAAATCCGCCCGCTGGTGCAGTTATGGCGCGAACGTCAGAATTTGCAGGTCGTGCTGGGGGATGAAAAGGCCCGCAATGCCCGCCAGCTGGCGGTGAGTGAAGAAAAACTTCAGGCGATGACTCAGCAGCAACAGGTTATGGAAAGCAATCTCGCCGATACCCGCCGTAAGCTGGAGAACCTCACGGACATTGAGCGTCAGCTCTCTTCGCGTAAACAAATCCAGGGGGATTTACCGGACAATGACGCCGCCGTGCCTGCCAGAGCTGTTCCCGGCAATCCGGTAAAACCGGCCGAGACTTACACGCCACCGGCTAAGGATCCGAACGCAAAATGACGTTACGTAAAGCAGCCAGTTTATTGCTGGTCGATGACGATCCCAGCTTATTAAAGTTATTAGGAATGCGTCTGACCAGCGAAGGTTTTCGTGTCACCACCGCTGAAAGCGGGGCGGAAGCGCTGCGCGTGCTGCACCGTGAACGTATCGATCTGGTGCTGAGCGATCTGCGCATGGATGAAATGGACGGCATGGCGCTGTTCGCAGAAATCCAGAAATTCCAGCCCGGGATGCCGGTGATTATCCTGACGGCGCACGGCTCCATTCCCGATGCGGTAGCGGCAACCCAGCAGGGCGTGTTTGGTTTTCTCACCAAGCCCGTTGATCGCGATGCGCTGTATAAAGCCATCGATGAAGCGCTGGCGCAGTCCAGCCCTTCTGCCGATGAAAGCTGGCGCGAATCGATTGTTACGCGCAGTCCGCTGATGCTGCGTCTGCTCGAGCAGGCCAATATGGTGGCGCAGTCTGACGTCAGCGTACTGATTAACGGCCAAAGCGGCACCGGTAAAGAAGTGCTGGCGCAGGCCATTCATGGTGCCAGCCCGCGCGGCAAGAAGGCGTTTATCGCCATTAACTGCGGCGCGCTGCCGGAACAGTTGCTGGAGTCCGAACTATTTGGTCACGCCAAAGGCGCGTTCACCGGTGCAGTGAGCAGCCGCGAGGGACTGTTTCAGGCGGCGACCGGCGGAACATTATTCCTTGATGAAATCGGCGATATGCCGCTGTCCTTGCAGGTGAAATTGCTGCGTGTATTGCAGGAGCGCAAAGTGCGCCCGCTGGGCAGTAATCAGGATGTGGATGTCGATGTACGCATTATCTCTGCGACGCACCGTGATTTGCCGAAAGCGATGGAAAAGGGCGAGTTCCGCGAAGACCTGTTTTATCGTCTTAACGTCGTCGGCCTGAAACTGCCGACGCTGAGTGAAAGAGCAGAAGATATCCCGCTGCTGGCCAATCATCTGCTGCGCGTCGCGGCGCAGCGGCATAAACCTTTTGTGCGCAGCTTTTCGATCGATGCACTCAAACGCCTGATGGCCGCCAGCTGGCCGGGCAATGTGCGCCAGTTAGTGAACGTGATTGAACAATGCGTGGCGCTGACTTCGGCGCCGGTCATCAGCGAAGCGCTGGTTCAGCAGGCGCTGGAAGGCGAAAACACCGCACTGCCGACCTTTGCCGATGCGCGTAATCAGTTCGAACTGAATTATCTGCGCAAGCTTTTGCAAATTACCAAAGGCAATGTGACGCAGGCTGCCCGTATTGCCGGGCGTAACCGCACCGAGTTTTACAAGTTGCTGTCACGCCATGAGCTGGAAGCGACCGATTTTAAAGAGTAACGGGAATTTACTTTCAGAGGCTTGAGGTACATTCCAGCCGCTGAACTATGATACCTTTAGCGCCTTCGTATGCCTCTGGCATCCGAAATCAGATTGTGAACCATGCTGCCGCTCAGGAAGGCGGAGAGCAAACGAATGATTATAAGGGTCCGCCATGAAAAAGATTGATGCGATTATCAAGCCATTCAAACTCGACGACGTCCGTGAAGCTCTGGCTGAAGTTGGGATTACCGGGATGACCGTGACCGAAGTAAAAGGCTTTGGCCGTCAGAAAGGTCACACTGAATTGTACCGTGGTGCGGAATACATGGTCGATTTCCTGCCAAAAGTGAAAATCGAAATCGTGGTAGCGGATGACATCGTGGACACCTGTGTGGAAACCATTATGACCACTGCGCAAACCGGTAAAATCGGCGACGGCAAAATCTTCGTGTTCGACGTTGCACGCGTAGTGCGTATCCGTACCGGCGAGCAGGACGAAGAAGCGATTTAATGTTTCATCAGGGCGGGTAGTGCACTATTACCGGCCCTGAGTTTTCTCCCCGATATCTTCGTTGTTCACTTCATCTTGTTATACCAATCAATTTCTAACCTATTTCATTCCTAACCTTCTGTTTATCCGGTATAAACATTTGCATTTCGCTCGCATTCCCCCAAAATCCCTTTCTGTGAATAACCACAAAAAATGCTATTTGTTAGTTTTGTGTGAAGTTAGTTGGGTTTTTATTGTGACTTCATTGAAAAAGTGAGAGTAAAATCACGTTTGTTGTTATACCAGTTCGAGAAACCTGTCAGATACGTTGTAATCACCGACTAAAACAATTCAGGGTGAAAGTATCGGGCGGCAGGAACTGGTGTGGATTGATCTCCGTTGATCGTGGTTTTCACACCTATTCAAAAGGCTTTGCAATGTCACAACCAGAAAAACCCATACGCATTTCCCGTCGCGTATTTTTAGGGGGCGCACTGGCGGCGCTTTCCGTTCCGCTGATGAACAAGCTTCTTCTCAGCCCGGTTTACGCCGCGCCGGTTGCGGGCCTGTCTCAGGCAAAACAGGATTTCACACAACTCTCGCTGTATCTGACCGGTCATGACCAGTTGGATCCGGCCCTTTCTGAACGTTATTACCAGACGATGCTGGCACTTTACCCGGAATTTACCTCGCAGGTTCAGGCATTACAGGCGTTTATCACGGCGAATCATATTGATGCCGCTGACCTGCAAAAGACGCTGGATGCACAGCAGCCTGCACTGGCGAAACTGCCGCGCAGCATCCTTCAGGCGTGGTATCTCGGGGTGGTCGGTGATGGCAAACAGGCGGTTTGTCTGGCGTATGAAAATGCGCTGATGAATGTTGCGGTTCGTGATCACCTCAATCCGCCGAGCTACGCCTACGGCGCTTACGGTACCTGGGCAAAACAGCCTGTCTGAAAATAACGTTCAAAAAGGGTTAAGCAATGAGTGAACAACTTTCCGCTGACGTCGTCGTCATCGGCTCAGGGATCTGCGGCTCGCTGGTCGCACAGCGTCTGGCAAAACAGGGCATCTCGGTCATTATTCTTGAATCCGGCCCGCGTATTGATCGCGGTACGTTGACTGAAAACTTCCGTAATTCACCGCGCAAAAAAGACTTTATGTCGCCGTATCCGTACTCGGACTGGTCGCCGCATCCGGTGTATAAGCCCGAAGACAATGATTATCTGCAACAGCAGGGGCCCTATCCGTTCCCGGCGGAATACATCCGCATTATGGGCGGCACCACCTGGCACTGGGCGGCGCAGGCATGGCGCGTTCTGCCAAATGATATGAAGATCAAAACGCTGTACGGCGTCGGGCGCGACTGGCCGCTGTCGTACGAAGAGCTGGAGCCGTTTTATTACGAAGCGGAAGTGAAAATGGGCGTGTCCGGCGCACCAAATAACGGTTCACCGCGCAGTCAGCCGTTCCCGATGGAACCGGTGGCGGAATCCTGGCTGCAACAGCGTTTTCGTGAGCGTCTGGCGCCGGGCGGTTATGACGTGATCGTCAACACCACCGCGCGTAACAGCCGCAACTATGACGGGCGTCCGGCCTGTTGTGGTAACAACAACTGCATGCCGATTTGCCCGATTGACGCGCAATATCACGGCGGCATTGCCGCGCAGGCAGCTGAAGCGGCGGGTGCAAAACTCATTACCAGCGCCGTGGTTTACCGCCTCGAGCATGACGAGAAAGGCCGCATTGTCGCCGCGCATTATTACGATCCGGATAAAGGGGAGCATAAAGTTACGGCGAAAAACTTCGTTCTGGCCGCCAACGGCATCGAAAGCCCGAAACTGCTGATGATTTCCGCCAGCGATAAATACCCGGACGGACTGGCCAACAGTTCCGGCACCGTCGGGCGTCACCTGATGGATCACCCGAGCAACTCGCTGACATTTGAAACCGAAGAGCCGCTGTGGGCAGGCCGCGGGCCGATGAGTCCGGCGTCTATCAACAGCCTGCGTGACGGCGATTTCCGCAAAGATTACGCCTCGTTCCGTATCGATATCGCCAACTCCTCACAGGTGCAGTCAGTCACGCAGGACCTGCTGGCGGAAGGTGTTTACGGCATCAGCCTGGATAACGAAATCCGTCGTCGTGCGTCGCATCAGACTAGCCTGAAGAACGTGATGGAACAGCTGCCAAATTACGACAACCGCATCATTCTCAGTGACAAGAAAGACAAACTGGGCATCCCGAAACCGGCGGCGATTTACCACATGGACGATTACGTGCATCGCGGTATGGCGCGCGCGGTGAAGGAGTACACCGAGATTGCCAGACTGATGGGCGGCACCAATTTGCGTTTCAGTAAGCCGGGCGTTTACGGCAACAACCAGCACATTACCGGCACGATGAGCATGGGCCATGACCCGAAAGATTCCGTGGTGGACGCGTTCGGACGCACCCATGACCATGAAAATCTGTTCATCACCAGCACCGGCGTGATGCCGACCTCGGCCACGGTTAACTCCACGCTGACGGCGGTCGCGCTGGCGTTACGTACTGCTGATCATCTTGCCAAAACTGCGCTATAGGCTGACTGAAATGACTCTGAATCGTTTATCTCAAAAACGTCTGACGGGCGCATTGCTGGCCTTTGGCCTGAGCCTGAGTGCAGGTGCAGCTTACGCCGCGTTATCGCCGGAACAGGATGCGCTGATTAAGAAGGGCGAATATGTCGCCGTGGCGGGTGACTGCGTGGCCTGTCACTCCACCGAAGGCGGCAAGCCGTTTGCCGGTGGTCTCGGGCTGGCGACTCCGCTCGGTACCATCTATTCGAGCAATATCACACCGTCGAAAAAAGACGGCATCGGTAATTACACGCTGGAGCAGTTTGAACACGCGGTGCGTGACGGCGTGCGCGGCGACGGGGCAAATCTCTACCCGGCTATGCCGTACACCTCGTATGCCAAAATCAGCGATGACGACATGCAAGCGCTGTACGCCTACTTCATGCAGGGCGTGCAGCCGGTCGATACGCCGTCAACGCCTACTGCGCTGCCGTTCCCGTTCAACGTGCGTTTATCGATGGCGGGCTGGAATCTGCTGTTCCTCGAAAAAGGCGCGTTTAAAGCCGAACCGTCGAAAAGCGATCAGGTCAATCGCGGCGCGTATCTTGGCGAGGCGCTGGCGCACTGCAGCACCTGTCACACACCGCGTAATGCGCTGATGGCCGAGCAGGGCGATAAAGCGCTGGGCGGCAGCAGTCTGGGTACCTGGTTTGCGCCGAACATCACGTCAGATGCCGTCAGCGGAATAGGTAACTGGAGCACCGATGAAATCGCCGGTTACCTGAAAACCGGTCATGCGCCCGGCAAAGCGCAGGCAGCGGGGCCGATGGCGGAAGCGATTGATCACAGCCTGAGCCATCTGAGCGACAGCGATTTGCAGGCGATTGCCGTGTGGTTGAAACAAACTGCGCCGGTCAGTCAGGAAGGGCAGGCGAAAGCGGCGGATCAGTTCGGGTCACCGGCAAATTATGTCGATAATCTTCGTGGCGTTCCGCGTCCGTCCGATGCCGACAAAATGACTGGCTGGCAGGTCTATGACGGCTATTGCGCCAGCTGTCATCAGCCCGACGGGCGTGGCAGCAAGGACGGCGGCTTACCGTCGCTTATCAACAACACCGCGCTGGGGCATCTGAACAGCGACAATCTGGTGATGGCGATTTTGCATGGCGTACAGCGCGGTGCGCAAAGCAAAGATGTGGCGATGCCGGCGTTTGACCATTTGCTGTCGGATACGCAGGTGGCCACGCTGAGTAATCAGTTGCTGAAGCAGTTCGGTAACGATCAGGCGAGTGTGACGCCGCAGCGGGTGAAAGAATTGCGCGCGGGTGGTAAACCTTCGCCGCTGCTGGAGCTGGCGCACTGGGGAATGGGTATCGCAGGGCTGATTGTTATCCTGCTGATTGCGCTGTTCTTTATACGTCGCCGCCGTCATTAATTTGTTCTGACGTCGCAATAAAAAAGGCTGACATTCTGTGTCAGCCTTTTTCTTTTCGGGCTGGGATTAAATCACTTTATGCGGGCCGAAGCATTCGTAGTGAATGTTCGCTTCGCTGATGTTCATTGCCAGCAACTGTTTTGCTGCGAACTGCATAAAGCCGACCGGGCCGCACAGATAGAAATGCATCTCAGGATTGCTCAGCTGTTCGCTGACTTTGCTCAAATCCATCAACCCCTGATACTGGAAATCCTCTCCCGGTAAATCATTCGCCTGTGGCTGGTTATACCAGACATGGCTTTCCAGCTGTTCCAGACGAGCCTGGGCACTTTTCACTTCACCGGCAAACGCATGCACTGCGCCGTTTTCAGCCGCGTGCAGCCAGTGTACTGGCGCATGATGTCCGCATTCTGCCAGCGTGTTGAGCATGCCTAACATTGGCGTCTGACCGACACCGGCGGAGATCAGCGCAACCGGTGTGGTATTGCTGATATCCATGAAGAAATCGCCGTGCGGCGCGGCAAGATGAACGATGTCGCCCGGCTGCGCCACATTATGCAGGAAGTTGGAGACTGCGCCCTGGCCTTCGCGTTTTACCGCGATGCGGTAGGTTTTGCCGTTCGGTGCCTGGGTCAGGGAATACTGACGGATTTCCTGATTTTCCAGCGACGCATCGCGGATATACACCGCCAGATATTGTCCCGGCTGGAAATCCACTACCGGCAATCCATCGACAGGTTCCAGCAGGAAAGAGGTAATCAGTTCACTTTGTAGTTGTTTTTCGGCGATACGGAATTCACGCGTGCCGCGCCAGCCACCGGTTTTTTCTGCGCTGTCCTGATAAATTTCGGCTTCACGGTTGATAAATACCCCCGCCAGCACGCCGTAGGCTTTGCCCCACGCATCCAGCACTTCCTGACCCGGGCTGAACATTTCATCCAGCGTCGCCAGCAGATGACCGCCGACAATATCGTATTGCTCCGGTCTGATGGTGAAGCTGGTATGTTTTTGCGCGATGCGTTCCACCGCAGGCAGCAGCGCCGCGAGATTTTCAATATTCGCCGCATAAGCGCAGATGGCATCGAACAGCGCCTGACGCTGATCGCCGTTGCGCTGGTTGCTCATATTAAAGATGTCTTTCAGCTCAGGATTGTGTTCGAACATGCGGTCATAGAAGTGCGCGGTCAGCTTCGGACCGGTCGCGGCGAGCAAAGGAATAGTAGATTTAACGGTAGCGATAGTGGCTGAATCAAGCATAGTGAACTCCGTGTCTTTGTAGATTTCATTAAACATGTATTTTAAATGCATCTTATATAAATCCACAATTTCTGTAAACACCCACTAAAGGGGTAAGGGCTTTTTTCGGTGATGAATACGATGGGGGCTGAGTCACAAAGCTGAAATTTGTACATGTTCAGTTGAATATTTATCCCTTGATTATGGGCAGAGGTTCGCAGATCAAAGCCTTGCTGTATCTGAAGCCAATCGTTTGCCTAAAAACCTGAAACTGACCCTATCCGAAGGGCGCTTAAACATTTACACTGTTGCGCAGAACCCGTAAGGGGCGTTTATTTTTAGTTTGTTGAGTCAGGAGATGCGGATGTTAAAGCGTGAAATGAACATTGCCGATTATGATGCTGAGCTGTGGGCAGCAATGGAAAAAGAAGTTGTTCGCCAGGAAGAACATATCGAGCTGATTGCGTCAGAAAACTATACCAGCCCGCGTGTTATGCAGGCTCAGGGTTCGCAACTGACCAACAAATATGCCGAAGGCTATCCGGGCAAACGCTATTACGGTGGTTGTGAGTACGTCGACATCGTTGAACAACTGGCTATCGACCGTGCAAAAGAATTGTTCGGTGCAGATTTTGCTAACGTTCAGCCACACTCCGGCTCACAGGCAAACTTCGCGGTGTACACCGCACTGCTGCAACCGGGCGACACCATTCTGGGGATGAACCTCGGTCATGGCGGTCACCTGACTCACGGTTCACCGGTTAACTTGTCCGGTAAGCTGTACAACGTGGTGCCTTACGGCATCAACGAAAGCGGCGACATTGATTACGAAGACGTGAAACGTCAGGCCGAAGCGCACAAACCTAAAATGATCATCGGCGGCTTCTCCGCATTCTCCGGTATCGTTGACTGGGCAAAAATGCGTGAAATCGCCGACAGCGTTGGCGCTTACTTCTTCGTCGACATGGCACACGTTGCCGGTCTGATTGCGGCAGGCGTTTACCCGAACCCGGTTCCGCACGCGCACATCGTCACCACGACCACGCACAAAACTCTGGCTGGCCCACGCGGCGGTCTGATTCTGGCGAAAGGCGGTGACGAAGAGTTCTACAAAAAACTGAACTCCGCTGTTTTCCCTGGTGGTCAGGGCGGCCCGCTGATGCACGTGATTGCCGGTAAAGCGGTCGCACTGAAAGAAGCGATGGAACCTGAGTTCAAAACCTACCAGCAGCAAGTGGCTAAAAACGCCCAGGCGATGGTGGCTGTGGTTCTGGAACGTGGCTACAAAGTGGTTTCCGGCGGCACGCACAACCACCTGTTCCTGATGGATCTGGTCGATAAAAACCTGACCGGTAAAGAAGCCGATGCTGCACTGGGTCGCGCTAACATCACCGTGAACAAAAACAGCGTCCCTAACGATCCGAAGAGCCCGTTCGTCACTTCCGGCGTGCGTATCGGTACTCCGGCTATCACCCGTCGTGGCTTTAAAGAAGCTGAAGCGCGTGAACTGGCTGGCTGGATCTGCGACGTGCTGGACAACGTGAACGACGAAGCCACTATCGAACGCGTTAAACAGAAAGTTCTCGACATCTGTGCACGCTTCCCGGTTTACGCGTAATATCTGCGAAGCCGTAAAGCTGCTAAAACCCGCTCCGGCGGGTTTTTTTATGGGCATGTATCAGAATTTGTGAGCTGGCAGACATTACTGGAGTATGAAAGCGTCTGCGGATTGCTAGCGATTGTGAGCTTTGTCAAAGTATTGGCCTCACACCGGAGGATTTATGGAATTGCGTTCCACGCGCTGGCTTGCACTCAGTTATTTCACCTATTTTTTCAGTTACGGTATTTTCCTTCCCTTCTGGGGCTTGTGGCTTAAAGGCGAGGGTATTTCCTCCGAAAGCATCGGCCTGTTGCTTGGCGCCGGTTTAGTCGCCCGTTTTCTCGGCACGTTAATCATTTCTCCCTCCATCAAAGACCCTTCGCATCTCATCACTGGATTGCGCATCCTCGCGTTGCTCACGCTGGCGTTTGCCGTCGGGTTCTGGTTTGGCAACGGCTGGGCGTGGCTGATGATCAACATCGCCGGTTTCAGTTTGTTCTTTGGTCCTCTGGTGCCGCTGACCGATGCGCTGGCGGGCACGCTGCAACGCCAGATCAATATGGATTACGGCAAGGTACGCGTCTGGGGCTCGATTGCCTTTGTGATTGGCTCGGCGGTCACCGGTAAACTGGTCGAAGTTTACGGACATAACGCGATCCTCTACACCCTGACCGCAGGCGTGGCGGCAATGCTGCTGGGAATGTTGCTGCGACCGAGCGTGAAACCGGCAGGAGAGCCGCGTGAAAACGGTGCGCCGGGCATTTCGTGGAAAGCACTGCTCGGTGAAAAACCGGTCTGGCGTTTTCTGTTATGCGTGACGCTCTTACAGGGCGCACATGCGGCTTACTACGGTTTCAGCGCGATTTACTGGCAGGACGTCGGGTATTCTTCGACGACCATCGGCTATTTATGGTCGCTGGGCGTGGTGGCGGAAGTGCTGGTCTTTACCTTCAGCAAACAGCTTTTCAGCCGCTGGTCGGCGCGGGATCTGCTGCTGCTTTCGGCATTCTGTGGCGTGGTGCGCTGGGGAATGATGGGCGCCTTTACCGCGCTGCCGTGGCTGATTGTGATGCAGATTTTGCACTGCGGCACGTTCACGGTTTGCCATCTGGCGGGGATGCGGTTTATCGCGGCGCGCCCGCGTGATCAGGTCATTCGTCTGCAATCGGTGTATTCCGCGCTGGCGATGGGCGGCGGCGTGGCGGTGATGACGATGGTGTCCGGCTTCCTGTTTGAACATCTGCATGCGGGATTGTTCTGGGTGATGGCGCTGCTGGCGGTGCCGGCGATTTTCCTGCGTCCGCAGGTCACGCCGTCAGCGCCGAAGGTGACAGCCAGCTAGGGTGCTTCGAGCAGCGAACGGATACGTTTTCGCTGCTCTTTCGCCAGTGGCAGTTGCGTGTGGATCACCAGCGGATCGGCGTCGGTGCTGCGGGTGGCGTAGGGTGTAACAATCATCGCTACGCCACTCGGCGCACCGAACTTATAAAAATCCGCCAGTGTCTGGTATTTGATATTCAGCGGCAGCAGCGTCGCTTCGCGGATCTGCTGTTCAACCGCTTCTTCCAGTTCGGGATTGTCATGCGTCAGCAATAAAATCTGTTTTTCCTGCAAGGCATTACCCTGCATCAGCCAGGCACCGAAAGTAATCGCCACCAGCCCGATTTCATCTTCCGACAAAGTAATCAGGTATTCGTGCTCAAACCCCGCTAACGCCTCGCGGGTGGTACGCACCAGCCGCGGATACATGCGGTTGACTTCTTCCTGCATCAGATTGTCGATGCCAATCCCGAAATGACAGCGTTCAATCGCCGGACCAAGATGGGCGAAAAGCTGACCAACCAGACCTTCGTAGCTGCTGAATTTCATCCCGGCGATGTCCTGAAATCGCGCCACCATATTTTCAATTTCTAATAGCAGACGCTGATCTTCCGTCGAGCCGGAACTCTGATAACTGTGGTTTTTCAGCATCCGCAACATCAGGGTGAAAAACTCGCATTCACAGTCATCCAGCAGGCCGTTGCTGAGTTCCTGTAACTGAACAAACAGTTCACGGGCGGCTGAAAATTCGGGTTTTTCGCGCAACCAGCGTCGCTGTTGTTCGGTGAACCGTAAGCCGGTCTGGTCATTGTTTTGCCATAAGCAGTATTGCAGGCAAATCAGCATCAGCTGGCGGTCGTGCCCGCTGAGCGGTTTGGGTAACAGCGTGCCGCAATCTTCCAGGATCATGCCCAGAATATCGGTGCGTAACGCGGCCTTCGGGCAGGTCTGGCCTTCAAACGCGATGTGCAGCCAGGGAATAAAGTGGCGGGAGACGAAATCCGGCGAAATTCGCAAGGTGCGGCGTAAGCCCTGAAATAAGCACAGGCGCTGGGCGAGGCTGTCGCCCTGAATACGGCACTCTTTTTCGCTGTACTGCAGCACATCGAGCTGATGGATGCGCTGAATTTCGCAGGTCACTTCCGCCAGATCTTCCCACGTCGTCGTTAACCCGACGCCGTTGATTTCACTGATGATCTCCAGCTGAACCGCCGTCAGCGGCGCGTACAGCATCAGCAACACGTGGCAGCGGCGTTGCGTAGCGGAAAGCGCAGGGGAGGGCTGTTTTTCTGGATTCATATCACCTACCGAAAAGATATCGCCTGAAATTATTAGTCAAGCATAGCAAAGCGGATGCCCGCATTAAGGCCGCGGGATTGGGTTTTACTCCGGCTTACAACTCAGATCACAGATATTTTTGACGACTGCTTAATTGCACAGCAAAATAGTGTTACTAAGTAACAATAACATGGCACTTTATAGGGATGTGACTTTGAATCCGAACAGGAACCGGCCCCTTTTTCGTTATGCATTCCGTCATGCCAAATGGCTGGGATTCGCGCTTTTTTGCCTGCCCGCCACGGTTGTGGCGCATCCGCACAGTTTCATCGATATGCAGACTACGCTGGTGGCGAATGAAACCTCGCTGACCGGGCTGAAAATGGTGTGGACGATGGATGAGATTACTTCCGCCGATTTGCTCTACGACGCGCAGAATGCCAAACCCGGTTCAGATATCTGGAAAAAACTGGCGGCCGAAGTGATGGCCCGGGTGCTCAGCCAGCATTATTTCACTGACTTTTACCGTGAAGGCAAACCGGTGAAATACCTCGATTTACCCAGCGAGTATCAGTTGTCCCGTAAAGGCGACCAGGCCGTGCTGGAATTCGTGTTGCCGCTGGCGAAGCCTCAGACGCTGACCGGCAAACCGATGGAATTCTCGACTTTCGATCCTTCGTATTTTGTCGACATGACGTTTAAGGACAAAACCGCACTGCATCTGCCGCCGGAGCTGGAAAAACGCTGCTCGCTGGCGTTGTTTACGCCGAAACCCGATGCCTCGCTGCAAAACTACGCACTGTCTCTCGATAAGGCCGATGCCCCGCCGGAAGACATGGATCTTGGCCAGCAATTTGCTCAGAAGGTCACGCTGGAATGTCATTAATCTCCACACCGTCAAAAACGCTGTCCTAGCGCGATCTCTGGCCGCTGGCGATATTTTTGCTGCTGCTGGCGGGCGGCGTTTTTCTCCTCATCCATTTCTGGCCGCGGATTTTGCTTAGCAGCATTATCTGGCAGAGGGAATTACATCAGGAACTGGCCGGGCTGTTGCGTCAGGTGAAAGAAAATCCGCTGCAGGCAGGGATGACGCTGGCCGGTTTCAGCCTGATATACGGCGTGATCCACGCTATCGGACCGGGGCACGGTAAAATCGTCATCACTACCTATCTGGCGACGCATCCCTCAAGGCTGAAAAGCAGCCTGAAACTGACGCTTGCGTCGGCGATTGTTCAGGGGCTGGTGGCGATATTGCTGGTCAGCGTGGTGCTTGGCGTGCTGCAACTGTCTTCGCGTCAGCTGCATGAGAGCAGTTTCTGGATGGAGCGCGGCAGTTTCATTCTGGTGATGTTGCTGGGGCTGCTGCTGTGCTGGCGCGCGCTAAAAAAGGTGTGGCAGACGATCAAAAGTTTGCATCCGGCACCGGCAATGAAAATCCACAGTCTGTCGCCACTGGGCAGTGAAACACATGTCCACGATGAACATTGCGGTTGCGGGCATCAGCATGTACCGAGTGATCAGCAGCTTCAGGCAGGTGGGGATTTGCGCACGCAGATAGCGATAGTGCTGGCGATGGGATTGCGACCGTGCTCCGGTGCGATCATGGTGTTGCTCTTCTCTAAAGTCATCGGCGTGTACAGCTGGGGTGTGATTTCCGCTATCACGATGGCTATCGGTACATCACTGACCGTTTCGCTGATGGGTGTGCTGGTGTTTTACAGCCGCGCGCTGGCGGTGAAACTGAGCGCAACGCGCACCCCTGCGGCCTGGCAGCGGATCACCTGGTCATTACTGGCGCTGACCGGCGGAATTGTGCTGCTGTTGGCGGGAATATTGCTCTACAGCACCGGCGGCGGAGACGTTTCGCCAATCACCGGCGGGCCCTTCAGGGGATAACCTTACAGGGCATAAACAGCAGGTATAAAAAAACGGACGCCCGCAAGGACGTCCGTTTTTCTTGGTATCAGGAACCGGCGGGATTAACGCTTCAGCGCTTCGCTCAGTTCATCACGCATGGTCATCAGAATACCTTTAACGACGCGTGGGTTGCCTGCAACAATGTTGCCAGACGAGAAGTGGTTATGGCCGCCAACGAAGTCAGTCACAACGCCGCCTGATTCACGAACCAGCAGTTCGCCACCGGCGAAATCCCATGGCTTGAGGGCGATTTCGAAGAAACCGTCAACGCGGCCAGCAGCCACGTAAGCCAGATCCAGCGCAGCAGAACCGGTGCGACGGAAGTCAGCACATTCGGTGAACAGTTTGCCAACGACTTTCATGTAGCTGGCTGCGTGTTGTTTTGCTTTGAATGGGAAACCGGTCGCCAGAATGGTGCCGTCGAGATCTTTCGCGTTAGTACCGCGCAGACGGTAACCGTTCAGCTGTGCGCCCTGACCGCGGGTCGCGGTGAACAGTTCGTTACGCATTGGGTCATAAACTACCGCAACTTCAGTGCGGCCTTTGATGCGCACGGCGATAGAAACAGCGAAATGTGGGAAGCGCTTAACGAAGTTGGTGGTGCCATCCAGCGGGTCGATAATCCATTGTACGTCTTTGTCTTCGCCTTCCAGTTCGCCACACTCTTCACTGATGATGGTGTGTTTTGGATAGGATTTGCGAATAACATCGATAATCATGTGTTCTGCATCGCGGTCTACGTTGGTAACAAAATCGTTGGTACCTTTTTGTGTAGATTCTACAGAGTCTGGCGTTTCGTAATGTTTGGCAATCAGGTTACCGGCCTTGCGCGCAGCGCGCACGGCGATGGTGAGCATCGGATGCATGGATATCTTCCAACTAGGATGTTAAAGAACGGGAATACGGGAAACGGCGCGCAGTATAGCAGGGGTTCTGAAAATTAACTACCGTTGTGTTAAGCTGTTGTGATATTCCGTCTGGCTAAGAGTCCCTATGCTGCCCAATATCCGCATTGTATTAGTAGAAACGTCCCACACTGGCAATATGGGCTCAACCGCCCGTGCCATGAAAACCATGGGTTTATCCAGCCTTTATCTGGTAAATCCGCTGGTAAAACCTGATTCTCAGGCTATCTCTTTGTCTGCCGGTGCCAGTGATGTCATCGGTAATGCGACGATTGTTGATACCCTCGACGAAGCACTGGCCGGCTGTAGTCTGGTGATCGGCACCAGTGCGCGTTCCCGCACACTGCCGTGGCCGATGCTTGAACCGCGTGAGTGCGGCGAACACAGTGCGAAAGCGGCACAAACCGCGCCGGTCGCGCTGGTGTTTGGCCGTGAACGCGTCGGGCTGACCAACGAAGAACTGCAAAAATGTAATTACCACGTATGTATTCCGGCGAACCCTGAATACAGCTCGCTGAATCTGGCGATGGCCGTGCAGATTATTGCCTACGAAGTGCGTGTCGCGCATCTGGCGTTGCTGGAAGCCGAAAAACCGCAGATTGAATACGAAGAAACGCCGTACCCGCTGGTCGACGATCTCGAGCGTTTCTATCAGCATCTGGAAAAAACCTTGCTGGAAACCGGCTTTATTCGCCAGGCGCATCCGGGTCAGGTTATGAGCAAATTACGCCGTCTGTTTACCCGTGCGCGACCTGAATCTCAGGAATTAAACATCCTGCGTGGCATCCTGACGTCGATTGAAAAGACTCATAGCAACAAAGAATAAGCGTCAGAATTTGATTATAAAGAGCCTCTTTGGTTCCTTTAATCAAAAGGTTACGCGTTTTCATTGAATGACGAAAAGAGTGCGGAATAGCCGGGTATGTAATACTTGAGTAAAACACTAGGTTAAATAGTTGACTGTTTTACTCGGGAATGGCAGACTCGTTTGCATGTTCCGCACTATTGAATTTTTAAGTCATTTTAAACAGGTAACCATGCTATGAGACTGACATCCAAAGGCCGTTATGCCGTGACCGCTATGCTCGACGTTGCACTGCATTCACAGGAAGGACCAGTACCACTGGCTGACATTTCTGAGCGTCAGGGTATTTCCCTTTCCTACCTGGAGCAGCTTTTCTCGCGCTTACGCAAAAATGGTCTGGTTGCCAGTGTTCGTGGTCCCGGCGGTGGTTATTTGTTAGGTAAAGATGCTGGCGATATCGCGGTAGGTGCTGTGATCACAGCCGTTGACGAATCTGTCGATGCCACCCGTTGCCAGGGCAAAGAAGGCTGCCAGAATGGCGAACGCTGCCTGACGCATACCTTATGGCGTGATCTGAGCGAGCGCATCAGCGGCTTCCTGAACAACATTACATTGGCGGAGCTGGTCAACAATCAGGAAATCCTGGAAGTTGCCGACCGTCAAAATGGTGAAGTCCGTCGTCAGCCTAACGGACGCCAGATGGAAACTATCAACGTGAATTTACGAGCGTAATTGCCCGTCATCCTTTGAGCTGTCTCTGCGTTGCTGCCTTCGCGAACCCCGGTCACATACTATTGTATGCTCCCGGAGACTCACTCAGTTGCCGCCTTGATACAACTCAAATGGTTCAGGGATGCACCGGTATAGGTATGTTCTTAAAGCCCGCGGAAATGCAAATTTTCGCGGGCTTTTGATTTTAAGACGTCAATTCTTACCGATTAGTGCCCGCAAAGTGTCATTTCCCTTTTAAGAATCTGCGAACCCGTTTTAAACTGGATGTCGTTTTTTTCATTCTTTCGTTCGAAGCCGAACGCGCAGTCCGGAGCTTACCTGCCATGAAATTACCTATTTATCTCGATTATTCTGCCACCACGCCGGTTGATCCGCGAGTGGCGAAGATGATGATGCAGTGTTTAACACTCGACGGTACTTTCGGTAACCCGGCTTCCCGCTCTCACCGGTTTGGCTGGCAGGCCGAGGAGGCGGTGGATGTCGCGCGCAACCAGATTGCTGAGCTGATTAATGCTGATCCGCGTGAAATTGTTTTCACATCGGGCGCGACAGAATCTGACAACCTGGCGATTAAAGGTGCCGCCCACGCGCAGCGTGAGAAAGGCAGACATATCATCACCAGCCAGACGGAACACAAAGCGGTGTTAGACACCTGTACTCAACTGGAAACCGAAGGCTTCGACGTCACTTATTTAGCTCCGCAGGCTGACGGTATTATTCCTCCTGCTATGATTGTAGCGGCACTGCGCCCGGACACGATTCTGGTGTCAGTCATGCAGGTGAATAATGAAACCGGCGTGGTGCAGGATATTGCGGCAATCGGCGAACTGTGCCGCAGTCGCGGTATTTTGTTCCATGTAGATGCGACCCAAAGTGTGGGCAAAATTGCGATTGATGTCAGTCAACTGAAAGTGGATCTGATGTCATTTTCTGCGCACAAGATTTACGGCCCGAAAGGCATTGGCGCGCTGTATGTCAGCCGCAAACCGAAAGTGCGGATTGACGCGCAAATTCACGGCGGTGGCCATGAGCGCGGTATGCGTTCCGGGACGTTGCCGGTGCATCAGATTGTCGGAATGGGCGAAGCATATCGCATTGCCAGAGAAGAAATGACTGCCGAAGTGGCACGTCTGAGCGCACTGCGCGATCGTTTGTGGAAAGGTATTCAGCAGCTTGATCAGGTGTTTCTTAACGGCACGCCGAAACATGCCGCGCCAAATATTCTCAACGTCAGTTTTGCCGATGTTGAAGGGGAATCCCTGATTATGGCGCTCAAAGATCTGGCCGTGTCGTCCGGTTCAGCCTGTACTTCCGCCAGTCTTGAACCCTCTTATGTGCTGTGTGCGCTGGGATTAAGCGAGGAACTGGCGCACGGCTCCATCCGTTTTTCTCTCGGACGCTGGACCACGGAAGAAGAAATTGATTACGCGATTGCGCTGGTGGTGAAATCAGTGGGCCGCCTGCGTGAATTGCCCCCTGTTTATACGAAATGAAGTGCCACCCGCTGAACGGGTGATTTGCCTGTCATTGATAATGAATATTCATTGAAGATAAAAACAATCAGGAGTCCTGTTATGAGTTCCGAAGTAACGACCAATGAAGCGATGTCCGTTTTCCTTTCCTCTGAGCCAGCGGATGCACGCTGGGGCGAAAAGGCAACACTGAGCACGGATGCCGCCGGTATGACCATTCACCTGAAAGACGGCGACGCGCTGACGGCTATCTCCCGCGCGGCACGCCGCATCGACGGTCAGGGCGTGAAAAACGTCAAACTGGCGGGTGAAGGCTGGAGCCTCGAAAATAGCTGGGCATTCTGGCAGGGCTTCCGTGGTCCGAAAGGCACGCGCAATGTTGAATGGGCTGAACTGTCTGAAGATGACGCGAACACGCTGAAACAACGCCTGAAGATCATCGACTGGGTGCGTAACACGATTAATACCCCGGCGGAAGATTTATCCCCTGAACAGCTGGCCACCCGCGCCGTTGATCTGATGTGTGAATTTGGCAACGAGAAAGTCAGCTACCGCATCACCAAAGGTGACGATCTGCGTCAGCAAAGTTACATGGGCATCCACACTGTCGGCCGTGGTTCTGACCGTCAGCCGGTATTGCTGGCACTCGATTACAACCCGAGCGGCGACGGTGATGCTCCGGTTTACGCCTGCCTGGTCGGCAAAGGTATTACCTTCGACACCGGCGGTTACAGCCTCAAGCCAAGCGCTTCTATGGACTCCATGAAAGCCGATATGGGGGGAGCCGCGACTCTGACCGGCGCACTGGCACTGGCAGCGGCTAACGGCCTGAATAAACGCGTAAAACTGTACCTGTGCTGCGCGGACAACATGGTCAGCGGCAATGCGCTGAAACTCGGCGATATCATCCGTTATCGCAATGGCAAAACCGTTGAAGTGATGAACACCGACGCCGAAGGCCGTCTGGTACTGGCTGATGGCCTGATCGATGCGTCTGCGCAAAACCCGGAACTTATCATCGATGCGGCAACGCTCACGGGTGCGGCAAAAACGGCACTGGGCAACGATTACCACGCGCTGTTCAGTTTTGACGACGCACTGGCCGGCGAACTGCTGGAAAGCGCGAAGGCCGAAAACGAACCTTTCTGGCGTCTGCCGCTGGAAGAGTTCCACCGTTCGCATCTGCCGTCTAACTTTGCTGAGCTGAACAACATTGCGGGTCCTGCTCACACTGCGGGCGCGAGCACGGCAGCGGCGTTCCTGTCTCATTTCGTGACTGAATATAAGAAAGGCTGGCTGCACATCGACTGCTCCGCCACTTACCGTAAAAGCGCGGCTGACCAGTGGTCTGCCGGTGCGACCGGTTTAGGCGTGCGTACCGTGGCCAACTTATTGTTAGCCAAAGCGAAATAAATATCCGTCATACTTCGAGTTACAGATGCGTTGGCTGCGTTTACTCACCCGAAACACTTACCTGAGTAAGCTCATCGGGATTCATTCGCTTGCCGCATGCCTGCAACTCGAATTTTTTGGGTATAAGTCATTGTTTGTACAACGGGGCGCTTAATGGCGCCCCGTTTTATACCATTACCGGAGTCAAGAATCATGAGTGTCCCACACGATCATCTTCCTGCTGGCGCGGCGGCGACCGACGGTGAAAACGAGCTGGAGCGCCTGCTTCGCCTGTCTGTCACCGCACCGGCCTGGCGTCCGGCGTTTTATCAAACCTTGCTGGAATCCACCGTTTTTGTGCTGGGTGATGCGGGGCAGGATGACGCTGAAAAGCAGGGCAGTGTGGCGATCACCGCAGGCAGTGAACTGAATATTTTGCACTGGGAAAAGCAGGACGGCAGTTCAATCATTCCTTTCTTTTCTTCGGTAGATGTCCTGGAAAAAGCCAGCGCCGGTGAAAGTCCGGATGAGCAGGCGTTTGTCGCGCTGCCCGCCCGCGTGTTGTTTGAAATGACACAAGGGGAAGAATTGTTTCTGAATCCGAAGTCGGAATACGGCAAGGAATTCACCCCGAACGAAGTCACGTTGTTGCTGAGCAATGGCGGGCTGCATGCGCCGTCGGAGCTGGTGCTGGATAAAGAGAGCCAGCTGCTGATTGGCAAGCCGGAGGAATATCCGTCTGCGATGATCGACGCACTGACCACGCTGTTCACACAGAAGAAGCCGGTGCGCCGCGCGTTTATGGCGCTGATCCACGATAAAGCCGCAGACGACCAGCCGAACCTGCTGATTGGTGTGGAAGCGGATGGCGATGAGCAGGAAATCGACGCGCTGATCCGCGAGGCGGGCAATGTGGCGAGCGAAACGTCTCCAGATGATCGTCCGGTGGATTTCTGTATCGTTTCTGAAAAGGAACGCGGTATCAGCCATTATCTGATAAGCCACACCCAGCCATTCTATCAGCGCAAATGGGGCAGTTGGCTGCGGAACATTATTCCGTCGTCAGGTCAGGCATAAAATCAGGGGCAGAACGCCGTTTTGCCCTTGTTTTGTTTAAGAGAAATGTGCGGTTTAGGTTCGATAGTGAATCAATCACACATTTTTTTAATTAAATGTTGTGATTCGGGTAGGCAATCTTAACTTCGCTCCCTATAATCACCGCCATTTTACGGCAGGTATAACATTAAATTAACCGGCCCTACCTATAAAAGTCAGACAGAGGTTTTTTCATGACTATCGAACGCACTTTCTCCATCATCAAGCCAAACTCCGTAGCTAACAACGACATCGGTGCTATCTACGCACGCTTCGAACGCGCGGGTTTCACCATCATCGCGTCTAAAATGCTGAAACTGACTAAAGAACAAGCTGAAGGTTTCTACGCAGAACACAAAGGCCGTCCTTTCTTTGACGGTCTGGTTGAGTTCATGACCTCTGGCCCGATCATGGTTCAGGTTCTGGAAGGCGAAAACGCTGTTCAGCGTAACCGTGACATCATGGGCGCAACTAACCCGGACAACGCTCTGGCAGGTACCCTGCGTGCAGACTTCGCTGACAGCTTCACTGCTAACGCTGTTCACGGTTCTGACGCTGTAGAATCTGCACAACGCGAAATCGCTTACTTCTTCACCGAAAGCGAAATCTGCCCGCGTTAAGATTTTTGGGTAAGCTTTGCTGGAAGATGTGCCGCAAATTCGCAAGAATTTTGTAACAGTCACTTTCCAAACATGGCAACCGTGCCCTAAAATTTGTACAATGTTGCGCCCCGAATGAGCCAGCCTCTTCGGGGCGCAATTTATTTGCAGGCCATGTGTTTGTGGTGTTTATAAAAAACAACCGGCTCTGCACTTCCAATACGCCATAACGTGTAACAACGAGGCCATTTTTTCATGTCAGAATTCAACACGCCCGAGCAAACCTTGTCTGAGACTACCCAAACTTCCGCAGAAGCCGTCGCCGTTGTTGCGCCTGCTGCCGCAAAAATTAACCTTCTTGACCTTAACCGCAAACAAATGCGTGAGTTCTTCATCAACATGGGCGAAAAACCGTTCCGTGCTGATCAGGTCATGAAGTGGATGTATCACTACTGCAGCGATGATTTCGAGCAAATGACCGATATCAACAAAGTGCTGCGTGAAAAGCTGGCCCGCGTTGCCGAAATTCGTGCACCGGAAGTCGCTTCAGAACAACGTTCCACTGACGGCACCATTAAATGGGCTATTCAGGTAGGCGGACAGCTGGTCGAAACCGTGTATATCCCGGACGGCGACCGTGCGACGCTTTGCGTTTCTTCTCAGGTAGGCTGTGCGCTGGAATGTACCTTCTGCTCCACGGCGCAACAGGGCTTTAACCGTAATCTGCGCGTGTCCGAAATTATCGGTCAGGTATGGCGTGCGGCAAAAATTATCGGCGCTGCAAAAGTGGCGGGTACGCGTCCTATCACCAACGTGGTGATGATGGGCATGGGCGAGCCGTTGCTGAACCTCAATAACGTGGTTCCGGCGATGGAAATCATGCTGGATGATTTCGGTTTTGGTCTGTCAAAACGTCGCGTAACGCTTTCCACATCAGGTGTCGTGCCTGCACTGGATAAACTGGGCGATATGATTGACGTCGCACTGGCGATTTCCCTGCATGCACCGAACGACACCATTCGTGACGAAATCGTGCCGATTAACCGCAAATATAATATCGACATGTTCCTGGCTGCGGTTGAACGCTATATTGGCAAATCCAATGCCAACCAGGGTCGTGTGACGATTGAGTACGTTATGCTGGATCACATCAATGATGGCACCGAGCATGCACACGAACTGGCAGAGCGTCTGAAAAATACGCCATGCAAGATTAACCTGATCCCATGGAACCCGTTCCCGGGCGCGCCGTATGGCCGCAGCTCGAACAGTCGTATCGATCGTTTCTCTAAAGTCCTGATGGATTATGGCTTTACGGTTATCGTGCGCAAAACCCGTGGCGATGACATTGATGCCGCGTGCGGTCAGTTAGCCGGTGATGTAATCGATCGTACCAAACGTACGCTGAAGAAAAAAATGGCTGGCGAGCAGCAGATTTCTGTTAAAGCCGTTTAATCGCCAGAAGGTGAGTGCGGGACTTTGCGTTGACGTGAAGCCCGCCGTTTTGTTGTCGGTGGCAGGGTAAAGGGAATTAAGCATGACAATGAAGGGCAGTGTAAAAATGTTGATAGCTGCAGGCATGTCTGTGGCTTTGCTGGCGGGCTGTTCCAGTTCACCTAAAGAGTCGCAACCGGCCAGTGGCGCAGCACAAACGCGCCTCGAGTTGGGTATGGCGTACCTGAATCAAGGGAACATGGACGCAGCAAAACAAAATTTGCAGAAAGCCGTTGACGGTGCGCCGCAGGATTATCGGACGCAACTGGGCATGGCGCTTTACGAGCAAAAAAACGGCAATCAGAAAGCCGCAGAAAGCCGCTACCAGCAAGCGCTGCAGCTGGCGCCGCAAAATGGGACTGTCTTAAATAATTACGGTGCGTTTTTGTGTAGTTTAGGGCAGTATGTACCGGCACAACAGCAGTTTAGCGCAGCGGCTAATGCGCCTGATTACGGTCAGGCTGCTGACAGTCTGGAAAATGCAGGCTACTGTTTTCTGAAGGCCAATCAGAATGAGGAGGCGCGAGTGTTACTAAGCCGGGCATTGAAAGTGGATCCCGATAAAGGTGCACCCCTGCTGACTGAGGCAACCAATGAATTTGGGAAAGGGAACCGCGCTCAGGCGAAACTTTTACTGGATGTATATCAACATGTTCTGCCAGCCACTGCTGACAGCATCATGTTACAAATTCGATTCGCTGCGTTAGCGGGCAAACCGGATAGCGTTCAACGCTACGGTAAGCAACTTGCGCGTAGTTACCCACAATCTAAACAGTACCAGCAGTTCTTAGCCAATGAATACTGAAGCCTCCCAAGAAAATAATGCAAAACTGACCACAGGCGAACGTCTGCGTCAGGCTCGTGAAGAGTTAGGTCTTAGCCATCAGGCTGTTGCAGAACGCCTGTGTCTGAAAGTCTCAACTATTCGCCAAATCGAAGAAGAAACGACGCCGGCCGATCTTGCGCCGACTTTCCTGCGTGGTTATCTGCGTTCTTATGCCAAGCTGGTTCATGTACCTGAAGAAGAATTATTAGGTCTGATCGGTAAGCAAGCGCCAATCAAAGTGCCTAAAGTGGCATCAATGCAAGGGTTCTCTCTCGGTAAGTCTCGCAAAAAACGCGATGGCTGGTTGATGGGCTTTACCTGGCTGGTGGTGTTTGTCGTGATTGGTCTGACGGGTGCGTGGTGGTGGCAAAATCATCAGGCGCAACAGCAGGAAATCGCTACCATGGCCGATCAGTCATCGGCACAGCTGAATCAGGATAACGGCCAGGGGCAGACTATTCCTCTGGGCGATAATGCGAATTCAGCACCGACCACAGACGATACTTCTTCTGCGCCAGCAACTGATGCCAATGCACCGCAAGCGCAGAACAGCATTGCGTTAAACACAGCACCTGCGGCGACAGCCAACAGTGCGCCAGCGACGACTGCGCCAACAGAACAGGCACCTGCTGCCGTTTCTACCAGCCAGCCAGCCACCGCTGAAAACGGTCTGCCAACCGGTGATGCACAAACTGCTGCGGCAGCGGGTGCGGATCCGCAAGCGGTCACTTTTACTTTTAAAGCGGATTGCTGGTTCCAGATTGATGACGCGTCAGGTAAAACGCTGTTCAGCGGCATGAAGAAAGGCGGTGAAACCTTCAGCGTGAAGGGCACTGCGCCGTATAAACTGAAAATCGGTGCGCCGGGTGCGGTTGATATCCAGTTCCAGGGCAAGCCGGTTGATTTAAGTCGTTTTGTAAAATCAAGCCGTGTTGCGCGCCTGACCTTAGCTGCCGAGTAATCGGCAGTTTGTCAGACGATTGCAACGATGGAGAGTGAAGTAATGCATAACCAAGCACCCATTACCCGTCGCAAATCAACCCGGATTTATGTCGGCAAGGTGCCTGTAGGTGACGGAGCACCGATTGCAGTGCAATCGATGACCAACACCCGCACCACAGATGTCGCGGCGACAGTCGCACAGATCAAATCACTGGAACGCGTCGGTGTCGATATTGTTCGCGTTTCTGTGCCCACAATGGATGCGGCTGAAGCATTCAAACTTATCAAACAGCAGGTTAACGTCCCGCTGGTCGCTGATATTCATTTCGATTACCGCATCGCCCTGCAGGTTGCAGAATACGGCGTAGATTGCCTGCGTATTAACCCGGGTAACATCGGTAACGAATCCCGCATCCGCTCTGTGGTGGATTGCGCACGCGACAAAAATATTCCTATCCGTATCGGTGTGAACGGCGGTTCTCTGGAAAAAGATATCCAGGAAAAGTACGGTGAACCTACGCCGCAGGCGTTGCTGGAATCAGCGATGCGCCATGTCGATATTCTTGACCGTCTCAACTTTGATCAGTTTAAAGTCAGCGTAAAAGCGTCTGACGTGTTCCTGGCCGTTGAGTCATACCGTCTGCTGGCCAAACAAATTGTTCAGCCATTGCATCTGGGGATCACCGAAGCGGGTGGCCTGCGTGCAGGCTCGGTTAAATCGGCCATCGGCCTCGGCTTGCTGTTATCTGAAGGTATCGGCGATACGCTGCGTATTTCACTGGCGGCTGATCCGGTTGAAGAAGTGAAGGTTGGCTTCGATATCCTCAAATCACTGCGCATCCGCTCCCGTGGTATCAACTTCATTGCCTGTCCGACCTGTTCACGTCAGGAGTTTGATGTCATCGGCACGGTCAATGCGTTAGAGCAGCGTCTTGAAGACCTCATCACGCCAATGGACGTTTCGATCATTGGTTGTGTGGTGAATGGTCCGGGCGAAGCGCTGGTTTCTACCATCGGCGTGACCGGCGGTCATAATAAAAGCGGTTTTTATGAAGACGGTGTCCGTCAAAAAGAACGCTTTGATAACACCGATATGATCGATCAGTTAGAAGCAAAAATTCGCGCCAAAGCAGCGATTATGGATGAGAGTAAACGTATCGTTATCAATCATCTTGAAAAGTAACATCGGTTGCGGGTCATACTTACACCCAAATAATTCGAGTTGCAGGAAGGCGGCAATCAAACGAATCCTGATGAGCTTATCCGGGTAAGTGGTTCGGATGAGTGAGGGCAGCCAACGCATCTGCGACTCGAAGAATGACGGGTATACCTGCATTATTATATTGAACCCGACTGGGGTGATTGAGACTGTGCGTTGAACCACAGGACACAAAACCCCTATAATCGGGTTCATTTTTTATAAAACGATAGAGAACTGACGTGGCAAAGAATATCCAGGCCATTCGCGGCATGAACGACTACCTGCCAGAAGACACAGCACTGTGGCAGCGTATTGAAGGTTCGTTGAAACAAGTGCTCGGCAGCTACGGCTACAGCGAAATTCGTATGCCGATTGTAGAGCAGACCCCATTGTTTAAACGCGCTATCGGTGAAGTGACCGATGTCGTGGAAAAAGAAATGTATACCTTTGAAGACCGCAACGGCGAAAGCCTGACGCTGCGTCCGGAAGGTACGGCGGGCTGCGTGCGCGCCGGAATTGAACATGGTCTGCTGTACAATCAGGAACAGCGTCTGTGGTACATCGGTCCGATGTTCCGCTACGAGCGCCCGCAAAAAGGTCGCTATCGTCAGTTTAATCAGCTGGGTGTGGAAGTCTTTGGCTTGCAAGGCCCTGACGTTGATGCGGAATTAATTCTGCTGACTGCCCGCTGGTGGCGTGCGCTGGGAATTTCTGAACACGTTGCACTGGAACTGAACTCTATCGGTTCACTGGAAGCCCGCGCCAACTATCGTGACGCGCTGGTGGCTTTCCTTGAGCAGCACAAAGACAAGCTGGATGAAGACTGCAAACGTCGCATGTACAGCAATCCGCTGCGCGTTCTGGATTCTAAAAATCCGGATATCCAGGCATTATTAAATGATGCGCCGGAGCTGGGTGATTATCTTGATGAAGAATCAAGAGAACACTTTGCAGGCCTGTGTGAACTTTTAGAGCAGTCTGGCATCCCATATACGGTTAATCAGCGACTTGTGCGCGGTTTGGATTATTACAACCGCACCGTGTTCGAATGGGTAACTAACAGTTTAGGCTCACAAGGTACCGTATGTGCCGGTGGCCGTTACGACGGTCTGGTCGAACAACTGGGTGGCCGTGCAACGCCTGCAGTCGGTTTTGCTATGGGCCTTGAGCGTCTGGTATTACTGGTTCAGGCCGTAAACCCGGAATTCAAAGCGCCGTCAACTGTCGACGCCTACGTGATTTCTTCCGGCGCCGGTACGCAAAGCGCGGCCATGCAACTGGCTGAAAAATTGCGTGATGCATTGCCTGAACTGAAATTAATGACTAACTACGGTGGTGGTAACTTCAAAAAGCAATTCGCCCGTGCTGATAAATGGGGTGCACGCATTGCCCTGGTATTAGGCGAAGATGAAGTTGCTAATCAGCAGGTTGTGGTAAAAGACCTGCAGAGTGGAACGCAAGAAACGCTGGCGCAGAGCGAAATCGCCGCGCGTCTGGCCTCGATGTTGGGTTAAGGAGAAGGACACTGTGGAAGTCTATACCACTGAGAATGAACAGGTTGATGCTGTACGTCGCTTCTTTGCCGAAAATGGTAAAGCGCTGGCCATCGGCGTTGTTCTGGGTATTGCAGCCCTGGGCGGCTGGCGTTTCTGGCAGAGTCACCACGACTCAGCCCTGACGGAAGCTTCTGCGTCTTTCCAGAAAGCGAATCAGTCGATGACTGGCAATAATGCGCAGGGCGTGGCCAGTCTTGAGAAGTTTGCTCAGAGCAATGACAATAATTACGGGGTGTTTGCTGCCCTGCAACTGGCTGATCATTTCGTTGAGACCAAAGATTTCGCGAATGCTGAAAAGCAGTTAGTTCAGGCGCAAGGTCAGGCTAAAGAAGATAATTTACGCTCGCTGGTGAATTTACGTCTGGCTCGTATCCAGATGCAACAAGGCAAATTTGATGATGCACTCAAAACGTTAGATGGCGTGAAGGGTGAAGGCTGGGCGGCTATGCAGCAAGGCATCCGTGGTGATGTTCTGCTTGCGAAAGGCGATGCAAAAGGCGCACGTGAAGCCTACAGCAAAGGACTCGATTCTAAACCCTCTCAAACGCTGCAAACTGTGCTGCGTATGAAATTGAACAACTTAGCCAGCTAAGGGGAACCCCGATGCAATTGCGTAAAACACTCTTGGTAGGATGGGTTTCTGTTGCCCTGCTGAGTGGCTGTTCATTGTTTAACAGCGAAGAAGACGTGGTAAAAATGTCTCCGCTGCCAAAAGTTGAGAATCAATTTACTCCGACCAAAGTCTGGAGCAAATCCGTAGGGGATGGTGTAGGCGACTTCTATTCCAACCTGCGTCCGGCCTGGCAGGACAGCACTATCTATGCGGCTGATCGTTTTGGTGTGGTTAAAGCACTCGACGCCGACAGCGGTAAAGAAAAATGGAGCGTTAACCTGTCTGAAAAGACCGGCTTCCTCTCCCGGAACATTTCCGCACAGCTTTCTGGCGGCCTGACCGTATCGGGTAGTCATGTGTATGTCGGCAGCGAAAAAGCGGTGGTGTATGCATTGAACACCACTGACGGCACCGTGGCATGGCAGACCAAAGTTGCGGGTGAAGCATTGTCCCGTCCGGTTGTCAGCGATGGCCTCGTTCTGGTACACACCGGCAACGGTATGTTGCAGGGTCTGAGCGAATCCGATGGTACTATCCAGTGGACAGCTAACCTCGATATGCCAACGCTTTCCCTGCGTGGCGAATCGGCTCCAGCCGTGGCGTTTGGTGCGGCTATCGTCGGTGGTGACAACGGCCGCGTCAGCGCAGTGCTGATGAAAGAAGGTCAGCTGATCTGGCAACAACGTATCTCCCAGACGACCGGTACCACTGAAATTGACCGTCTGAGCGATGTAGACACCACGCCGGTGATCGTTGATGGCACGGTGTATGCGCTGGCTTATAATGGCAGCCTGGTGGCGATGGATCTTCGTTCTGGTCAGATCATGTGGAAACGTGATGTGGGCTCAGTCAACGACATCATCGTCGATGGCGGCCGCATCTATATGGTTGACCAGGATGACCGCGTGATGGCACTTGATACCCAGGGCGGTGTCAGCGTGTGGCGTCAGAGTGAATTATTGCACCGTAACCTGACAGCCCCGGTGCTGTATAATGGTTACATCGTAGTCGGTGATTCCGAAGGTTATCTGCACTGGATTAACACCACAGACGGTCGTTTTGTGGCTCAGCAGAAAGTCGACAGTGACGGCTTCCTGAGCGGACCGATTGTGGCCAGTGACAAGCTGGTCGTGCAGGCGAAAGGTGGCGAAGTTTACTCCTTCACCCGCTAATATCGCGACCTGCGTCTGGCTCTGAGATCGGTTGATCTCAGGCTTTAAAACGGCTCCTGAATTGCTCAGGGGCCGTTTCGTATTCTGAAATCTGCGTAACTGGCTTTGAGTGGTTGCGTTGTAACAATTTGAATTATAGTGGTTTGTATTGAAATTCTGCAGGCCAGCTATTTGCGTTTTGCACCATATTAAAAAACTGAGGCTTCAAAATGATACCTGTCGTTGCGCTTGTAGGGCGCCCGAATGTGGGGAAATCCACTTTATTTAACCGTTTAACCAAAACGCGTGACGCGCTGGTTGCGGATTTCCCGGGTCTTACGCGTGACCGCAAGTATGGTCGTGCCGAAATTGAGGGTAATGAATTCATCATCGTGGATACCGGTGGTATCGACGGTACCGAAGACGGCGTTGAAACCCGCATGGCGGGGCAGTCTCTGCTCGCTATCGAAGAAGCGGATATTGTGCTGTTCATGGTCGATGCACGTGCGGGCCTGATGCCTGCCGATCAGGGTATTGCCCAGCATCTGCGCAGCCGTGAAAAAGCCACTTTCCTGGTCGCGAACAAAACTGACGGTCTGGATCCTGACAGCGCCGCAGGCGATTTCTACTCGCTGGGTCTGGGCGAAGTTTATGCTATCGCCGCTTCCCACGGTCGTGGCGTTACGCAGCTTATCGAACACGTTCTGATCCCGTTCGTGGGTGAAAAACCGGTAGAAGTCGAACTCACCGAAGAAGAGGCTAACGCCGCTTACTGGGCTGAGCAGGAAGGCACCGGCGATGAAATCCCTGAAGACGTGGAAGACGATTTCGACCCGCAGTCTCTGCCAATCAAACTGGCTATCGTAGGACGTCCGAACGTAGGTAAGTCCACACTGACTAACCGTATTCTGGGCGAAGAGCGCGTCGTGGTATACGACATGCCGGGCACCACGCGTGACAGTATTTATATCCCGATGGTGCGTGACGAACGTGAATACGTTCTGATTGACACCGCCGGTGTGCGTAAGCGCGGTAAAGTGACGGAAACCGTGGAGAAATTCTCGGTAATCAAAACCCTTCAGGCGATCGAAGATGCCAACGTGGTGATGCTGGTCATCGATGCCCGTGAAGGCATTTCCGATCAGGATCTCTCACTGTTAGGCTTCATTCTGAACAGCGGGCGCTCACTGGTGATTGTCGTCAACAAGTGGGACGGCATGAACGAAGAAGCGCGTGCGCAGGTGAAAGATCAGCTGGAACTGCGCCTCGGTTTCGTCGATTTCGCGCGTATCCACTTCATCTCTGCCCTGCACGGCAGCGGCGTCGGCAACCTGTTTGAATCAGTCAACGAAGCCTATACCTGCGCAACCACGCGTGTAAGCACTTCCTTACTGACCCGTATCATGCAGATGGCCGCTGACGATCACCAGCCACCGCTGGTTAACGGTCGTCGCGTTAAGCTGAAATATGCTCACGCCGGGGGCTATAACCCGCCAATCGTGGTTATCCATGGTAACCAGGTGAAAGATCTGGCTGATTCCTACAAACGCTATCTGATGAACTATTTCCGTCGTTCATTGAAAGTGATGGGTACGCCAATCCGTATTCAGTTCAAAGAGGGTGAGAACCCTTATGAAGGCAAGAAAAACTCGCTTTCTCCGCACCAGCAGCGTAAGCGCCGACGTCTGATGCAGCACCTGAAAAATAAATCCTAAAATGACGGGGTGCATGAAAATGTACCCCGTTTTTTTGTCTTCATTTTCACGCAAGGAGCTGGCTGGATGTTCTGGCAGACCTGGAGTTTTGCGTTTGGTGTTACGGTTCCCAATTTATTGATCCTCTTGCTTGGTATGGTTTTACGCCGCACCGGTCTGATGGACGACAGTTTTAACGAGAAAGCCAGCCGTCTGGTGTTCAATATCGCGCTGCCTTGTCTGCTGTTTTTCAGCGTGGCGCAAGGGCACGACTCTTCCGGTTCTAATCTTCCGCTCGCCATTTATGGTGGCCTTGGTACCGTCGTGACCTTCCTGCTGCTGGAACTGGTGGCAATTAAGCTGGTAAAAGATCCCCGTGAGCGCGGCATTTTCGTGCAGGGCGGATTTCGCGCGAATACCGGTATCGCCGGGCTGGCCTATGCGTCGCTGGCATTTGGCAGCGAGGGCATTGCGCTGGGGTCGATGTACCTGGCGGTGACGGTGATTCTTTTCAACGTGCTGTCCGTGATTACGCTGACCCGCAGCCTGAAAGGCGGGCAGGGGAAACGTATCGGGCTAAAGCCTGTTTTGCATGGGATTGTGACGAATCCGCTGATCATCGGTCTGCTGCTCGGACTGGCGTTTCAGCACAGCCATTTACCGATGCTGCCGACAATTGCCAGTACCGGTGATTTTATTTCAGGTATGGCGCTGCCGCTGGCGATGCTGTGTGCCGGAGCAAGCCTCGACTGGAAAGCGATGTTCCGCAGTTCAAACGTGGCGGCCTGGTCTTCTGCTTCGCGTGTGATATTTGTGCCTGCTTTGATGACCTTTGGTGCATGGCTGTTTGGCTTTCGCGACGCGGCACTCGGCGTTATATTTCTCTTTTCCTGTACACCGACTGCGGCGGGCAGCTACGTTATGACCCGCGCGATGGGCGGTAATGCCACGCTGGCGGCCAACATTATTGCCGTCACGACGCTGGGATCATTTTTCACAACTGCACTGGGTCTGTATTTACTGCGGACGCTGGGCGTCATTTAGAGGGGATACACGATGGATGCGCTCTGTCCTGTTTGCGGTCAGCCGATGAGCTGGGTAAGCGGTCACTTCCACTGTGACACGTGCCATACCAATTATAAGCAAACGGCGTTATGCCCGGATTGCCAGCAACCGTTGCAGGAACTGAAAGCCTGCGGAGCGGTAGATTACTTCTGCCAAAACGGGCATGGGATGATTTCTAAAAAAAGGGTAACGTTTACGTATTCACCTTATTCGGATGAGTGATCGTCGGGCAGAGCCTGCTTCCATAAATCGACCAGTTCTTCGGGTGTCTCGGTTTCGGGAATAATCACCACCAGACTGGCGGAATGCTCTGCCGACGCGTAGTAAATCTCGAGACGGAAATAACGCTGGTCACCCCGACCGGCGTTTTCTTTTTCCTGAGCATAGGGCAAAGCTTTATTGATCAGCTGGCAAATTTCACGCCGTTTATCATCGCTCATGCCCGAAAGCTCGACCCGTCGCGGTCCGCTGAGTTTGGGGATAAATGCGACCCCTCCCTCACGGTAGATTTCAATTACCGTATTACTTTCCAGCGAATCTAAAGGTTTCATTTACATCACTCCAACCTGCTCCCAGGCTTCACGCACCGCTTGTGCGACGGTATCGTCAAAGCGTTTGTCCGCGTTTTTGACCGTCAACTGAGCGAAGGCAACAAAGTCAGCATCTTTCGCCAGGGATTTATCGCATACCGTGTCATACCAGACATAACCTGCACGCTCCCAGGCGTTCCCACCCAGTTTAGTGGCCGCCAGATAAAATGCGCGGTTAGGGATCCCTGAATTGATATGTACGCCGCCGTTATCGTCACGGGTGTTCACATAACCTTTCATGTCGGCAGGCTGCGGATCTTTGCCAAGTAACGGATCGTCATAGGCGGTGCCGGGATGGGACATCGAACGCAGGCCGGTGCCGTGAATGCCTTTTGCCAGCAGCCCTTCACCGATAATCCAGTCGGCTTTGTCGGCGGTTTGTTTCAGATGGAACTGTTTCACCAGCGAGCCAAACACATCCGACAGCGATTCATTCAGCGCACCCGATTGCCCGTTATAGTCCAGACCGGCTTCAGATTCCGTCACACCGTGGGAAAGCTCATGCCCAACCACATCAATGGCGATAGTGAAACGGTTGAAGATTTCTCCGTCGCCGTCACCAAAGACCATCTGCTGACCGTTCCAGAATGCATTCTGATAGCCTTTGTCGTAGTGAACGGTGCCAAGCAGCGCCAGCCCTTTGCCATCGAGCGAGTTGCGTTTGTACGCCTGCCAGAAGAAATCATAAGTGACGCCGAGATAATCAAAGGCCTCATCAACCGCCACATCGCCATTACTGGCCTGACCTTCTTTACGGACTGACTCGCCCGGCAGTTGCGTGGTGTTTTTAGCGTCATAAATATCACGCTCAACCTGACCGGCTTTGGCGGTCACAATCTTCTGCGGCTTCGCATAAGGTTGTGCCATCAGCGTATTGACGTGTACCAGCGTTTGTTTCGCGCACCGGCGCTGGGGTTCTGATCCGTGTTCGATAATACGGTTAAGCATGTACGGAGGGATAACACTGTTGTAACGCTTCTCTGAACTGTGATTCATCGTGAATCTCCTTATCAAGGCTCACCCGCAGGTGAAAGAAAGGTGTTCTGACCATCGGATACTGAAGTGCGGCTAATGATTCGCCATCACCGTCAGTATAGGCCTGTGAAGCGTCACGTCAGCTAAAGATGAGAATTATCTGTCCGGCTGCAGATCATACAATTTATGCGGATGTGATGTTACGGCGCGTCCGGAGGCTTTTCTGACCGAATCCCGCACCACCAGTTTGCCTTGTAACAGCTGCGTGGTATGCGGTGCATCAGGGCGAAGCATGCGGCGCTGAAGTAACGCAATCGCCTCTGCGCCCAGTTCATCACGCGGCACATGGACAGAGGTCAGTGGAACGTCGTGGATCTCCGCCAGATTAAACCCGTCGGTGCTGATAATACTGATATCACCCGGTACGGACAAACCGCGTTTTGACAAGGCCGACACGATGCCCGACGCCATAAAATCGCCGCCGGCCAGAATGGCGGTGGGAACAGGCTGTTCCGGTGACAACGAATCCAGATATTCCAGCAGTGCCTGTTCACTTTCCTGTGCGCCAAATCCGGAAGTATTAATCAAATGTTGCTTGTCACAGAAGGTCTGATGATGCCGCGCAAACGCCTGTTTGATGCCGGTCAGTCGCAGTTCCATCGTATGGCGGCGCAGACACTGCACGGTCACGATGTGCTTATGGCCCTGCGAAAAAAGATAATCGCAGGCAAAATCGCCCATCGTCTGATGGTCGGGGCTCACGCTGTCATGGTGCATAAAGCGGTCATAGCAGTTAACCAGCACGCAAGGTTTCCCCATCTCGGAGGCAAGCTGGTGAATATGCGGATCGTCAATGCCAACCAGCAGCCCGGCTTCGGTTATCGGGTCCGTCATTTTGGCGATAAACAGCGCCGCGTCGGCGTTTTCTTCTTCCATCGCACAGTAGCGGACACGCACTTCATGATTGGCGGTGGCTGCCAGAATGCCCTGGATTGCCTTGTAGTAAAAAATATCGCTGCGCACATCAAAAGCCCGGGCCGGGGCGAAAATCATGATGTTATTGAGCATCAGCCTGCCGGTGGAAAGCCCGCTGAACACTCCCTGAGCTTTCGCACACTCCAGTACGCAGTCGCGAGCTTTGCTGCTGGTATTATTTTTTCCCGCCAGAACCCGTGAAACCGTGCTGATGGACAGCCCTGTTTGGTCGGCAATTTGCTGGATATTTAACTTTCCTTTCAAACTGTGATCTCCTTCAAAATCGTCCGTGCAAAATTTTTCACCTGAGAAGGTCGGGAACACATAAGCTTTTATCCGTCCTGAATTCGCCCAGCAGTTATAGCGTGAAAGCTTTTGCAAAAAATCACGTTTCGCTCACAAATCCGTCTGCCTACTCTGCAGAAGTACCTCATATAACACATCATCTGCGGCCGAGCCGACGGGTGGGAGAACGGACATGACAATTCAGATCAACACCGAAACGACCGCTGTTGCCGGACGTCGAAAAATAAAAGCTTTACGCTGGTGGATGCTGGCGCTGTTCCTGCTTGGCGTGACGGTGAACTACGTCACGCGAAATTCTCTGGGTCTGCTGGCGGCTGAACTGAAAACCAGCCTGAACATGACCACCGAACAATATTCCTACATCGTGGCGGCGTTTCAGGCGGCTTATACTATCTTCCAGCCGCTGTGCGGCTGGCTGATTGACGTAATTGGATTAAAACTGGGTTTCCTGATTTGCGCTTCAATCTGGGCCGTCGTTTGTATGCTGCACGCCGGTGCGGGCAGCTGGATCCAGCTGGCGGTGTTGCGCTTCTTTATGGGCAGCGCAGAGGCGGCGGCGACGCCGGCCAATGCCAAAGCGATTTCCGACTGGTTCCCGCGTAAGGAACGTCCGGTCGCCGCAGGCTGGGCGGGTGTCGGTTTCTCGATTGGCGCCATGCTGGCTCCGCCGATTATCCTGGTTGCTCATCTGTCATTTGGCTGGCGCGGGGCTTTCCTGTTTTGCGGCGTGTTGTCGATGTTCTGGGTTTTGCTGTGGTGGAAGTTCTACCATTCACCGGAAACACACCCGAACTTAAGCAAAGACGAACTGGCGCTGATCCGCTCCGATAATGAGCCGCAACAAACGCGTCTGCCGTTTATCCAGTCGCTGAAAGTGGTCTGCAAAAACAAAAAATTCTACGGTATCGCCATTCCGGCATTTCTGGCTGAACCCGCATGGGCCGTGTTCAGTTTCTGGGTGCCGCTGTACCTCGCCAACGAACGCGGGATGGATTTAAAACACATCGTGATGTTCGCCTGGCTGCCGTTCCTGGCCGCCGATTTGGGCAGTATTGCCAGTGGCTATCTCACCACGCTGTATCGCAAAGTGTTTGGCTGCACCCGCATTAACTCCATCGTCGCCAGCTCCGTCACCGGCGCATTTATGATGCTGTCTCTGGCGCTGGTTGCCGTGACACAAAGCCCGTACGCCGCCATCGCGCTGATCTCCATTGGCGGATTCGGCCATCAGGTGATCTCCTGCATGCTGAGCGCCGTAGTGGTCGAGACATTTGATAAAAATCAGGTGGCGACGGTGAATGGTATGCGCGGATCTTCTGCATGGATCGCCAGCTTCCTGTTTTCACTTCTGATCGGCGCTGTTGCCGACAAAATGGGCTTCAATCCGCTGTTTATCGCCATGGGATTCTTTGATTTGATCGGCGCAGTCTTCCTGATTGCCCTGATCGCTGAACGCCGCAATCCGGCAAAAAGGGAGAGTGTATGAAGACGTTAAAACACTGGGAGCTTGCCGGGCAACACGACGCAGGCGTTGATTTACAGGTTGACGGTAAGCATCTGTTTTCCCTGCGTGTGCTGGAGCAGGGATTAATCCGCGTATTTATTCAGCGCAATGGCGAACTTGCGCTGGATCGTACCTGGAGCATTGCGCCACAAAATGATGTGCCCTGGGAAGGACGTGACCGCCTGAGCAGCGAAGGCTTCTCACTGCCCGGCTACCAGCTGGAGCAACGCGAAGACGGCCTGACGCTGACCACTGACGCGCTGCGCGTTACGGTGCATCAGCCGTTGTGGCTCGAGTGGGAATATAAGAATGAGGACGGCGCGTGGCTGCCGCTGGTGAAAGACCGTAAAACCGGCGCGTACATGCTCGGCGTTAAGAACGATGCGTCGGCGCACTATCAGCTGCGCGAGGCGCGGGATGGCGTGTACGGGCTGGGCGAAAAAGCCGGCGATCTCAACCGCAGTGGTCGCCGTTTTGAAATGCGCAATCTGGATGCGATGGGCTACAACGCCGCAAGCACCGATCCGTTGTACAAACATATTCCGTTCACCCTGACGCGCCGTAATGAGGTGAGTTTTGGCGTGTTCTACGACAATCTCAGCAATGTCTGGTTAGATCTCGGTAATGAACTGGATAATTACCATCTGCCTTATCGTCGTTTCAGCGCCGAAGCGGGCGATCTGGATTATTACCTTTTCATCGGGCCAACGACTCTCGACGTTACCAAAAAACTGGTCCGTCTGACCGGTAAAACCACCTTTGGCCCGAAATGGAGCCTCGGTTACAGCGGCTCGACCATGTATTACACCGATGCGCCGGATGCCCAGCAGCAACTGATGAAATTCATCACTCTGTGCCAGCAGCATGAAATTCCGTGCGATTCGTTCCAGCTTTCATCGGGTTATACGTCGATTGGCAATAAGCGTTACGTCTTCAACTGGAACTACGACAAAGTGCCGGAGCCGGAAGTGATGTCAAAGGCGTTTCTCGACGCCGGTATCCGTCTGGCTGCCAATATCAAACCTTGCCTGTTGCAGGATCACCCGCAGTACGGGCAGGTCGCGGAGCAGGGGCTGTTTATCCGCGACAGCGAAAACAATGTACCGGAACGCTCTGTATTCTGGGACGACGAAGGCTCGCATCTCGATTTCACCCATCCTTCCGCCGTCCGCTGGTGGCAGAAGGGCGTGACCCAGCAGTTGCTGCAAAAAGGCATCGGGTCGACGTGGAACGACAATAACGAATATGAAGTCTGGGACAGCGATGCGCGCTGCCACGGCTTCGGCAAATCCATCGCCATCAAACATATCCGGCCGGTGATGCCGCTGCTGATGATGCGGGCATCTTTTGAAGCGCAGCAAAGTTTTGCACCGGAAACCCGCCCGTATCTGATTTCACGTTCCGGTTGTGCGGGTATGCAGCGTTATGTGCAAACGTGGAGCGGCGATAACCGCACTAACTGGCAGACGCTGCGTTACAACACCCGCATGGGCATCGGCATGAGTTTATCCGGTTTGTATAACGTCGGGCACGATGTCGGCGGATTTTCCGGCGATAAGCCGGATGCAGAACTGTTCGTCCGCTGGGTGCAAAACGGCGTGATGCATCCGCGTTTTACCATCCATTCATGGAATGACGATCACACAGTGAATGAGCCGTGGATGTACCCGCAGGTGACGCCGCTTATCCGCGACGCTATCCGTCTGCGCTACCGTTTGCTGCCGTATTTTTACACCTTGTTATGGCAGGCTCATGCGGATGACGAGCCGATGCTGCGCCCGACATTCCTCGATCACGAGCACGACCAAAATACCTTCGCGGAAACCGACGATTTCCTGATGGGCCGTGATTTGCTGGTCGCCAGCGTGGTGGATGAAGGTCAGCGTGAGCGTGACGTTTATCTGCCTGATAACGGCACCGGCTGGTGCGATTTCTATACCGGCGAATGGTTTGCTGGCGGTCAGACAGTCACACTGAATGCACCTTTGGATCGTCTGCCACTGCTGGTTCGCGCGGGCGCTGCGCTGCCGCAATCCTGCCGTCTGGCGCATGTTGATGCCAGCAAAGATACATTACGTGAATTGCACGTATATCCGGCACCAGGTCAGGCTAAATCGTCAGGCATGTTGTTTGAGGACGACGGCGAAAGCCATCGCTGGGACCAGAATCATGCACTGTGGCTGAACTGGGATATCTCGAGTGACGATCAGCGAATCAACATCACGCTGACGCAGCGCGGGGATTTCAAACCGGGCTGGAACGCGCTGAGCATCGTGCTGCCGCAAGGTGAAGCGCGCGAAGTCTGGGTGAATGGCGTGAGAACAAACAGCTATAATCTTTAATTATTTCAATCACCTCCCCCTGCGAAGGGGGAGGCAGGGAGGGGGTTAAACCCAAAGCTTATTTAACCGCACGTTTCCGCGCTTTCTTCTCAACGACAACCGATTTCACTTCACTTTCAATCCAGCCATCGGCCAGACGTGTTTTCAGCGTTTCGCCCGCTTTAGTCTGCGTCGTTTTCTTCAGCAATGCGCCCTGCGGTGTCGTCGTCACGCTGTAACCACGGGCGAGAGTCGCCAGCGGGCTGACGCTCTCAAGCTGTGTGCAGGCGGTACCAAAACGCTGACGGCTTTCGGTCAGCTGTGATGACATCGCCTGTTGCAGCCGGTATTGCAACTGCTGAACCCGCTGCTGGGCGCGGTGAATACGCGGTTGCGGCTGCTGTTGCGTCAGGCGTTGCTGTAAACGGTCGGTACGGCGCAGCATCTGGCGCAAATGGTTTTGCATCGCTTCATCCAGCCGACGACGCAATTTGAACAGCGCCGTTTGCTGGCGTGCCAGTCGTAAATGCGGATGTTGCTGTTGCAGGCGATGATTCAGACGCGTGAAGCGCTGAGTCAGCTGCGCGAGGTAATAATCCATCGCCATCTCAAGGCGCTGTTGCTGCGACTGGATCTGGCGCAGCAGTTCAAGCTGATTGCGGCTGATGAGTTCTGCGGCGGCGGAAGGCGTTGGCGCACGCAAATCCGCAACAAAATCGGCAATGGTGACATCGGTTTCGTGGCCGACGGCGCTGACAACAGGAATGCGGCTGGCAAAAATTGCCCGCGCCACACGCTCATCATTAAAACTCCACAAATCTTCCAGCGAACCGCCACCGCGCCCGACAATCAACACATCCACTTCTTCACGGGTATTTGCCAGTTGGATGGCACGGACAATTTGCGCCGGTGCATCCACGCCCTGAACGGAGGTTGGATAGATAATGACGGGTAACGACGGGTCGCGACGTTTTAAGACATTTAAGACGTCATGCAGCGCAGCGCCGCTGGCGGAGGTGATCACGCCGACGCATTTAGCAGGTGAGGGCAGTGGCTGTTTGAACTGAGCATCAAACAGACCTTCGGCGGCCAGTTGTTGTTTGAGTAAATCGAATTTTTGCTGCAACAGGCCGTCACCGGCTTCCTGCATGCTTTCGGCAATCAGCTGATAATCGCCACGCGGTTCATACAAAGTAATGGTCGCGCGAACCAACACCTGCTGACCGTTTTGCGGACGGAAAGTCGTGCGGCGATTGGTGTTGCGGAACATCGCACATTTGACCTGCGCGCGGTCATCTTTGAGGGTGAAATACCAGTGACCGGAAGACGGCTGGGAGAAATTTGAAATCTCGCCGGAGAGCCAGACCTGACCCATTTCGTTTTCCAGCAACTGTCTGACCGTCTGATTCAGGCGGCTTACGGTAAAAATTGGAGGCGAAGAAGGTATCGACATGTGATCCAGATCAAATTCAAAAACAGAGACTTAATCGGTCGATACTACATGCCAGAGAATGGTAATCAAGAAGTTTTTGAAATAGTTCTGGTCGGAATGCCTACTCACCTGTATACTCCCGCTGCAATATTTTATCTTTTCCGCATCCACCTTGGTGAGATATTGCCCATGCTACGTATCGCAAAAGAAGCACTAACGTTCGACGACGTTCTCCTTGTTCCAGCCCACTCCACAGTTCTGCCCAACACTGCCGACCTCGGTACTCAACTGACCGCTAAAATCCGTCTGAATATCCCTATGCTGTCCGCAGCTATGGATACCGTGACTGAAGCGAATCTGGCGATTGCTCTGGCGCAGGAAGGCGGCCTCGGATTCATCCACAAGAACATGTCTATTGAGCGTCAGGCGGATGAAGTCCGTCGCGTGAAAAAGCATGAAAGCGGTGTTGTTGCTGACCCGAAAACGGTCACACCTGCGACCACTCTGCGTCAGGTTAAAGAACTCACCGAAATTAACGGTTTTGCCGGTTACCCGGTGGTGACTGAAGGCAACGAACTGGTCGGTATCATTACCGGTCGTGACGTGCGCTTCGTGACCGATCTGGAACAGCCTGTGACTGCGGTCATGACGCCGAAAGAGCGCCTGGTCACCGTCAAAGAAGGCGAAGCCCGCGAAGTCGTACTGCAAAAAATGCACGAAAAACGCGTAGAAAAAGCGCTGGTTGTTGACGCGCACTTCCATCTTCTCGGTATGATCACCGTTAAAGACTTCCAGAAAGCCGAACGTAAACCAAACGCCTGTAAAGATGAGCAGGGCAGCCTGCGCGTCGGTGCTGCGGTTGGCGCAGGTGCGGGCAACGAAGAACGTATCGATGCACTGGTTGCTGCTGGTGTAGACGTTCTGCTGATTGACTCCTCACACGGCCACTCCGAAGGCGTTCTGGAACGTATCCGCGCTACCCGCGCTAAATACCCGGATCTGCAAATCATTGGCGGTAACGTCGCGACTGGCGCAGGTGCTCTGGCACTGGCGAAAGCAGGTGTGAGCGCAGTGAAAGTCGGTATCGGCCCCGGCTCAATTTGTACAACCCGTATCGTGACCGGCGTTGGTGTTCCGCAAATTACCGCCGTTTCTGACGCGGTTGAAGCGCTGGAAGGCACCGGTATTCCGGTTATCGCTGACGGCGGTATCCGCTTCTCCGGCGACATCGCAAAAGCTATCGCTGCTGGCGCAAGCTGCGTGATGGTCGGCGGAATGCTGGCGGGCACTGAAGAATCTCCGGGCGAAATCGAACTGTTCCAGGGCCGTTCGTACAAATCCTACCGCGGTATGGGTTCTCTGGGCGCGATGTCCAAAGGGTCTTCTGACCGTTACTTCCAGACGGATAACGCCGCTGACAAACTGGTACCGGAAGGTATCGAAGGTCGCGTGGCGTACAAAGGCCGTCTGAAGGAGATCATCCATCAGCAAATGGGGGGTCTGCGCTCCTGTATGGGGCTGACCGGTTGTGCTACCATCGACGACCTGCGCACCAAGGCTGAGTTTGTCCGCATCAGCGGTGCAGGGATCCAGGAAAGCCACGTGCATGACGTGACGATTACCAAAGAGTCACCGAACTACCGCATGGGATCCTGACCCTAAAGACAGCGAGCTAAAGGCTCGCTGTCTGCTTTTAAGATTGTTAGAAAATTTAACCTGTTGTTTTAACGCTTTTATTGCTTTCTGGAAAACGCCCCCTCATGAGCGAAAATATTCACAAGCACCGTATCCTGATCCTCGATTTCGGCTCCCAGTACACCCAACTTGTTGCGCGCCGCGTGCGTGAACTTGGCGTCTATTGCGAACTCTGGGCCTGGGACGTAACCGAAGCCCAAATCCGCGAATTCAATCCGAACGGGATTATCCTGTCCGGCGGCCCGGAAAGTACTACCGAGCATGACAGCCCGCGCGCCCCTGATTACGTCTTCGAAGCCGGTGTGCCGGTTCTTGGCGTTTGCTATGGCATGCAGACCATGGCGATGCAGTTAGGCGGCCATGTTGAAGGTTCTAACGAGCGCGAATTTGGTTATGCGCAGGTTGAAATTCAGACTGAAAGCGCGTTAATCCGCGACATTCAGGACGCCCTGAGCGAGAACAACAAACCGCTGCTCGACGTCTGGATGAGCCACGGCGATAAAGTAACGGCTATCCCGTCCGATTTCGTGACCGTAGCCAGCACCGAGACTTGCCCGTTTGCCATTATTGCCAACGAAGAAAAACGCTTTTACGGTGTGCAGTTCCACCCGGAAGTGACGCATACCCGTCAGGGCCTGCGCATGCTTGAGCGTTTCATCATGGACATCTGCGAGTGCGAAGCACTGTGGACGCCAGCGAAAATCATCGAAGACGCCGTTGAGCGTCTGCGTGTGCAGATTGGCGATGACCACGTAATCCTTGGCCTGTCCGGTGGCGTTGACTCCTCCGTGACCGCCATGCTGCTGCACCGCGCCATCGGCGATCGTCTGACCTGCGTATTTGTGGACAACGGCCTGCTGCGTCTGAATGAAGCGGATCAGGTTCTGGAAATGTTCGGTGACCGTTTCGGTCTGAACATCGTTCACGTCGCTGCCGAAGAGCGTTTCCTGTCTGCGCTGGCCGGTGTGGATGAGCCGGAAGCTAAACGTAAAATCATTGGCCGTGTCTTCGTTGAAGTCTTCGATGAAGAAGCCTGTAAGCAAGATGCGGTGAAATGGCTGGCGCAGGGCACCATCTACCCAGACGTGATCGAATCTGCGGCCTCTGCTACCGGCAAAGCGCACGTGATCAAATCACACCACAACGTGGGCGGTCTACCGAAAGAAATGAAACTGGGTCTGGTTGAACCGCTGAAAGAGCTGTTCAAAGACGAAGTGCGTAAAATCGGTCTGGAACTCGGCCTGCCATACGACATGCTTTACCGTCACCCGTTCCCGGGTCCAGGTTTAGGCGTTCGCGTGCTGGGCGAAGTGAAGAAAGAATACTGTGACCTGTTGCGTCGCGCCGATGCGATCTTCATCGAAGAACTGCATAAAGCCGACCTGTACAACAAAGTCAGCCAGGCGTTTACCGTCTTCCTGCCAGTGCGTTCCGTAGGCGTGATGGGCGATGGCCGTAAATACGACTGGGTGGTTTCCCTGCGCGCAGTAGAAACCATCGACTTTATGACTGCACACTGGGCGCATCTGCCGTACGATTTCCTTGGCCGTTGCTCCAACCGCATCATCAACGAAGTCAACGGCATTTCCCGCGTGGTGTATGACATCTCCGGTAAGCCACCGGCGACGATTGAGTGGGAATAAGATTTAGCGAAAGCTGAAGCCTGAACCCCATAAAACGCCAGTGTGATCGCAAGATCCACTGGCGTTTTTTTATGCATGAAATCTTTTTAACGTATTATTTCACATGCGCCGAAAACCCGTTTATCTCCGGTGTGATTTCCGTTTTTAGCGTCAATGAAGGAATATCGTAATCGCCGCCATTTTGCGTGCCATTCTGATAAGCGCGCAGATGAATTACGTGAACTGCTGAGACAGGCGCTGGCAGCCGGTGAGATTTTCGAACCGTCGACGGCGGAAAATACAATAAGGGTGTACGCTCGCTAATTGTGAACAGCCTGAATCAACATATCGTTAATCCACTGATTCACGCTTTTACCAGATATTTCTGCTGCAACGTTAATTGCTGCATGGACTTCAGGCTGAATGCGCAGGCTGATTTTACCGCTTGCCGGTCGCTGGGGCGCTCTCCCTTGCTCAGCGCAATAACTGAGGTAATCATCAACTGCTTCTTCAAAAACGGTTCTGAGATCTGTGACGTTATCCGCATGAAAACCTATTACGTCCTGAATACCGGCGATATGTCCGACCAGACACTGATCCTCATCGCTATATTCTATCCTGGCTGCGTATCCCAGATAGGTCATGGTACTCATGGCTTTACTCCTGTCGCTTCCAGAAATGTTCTGGCATCTCTTACTGATAAATTTTCGCTTCTTTCTCCGGATGTGGCCGGTGAAATGAGGCAACAACATGATTAAGTTCAAAGCGAACCCGCGATCCTTTGCCTTCACTGACTTTGGCACCTAAAGCGATAAATAAAGCCTCTATTTTCCGCCATTCGAGCGCCGAAGGCGTGGGTAAAGCGAAAATGAGATGTAATGTTTTCAGGTGCGCGGCATTGAGCATCTTCATTGTTTATCGATCCTTCGAAAGTTGCTGCCGCCAAAACATGATGATATCATTATTTGATATCAAAAGTGTGGTTTGAGAAAGAGCGCAATAAAAAAGGCAGCCCTCTGGCTGCCTCATTGTCATGCTTAGCGAACTATCACTCGCTGAACAGCTTAGTGTCGTTTGCCAAACTATCTACAACGCTTTTCAGGTCATTGGCTGTGACTTTCTGGGTATCGTTGGAAACCTGTTTCCCAAACCCTTTACGGACAACTTTAATGACCGTCTTACCTGTGCTCGCATCAACCAGCTCACCTTCGAAATACACTTCGGTATCACGTGTACGGTGACCGGTCGCAGTTTCTGTACCCGCAACCACCAGGGCGACCGGAATCACTTCATAGAACTGCAGACCTTCAGCTGAAGTATTCACACCAGTAATCGCACCTTTAAAGATCAAGGTACGCGGGCCAGCATGATCGGTCAGCGGCAGGCGTTCAGCAAGCGCCGGTTTCATACGGCTGTTGGCATAATCCAGAACCCCCTGAAGGGTGTCTTTACTGATTTGTTGAGTTGGCTGCGGTTCCGGATAGAACTTGATTGGCTCGTATTTAATGTAGGAGTAGTTGGCTTTTTTGAATGAAGGGTCGATCCAGCGAAGAACCGGATTGCCGCTTGCAGTTTTCACTTCCTTAAGGCCTGAATAGTCCCCAAGGAAACCGGAGAATTTATCCGCTTGTGTGACATGGTTGGTACAACCGGCCAAAAATAACACACCGGCGACAGCAGCAACCTGCATCAGTTTTATTTTTTTCATTCGTACCCTCGAAAAATTTTAAGGAAGACAAAGTATGTATAGCACTGCTAGGGAATTTAACCTCTTAACAACAAAGAAAAATTGATATGAGTCAGAATCGCGAAAATATGCCAATACCTGCTAATAATTCAGTTTCTAGTCATTTTTCGGGTGAATGAAACAAGTAATACTCGCCCTTAGGGCTGTCTCCCCTCGAAAGGATAATCCAACCTTTTGATAAGTAAAATCCGACCGAATTTTTACTCTTCACTAAACATTTCAGAGAACCTCTGCGGGTAAAAGTGGCTTCGGCAGCATGAAGCAAAGCTGAGCCTGCGCCGCTTCCCTGAAACTGCGGATCGACAAACAGGTTATGCAGGAAATTCTCTTGCGTAAAAATAGAGGCAAATCCCAGCAGATGCCCGTCGCGTTCGGCGACCAGTATCTTTTCGCCGATAACCGCACGATCAAAATCTTCGAGCTGAAAATCGTCTTCCAGCCAGGTCCAGGTATGTTTTCGGGAAGCCAGATAAAGCGTGCGTAAAAAAGGACGGTCGGCCTCATCATAAGGGCGGACATTAAGGGTCGATGGCAAAGAATAAGCCTCCATTAAGACTGCAGATGATTGCTGTCCGAAGTGCGCAATCCATGACTGATACTGCCAGTGGCATTGGTTAAGTTCAATTTGGTTTTGCCGGCAGAGCGCGGACATGTGTATTACCGGCTTACCAATTGTTGATTGATCTTCTGCCCTTTGCCGCCAATAATGCTTTCTTGAATCGGGGTGCCTGCTGACAAAGCGTGGCTGAGATTTTACCCGTATTACCTGATCTGGATTATGCCAGCGTAGCCATGGCAATTATTCTGATAAAAATCAAACAATTACTTCTATTTTTCGTCCTGTTTTGTTCAGCCGTAACACATTGAGGCTCATCAAATGGGACACAAAACCATTCGTCATACCACTAGACGTAACGGGATCTACTACGTTCGCTTTCGTCTGTCCGGCATAAAATATTTCCGTAAGTCGCTGGAAACAGACAGCTACGCCCAAGCGCACTCGGTAATGTCTTTTGCCTCTCCTGCCATTCACTTAGTGCAATGCGGGGCTATCAAGCCCGAGCAGTTTTCCGCTCGCCTTTCTGCGATCACCAGTCGCTTGAAACAACAAGCTGACCACTGGTTAGCACAACAATTCCTCAATGATGAGCGGTGTGAAGTCCAAACTCAGCCGATAACAGCGCATGAAAATCGAGATGCTGTAGCTCCTGCTGTAGTTGCGGAGCAAAAAGAGCTAACTGAGCCAGAAAACGCTTTAACTCTAGCTGGCGCATGGAACATGTACAGAAGCGAGAAGGGGCGTAGCTGGACTAAAGCAATCGCCCAAGCCAATGAGCGTTTTATGGAAGTACTGCTCGTAGTTTTGGGTGCATCAACGGACGTAAAGGCAGTCACCAGGCAAGATATTAAGCAGGTGATGGAAGTTGTAGAAAACCTGCCTAAGCGTGTTGTTCAGCCGTATCGCTCAATGACTATTCAGCAACTGATCGAATGTGATGATGTTCCACCAGATGATCTGGTGGGGGCCGAGGCAATTCATAAACATCTCAAAATTTATAAATCATTGTTCAAGACCTTTCTTACTGATAGCAAAGAGATCCTGGATAAATCGCCGACTGATGGCGTAGTGGCGGCACCATCGAAAACAAGGTTTGGTGCGTACAGCGCAACGGAGATGAGAAAATTTGTGGGTTGGGCGCTCAAGCAGCCTGACGGCTGGCAGAAGTGGATCACATTATTATTGGCTTACACTGGAGCAAGGAGAGGTGAGATAGCCAAGCTGGAAAAAACGCAAATCAAATACGATGAAGACAGCCAGCGTTATTACCTTCTGATTGCCGAAGGCGGACAGGGAAAAACAGAAAATGCTACACGACAAGTAGCGATCCATCCCAGTTTGATCGAGTGGGGCTTCATCGATTTTGTGAATCGTCAGTGGAAAGAGAAAATATTTTCTCCAGTGGCAGGTAAGAATATGCCGAAGATTGGCAAGGTTTTAGCTGATATCCGCGATCAGCTTGGTATCCCGTACCTTGATGATTATGGACAGCGGCGGCTGGTGCATAGTTTCCGGCACACAATGATCTCGACCTGTCTGGCTGGATGGGTTGGAAACTTGGCGCACTTGCAACAGGTTGTCGGTCATGAGAAAAGCGGGACGGGGATCACCAGACGCTATTTACATACGTTTCCGCTATCTGCGGTTTGCTATGTGATCGACGGATTATGCTGGTATTAATTTTCTGCCTTCAAGATCACCCGTCAAGTTGGTGGGGTAATAATATTCTGATGATGGACTTCGCTTCACAATTAGCGATTTTCACCATCGGGGTAATGCTGTTTCCGCTATAGCCATTCTTTTCTCCGTCACTCTCCCAAACTGTTGCTTCTGTCATGTTCAAATGCCAACCCTGTAATGGATGAACCATAACTGCGGTGTGGTTATCTTCATGCTGAGCAGCTAAGTTTTTTCACATTAGTTGCAAAACTACTAATCATTAACTTGATCACTTTTAACGATCAATATATAAATATTGATCTGTTTAATCGATTGATTGAGGTGTCCGATAGCGAGGTGTCGGGCAATCAACTTTCAAACGAGGAAGGTGATTAGTGATTAAAATCATAATGATATGCTTATCTTTAAGCTCATGTGCAGCGCTTGGCGATGATGGCAGTGTGTCAGGTGAAGTCGCAGAAAAGATTCAGAGCGAAATTCAACATGCGGGTTATGAGTGTGAGCGGATCGATAGCGTTGAAACGCGATGGTTCTTTGGAACAACGGCGAATGTCATTTGCGATAGGGTTTTCCGTTTCGTTTTACGGTATGAGCGGGGAGGCGTAAGTGTTGAGGTGGCCAACCTTTAACAATTAATTGGTAATCGTCGCACTCTGATCCGAAGGTGTTGTTTTTGTCGACTCTCAGACGATTGATACGGCCCCGATAATTGACCAGAGAATCCTGACAAAGGTCAGGCTCTGCCGTGGTGATCACTGAGCCATGAATGATTGCTACTCGATGAGAGTAGCGGTTAAACGCCTAAACATTCTACGCCTTCGGCGCTTTATGTTGGTGTACCCAACAAGGCGCTAAATGGGTATTATTACCTAGAAAAATAGTGTTAAGCAAAAGCGGTAATGGATAACTGTATGAAAATTAAGAGAAAGCCGTTTGACCAATTTTTGATGCATGACATAGAAGAGCTAAATGGCGATTTGGAAGAGGCATACCTAGAGGCAGCCTTCCCATTAATTGGTCAGATCGTCATGTATTTCAACGCATTAGAAAAAGATTTGGATAGTTTAATTTATGAAAGTTTCAGCGACCGCTCTGATCAACTTGGTATCATTGTGATAGGCGGGATGAACTACTCAGCGAAGATCGATCTTTTCAAAAGATACTCTGACCTCTTACATATTGCTTTGCAAGGATCCTATGAAAAATATGACTCTTTGATAAAAGATTTAAGAGAGTGTGGCAGGTTACGAAATATTACTGTACATGCAGATTGGAATAACACGGATCTTGAAGGTTATACTTATTTAGGAGTGAAAGTTACCAAAGAGGGTATTAACCAAGAATATATTCAGTTTAGCATTGATTCCCTCAATGATATTCTTACTTTGATACATCACACGCGCTTTAAGTTAAATGAATACTGGGATGCTAGAGGTATATTGCATTCCAAGAAACTACAAAAATAAATCATTTTGTGACATTAACTACAGCTTAAAGAAATAGTAAAGTCTGGAATGTTAGCAAGTACAGCCATCGCTGTTGGTATCATTGATAAATCTGTGGATGATTGCAAAGAGAATTGCAGATGTTGGCGGTGAGCCATAAGGCTACGCTTAAATTGGAGCTTGTAGACCATATGCAAACTCTCCCAGCGTCTCACCACGCTCCCTTGTGGATACACGATTATCCTGATAAATGATTGTTGTTTGACTTAACCTCGATGAGGCCACCCAAAGGCCCCGCTTGTTGTCTTACTACCAAGGGGGCTTTATGGCTTCTATTACCCAAAATCATTTTGATATGAATGGTATTCGATCTAACCATGAGTTCCAGTTTATTTTTCCATCATCAAACCCAGTGTACTTTATTAGCACCAAGGGTAATAAACGGTGTAGAGGTGCATAGTAATCTTTCATCTTGAAAACAATACCTGCCTTTGTCGTAGCAGTTAAACTTCCATTATGGAATAGTGCATTTCTGAGATGGACATACGTCATTACAGATTTTTGAGGGTTTTGTGGATTATCTTGCTTAATGTCGAATCCATAATTTATAAGTACATTTTTTATTGGGGTTGCAACACATTTGGAGGTGTAATCATTTTCTATGGCACGGCATAATGATTCTAAAGCAGAAAACAATAAGTAATATGAAATATCTACAAAACTTTCTTTAGCTCTGAAAACTTCAATTGTTTTAAAAAATGCCTTTCTGAATGCTTCTGTTACAGGTGTGTCTTCTGAAAGTAACAGCGTCATAGTTTTTTCTATAAATAATTCACGAGATTTTGGGCAGAATGTGTCATTGATTATGACGCAGCCACCGCCATTTTTCCTAACGTGAGTCTCAATCTTTCTGGGATAGTCATCCTCAAGATTGTTATATGTCTCGTTGTGGCGTAATTGATTGGATATTATAACATCTCGATGATCAATAAAAGAAAGGACAGCTTCTAATTTGTGAATGACTTCTCTTGTTTCTGTCAGTGTCATCTCAGTATTATTATTTTTGGAAATTTCAAGGAAAGCGGTAAGATTATATGCGTTGTTATCTTTCGATAATGTATTTGCCTCCTTGAAAGTTGTATATAAAGGAATTATTTTGACATTAGCATAGGTGATTTGTTTTGTACATTCGTAACCGTAAATTCCGAACCTGAGCATATATTTGTCATCCTTCATACTTGAGCGCTAATTTTGTTCGTCCAACCCGCACCCGTGGGTGGCCCGCTTCTCACTTTCTCTAGTTTACATCCTGAGCCTAGAAATATCCCAGAGCTATAAGAGATCGGCTAAGTAAACCATTAGAACGCTAACTATTTTACCGGATCTTTACCGAATATCCCATGGATACAACTGCGTTACATTTATTTCATTGCGTTGTAGTTTGCCTCGCTTTATTACAACAGGCGAAACGCTGCCTTTTTGTAGTAAAAAGCCTTGATCTAAAGTAATACGCTGTTGTAATTTGATTGCGTGAAGTATTTTACAACGAGAGAGGATGGAATGGCGAACATTGGTTACATGAGGGTATCAACCACACAGCAGCATACAGATCGCCAACTTGCTGGCGTAACGCTTGATAAGATCTTCGAAGATAAGGCTTCGGGTAAGAACACCCAGCGACCTCAGTTTGAGGCCATGATGAACTACATCCGTGAAGGTGATGTTCTGCATGTTCATAGTATTGATCGTCTTTGCCGTAATACTGCTGACTTGCTGGCAACGGTTGAGCAATTAACAGCGCGTGGTGTTGTTGTTCAGTTTTACAAAGAGGATTTCAAGACCGGAAAGAATTCTCCAGCGGGTAACATGATGTTAACCGTGCTGGCAGCAGTGGCCCAGATGGAACGTGAGACGATGTTGGAACGTCAGCGCGAGGGATATGAAGCTGCAAAAACAGCAGGACGCATCACCGGACGTGGTAAAGGTCGCGCTATTGACCGTGAGGCCATTAAAGCAGAACTCGCAGCAGGTAAAACCATTCGTGCAATCGCACAAAGCCACAACGTGAGCACTAGGACAGTAATGAACATTAAGGCCGAAGCCTGATCGACCACCAAACATCCTCTCTTTGACCTCGCTTCTGCGGGGTTTTTTAATGCCTGAAATCCACAACAGCGTAAGCTGTCCCGTAGAACCTTCCCACGCTTCATCAGAAGCCCTTAGCGGCGTTTGCCGTCGCGATCTGAATCACGATTACCACAATCATCGCGCCTTCCAGAACGCGTCCCATGTGCCTGAAAATCTGGCTGAAAGCTGCGCGATTCTCAACTTCTCTGATTTTTTGGTGAAGGAATTTTTTTTTCAGCGAAATGGGGCGTTGTGAGTGAGTCTGGTTTAGCACGAGATGAACACCCAGGTCGTGATTACTCGCAGACAGAATTGACGAACCCGCAATTGGCGTAGCGTTCAGACCTGAATGTTATCTACTCAACACCATAGCGAGGATCGCTTTGTTACCACAACCACGCGTGGAGAGTCGCCCGGATGGGTCGAGATAAGGTAGGTTTTGGTCATTTAATTGTATTTGATCATTATTATCAGGCTATTTATTTTGAAAAAAAGATCGTCAGGTGGCGGGGTGATGGGCAGGCGTAACTCAGGTGATTTTCACCAGGGTAGAGACAGCATGGTGTCCTTGGTACGTTCGTTAGTTAAGATCCTTTACTAATAGAATCTACCACTGAAGAAACTTCAGCGGTTATATATCCATTTCCTGGGATGTCTCCATATAGCGACCACTGAATAAAGGTGAGTGGTAAATTCGCTATTGCCACTGGATAAAAGTAAGTGGTAACCACTGAATAAAGTTCAGCATACTAAGATCAGTTTAATAGATTAGCAAAACCTTTGACTAGATCATTAAAACCTTATGCGGTCTTCCCTGGCCGTGAAGACCTTACATGTGAGGTCAACACCCACACATCGTTTTAGATCGCCATTGTGATGGCTCTTTCTTTCTAATCTTGTTCAGTCGCTACGCTCGACGCTTCGCGATATGCATCGCCCATGCAGTGTCCGGCTAATCTCTCCCTGACCGGGAGAGGCCAGCCACCTTTTGGGCAGCAAGGGCGACAGCCCGCGCAGTAATTTGGAAACACTGTCACGAGACCGTAGGTCGAGAGTCACGATGGGCGCGAGGGGGTGGGCCGGGCGAAAGTCTGGACTGATAAGCAAAGCCCATTAAGCAACATCCGTGCCAACTTTACCGTATTAACCACACCGCAGGCTTTGCAGGAAGGCCGTAGAGCGATTAAAACGCCTCACATAATACGATGGTAGCGGGTAGGAATCAGAACGCGTCAGATAGCGCTACAGAGCGTTTCTGCGTGGCGGGCTGGGATGTGGCATTTTTTGTCATTGACTCTTGACAATCGGTGTGCATATCAATATATTGACTGAATACATTACCTATATTTTTATAAAGTAAATGAGAAAACAAATTGACAAATTAACTCATATACTGTAAACTGTCTATTGTAGGTTTGGGATAGTCCCAGCCTTAATAACCATCACATGCATAGGGGAAATACATGGGGAAACCTGCACTGCTGGATTTTACCAGCGCAACCGCAAACGAGATCGTCGAGGCCATCGACGCTGGAATTACAACCGCTCAAAATTTACACGCATTCCGCTCCCGCATGGGGGGAGCCACTAAATCCGATAAACTCTACCCAGAGACCCGCAAGGCGCTGAACATCCTAAAGCGTCTGAAATCACAGAATCGCGGCGCTAAAAACATCAAAAAAATCCTCTCTCCATATAACGCCGAACTGGCGAAACAGCGTGACGTTCTGGACATCATCCAGCCCGTGCTCACCGCGTGGCGTCTGTTTTACGCGAAGCAGGGAATCGGGCTGATGAACGATCAGGTGTTAATCCTCAAAATGATCGAGGTGGCGGGCGAACTGGAGAAACTCACAGGCGAACCAGGCCCGGATATGGTGACGCCCGATTAAACCGAGGAGATAAACCGATATGGCATTGAGCATCAAACTACCTGAACACGTTTACGCCGGGCTGTTAGCCGAGGCGAAACGCAGGGGAACAACGGTTCCCGCTCTGACGCGTGAGGTGTTGGCAGCGGCTGCGAACCTGTTCGACAACGGCGGCACAATACATCAACTGACATCACACCGATTGACAATACCCGGCACGGGGAAACATGGAGAAAACAACAATGAGCGCAGCAGCAAAAACTAAAAATTACGACGTGGTTCCTACCGACGTTCGTCGGATGACAAAGCTCCACACCCCAGGCGGGGATATTAAATTCACTTCTCTGATGAAACTGATCTACTCGTACATCTGGACATTCCAGGGGAATAAGAACAGGGGCAATGATGATCCGATTCATACCAATACCGACGTTATCGCCTGGGAAATGGGTGTATCTGAAAAGGCGGTGATTGATGCGCTCAAAGCGCTGGATGCGGCACAGGTGGTGATAAAAAAGACTGTCAAAGTGAGGGGAAACGTCTACTCCAGCAATTACGTGGCGATCCCGCCTGCCTCAGTTGTTGCACTGGGTATCACCCCGTCGAAGCCTGGGAAACGGAAAGCGACCAAAAAACCCGATGAGAAACAGGGGAATGACAATGGTCATGAAGAGGCTACAGAGGTTACAGAACAGCAGACAGAACAGGCAGCAGCCACTGCTACACCATCCACTGATGCGCCCGCAGACACACCCGCTGTTCAGAGTGCTAACCTGGCCCCTGAGCCTGCCCCGGTTGTTGCTGGACAGCGCGATAGCGTGGCATGTAACGATGACCGCAGCAGCGATGATCGCACAGATGGTAATAATGCAGTGAGCCAGGAAGCGCAGGAATATGACCCGCCTTTTCCACCTGAGAAACCAGAGCCAGAGGAAACCGCAGGCCGGGTTATGGCCTCGTTGGATGATCTTCTCTGCTGGTTCGACCTTGGAAACGGCGAGGGCATGGACGAATACGGCGTAATGTGGGGTGTATCAGGCGATGACCTTGATAGTCTAATTGGTAAACATCTCAAAACCAGAGAAGCGGAAGCTGAAAAAAACTTTAAATTGCAGAGGGTAAATTGATTGAGAACCCCACGGCGCTGACCGCCACCCAGAACACAGACCAGAACAAACCAGCGTCACCAGGTGACGTTAACGAAGTTAACCCGCGTAAAGCGGGCTGCACCGAACCAGAACAAAAACCAGAACAACCAGCAAAGATCGACCTACCCGATTTGACCCGTCAGAGAAAATTGCGCAGCCGTACCGACTCCATAATCTCCACTGCTAAAAAAATGTTGGTGTCCGGTATCGGGCCAAACGAGGTTGCTTGCAGACTCAGGTTAGACCCGGCTGTAGTGCTCGACCTCTATAATAGCTCATGGAATCCGACCTGCCGGAAGGTGACTCCCGCCAATGCTTGGACATGCCAAAAACTGGCGCTCCAGTGTTTTGGGACAGGTGCTCCGCTCGCTGAAATTTGCCGGATCACAGATCGACCACTATTTTCTGTTATCAAGATGCTGACCGCTGAGGGCGTGAGTCTTTCCGTGTTGAGTCAATATCTGCCCGCAGAAACAGCTCCGCTGATGGTTGAATATCGTAAGACGCTGGCACGCCATGAGGCTTCACCGAAGCGTAGGCCGATCAAGATCAACCGGTTCGCCGCAGCCGCAGGGCAGACCCAGGCACGACAGCTACAGCCTGACATCCTCGGCACCGGGGAATAGTTTCCCTGTCCACGCCTACCGATGGCGTGTTACAGACAGGGGAATGCATCAAAGATGCACCGCTATAGCGGCCTCGGGGAATAACTCCAGCATTGAACCTCATAGACATTTTACCTTACCTGCCCATCATCTGGCTGGCGTTTCGCTGCGTCCTGGATGGGCTGGTTATCCTATTAAGGAATAAAAACAAAAATGAAAAACTTACTCAAAACCGTTCGCGATTCCATAGCCGCAGCCATGAACGGGCGCACCATCGAACAGATGGAAACCGAACAGCGGCAGGACGCTGTAAATGCCGCCGTTGATGACTACCTGACCCGCCACCCTGATTGGAAGCCGTCAACGAAGCCAGCGCCGAAAGCTGCGCCAGTGAGAGACAGCAAGCAGAAATCTAAACGCATCATGAAAAGCCTGGGTGTAGGAGCTGGAACCTTTACACCGCACATTGTGGATGAGGCGGCACTCGAACGTGCTCGTGCTAAATGTCGCCAATTAGTCGCCTCAGACCCAGACCGCTATTCGCATATCATCGAATCAGCACCGCTACGTGCCTGAGAGGGGGGAGTTACTTCCGGTGCACAAATAAACAAGTGTGTCAACATATTTGTTGTGCAATTTGACGATTCATGGTAAAATACTAACATAAGGTGATTAATGGATTCGAAAGAGTCTGCTGCGTACTACTGCCAATTGAGCGTAATTTAATCTCCTCTCAGGTGCTGGCTCCTGGATACCTTGCACGGGCCATCTTTGCTTCCCAGCGCCGCTATTCAATCCCAGCCCGTTTTTGCCGGGTTAGGAAAGCTAACGCCCCTAAAGGGCGCTGCAAAAGATAATCCTGCCGTGATGGGGTTTGCCAGCGGTCTAAAAACCGCACTACGTCCCTCTCCTCAGTGGGCCATCTTGCCATGATGCAAACTGGCATTGAGCGCGTCACGTTTGGGACTCCTTGCCCTTCAATGGATGTGCCGCCGCTCACCCTTTCCCAGATCAGAAAAACAAAAGATGCACATTCTCCTTGTCCTCCGGGGCGGTTGATACCGCCTTACTTTTTTCTGACCCAGTAAAGAGATGCCGTCCAATGGGACGGCATTTTTTCACCTGCACACCGTCAATAATGACGATATGGCCCAGAAGCCCACGGCTTACAGGCCAACCGAACAACAACTTTATGGAGTGACCTTTATGAAAATGGGCGAATCCCAACGCACCTTTAATGATGTCGTGACCTACCAGGCCGACGCTAATTTTGCAGTGAAAACAGTCAACATCCCAAACCTGGCCGTCGAAGTGCAGCCCGGTTCGGTCATTAAGGCCGACGGCACCGCATTTACCTCCGGCAATGATGCGTTACTGGTTCTAAGTCATCACCGCGCTGGCACATATGCAAACATCATCGTTGCTGACCGTGGCGTATACATCCGCCCGGAAACAGTGATCTCCGTTATGGGGGAGACGGTAGGCGCTGCTGCAATTGCTGCTCTGACTGCATCCGGCAATATCCGCGTAGCTCAGGCTGACGCTCAATAATTTTACCGATAAGGACATCACAACATGGCTCTTACAAAAGATTTTTCATACGTCGATTACAGTTCGACATTTGCGAACGTTCCGGCCCGCAACCGTATCTTAACCAACCTGAACATTTTCCAGCGTGACGTTACTGACCAGTTTAAAACCAGTCTGGACATCTTGAACGCTCAGGCTGACACCATCGCACCGGCAGCAAATCGATTTTCCAGCGAATGGGGAAGCACACCGAAGCCAAAAGCAGCTAATCATCTGATCGAGCTTCCTCTGTTCCCTACGCAGGATGTGATCACTGCTGCTGATGTGCAGCCGTACCGTAAGATTGGCTCTTCGCTACAGGCCAACGTCCTGGACGCTGTTACTGCTAAAAGCCTGGCTCACTATGAACGCTTTGCGGCAAGCCGTGAACGCATGTTTGCTGAAAGCCTGTTCCGCCATCGTGTCACCGATATGGAATACACCGCTGATGGCCCGATCCTGGATTGGTCAGAGGAATTTGGCTATGACCAGAGCACCGGAACCATCTACACGGGGGTTGCTGCTGATCCGTTAGAATCCCTGTCCGATGAGGTCAGCGCCATGAAGCGCCGCATGGGTGGCCTTGCTTCCCTGCTGAAAGGCATCTACCTGTTCGCGGGTTCCAACCTGTTCAAGAAGCTGCGCTTTAACCCCTCGGTTCGCCAGCTTGTACAGTATGGTGTGCTTGATCCTGATGGTCTGGTATTCAATAAAGAGATCAACCCGGCATTCAGCTATTACGTCCTGGATAACGTGACTGTAGTCGAGATGTCCGATACCGAATTCTACGGCATTGGTGCAGATCAGGGCTTCATGGTTCCGGTCTTCGAGAAGCCGTTGAGTGCTGATCAGGCATCACCATTTACTAACCTGGTCGGCCCAACAAGCCGCAACCTTGAGCTTGCCTTTGCTGGCGTGGTGGACTTCCGCATCTATAGCAGCACCGATGCGTATAAGAACATCACGCTTTCCAGTGAGTTCAGCCTGTTGCCGATTTGCTACCGACCGGATCTGGTGACCGCCATCACCAATGATGCTTCGTAATCAGGCGAGGTAATAGCCAAACGGTTTTGGGGGCCAATAGTGGCCCCTCCGTCATTCTGGAGAGGTAAATCTATGCAATTGAAGATTCTGGGAGTTGGGAATCGGCCCTTACTTTCCGCCCGCATTAAAAATCTGGATCTGGATGGCGATGCAGGGTTAATAAATTGGTCAGCCGTTTGCAGAAAGTTGGATGTGAAACGGAGTACGTTTCTAAGCAAAGTTGCCAGCGTTGGCCTTGAAGCTGCGATCCTGCATTACACTACACTCAAAAAGCAGCGGGATGTGCTCGCCACAATGCCAGAGAAAGATGCAGCCGCGTTTTTAGCAGCCTGCAACGCTAATATCAGCAACAACGCCACACATTAAGCCGGACGGGAAACCGCCCGGTTTTTTTGGGGGCTTCTCTTTTGTTTCAGAATCCAAAACCTGATTGGGTGGTTTCATCTTGGAGAGCATTGCTGATGGATGCACTTTTAATCGTTTCCAAGAAACTTTCCTTGGTTGCAATGGCTTCATCAAGAATGCCCTGTTTGAATAAGGATACGTAAAGTGCCGCAGAGTATGCTTGGCAATTGATCGAGCGCTCTGGGTTGAATTCGATATCAGTAAATGCTGAATATTCAATAATCTGCTCAGCAAGTTCTGTTCGTTTATTCAATGCACTAATGTAAAGCCAGTCGTAAAATGCTGTCCGTGGCTCCAGTTCCCATTCTTTACCGAAAAACTTAAATCCGGTCAGTCTGCCAGAGGTCAACAGACGTTTGTCTTTTTTGGCTTCGCGGGGAGTCATCTCAAACATGTCTATATAAGGTCCGCCACGCTGGAAGACTTTACTACCTTGAAATGCACATTCGATAGTTAACGTTCGCTGTTGTTTCAGAGTAGTGAACGAAAGATTAAAAGCGCTTAACGCAACGCCGAGAGTGTCACGGGACTTGCTGGAAATCTCAAGTATCTTGTCTACATTAGGCAGGCTTGTCTTTGCTGCTTCATGGAGCGAGTCAATTGATTTCTGCTTTTGTGAGACTGACATTCCCGGAAACCACGTGAAATCTACAAATTCGGTTTTAACGAAGTGTGTTTTTTCACCTGTCGGGATGTATACGGGTCTTTGTGCCATAAAATTAGCCTTTAACGGCGGTAAAAGAATCCACTATTAAACCCTTGCAAGTGGGATTCCTTGCCTTCTAAGAATCTCTCGTAAGTAGCCTTGATGTCAGGTTTGTTGAACACTCCACCAATGACGTATCGCGGCTCAATGATATCAAATACTAACACTTCAGCCTGCACATCTGTAGTGTGGCTGGGTTTTAAACTCATGGTTTGGCGGCTGTCAAACTCTTCGATTTCATCAAACATTCCTGCAAACGCTGCTGGTGATTGTAGGCTTGCCAATGATTGGCCGCTGATTTCTCTGGTTGCAGCATTACGCTTGCAAAATGCACAATTTTTTTCCCATAGCACAGCCGGTTGTATGCCAAGCACTACCCAGTTAGCTTGTGTGTCAGCTTGCCGACATTTAAAAAACATCAATGAATTTGGGAATGTAATTGACAGACAGGAGGCGGTGGTGCGTCCATCCCAGCGGAATGCATCATTGCTCAACACTGGTATTTGATATTGTCTCGACGTGGCTATAGGTATTATCCCACGTGACATGATGCCTTCTAAGTTCTCAACACGGGTAAAATGCAGAAGGCAGGCTATCTTACGTTCTTTCACTATTTGTTGGATTTGCTGAGTTCGTTGAATCATAACCAATCCTTCCTTTTTTCATCAATATATTTCCAAATATGTGAAAAAAAAGTGAGTTGGTTCGCATATGAGCCATTTAATATTACTTTTTGATTTCTATGTTAAAAGTGATTGTTTATTCGAATAATCGCGTTGTTATGAAAATTTTCACTAATTCAAGGTGTATTCGATAATCTCAACATTACCCGTCAGTTCCTTCATGCTTGCCCCTTGGCTGTAGGTATGGAATTACTGAGTTTGTCCATGCTTCATGGTCCGTAACCAATGAGACCTTGCAGCTATCGATACGAAAACAAATGAGCACAACCTCTGAAAATTAGGCTGGGGCTACCCGGCCTTTTTTGTATTTGGAGATTACCGTTATGAGTCACAATGTGGGCCACAAGCTGGGACACATTGTGTTTTTATGGGGTTGTGTCTTTGACTTCCCGCTGGCATTATCCTGATCAGGGATTAACGGGACGTTAATCGCAAGTAGTTGATTTTGATTTAAATGACTCGGGGTGCCCTTCTTTGTGAAGGCTGAGAAATACCCGTACCACCTGATCTGGATAATGCCAGCGTAGGGAAGTCAGGTATCTCTCCCGATACCGCCTTCCTGAGTGCCGGTGGGGAGACTTATGAATACCCGACCTATTATCATTCCCGGCGCGTTAGTCGCCACTTCTTTGCAACAATTCCGCCTTTCTGCACCGCTGGTTCACTGCCTGACCAACGACGTAGTGCAATCTTTTACCGCCAATGTCCTGCTTGCGCTGGGTGCGTCTCCGGCGATGGTGGTTGACTCCACCGAAGCCGCGCAGTTCAGTGCCATCGCCGATGCGTTACTGGTGAATGTAGGCACGCTGACACGCCCTCATGCTGATGCGATGCTGGCGGCCATTAACGCGGCGAATCAGGCTGGAAAACCCTGGGTGCTGGATCCGGTGGCTGTCGGTGGCCTGAGCTGGCGCACAGAATTTTGCCTTGAACTCATCAAACTCAAACCGGCTGCGATACGGGGCAACGCATCTGAAATTCTTGCGCTCAGCGGACTCAGTGCATCCGGTCGAGGTGTGGACAGCGGCGATGATTCCCTCTCAGCCTTACCCGCCGCACAGCAACTGGCGCGTAAAACCGGCGCGGTTGTTGCCGTCACCGGTGAAACGGATTACGTCACCGATGGTGAACACCGTTGGGCTGTAGCGGGCGGACATCCGATGATGACCCGCGTGGTGGGCACCGGATGCGCGCTGTCTGCCGTGGTTGCTGCTTTTGTGGTTTTACCGGGCGAGCGGCTGGATAACGTCGCCGCAGCCTGTCGCGTGATGTCCTGCGCCGGAGAACGCGCCTGTGAAGGGGCTAAAGGTCCGGGCAGCTTTACCCCACAATTCCTCGATAACTTGTATTTAATCAGCGAAGAATGGCTGAACGGGAAGGGGATGCAATGAAACGAGTCAATGCGCTGACGATTGCAGGCACCGACCCGAGCGGCGGAGCGGGGATCCAGGCAGATTTAAAAGCCTTTTCGGCGCTGGGTGCGTACGGCACCAGCGTGATCACCGCGCTGGTGGCGCAGAATACGCGTGGCGTGCAGTCGGTTTATAATATTGAGTCGGACTTTGTTTCGGCGCAGCTGGATAGCGTACTAAGCGACGTTCGTATCGACAGCGCGAAAATCGGCATGCTGGCAAACAGTCAGATTGTGCAAGTGGTTGCGCAGCGGCTCAGACATTATCAGTTGCCTTTTGTGGTGCTGGATACCGTTATGCTGGCGAAAAGTGGCGATCCGTTGTTACTGCCGGAAGCCGTGGATGCCGTGCGCCGTTTGCTGATCCCGCAGGTATCCATCATTACACCTAATCTGCCGGAAGCAGCTGCATTACTGGAATGCGCAGTAGCCACCAATGAAACCGAAATGCGCGAACAGGGAGAAGCGTTACTGGCGATGGGATGTGGTGCGGTGCTGATGAAGGGCGGCCATCTGAGCGATGAGGAGAGTCCGGACTGGTTGTTCATGTCCGGCTCGCGTGAGCGCTTTACCGCGCCGCGCGTACACACCCGCCATACTCATGGCACGGGATGTACGTTATCTGCGGCGCTGGCGGCTTTGCGGCCGCGTCTTCACAACTGGGCTGATACCGTGCGCGAAGCCAAGGAATATTTGCAGCAGGCGCTGATGCAGGCCGATTCTCTGGAAGTCGGCCACGGCATCGGGCCGGTCCATCACTTTCACCGCTGGTGGTAACAGCCGGTTAAGCGCGGCGCTGGGTATCGCTCAGCGCCTGTTCAGCCTGATGAAATTTCGCCAGAGCCTGTTGCAGATGCTCTGCATCAAACGGGTTCAGCGGATAGAATTTCTCTTCTTTACGCGGGCGCAGCATGATGCGGATTTTATTCGCTGAAACCCTTTCAAACAGATAACTGGCGATATCCTCGTTTTCTTCGTCTTTCCACGAAAGCAGTAATGCCGCATGCTCGCCACTGCGGCGGCCTATAAATTGTTCGTGCGACCACAGGCCTTCAAGTTCGCCGTCTTTTTGCAGCTTTTTACCGCTGAACCACGGTGATTCCGCCAGTGTCAACAGTGCCTGCGGTGAGATTTCCTGATGCAACTGACGCCACAACGGGCGGTTGTTGTCCATCTGCCAGCAGGCCAGGCCCAGATAGTCATTCAGTTCGCGCCAGTCGTTTTCCAGCCTTTCCCGTAATTCAGGATCCTGCACATGAATAAATTGTTGCAGGCCGGTCGCCTGTTCGCCCAGTTTGTTATAGGCAATGACGGTCATAGTACGGGGCCTGCGGCGGAAGGTCACCCACAGCAAAAATTTGGGAATGCGAAAGGTAATTGCCTGAACGGTAAGCTTGTAACGGTTGCCCCGGGATAACACCAGACCATTCGAAGTACCGCGTTTATCCTGATAATTTCTCACCACCACCACGCTGTTCAGGCCCATCCAGCCCATCACGTAATGTTCTTTTTCACTTTCAGCCACGTCCAGATCCCGGACGATTTGCGTGATTTTCTCGTTATCGAGTTGGGAGAGAGACAGTGACTGATCGGCACTGTAATAGCTTTTTTTAAGGGGGGCAGCAGCTGGCATAAAATTATCCACGGTGTTGATGTGGTTTACAGCTTACACCAAGTTGTCATACAGATTTTAGGGCTAACCCGCAAAATTTGCATATTGCGCGAACTGCCTGCGTCGTAAAGTTTTTCTGAAAGAGCCATGGGAATAATGAAATTTTTCGAGGTGTCTCGATAAAAATACTCTCCGGCATTGTGAATGTCTGCACGAAGATTATTCTTGCGAAATTATTTTTATGCGTAGGAATAAAATGGAATATATGACGTCACATGAAAATGTCATCAATGAGACTGTCGCAACAATGAATTCTGCTTTGATGCAATTAGATGTTCCTCTTATTGTAAGGGGTGTTCGTCGTAGTAATGTTATCTGGCAGTAACGTCGTGCCCGACGTAATTTATTGCAACCGGAAAAGAATTAGCTTAACTGGAAATGGTTATTTAATCAGTATCGTAAAAACAAACCGCAGGATTGGGGGGGGGCGCAGACTGCCTGCGTGTTTTGTCTAAACAACCCACAGCAGGAGCGCGCCGCTTTCTTGATGAAATCGCACAGGATTCTTACCGGTTTCTTGGAAATCAATGCACTGGAGAACTTCTATCGCAAGACAGAAGGACATCCATTAAAAAGAAACATGCTTTATTACAGCCTGTGTGTGATGGTTATTTATGCCGATGTTCTTGATGCAAATAAAGTGCTGGAAAAGGAAAAAGTAAGATTTATCATTAAAGATGTTGTCAATGATGATGTTATGAGGTTTTATATTTCCTCAGCTCCGCTATTTCCAGTTGCTGGAAAAATGGAATGTGAGTCTAATTACTTTCTGTTACGTGAATACATGACAAGTAAGTTAATTAACGGAAGAGCTTAGTAATGGTGATGTTTATTTTATGGTAAGTCTATTTGACAGGAGGATTAAATGGATTTGGATATGGATAAACTCAGTCACTTGTCACCACGTCAGATCGAGCTGGTGGAGCTGGTCGTCGGATTTCTGAGGTACTGTGATGAGAAACATAAAGATGATGTGAAAGATAATGAGATTGGCGGTGTGCTGAATGGGCCGCCAGAAGCTTTTTACCATCCACGTAAGTCGCGGAAAAAACAGCGCTAATCTGGGAATATTCCCGCGTTGGATGAAAGACAGAACGCGGGAAGTAATAATTTACTCTGCATCAAACCAGTCGCTGTTTTGCTCGGCAATAGGCGTGATGGTGGAAATCATTTCCTGTAAATGAATGCGTATAGCTTTTTCTGCGGCATCCGGGTCGCGGGCTTTTAGGCCGTCAAAGATGGCATAGTGCTGTGCAATCAGACTTTCCGGCGGTGACACTTTACTCAGCGTTAAAAAGCGCACGCGATCCATCGTCGCTTTAATATGCTCGACCGTTTCCCACGCCAGTTTGCAATCAATGATTTGTGCAATTGTGCGATGGAAATCATCATCGAGCAGCAGGAATTCCTGCGTCTGCTGGCTTTTTGCTGCCAGCGTCTGGCGTTCCAGATTATGTTCGAGCAGTGCCAGATCTTTATCTGTCGCAACCATTGCCGCACGGCGCACCACTGCAGTTTCAACGGCTTCACGAATGAACCGTCCGTCGGCTACCCGCTTGGAGGAAATCTTCATCACGTAGGTACCGCGCTGTGGTAAAACCTGAACCAGTCCGGCTTCAGCCAGTTTGATAAAGGCCTCGCGAACTGGCTGGCGGGACACGTTAAAACGGGTGGAAATTTCTTTTTCCGACAGAAATGCTCCCGGCGCAATGGCACAGGTGACGATGTCCTGACGCAAGGTGCGGTAAATCTGCTGATTAACCGGCACATTACTGAGAAATTCAAAGGCGTCTGTCATGGCAAAAGTTGTCTTTATAGTCGGGAAGCCATAATACTAACATGAGTTTTCTCAGGATCTTGAGATTGTTAGCGCAAGAATTACTGTGAATTGATATGTTCACGACAATACAGTTTTTTGTAGGCTGCGGGCGTGATCCCCAACAGTTTGCGAAATACCCGCCGGAAATACGCCACATCATTAAAGCCGGTCAGGCGCGCCACATCTGCAACGTTTCCGGTATTGGCCAGTAAAAGCTTTTCAGCCGCCGTTACCCGTTGCTTATGCAGCGCATCGGTCAGCGTCATCTGGAACGTCAGACGGAACACCCGCCCGAGATAATCTGCGTTGCAATGCAACCGTTGCGCCAGTTCCGTAGCCCCCAGAGGCAAGTGAAATTGTGTTGTGATCAGCTGTCGGGCTTTATACGCCAGCGCCACGCCGGGACCATCGGGTTCGACGTTTTCCGGCCATGCGCGGGAGACTTCCTGTAAAAGTAATATCAAAAACAACTCAAGGGAATTTCCGCCGCGCTCCTGCTCATATAAAAATAATCTGAACAAAGTCAGAATAGTCTCTCTGTCTTTGACTTTGCAATGCTGTGGAATATCCAGCTGTAAAGAGGGATTATTTGGCTGTGGTTTAATTATTGCAATATCTTTCACAAAATCAAAATGCAGCCAGTAAAATTTTAAGTCAGAATCGAAAGTGGTTATGCCTTTATGCTCACGTCCGGGAAATAATAATAAGCTTTCGCCTTCATGCAGATCAAAGCGCGTATTTTCTTCCTGTAACGAAAGCGTGCCGCAAACCACGTATATTAACTCATGCGAACTGAGTCTCCGGGTCGGATGTGTGCCAATCCCTCTCGAAATGAATAAGCCACCATTCTGAACTTTAACCGGATAGCTGACTGGAAAAGCAAGAGATTCAGACATGCTTCAGGCTCCTGACGGGGTGTTGAAGCCTGACAGTAGCACAGGAAGCATCAACAGCCAGCAACGTGCCGGGAGCTTTTGATCTGCTTCACAGAATAGAGTTTTAAGTCGGAATTATCCCGTTTAACTACTTTATCCTCCTCTTGTTGACGTGATGCCTGTGTGCCAGATTGGCAGCGTACCTTATTTATTCTTCGGGCTGATGTGAGTCATTATTCTTATTTACCCTGTTCCTGTTGCTTATTAATAACGATATACAAGCGAGGAAAAACATGTCAACGGATTCAATTAATACCGGCGCATCGCCGGTAACTGGTGAGGGCGGAATAGCTTCTGCCAATGCCAGACTTTCTGTGAGTGAGAAAATAGGTTACGGACTGGGTGATGCTGGTGGCACGATAATTACCTGCCTCATCACCAGTTTCCTGACATTTTTTTATACCGATGTTTTCGGTCTGACGCCGGCAATCGTCGGCACGCTGTTTATTTCCCTGCGCGTGATAGACGCGATTTCCGATCCTCTCATGGGCATTCTGGCTGACCGCACGCAAAGCCGCTGGGGGCGTTTTCGTCCGTGGCAATTGTGGATTGCGTTGCCGATTGGCGTGGTGGGTTTCCTGACGTTCACTGTTCCCGGTCTGAGTGGCGACGCCAAAATCGCCTACGCTTTTTTTACCTATTTTCTGCTGTCAGTATCTTATACGGCGATCAACGTGCCGTATTGCGCACTCATCAACACCATGACGACCGATCATCGCGAGGTTATTTCCTGCCAGTCCTGGCGCTTTGTGCTCTGTGGCGTAGCGGGATTCCTGGTTTCTGTCGGGCTGCCGTGGCTGGTTCAGGTGCTGGGTAAAGGCAATGCTGCCGTCGGGTATCAGCAGGGTGTAGGTTTGCTGTGCGCCGTTGCGGTGGTGATGTTTTTGTGGTGCTTTTTCACGGTACGGGAACGCCTGCCGCTGGCGCTGCTCGGGCAGTTCAGCGTTAAAGAGCACATCCGCGGGATGCTGAAAAACGATCAATTGCTGCTGGTATTGCTGATGTCTTTCCTGCTGATCAACGTGTTTAACCTGCGCGGTGGCGGCTACATGTATTTCATCACTTACGTGCTGAAAGGTGGCGCGGGTTACGCCTCACTGTTCTTCGGTATGGTCACGCTGGCATCGATTCTTGGCGCAGTGATCGTCAACCAGCTGACCAAATTTATCGACAGTGTGCGTTTGTACATGATCACTAATCTGGTGCTGGCGGTATTTTCTCTGCTGCTGTGGTTTGTTCCCACCGGCGAACAGCATCAGACGCTGTGGCTGGGCATCATCTTTGTTCACTGCGTGATCCTCGGTTTCACGCTGCCGCTGCACTTCTCCCTGATGGCCTTCGCCGACGATTACGGGCACTGGAAAAACGGTATCCGCTCCTCTGGCATGAACTTCGCCTTCAACCTGTTTTTCATCAAATTAGCCTGGGCATCGAGCGCCGGGATTATCAGCCTGGTGTTCATTCTGGTTTCGTATCAGGCCGGTGCACAACATCAGACTGCGGCGTCGCTGGGCGGGATCACCTTGCTGGAAACCCTGCTGCCTGCGGTGATGCATGTGCTGCTGGCGGGCACGCTGATGTTCTGCAAGCTCGATAACAAACTGCTGACGCGGATGTCGCATGATCTGGCCGTGAAGGTCTGAGAATTATTTTTTATATTCAGGAGGTTGTATGTCGTTTTCTCCGGTTGAGTCTTTAGAAGTACCGCTCGATAAAGTCAATATTTCTGATGCGTTCTGGCTGGAATATCAGCGGCTGGTTAAAGAAGTCGTTGTGCCTTATCAGTGGAAAGCCCTGAATGATGAGGTCGCAGATGCAGAACCGAGTCATGCTATTGAGAATTTCCGTATCGCCGCCGGGCAAAGTGAGGGGGAGTTTTACGGTATGGTCTTTCAGGACAGCGATGTGGCGAAGTGGCTGGAAGCTGTCGGATATTTGCTGGCAAAAACGCCGGATCCTGCGTTAGAGGAAACGGCGGATAAGGTGATCGAACTGGTGGGCGCGGTGCAGCAACCCGACGGCTATCTGAACACCTATTTCACCGTGAAAGAGCCGCAACAGCGATGGGCGAATCTGGCTGAATGTCACGAGCTTTACTGTGCAGGACATCTTATCGAAGCCGGTGTGGCTTATGCTCAGGCAACCGGGAAAACGCGTTTGCTGGAAATCGTCTGTAAGCTTGCCGATCACATCGCGGATGTCTTCGGACCGGGAGATCAACAGCTGCACGGCTATCCCGGTCATCCGGAAATTGAACTGGCGCTGATGCGTTTATACGAAGCCACCGGTGAAACCCGTTACCTCGAGCTGACCCGTTATTTTGTTGAGCCACGCGGCGCAGAGCCGCATTTCTACGATATTGAATATGAAAAACGGGGTAAAACATCGCACTGGAATACTTACGGTCCGGCGTGGATGGTCAAAGATAAAGCCTACAGTCAGGCGCATATGCCGGTTGCACTACAAACGACGGCCATCGGCCATGCGGTGCGCTTTGTGTATCTGTATGCCGGTGTCGCTCATCTGGCACGGTTGAGTCAGGATCAGGAAAAACGCGAAGTTTGCCAGCGGTTGTGGGAAAACATGACCCAGCGGCAGATGTACATTACCGGTTCAATCGGCTCACAAAGCAGCGGTGAAGCGTTTTCTTCGGATTACGATCTGCCAAATGACACGGCGTATACGGAAACCTGTGCCTCAATCGGGCTGATGATGTTTGCCAACCGCATGTTGCAGATGGACTCTGACAGTCGCTATGCCGATGTCATGGAGCGGGCGCTTTATAACACCGTGCTGGCCGGGATGGCGCTCGACGGTAAACATTTCTTTTACGTGAATCCGCTGGAAGTGCATCCGAAAAGTATTCCGTTCAATCATATTTATGACCACGTAAAACCGGTGCGTCAGCGCTGGTTCGGCTGTGCCTGCTGCCCGCCGAATATCGCGCGACTGCTGGCTTCGCTGGGACATTACATCTATACCCAGCGCCCTGACGGCGTGGACATCAACCTGTATATCGGCAGTGATGTGCAGGCGATGGTCAGCGGAAAACCGTTGCGGCTGAAACAGTCCGGCGGCTATCCGTGGACGGAACATGTGCTGATTGAAGTCGATACCGATGCACCGCTGGAAGCCACGCTGGGATTACGTTTACCCGACTGGTGCGCCAGCCCGCAGGTGACGTTTAATGGTAAACCGCTGGAATTGTCCGCTCTGACGCGCAACGGATATTTACGTCTGACGCACGACTGGCAGAAAGGCGATCGCATTGAAATGACATTACCGATGCCGGTGACGCGAGTGAAGGGTAATGCCCTGTTGCGACACGTTGCAGGAAAGGTGGCGATACAGCGCGGCCCGCTGGTGTATTGCCTTGAACAGGCCGACAACGGCAGTGAACTGCATAATGTGCGGCTGCCGCAGGATGCACAATTTCGCCTGATTTCGGGCAGCGGATTGTTTGTCGGTAAAACCTTGTTGCAGACGCAAGGCGAGCGCCGGTTATCGGTTCAGGCCGGTCAGAAACCGTTGTACAGTTTCAATCCGCCGCCAGAGGAAATGACACCGCAAACCATGACGTTTGTGCCTTACTTTACCTGGGCAAACCGCGGGGAAGGTGAAATGCGGGTGTGGGTGGATCAGATCTAAACCTGCTGATTCTGAATAAAAATCCGGCGTGAGAGCCGGATTTTTTCGTTGTATTCAGAATATCAGTTGTGAGACAGGGTTGTGGCTGGCGTGTGTTTGGGCGGTTTAATCACGAAGAACACCAGAATTGCGCCCAGCGCAGCAACGCCGCCAGCCAGAATAAAGGCGCTGTCGAAGCGACCGGTATTTTGTACGATGAAACCGGTCACGACCGGACCAATAATGCCCGACACACTGCCGACCAGATGGATAAACCCGCTGGTACCGCCGACGCGTGATTTATGTACCACGTCCTGAATAATTGCCCAGTAAATAGCACCGGTGGTGTACAGGAAGAAAATAGACACCGACATAAGAATGACCGCCGGAACGACGCTGGTCACGATCCCTGCAAGCGCGACACAAATTGCTGCGGCGAACAGGCTGACCACTAATATAATTTTACGCGACAGTAATAAGCGACCGGTGATATTGAAAATTTTATCGGAAATATACCCACCGAGTGCCAGTCCGACAAAGCCGACAATCCACGGAATAACGGTTGTCAGGCTCATTTCTTTAATATTCAGGCCATGCGCCTGCACCAGATAAGCCGGGAACCAGCTGAGGAAGAAGAATAAAATATAGTTATAACAGAAGAAGGCAAAGGCTGTGACCAGGATAATCGGCTGACGTAAATAATAGCCCAGACCGTGCGCGGCCTGCGCCAGATCTTCTTCTTCGCTGATATTTTCATTTTTCATCTGATCAACTAAACGTAACTCTTCCGGTGAAACACGTTTGCTTTTCAGCGGATTATCGGCGACGGTGAAGAACCACACCGCCATCCAGATAATCCCGATGCAAGCGATCACCATAAAGGCAGGCCGCCAGCCAAAGGAAATCGCCAGATACCCGACAATTGGTCCTGCGACAGCGCCGCCGAGAGGCGAACCGGCGCTGAGCAAGCCCATCGCGGTAGCCGCCTGTTTCTTCGGGAACCACCCGTTAATCATCTTATTTGCCGAGGCGCAAATCGGTCCTTCGGCCATACCGAATAATACCCGCAGGATTAACATGGAATAAAAGCCGGTCGCGATAGCGGTCATGCCGCAAAATACCGACCATAATCCGACGGCTAATCCCATTACCAGCGTCGGACCGAATTTATCCACTGCCAGTCCGCCGATAAAGTTAAATATCGCGTAACCGAAGAAGAAACTGCCAAATATCATGCCGAATTGTTCGGGGTTAATGGTCAGTTCTTTTTCTATCATCGGAACAGTAATCGACAGCGCCACGCGGTCGAGGTAATTGATCATGTAAACCAGGAACAGCAGGAATACGATAATCCAGCGTAAGTTCTTGAACATAGGTGCTCCACTTGTAGGTGTCGTTTTAATAGTGTTGCGTTTTTGTAGGTAGAATATGAGGTACTGCTGACGGGAGGATATTTAAAATCCTCCCGTTATTTTTTCAAAAATAGCCAAATATCAAAACGTCAGTAAAACCTTGCAGCAGGAACGCTGATCTTTCTCAAACAGCGTCAGGGCGGCTTCAACTTCACTGGCAGGCATCCAGTGCGTCACCAGTTTTTCGGGCGCGATTTTTCCTTGCTCCATCCATTCAATCACCTGCGGGAACCGGTGGCTGTTCAGTCGCGATGAAAACAGTGAAATTTCTTTGCTGGTAATACTTTGCTGTGTCACTGAACTTGGCTCACCGGAAAAGCCCATCATGCCGATGCGCGCCGCCGGTGAGGCCAGCAGAATGGCTTCCTGCAGAATGGCCGGATGGCAGGCGGCATCCACAATAAGCGTCGGGGATACCCCTTCGGCGGCCAGTTCATCAGCCACACTGCGCTCGCTGTTGTTGATTATCCAGTCTGCGCCGCTGGCCAGCGCCATCTGTAACCGTTCGTCGATGCGGTCGGCGACAATCACTTTCTGCACACCATACACGCCTTTCAGCACCTGAATCACGGTGAGCCCCATCGGGCCCGCACCGTAGATAAGCGCAGTGTCCTGCGGGACGGGTTTCAAAAAGGCAGTGATATTGGCGGCGATAGTAAACGGCTCGACCATACTGGCGAGTTTGTCCGGAATGGCGGCAGGGACCACGTAGGCGTTTTTCGCCGGTGCGCAGGCGTAATCACTGAACCCGCCATCACGGTGGACGCCGATCACCTGCAATTGGGCACACACGTTCGGGCGGCCAATGGAGCAGGGATAACAATGCCCGCAGCTGACCACCGGATCGACCACGACACGTTCGCCGATGCGTGATGCTTCTACGCCTTCACCCACGCTGTCAATGTGGCCGAAAAATTCATGGCCAATCACCCGCGGGTATTTCGCGAAGGGATTGTGGCCGTGATAGATATGCACATCGGACCCGCAGATACCGGCGTGACTGACCCGAACTCGTACTTCGCCGGCGGCAGGTACCGGCAAAGCACGTTGCTCGATGACTAATTTTCCGGGTTCTTGTATAACGACGCTGTTCATGTTTGTTCCCTCACCAGTTCCACAAAGTACCATCTTCCAGACGGGCTACCGGCAGATAGGCCGGTTCATACGGATATTTTGCTGCCAGTTTCTCGTCGAACTCGATACCCAGCCCAGGTTTCTCGCCCGGATGCATGTAGCCGTTATCGAACGTCCAGTTATGCGGGAAGACTTCCAGCATCTGCTCGGAATACCCCATGTATTCCTGCACGCCGAAGTTTGGCACCCACAGGTCAAAGTGCAGGGCGGCCGCCATGCAGATGGGGGAAAGGTCAGAAGGCCCGTGCGAGCCGGTACGCACCTGATACAGCGAAGCAAAATCGGCAATACGACGCATGCCAGTGATCCCGCCCGCGTGAGTGATCGTGGTGCGGATATAGTCGATCAGCTGTTCTTCGATCAGCTGTTTGCAATCCCAGATGCTGTTGAACACTTCGCCGACCGCAATTGGCGTCACCGTGTGCTGGCGGATCAAACGGAAGCTTTCCTGATTCTCAGCCGGTGTCGGATCTTCCATCCAGAACAGACGATATTCTTCGATGCTTTTGCCAAAACGCGCCGCTTCAATTGGCGTCAGGCGGTGGTGCATGTCATGCAGAAGATGTTCATCGAAACCGAATTTATTACGCACGGCTTCGAAGAGTTTTGGCGTGAAGTCGAGATATTTTTCGGTCGACCACAATTGCTCTTCCGGCCAGTTACCTTTCGTTGCCGGTTCGTAGGCCAGGCCTTTTCCTTTCGCCATGCCGTACGTTGTTTTCATGCCCGGCACGCCGCATTGCGCGCGGATAGCCTTGAACCCGAGCTCTTTGTGTTTGGCGTAATCGTCGAGCACTTCATCAATAGAATGGCCGGTTGTGTGGCAGTAAACCATCACGCCGGTGCGAGATGCGCCGCCAAGCAGCTGGTACAGCGGCATATTAGCGGCTTTAGCCTTGATGTCCCACAGCGCCATATCGACGGCAGAAATGGCCGACATAGTGACCGGCCCGCGACGCCAGTAAGCGCCCTTATAGAAGAACTGCCAGATGTCTTCAATCTGATGCGCGTCGCGGCCAATCAGCTGCGGGCAAACGTGATCTTTGAGGTAGGAGGCGACCGGTAATTCGCGGCCATTCAGCGTGGCATCCCCGATGCCGGTCAGCCCGCTGTCAGTGGTGATTTTCAACGTAACAAAGTTGCGCCCCGGGCAGGTGACAAAGACTTCAGCATTCACGATTTTCATCGGTTACGACCTTTTGCAGTAAAAGTAGGATGCATTTTCTTTGGTTATAAATACGCCATATGCGAACTACCATACAAGTATGTAAATCGTTTTTTGCTGGGAAGGATCACACTTTGTCTGCAGGAATTTTCCGGGGGGAAAACGAAAACGCCTGTCAGTGACAGGCGGGCTTTGAGGAGGGGGGGAGGTTTATTCTGCGAGCCGCATCACTTCATCCCACACCGTTTCATCCACCGGGATGCCGAGCCGGCGGTTTTGCTCGCGGTTGGCAGCAGCGGTTTGCCCCGGATAACGGACGTCGCGGCTGTTTTCGGCAGGTTCGGACTGATTCACATAGTCCGCGACGCTGTCAGCCATGCGTTCGGTGAATTCGGCACCGCCCAGCTGCGATGGATCAAATACCATAAAAATCTGGCTGGCGCCGGTGCAGCTGCCTTCGCCAATTTTGTCGATCTCATTGGTGGGTGAACCAGCGGATAACAGTGCAGCCATGGCGTCGAGCACAATCGCCAGTCCGGAACCTTTCCAGTAGCCGGTGGGTAAAATGCGCATGGAGGTTTCGATCGGGCCCGGATCGTCCGTGAGATTGCCGTCTCTATCGTAGCCACCGGGGAACGGCAGTTTTTCGTTTTTCAGCCGCGTAACCTGTAATTTGCCGTAGGAATACTGCGACATCGCCATGTCCAGCACGATCGGACCTTTGTGTCTTGGCACCGCCATCACAAACGGGTTATTGCCGATGCGGGTGTTTTTTCCGCCCCAGGCGGGCATGCAGGATTCCGTATTGGTCCAGCAAATCGCCGCCATGCCCTGTTGTGCCGCGTGCCAGCCATAACTGCCGCCGCGCATCCAGTGACTGCTGTTTTTCAGCGCCACAATCCCCACACCGTATTCCTTCGCCATCTCTGCCGCTTTTTCGACGGCAAACAGAGCATTGGTGATGCCAATTCCACGGTGGCCGTTGTAGATGGCGATAGCGCCGAGAGATTTTTCCAGCTCCGGTTTAGCGTGAATATCTATCCAGCCCTTATGAACATAATCGACAAAACGCGCCACCCGGTTCAGGCCATGTGATGCAATACCGTCGCAGCTCGATTCAGTATGGATGCGCGCGCAAGTTCGCGCGTCGCCTTCATCAAGTCCCGCTTTTTGCAGGGCGCGCTGGATGGTCTGTTGCATCAGGCTGAATTCAATTCTTTGCATGGTCGGCTCCGGTTGAAAGTTCGGTGGAATTCAGAGGAAGATTATCTTCGGTCTGACTAAGAATATTGTTATCGCCCCATAATTTTTCATAAGGCCAGCCGGTAAGCTGCTCGGTGACGAGGCGCGTTTCCGGCGTGACGTCATATTTGCTGCCACCGGCTTTCAGGCGTTCGATTTCATTTACCAGCAGGGCATGATTATGGCGGGTGAGGCGGAATTTCATGGAGCTGTATAAGCCCACCAGCAGGAAAACAACCGAACCCGCGCCAAAGACCAAGGTTATCCCATATACCGCTTCGGCGGGTTGTGAACTGCTTTTCGGGGTGAATCCGTAGTGTTGCAATAATAATCCGACGCCAAATAATGCGACCGCCTGAACGGCTTTGCGCACGAAGGTCATGACACCGGCAAAAATTCCTTCGCGTCGTTTACCTGTCAGCATTTCATCCACATCAGGAATAAAACTGTAAATATTCCAGCAAACATAGCTGGTACCGGAACGTCCCACGCCCATGAGAATAACCGACAGATAAATAAGCGACATATTTAACGGTAATTGCAGCAGGTGTATGGATAAAAATAACCCGACACTGGCCAGCATAAATAATTGTGCAATGCGATATGACGCGCCATTGCCTAATTTCATGCACAGGAAAATAAACAGCGCCACGCAGACGAACTGCACCAGCGTCATTAATGTCATGGCATTAGAAGCCGTCACGGCATTCTGGCCGAGAACAAAAATAATATAATAAGCCAGCACTGCGCCCAGGACGTCGAGCGCGACATAACCGCCCAGATACATCCCGACATGCTGGCGGAAAGTGCGCACTTTCATGGTCGAGACCAGTGACCTGAACAGATGCTTCATATCGCGGCGAAAAGATAACTTCGGCGCCGCCTCATCCACCGGAATTGGTCGTTCCCAGGTGTAGAAGTAAAGCATCAGGATCACCACGGCAAACAGAACGCCGAAAATCACGCCCATAATCAGGAAAGAGGATGAGGAATCATCACCGAGATAAGCAATGATCCGTCCCGGTAACCAGGCAGCTAATATCGCGGCACCGGTTGAGAAAAACATTCTGACGCCGGTCAGTTTAGTGCGCATTTTAAAGCTGGATGTCATTTCCGCTGCGAGCGTTTCATAGGGCACAATGGCCAGCGTATAAGCGGCATAAAATAAAATATACGTAAACAGGTAGTACCAGAATCCCATGCCGCTGACCCACATAATAATGTAGGTCACCATAATCAGCGGAGCACCAAATAAGAAGAAGAAACCGCGACGGCCATATTTCTTACCGAGAGGATTGCGGTAAAAATTATCCGTGACATATCCCATCAGCGGATCAAAAAAAGCGTCCAGCAAACGCGCGGTGGCAATAACGGCACCGGCCTCTGCAGGGCTTAATCCGGCATAGGTGGTATAGAAAAACATAATCCACAGACCTAATACCGCAAAACATCCGCCGCCGAAGAAATCTCCTCCGCCGTAGGCGAGCATATTTTTCACCGATATCGGTCTTTCTTTATGATGATTAATCATACTACCCCTGCATTCCGTCACCGGATTAATAAGAGTCGTCAAAAGAAATGTGTCGTTTGTGCCCGCCAAAATTCATAAAGGAATTATTCAGCGACATCGGCAAAGTAAAATTAGGTAATGCGCAACTACCATACAAGTATGTGAATGAAGTTTTAGCGGAGAAGATCACAAAAATAAGGGTAGGTTTGCTCTGTACTGTAAGTCAGATCACAGTACAGAGAATGAACAGCAGAGGAGGGGGTTAGCCTAAAAGTTCGCAGTGAGGAGGCAATCGGCACTGAATAGCAGAAGGAAGAACTTCAATTCTGAACTGTTTTCCGGTCAGCGGTTCGCCGTCGAGATTGAACGTCATATCGTGCGGCGCGGTGATTTCCAGCCAGGGCAGGCTGGCGGAAATAATGTTTTTGTTCTCTTCGTTATTGAGCAAACTGCGCAGGAATGAGGGCAGCAACTCCTCTGACGTCAGTAGCCGCAATTGCAGCAACCCGTCGTTAATCAGCGCATCCGGACAAATTTGTTGCCCACCACCGGCCTGACGGCCATTGCCGATTCCGATGACCAGCGCGTCGCCTTCCCAGCGAAAATCCGGGCCGGTAATTTCACAGCGGTCAGCTTTCAATGTATCCAGGCGCAAAAGCCCGTGGATGAAATAGGACACACCACCGAGTGCGGCCTTGAGTTTTTCCGGCGTTTCGGTGGTGATACGCGTGCCGAAACCGCCGGTTGCCATGTTGATAAAGAAATGCTGGTTATTCACGTTGGCCAGATCGATATCCACCGCACGGCCTTTCACTGCCAGTTGTAACGCCTGTTCCGGTTGCAGGGGAATATTGCAGGCTGTGGCGAAATCATTGGCGGTGCCCAGCGGCACGATGCCGAGCACGGGACGCTGCTGGCCTGCGTATTGTGCCAGCGCACCCGCCACTTCATTGATGGTGCCGTCTCCCCCCCCGGCAATCACGGTTTCACAGCCCAGTTCGATGGCTTCTTCCACATACCGTGCGGCGTCTCCGTACTCCCAGGTGACGCGCACATAGAGATTTTCACCCTCTTTACGTAGCGCACCGATGGCTATCCGCAGCTCTTCATTGCCTGCGCCTTTTCCATTTAAAATCAGCATTGCTGTGGTCATGTACGCTCCTTTTATCTACGTCTGCCCACAATAGATGATAGGGGCGGTATTTGGCTATCGGATTAATCAGCGAAAATTTGACTTTGGAGTTAAATAATTGCAATGACATTATTAAAAAGCACGTTTGTTTTTCAGAAACGTATTTATTAAAAAAACAGAACGCCACGTTATTAATGAGAGTAATCGAAAGTTTTAAGTTGAATAAGAGAATTTTTAGTTAAATGAAGAGTGAGATGAATACAAAAGAAAAGCCAGCTCAAGGGAGATTGAGCTGGCCAAGGAGGTGGTTCCTGGTATAGTCCGGTGCTTTATTTTGCATTCGAAGTAAATTGCGAATGCATATTAGCGAGCCCGGTCAGAAATAGATGTGATCGAATTCTTGTTTTCGACCAAAACCTTATTTCGAATGCGGATTACGGGTATCCGTTTCTTCCAGATTGCGCAACAGAATGGCGAATTCCAGATTCACGTCTTCCGGCAATGCAACATACACCATGTGGCCGTTACCCGGCGCGACGTCAGTTGGCTGGCCTTTCTTATTGCGCAGCGCTTCCAGTTTGAACTGGACGTTACCTTGCGGCGTCATCATTTCCACACTGTCACCGACGCTGAATTTATTCTTCACATCGATTTCAGCCCAGCCATCCATCCGGTTTCCCGTGAACTCGCCGACAAATTGCTGACGGTCACTGACGGAGAAACCATATTCGTAGTTCTGTTGTGCGTCATGAGTATGGCGACGCAGGAAACCTTCGGTATATCCGCGATGTGCCAGACCTTCAAGGGTGGAAAGCAGCGTCGGGTCGAAAGGCTTGCCGGCGACGGCATCGTCGATGGCCCGGCGATAAACCTGTGCGGTACGCGCGCAATAATAGAAGGATTTCGTACGCCCTTCGATTTTCAGTGAATGCACGCCCATTTTTGTCAGAGTTTCCACATGCTGAATGGCGCGCAGGTCTTTGGAATTCATAATATAAGTGCCGTGTTCATCCTCAAAAGCACTCATGTATTCGCCGGGGCGCATGGCTTCTTCGAGCATAAACACTTTATCTGTCGGCTGACCGATACCTAATGTGGGTTCTGCGGCTTCCACCTGCTGAACCGGGATCGGTTCGTACTGATGCACGATATTACCGATGGCGTCTTCTTTGCCTTCCTGCACTTTATATTCCCAGCGACAGGCATTGGTACAGGTTCCCTGATTCGGGTCACGTTTATTGATGTAGCCGGAAAGCAGGCAGCGACCGGAATAGGCCATACACAGCGCACCGTGAACGAAGATTTCGATTTCCATGTCCGGCACCTGCGCGCGGATCTCGGCGATCTCTTCCAGTGACAACTCGCGCGATAAAATCACACGCGTCAGCCCCATTTGTTTCCAGAATTTTACCGTCGCCCAGTTCACGGCGTTAGCCTGCACCGAAAGATGAATATCCATCTTCGGGAACGCTTCGCGCACCATCATGATTAGACCCGGATCGGACATGATCAGGGCATCGGGCCCCATGTCGATAACCGGCTGAAGGTCACGGATGAACGTTTTCAGCTTGGCGTTATGCGGTGCGATGTTTACCACCACATAGAATTTTTTCCCCAGAGCATGGGCTTCGTTAATGCCGATCTCCAGATTCTGGTGGTTAAATTCGTTATTACGTACACGCAGGCTGTAACGCGGCTGACCGGCATAAACCGCGTCAGCACCATACGCGAAAGCGTAACGCATGTTTTTCAGGGAGCCGGCGGGGGAAAGCAGTTCCGGAACAAAAGAATCGGGGGTAAACATAGTCAATCTCAGTCTGATCACAAGTCAGGGCCGTCCCGGATGCGGGGCGACGAAAGGTCAGAATTGTAACGTCTGAGTTGATCAAAAGCAGCCATTTCGTGTGGGTATTACAGCGCTAATTAGACTATTCAGGAGCCAGATCAATTTCCTTCTCCGCTCCTGAATAGCTAAAAACAGAAATTATTGAGAACTACTGCGTCAAATCGCGGATATCAGTGCTTGCGCCGTTTTTCACCACCGACTGAACACCTTTTTTCGATGCACTTTCTGTGGTGTACATTTCGCTGACGCCAATCACCTGATGATTTTTCGCTTTCAGCACAAAGTAAAACTGGCCATCTTTCGAGGGTTTGACTTCGTATTGTGCTTCATCGGGTGAGTTGGTCTGAACCGATGAAATCCCGTTTTCAGCCGACGCTTTACTGGCATACATTTCACTGGTGAGAATAATCTCTCCGTTCCCGGCCTTCAGGTTAAAGTGAAACTGTCCATTCTTCGCTTTTTTCAGATCATAGTGACCATTAGCCATAAAGGTAATCTCCATCAGAGGGGTTATTTTCCAGAGATAAGTGTAGTTAATGGAAACTGTTTCGCGACGGCAGGAAAGATTTAAGACATGAAATGTGAACTGGCCGACAGACTTTCAGAAACTTTACAAAACTGAATGGCCGGCCAGCCAGGCGTTATGCCAAATGACAGGGTTCCGCTTCCCAGCGATAGCCCACGCCATAGACGGCGCGGATAAAGGCTTTTTCACCGTCCAGGGATTCGAGTTTGCGGCGCAGATTTTTGATGTGGCTGTCGATGGTGCGGTCGGTGACAACACGGTAGTCATCATAGAGATTATTGAGCAGTACTTCGCGGGTAAACACATAGCCTGGTTTCACTGACAGGGTTTTCAGCAGGCGGAATTCTGCCGGTGTCAGCTCCAGCTCATGTCCCTGGAACGTAGCCTGAAAGCGCGCTTCATCAATATGCAGACCGTTCTCTCTGGGCGCATTGTCGTCCTGACGTACGCAGCGGCGCAAAATAACCTTCACGCGGGCCACGACTTCACGGGGGCTGTAAGGTTTGCAGATGTAATCATCGGCACCGATTTCCAGCCCGAGCAGGCGGTCAATTTCTTCCGTTTTTGCCGTCACCATCATGACAGGCACATCGGAAAACTGGCGGATATCCCGGCAAATGGACAACCCGCTGCTGCCCGGCAGCATCAGGTCTAACAAAATCAGCGCCGGCGGCTGGCTTTTAACCTGCGCGATAACGTCGTGTCCGTCTGCCAGCCATTGCGTGGCATAGCCCGCCGCTTCGAGATAGTCGATTAACAGCTGAGCAAGTTTAGGCTCGTCTTCCACAATCAGAATTTTTAACGGCGCCGGGCCGGACAATACAGAGTCGTTCATTCAGTTTCTCGGGCCTGATGTAACAGAGAGCGGCAGGACGATCGTAATACGAACGCCACCCGCCGGAGAGTGGCTGGCGCTGATCTGCCCGCCATGGGCTTCGACAATATTCTGGCAAATAGCCAGACCTAACCCCGACCCGCCGCTGGCGCGGTTGCGCGAGCCTTCGGTGCGGTAAAAACGTTCAAAAATACGGCTAAGCTGTTCATCGCTGATGCCCGGTGCGCTGTCCTGGAACATCAGGTACAGCGATTTGTCCCGTATTTCGCCCAGGATCTCCAACCCGCCATTCGGGTCAGTATAGCGCAGACTGTTTTCCAGCAGATTGTTGAACAACTGCGACAGACGCTGCGGATCACCAAATACTTCCGCGCTTTCCGGCAGATGGCTGGTCAGGGTTAACTGCTTGGCATGGAAACGATCGCGCGAACCGGCTTCCGCCAGTTGCACCAGATGCACGACGTCGGTGTCCACCTTTCTGTACGCCAGCGCACCGGCATCGGACAGTGAAAGCTGATGCAAATCGTCCACCAGCTTGGTCAGAATCGAGACTTCAGATTGCAGTGATTCCAGCGAGCTGACGCTCATTTTACGCACGCCATCCTGCATGGCTTCCAGCTCGCCGCGCAGCACCGCCAGCGGAGTGCGCAACTCATGTGAAATATCCGCCATAAATGCCCGGCGCATCTGCTCATTTTTTTCCAGCGTCATCGCCAGCTGGTTGAAGTCCTGCGCCAGTTTGCCCAGTTCATCTTCACTGTCGACCTTCACCCGGGTGCTGAAATCCCCCGACGCCAGAAGATGCGTACCGTTCACCAGCCGCTTGACCGGCGCGAGCATTTCCCGCGACAATACCCAGGTAACGGCGGCGGCCAGCAGGGCGGTGAAGGCGACAATCATCCAGCTGGTGCGGCTTTGCTGGCGCTCAAAATTGATGTCCGCATCGCGGGTGAGGCGCTCGGCAGGGGTGGAAATCACCGAACCAATCACCACGCCGTCAACGGTCATTATGCGGCGCGGGCCTTGTAAATCAGGTGGAACCGGCTGATCGTAACCTCCGATCCGCCGGTCGTGACTGTCGAGGATCCAAAACTTTGTCCGCCAGCCCTGCGGCGGCATTCTCGGGCTGCTGTTTTGCTCAAACGAGCGCATTATCTGATAAATCAGCCGGTCATTGGTTTCCAGAAACTCCCAGTTACCGTGCTGTTTATATTGATCCTGCAACGTGTCAGCCAGCAACTGGACGCGCTGCTCGTTACTCTGGCGAATGTAATCGATAAAGCCCCGCTCGAAGCTCATCCGCACGCCCCAGTTCATGGTGATCAGCACCAGTGCGCAGGTACAAAAAATGGCCATAAACAACTTGGCGGTAATACCAGGTTTCATGATTTTCTCATCGGGTCAGGGGAGCCGGCCGCAGCACGACGACGGTCGATAATGGCATTTTTCTGCGTATCAGGCGGTACTTTCGAGAATACCCAAGCTGGCAGGGCGATCACCAGGGCCATCGACATATAGCAATACAAGAAGGCGGTGTGCAGGGTGGCGCTGTCGGGTGTAATGGCTTGCTGATGGGCGAACAAACCAATCAGTAAACCGGCGACACTGACGCCCAGACTCATCGACAACTGCATGATCATCGACAGTAAACTGTTGCCGCTGCTGGCAAGGCGCGGCGGTAAATCTTTCAGCGTCAGCGTATTCATGGAAGAAAAACGCAGGGAGTTCACCATGCCCTGGAAGAACAGCACAATCGGGATCATCCACACTGCGCCGTAAATCGCCACCAGCGGGAAGATAAGGGTGATCAGTGCCAGCAGCAACGTGGCGCTGACCAGTGCTTTCCGGTAGCCAAGCTGATTGACCAGGCGGACGACCACGCGTTTCATCCCCATACTGCCGAGCACCATCGGGATCATCATCAGTCCGGCGTGGAAAGGCGTAAAGCCCATGCCGAGTTGCAGAAACACCGGCGTCATAAACGGCAACATGCCGCTGCCGATACGTCCTAACAGGCTGCCGATCAGACCAATTTTAAAGGTCGGGGTATGGAACAGGCGCAGGGAAAACAGCGCTGAAAGATTGCCGCGCGCGTGCATCCAGTAAATGCCCAGTGCGCCGCCGCCGACCACCACCAGCAGGATAATTTCCAGCACGCTCAGCCCCATACTGCGGCTGCCTTCCAGCGCCAAAGTCAGCGTCGCCATGCACACGGCCAGCATCACAAACCCGCTGATATCAAAGCGCCGCGTCTGCATTTTGTAATTGGGCATAATCATTAAGGTGGCGATACATCCGGCCAGACCGACCGGCAGATTGATCAGGAAGATCCAGTGCCAGCTGGCGTATTGCACCAGAAAACCGCCCAGAGCAGGCCCCAGAAGCGGGCCGACCTGACCGGGTAAAGTGACCATCGTCATCGCCGCCATGTACTCACTGCGCGGGACGATTTTCAGCACCGTCAGCCGCCCGACGGGCACCATCATGGCTCCGCCGATCCCCTGAACAATACGTGACAACACCAGTTCCCGCAGGCTTTCCGATTGCGCGCACAGCAAAGAGCCAAGCGTAAACAGCACAATGGCCGAAAAGAATACCCATTTCACACCGACTTTATCCGCCAGCCAGCCGCTGGCAGGCAGCATCACAGCGACCGTCAGCACATAGGCGACGACGACAGAATGCATGTGCAGCGGATTCTCACCCAGACTGCGGGCCATCGAAGGCAGCGCAGTATTCACGATGGTGGTGTCGAGAGCCTGCATAAAAAAGCCAAAGGCGACAATCCACAGCTGCCAGCGCACCGAAGGCGGCAGGGGAGCAGAAGGTGGTAAGGTATCAGTGTTTTCAGATTTCATGGTTTATCGCATCAGCACAATCATTGTCGCGGCATTTCAGGACGGAGATCTACCTTCAGACCAGGCTCACAGTGTAGCCAGAATGTTTCAGCAGAAAATGGAGGAAATAAGGAGAGTCTTTCCCATTTTTTGACAATTCTTCTGACAATAAAGAATAGCTTTCAGCCTGACATTTTATATCAAAATGCTATGGTTGACCTTTGATCACCAATCGTTCGCATGCAAAGTAAGTTAAATCTGACCTTAAGAAAGGGAGAGAATAATGAGCAAAAGAGAACTGGGTCGTTCAGGTATTCAGGTGCCGTTGCTGACGTTTGGCGGCAATGTGTTCGGCTGGACGGTCGATCAGGCAGCTTCCTTTAACCTGCTTGATGCCTTAATGGATCATAAACTGAATTTTATCGACACGGCAGATGTGTATTCGAGCTGGGTTGAAGGCAACAAAGGGGGCGAATCGGAAACCATTATCGGCAACTGGCTGAAGAAAACCGGTAAGCGTGACCAGATTATACTGGCGACCAAAGTTGGCAAACCGATGGGTGAAGGCAAAGTGGGTTTATCGCCACGCTATATTAAAGAAGCGGTAGAAGCCTCACTGAAACGCCTGCAAACGGATTATATCGATTTATATCAGTCGCATGATGATGACGCCGATACGCCGCTGGCCGAGACCATGGCAGCATTCGATGCGTTGATCAAAGAAGGGAAAGTGCGTGCCATCGGGGCATCCAACTACAGTGCGCCGCGTCTGGCGCAAGCGCTGAAAGTCAGTCAGGAAAACGGGCTGGCGCGTTATGAAACGCTGCAACCGCAGTACAATTTGTACGACCGCAAAGTGTATGAAGAAGCGCTGGAAAAAGTGGTGACGGACAACGGCTTGGGCGTAATTAACTTCTACGGGCTGGCGGCGGGATTCCTGACCGGGAAATACCGCACCAAAGCTGATGCCGGTAAAAGTAAACGCGGTGAAAGCGTGATCGCTCGTTGCCTGAATGAGCGTGGTCTGAAAGTGCTGGCGGGGCTGGATCAGGTGGCAGAGAAGCATGGCGCACAACCGGGGCAAGTGGCACTGGCCTGGCAGATTGCCCGTCCGGGCATTACCTCACCGATTGTCAGCGCGACCTCTTTGCAACAGCTGAATGAACTGGCGCAGGCCGCAACACTCAAACTGGATGAGGCGGATATCAGGACATTAAACGACGCCAGCGCCTGGTAATGACCTGAGCTGAGGTATAAAAAAACCGCTTATATTCAAGCGGTTTTTGTTTATCTGCCTCTTTAAATCTTAACGGAACAGCGTTTGTGCCCAGCGAGCCAGACCGGCAGTCACGGAGCCAAAATCGTTGCCCCCGACCAGCGGAATACCCGGTAACTGCGCCTGTAATGCGGCACGCAGCAACGGCGAACGCGCACTGCCGCCGGTCAGGTAAATCACGTCAGGTTTTATTTCGCTGCTGGCCAGCGCCAGGCTGACCTGTTCCTGAATGCGTTCCAGCGGCTGAGAAATCGCGTCGCTCAGTTGCTGCTGGCTGATAGTTTCTGCCAGACCGGATTCAATGAAGTCCATGGCAGCTGTCACGCTTTCACGTTCAGAAAGTGCAATTTTGCTTTCTTCTGCGGCGCGTACCAGACGGTAGCTCAGACGCTGTTGCTGGACTTTCAACAGACGTTTGATCAGATCCGGTTGCGCGGCGTCGCGGATCAAATCACGCAACATTCGGCCATTAGCCACGCTGTAGAAATCCAGCTGCGCCGGAACATCGTTAGTCGCTACAGCATTCCAGTAAGGGAGTGCCGGAATAGCGATACCTTTTTGCGTTTCGCTGCCCATCCCAAACTGCGGCGTGAGCTGTTTGAACGCAGTCATGATGTCCAGATCGTTCCCGCCAACGCGGCAGCCGCTGTGACCAAGCAGGCTGTTCTGACGCTCTGCTTTATCGCGCCATTGCGGGCCCATCAGTAACACCGAGCAGTCAGTGGTTCCGCCGCCGATATCGACAACCAGCACGGTTTTCTCTTCCGTCAGGGTCGCTTCGAAATCCAGACCTGCGGCAACCGGCTCAAACTGGAAAGCGATATCACGGAAACCGGCGCGTTCTGCGGCACGTTGTAAAATACCCTGCGCCTGAGCATTCGCTTCCTCACCGCCCATGCCCTGGAAGTTAATCGGGCGGCCGATAACGGTCTGTTCAATATTTTCCTGCAAGACGGATTCAGCCTGACGCTTGATGTGGTACATCATGGCGCAGACCAAATCCTCAAACAGGGCAATCTGTTGAGGTTTCAGGCCGTTTGCACCCAGGAAGGATTTCGGAGAGCGGACAAAATACACCTCTTCCGGATCTTCCATATAGGTCGAAAGCGCCTGCAAACCAAAATGCACGCTGTTGGCATTAACCGGAATATCTTCTTCACGGTTAAAACTGATGCTGCGGCGCAGCAGTGCCAGATTTTCATCACTGCCTGCCGGAACCTGTCCGTGACGGCTCAGCCATTCGCTGACCGCTTCACGTGTCGGCGCACAAAGCATGGAGGGTAAATAAGGATCGTTATTTTCTAACGCCAGAAGATGGGCGTTATTATCGCGCATCACTGCAACTGAGCAATTCGCTGTACCGTAGTCAAATCCAATAAACATCATTGTTCCCCATGCCAAAGAAGGGACGGGACTTTACCGGAGAGAGGCTGATTGAGCAAGATGAAAACCGGGGTTTTCTTGGTGGCACAAAGCAGGATTTTGTTCACGTGTTTGCTGTAAAACCCCACTGTTCGCGTACTTCCGCCTCCCCTGCGAAGGGGGGGCGGAAGGGGTTTTTACAGACCACACCTTAATTTCATTTCATTTACTTCAACAGCGCCTGCGCTTTCGCGACGACATTATCAACCGTAAAACCGAACTCTTTGAACAGTTGTTCAGCGGGCGCAGATTCCCCAAAGGTGGTCATGCCGACAATCGCACCGTTCAGGCCAACATATTTGTACCAGTAATCAGCGATACCGGCTTCCACCGCCACGCGTGCGGTCACGGCTTTCGGCAGAACAGATTCGCGGTAAGCCTCGTCCTGCTTGTCGAACACGTCAGTCGAAGGCAGTGAAACTACCCGCACTTTGGTACCCGCTGCGGCCAGTTTGTCCGCGGCTTCTACCGTAATGCCGACTTCAGACCCGGTGGCAATCAGAATCACTTCCGGTGTGCCTTCAGAATCTTTTAACACATACCCACCGCGCGCCACATTCGCCAGCTGTTCCGCTGTACGCGGTTGCTGGGTCAGATTCTGGCGCGAGAAGATAAGCGCAACCGGCCCGTCGTTACGCTCGATGGCATATTTCCAGGCTACAGCAGATTCCACCTGATCAGCCGGACGCCACAGGCTCATGTTTGGCGTCACACGCAGACTGGCCATTTGCTCAACCGGCTGGTGCGTCGGACCATCTTCCCCCAGACCGATAGAATCGTGGGTATAGACGAAGACGTTGCGGATTTTCATCAATGCCGCCAGACGCACAGCGTTACGGGCATATTCGACGAACATCAGGAACGTCGCAGAATAAGGCAGGAAACCGCCGTGCAGCGCAAGACCGTTGGAGATAGCCGTCATGCCGAATTCACGAACGCCGTAGTGGATGTAGTTACCCGCGACGTCATCTATCAGCGATTTTGAGCCAGACCACATCGTCAGGTTGCTTGGCGCAAGATCCGCAGAACCGCCGAGGAATTCAGGCAAAATTTTGCCAAACTCTTCCAGGGTATTTTGTGAGGCTTTACGGCTGGCGATATTCGCAGGTTTGGCCTGCAATCCTTCAATGAATGCCTGTGATTGGGTTTCCCAGTCAGCAGGCAGTTTGCCATTCACGCGGCGGTCAAACTCGGCAGCCAGTTCAGGATAGGCGTTGGCGTAAGCCGCAAATTTATCGTTCCAGGCTTTTTCTTTGGCTTTGCCCACTTCTTTGGCGTCCCACGCCGCATAGATATCCTGCGGGATTTCAAAGGCCGGGTAGTTCCAGCCCAGCGCCTTACGGGTGGCGGCGACTTCATCGGCACCCAGTGCGGCACCGTGTGCTTCGTGGGTTCCGGCTTTATGTGGCGAACCAAAACCAATCACCGTTTTGCACATCAGCAGGGAAGGGCGGTCGGTGACTTTATGAGATTCTTCAATGGCCGCTTTGACGGCGTCGGAGCTTTGTCCGTCGATTCCGCGAATGACATGCCAGCCGTAAGCTTCAAAGCGTTTGGCAGTGTCATCGGTAAACCAGCCTTCGACGTGGCCGTCAATGGAGATGCCGTTGTCATCATAAAACGCGGTCAGTTTGCCGAGTTTCAGGGTACCGGCCAGCGAGCAGGCTTCGTGGGAAATCCCTTCCATCATGCAACCGTCACCCAGGAAAACGTAGGTGTGGTGGTTCACGATTTCGTGGTTGTCGCGGTTAAATTGCGCACCAAGTGTGCGCTCGGCAATAGCAAAGCCGACAGCGTTGGCCATCCCCTGACCCAGCGGGCCGGTGGTGGTTTCAACACCCGGCGTATAGCCGTATTCAGGATGCCCCGGTGTTTTGGAGTGCAACTGACGGAAGTTTTCCAGTTCGGTCATGGGCAGGTCATAACCGGTCAGGTGCAGCAGGCTGTATTGCAGCATCGAACCGTGGCCGTTGGACATCAGGAAGCGGTCGCGATCGGCCCATTTCGGGTTCGCCGGGTTGTGATTCATGTAATCGCGCCACAGGACTTCGGCGATATCGGCCATCCCCATCGGGGCGCCGGGGTGTCCGGAATTCGCTTTCTGGACGGCGTCCATGCTTAGTGCACGGATAGCATTCGCTAGTTCTCTACGAGAAGGCATAGTTTTCTCCGGATTAATTACTTTTATGAGCCAGGTGACAGAGGTGCGGAGTTGCCGCCTTTCTGCAACCTGACCCAGTCAGGATTAAGTGTTGAAACTGTTCTCCAGTGAAACTAAAGTTCTGCCGAAAGCATATCTTCGAGTTTCTTCTGATCGACGGCGAATGCGCGGATACCCTCAGCCAGTTTATCGACGGCCATGGCGTCCTGATGGTGTTCCCAGAGGAATTCAGCCTGCGTCAGAGCTGCTGGTTTTTTCTCACCCTTGCCCGAAGGCTGCAATTTACGTTCAACAGGCTCATTGCTGGCTTTCAGTTCTTCCAGCAGGTTTGGAGAAATTGTCAGGCGGTCGCAGCCTGCCAGCGCCAGAATTTGTTCCACTTTACGGAAACTGGCACCCATGATGACCGTCGGGTAATCGTGGGATTTGTAATAGTCGTAGATATCACGGACAGATTTCACACCCGGATCTTTTTCCACGTCATAAGTCACGTTCGGCTCTTTGGCTTTGTACCAGTCATAGATGCGGCCGACGAAAGGAGAGATCAGATAAACACCGGCTTCTGCACAAGCGCGTGCCTGAGCGAACGAGAACAGCAGGGTCAGGTTGCAGTTGATCCCTTCTTTTTCCAGTTTCTCTGCGGCTTTAATCCCTTCCCACGTTGACGCCAGTTTGATCAGGATGCGGGATTTATCGATCCCCTGATCCTGATACAGGCCAATCAGCTTACGGGCTTTTTCGATACATAATTCACTGTTGAATGACAGGCGGGCATCGACTTCTGTCGAGATGCGTCCCGGCACGCTTTTCAGGATTTCCACCCCGATATTGACGGCCAGTTTATCCGTGGCATTCACCACCTGAGTCTCTTTGCTGCCGCCTTGTTTACGGGCATAGTCCAGCGCGTCTTTAATCAGGTTTTGGTACTGCGGCAGGTCGGCTGCTTTGAGGATCAGTGAGGGATTGGTGGTCGCATCCTGAGGCTCGAAATGACGGATAGATTCAATGTCACCGCTGTCGGCAACGACGGTGGTGATTTTTTTTAGTGCGTCTAACTGGTTCATCTCTTAGCTCCTTAGCGAGAAAAAACGATACAGCAATAAGGTCGTCTGACTCGGGTTCGTAGGGCTCCTACCCTGCATCATTCTGTTAACAAACTGAATGCGCTTTTTCTGATTACTGCAATGGGTCTCAACAATGGCAGTCTTTGTTGCTGCTCAAACTGGGCGTCTGGCGAGAAAAGCGCAAGGACAAACTTTAAGCTTAGTTGATTTTTACGAGACGTCTTCCATGAATGAAAAGCAAACAATGTAACGGTCGTTTTTTGTTCGTTATTCACCCTTTGTCGTGGCAGGATTATCTATACTGGTCAGCGGGAAACCTGATAGTGATGTTTACCCGTACCCCGCTGTCTCTGAAAAAAATAAGAAACAAGAAAAGGACCCTACGATGGACGAACAACTCAAGCAAAGTGCGCTCGATTTTCATGAGTTTCCGGTGCCCGGAAAAATACAGGTCTCGCCCACCAAACCCCTCGCCACACAACGTGATCTGGCGCTGGCCTATTCACCCGGCGTTGCCGCCCCTTGTCTGGAAATTGCCAAAGATCCGCAGGCGGCTTACAAATACACCGCGCGGGGCAATCTGGTGGCGGTGATTTCCAACGGAACCGCGGTTCTCGGGCTGGGCAACATCGGCGCACTGGCTGGTAAACCCGTGATGGAAGGGAAGGGTGTACTGTTTAAAAAATTCGCCGGAATTGACGTGTTTGATATCGAAGTCGATGAAAACGATCCGGATAAACTGATCGACGTGATCGCCGCGCTGGAGCCGACATTCGGTGGCATCAACCTCGAGGACATCAAAGCGCCGGAGTGTTTTTACATCGAGAAAAAACTGCGTGAACGCATGAAGATCCCGGTCTTTCATGACGATCAGCACGGCACCGCGATTATCTGTACCGCGGCGGTGCTGAACGGTTTACGCGTGGTCGGTAAAAATATTTCGGATGTGCGGCTGGTGGTGTCCGGTGCGGGAGCATCCGCCATTGCCTGTCTGAATCTGCTGGTCGCGCTCGGACTTAAACGCCACAACATTACGGCCTGTGATTCCAAAGGTGTCATTTATAAAGGCCGTGAAGAGAATATGGCCGAAACCAAAGCGGCCTATGCCATTGACGATAACGGACAGCGCTCGCTGGGCGATGCCATTCCGGATGCGGACATTTTCCTCGGCTGTTCCGGCCCCGGTGTTCTGACGCAGGAAATGGTGAAAACCATGGCGAAGAATCCGCTGATCCTGGCGCTCGCCAATCCCGAACCGGAAATTTTGCCGCCGCTGGCAAAAGAGGTTCGCCCTGATGCCATAATCTGTACCGGTCGCTCGGATTATCCCAATCAGGTCAATAATGTGCTGTGTTTCCCGTTCATATTCCGTGGCGCGCTGGATGTGGGCGCGACCACCATCAATGAAGAGATGAAGCTGGCCTGCGTTCATGCGATTGCCGATCTGGCGATGGCCGAACAAAGTGACGTAGTGGCATCCGCCTACGGGGAAGAAGAGCTGTCTTTCGGCCCGGAATACATCATTCCTAAACCTTTTGACCCGCGTCTGATTGTGAAAATTGCCCCCGCCGTGGCGAAAGCAGCCATGGATTCCGGCGTGGCGACGCGGCCGATTAAAGATTTTGACGCTTACGTCGAGAAGCTGGCCGAATTTGTCTACAAAACCAATCTGTTTATGAAGCCTGTCTTCTCTCAGGCGAAGACAGACCCCCGGCGGGTAGTGATGGCCGAAGGGGAAGAAGAGCGGGTATTACAGGCTACTCAGGAGCTGATTTCCCTGGGACTGGCCAAACCTATTTTGGTCGGGCGTCCAAGCGTTATCGCCATGCGCATCAAAAAACTCGGATTGCAGCTGGAGGCTGGCCGGGATTTTGAAGTGGTGAATAACGAATCTGATCCGCGTTTTAATGAATACTGGCGCGAATATTATGAGTTGATGAAGCGGCGCGGTGTATCACAGGAGCAGGCGCGGCGGGCGGTGATCGGCAATCCGACGCTGATTTCCGCCATCATGCTGCTGCGCGGTGAAGCGGATGCAATGATTTGCGGTACGGTCGGCACCTATCATGAGCATTACGATATTGTGGAGAAGGTGTTTGGGTTTCGTGAAGGAGCCCACGTTGCCGGTGCCATGAATGCGTTGCTGTTGCCAAGCGGGAACACGTTTATTGCAGACACTTACGTCAATGACGACCCGACGCCGGAGCAGCTGGCAGAAATCACGCTGATGGCGGCAGAAACGGTGCGTCGTTTTGGTATTGAGCCGAAAGTTGCGCTGCTGTCGCATTCGAGTTTTGGCACTTCAGACAGTCCGGCAGCGCTTAAAATGCGGCGTACGCTGGAGCTGGTCAATGAGCTTGATCCTGAGCTGGAAATTGACGGTGAGATGCATGGCGATGCCGCGCTGATGGAAAGCATCCGTCAGGACATCATGCCGGACAGCCCACTGAAAGGTTCTGCCAATATCCTGATTATGCCAAATATGGAATCGGCGCGTATCAGTTACAACCTGCTGCGCGTATCGTGCTCCGAAGGCGTAACTGTCGGGCCGGTGCTGATGGGGGTATCGAAGCCGGTGCATATTCTGACGCCGATAGCCTCAGTGCGCAGGATTGTGAATATGGTGGCATTAGCCGTAGTGGAGGCGCAAACCGAGCCTCTTTAAATCTGCTTCTTTAAAGCTGCCCCGTTAAACCAGAAAGGGCGCCCGCTGCGGGCGCCATTTTTTAAATGGCGGGCTCAGTATTTCACTTCGCCGATGCGCTCCAGCGCATCGACAATCAGATCCCAGAAACGCTGATGATCGAGCTTTACCGCGACCTGCGTATGGCAATCCGGTGGCGGCGGGGCGCGGAAATCGGCGACCGTCATACCCAGTGTCAGCGTGCCGGTCAGCTCAATATCCACCGGCACTTTTTTAACCGTCATGACGTTCGGGTCAATGACGTAGGCCACGGCGCACGGGTCATGAACCGGAGGAGAATCAAAGCCCTGACGATCTTTGTAGCTCAGGCCGAAGAAATCGAGCAGTTCGCCGACAAACTTGGCGGGCTGAGTACCGACCGCAGCAATGCGCGCGGCGACTTCCGGCGTGGCAAGTGCCTGATGGGTGAGATCCAGCCCGACCATGGTCAGAGGCCATTTTTCGTTGAAGACGATATGGGCCGCTTCCGGGTCAATTTTGATATTAAATTCAGCGACCGCGCTCCAGTTACCGACATGATAACCGCCGCCCATCAGCACCACTTCTTTTACGCGATCGGCAATGCGCGGCTCTTTACGTACCGCCATCGCAATATTGGTCAGCCCGCCGGTGGGCACCAGAGTGATGGTTTTTGGCGGGTGAGACATGATCAAATCAATGATCAGATCGATGGCGTGAACCGGCTCCAGCGAGATGGCGGCTTCCGGAAGCACCGGGCCGTCGAGGCCGGATTCACCGTGGATTTCGTCAGCGACTTCTATCTGACGTACCAGTGGACGCGTTGCCCCTGCGGCAAACGGCACGCCGGTGAGATTAATCACGCGTGCGACTGCCAGCGCGTTGCGGGTGACTTTTTCCAGTGTCTGATTACCGACCACTGTGGTGACGGCCAGCAGTTCGATTTCGGGGTTACCGTGAGCCAGTAACATCGCGATAGCATCGTCGTGCCCCGGATCGCAATCAAGGATGATCTTTTTGACCATTTCTTATTCCTTTAATTAATGTAGTGGTACTTCGGTTTTGGCCGTCTGACTGGATTTAGCGTTTAGTCTGCTGTAACCATTTATCCAGTTCGTTGGCAAATTGCTGGCGGTCACGCTGATTAAGCACAGGCGGTCCGCCGGTCTGCACGCCGCTGGCGCGCATGGTGTCCATAAAATCACGCATATTCAGGCGCTCTTTGATGGTTTCAGTAGTGTAACGCTCGCCGCGAGGGTTGAGCGCTACACCGCCTTTTTCAATCACTTCCGCCGCGAGAGGAATATCAGCGGTGATCACCAGATCGCCTGGCTCGGTGCGTTTTACGATTTCGTTATCCGCGACGTCAAAACCCGCTTCCACGCGCAAAGTACGCAGGAATTTCGACGGCGGTGTGCGGATGATTTGGTTAGCCACCAGTGTCACCATCATGCCGGTGCGCTCAGCGGCGCGGAACAGCACTTCCTTGATCACATTCGGACAGGCGTCGGCATCAACCCAGATTTGCATCAGTTTGCCTCTCCGTTTTCAGATAAGCCGTTTTCAGCCAGCCAGTCGCGAACCGGCAGGAAATCACTGTACAGCGCGGCTTCCGGGCTTCCAGCCTCCGGCTCGTAGCCATATTCCCAGCGCACCAGCGGTGGCATCGACATCAAAATAGATTCTGTACGCCCGCCGGTTTGCAGACCAAACAGCGTTCCGCGATCCCACACCAGATTGAATTCCACATAGCGGCCACGGCGGTAAAGCTGGAACTGGCGCTCGCGCTCGCCCCAGGGCAGGGCTTTACGTTTTTCCACAACAGGCAGATAGGCGTCGGTGAAGCCGTTGCCGACGGCCTGCATAAAGCTGAAACAGGTATCGAAGTCCGGGGAGTTCAGGTCATCAAAGAACAAACCGCCGATCCCGCGTGCTTCGTGGCGGTGCTTAATAAAGAAATAATCGTCGCACCATTTTTTGTATTTCGGATAAACATCTTCGCCAAACGGCTGGCAAAGCTGTTGCGCTGTCAGATGCCAGTGGCGGGCATCTTCTTCAAAACCGTAATAGGGCGTGAGGTCAAAGCCCCCGCCAAACCACCATACCGGCGCTTCACCGGGTTTTTCGGCAATGAAGAAACGCACATTGGCGTGGCTGGTCGGGATGTAAGGATTCAGAGGATGAATGACCAGCGAGACGCCCATGGCCTGAAAACTGCGTCCGGCCAGTTCAGGGCGATGTGCCGTGGCGGAAGCCGGAAGGGTGGCGCCGGAAACATGTGAGAAATTCACGCCCGCCTGTTCGAACACTGCGCCGTGGGTCATCACCCGGCTCTGACCGCCACCGCCTTCTTCACGAACCCATTTATCTTCAGCGAAGTGACCTTTGCCATCGGCAGCGGCCAGTTGCTGGCAAATGTGGTCCTGAAGCTTGAGCAGGAAAGTTTTGACTTGCTGGATGTCGGGAATGGATTGGCTCACAGGCTAACTCGCAGACGTTGACTGAAAAGACATTCAGCGCCTTGCGGGCGCTGAACGATAGAAAAATGGACGTTATTATATACCCAAAATCCTGCGGGTCACCAAAGGCGGCTGCTTTTGGTGCCGGGAAGAGGTTATCGGGGCTTGCGCTCATTGGCGTCGAAATAACTGAAAAAGTTCACAATTCCCTGCGAGATTGCCTGCGCAATTTCACGACGGAACGCCGTGGTGCTGAGCAGCTGTTCTTCCTGATGATTAGTGATAAATGAGGTTTCCACCAGAATCGACGGGATTGACGGTGATTTCAGAACGGCAAATGCTGCCTGTTCAGTTTGCTGGCTGTGCAGATGGTGAATAGGGCGGATCCTGTCGAGCACGTGATGTCCCAGCGTCAGGCTGTTTTTTATGGTGTCGGTCTGCACCAGATCAAACAGTACCTGTTGCAGGTAATTGTTGTCTTCTTTGGCGTATTTCGCCCCTGCGACCAGATCGGCATCGTTTTCTTTTTTCGACATATAACGCGCCATCGCGCTGCTGGCACCGCGGTTGGAGAGTGCAAAAACCGAAGCGCCGGAGGCGGTCGGGCTGGTGTAACCATCAGCGTGAATGGAGACGAACAGGTCAGCCTGATGCTGGTGTGCCAGTTCAACTCGCTGATAGAGCGGAATAAAATGGTCGGAATCGCGGGTCAGTTTGACTTCAATATGGCTTTGCTCACCTAAAAACTCCCGCACGTAGTTGGCGATTTCCAGCACCACGTGTTTTTCTTCCGAACCCTCATGACCGACAGCGCCGGAATCAATGCCGCCGTGGCCGGGGTCGATCATCACCAGTTTCTTCGCGCCCGGTGGTTTTGGGGCCGGGGCCGATTTCGTGATGTGTTCCTGCTGGGCCGCACTGGCAGAGCGCGAACCAAAGGCGGCGATTGCTAAACCGAGTCCGGAAAGCAGTAACTGGCGGCGAGTGGCAGCAGCAGGAAGCGGCTGGAAATGCAGAAATTTGTTCAGGGGGTTTAACATCAGTCCGTTACCGTCAGAAAAAAGGCAGAATGCTCTATGTTATAGAGTATCTTTTTTATAGTTTCGATCTGAGAACTATTACTTTTTATGAATATTGTGTCGCGGATGAAGTTAGAGACGAATAAATATCCGTTAAAAAGGCGGGAGTCTCTTCTTCCGGCACTGGATTTGCGGTTTAAATTCATTCATAAAGCAGACAATCTGCGATTTTGATGTTGCGTATCAAACAGATCACGCGATAATTAATTAAACCCCTATTAACAGCGGCGAACAGTGATGGAAATTCGCGTATACCGTCAAGAAGATTTCGAAGAAGTACTGACCTTATGGGAGCGCTGCGATCTGCTGCGTCCGTGGAACGATCCTGAGCTGGATATTGAACGTAAAACTAATCACAGCCCTGAGTTTTTTCTGGTGGCCGAAGTGGGTGGCGAAGTTGTGGGCACCCTGATGGGCGGCTACGACGGTCATCGCGGCTCGGCTAATTATCTCGGGGTACATCCGGATTATCGCGGACGCGGCATCGCAAACGCGCTGGTGAACCGTCTGGAGAAAAAACTGATTGCCCGCGGCTGTCCGAAAATGAATTTAATGGTGCGTGCGGAAAACGACGCGGTTGTCAGCATGTACGAAAAGCTGGGCTATGAAATATCGGATACCCTGTTGCTGGGTAAGCGTCTGATCGAAGATCAGGAGTACTGATCCCTCGCTTTAACGAACAAAAAAGCCCCGTCTGGTTTATCACCGGCGGGGCTTTTTTATCATCGGTTACTTGATGATTTTGACGCTCTTCACGTCCACTTCCACAGAGTTCCAGTCTTTATCGACTTTACCTTCAATGCGGATTTTGTCTTTTGGTGAGACGTTCTGTCCCTGCCAGCGTTTACCGTCAATTTCCACGTTCAGGGTGCCGGTGTTATCGCGGAAAATGTATTTATCGTGGTCGATACGTTGATCCAGATAACCTTCCAACATGATCCATTGATCGTCTTTCATGGTTTGCGCGTCTTTCACCGTGCTCAGCGCGGTGGTTCCGGTGAAACCGCCCTGTGCTGCGGGCTGGGTTTGCGTTTCCTGCGCTGACGGGCCATTAAAGCCGCCAGTCTGCTGGGCAAATGCTGTCGCTGAACAAAGTGCAATGAGGGTTGCCAGAGTGATCTTCTTCATCATAATAGGTTGTCCTTAATTTTACGTTTCCAGGGTACCGGCAACTATGACATCGTTCAGGATGTCTTGCCGTGCTGGAGACCATTAAACCAGACTGTTCTTAACAGTTTCTTAAGCGCATACCCGGCATACTTCAAATTGCAGATGCGTTGGCTGCAATTCGAATTATTTTGGGTATGTCCTTGGGGCTTGTTACATTTCACCTTATTTGCAGGAACGTTGTTCTTTTTATGAACCCGGATGACTATAACGACCACGGCATGTTGCGGTTGCCGCTGTGGTTCTGGACGATTTTAATTTTGCAGGCACGAACCTGGCTGTTGTTTGTGATGGCGGGTGCCTCCCGCCAGCAGGGGAGTGATTTGCTGACGTTGTTTTATCCCGATCAGCAAAGTTTCTGGTCCGGGATGTTGCTGGGGCTGCCGCCCGCGCTGGTGTTTCTGCTCAGTGGTCGTCGTCATGTCTGGCCGCGCATCTGGCAGGCCGGGTACTGGTTGCTACTTGCCGGGATGTTTATCACTTTTGCTTTGCAGGGATTGGGACTATGGCAAAGTACTGAGATGATTTCCGGGGTGGATATCGTGCTGGCCTTACTGGATGCTGTCGCGCTGGCCTACTGGTTGCTAAGCCGCCGGCTGCGCGCCTGTTTTGATGCCTCACACCGTCTGGCCTGAAGCTTATTCCCCCGGGGGCTGAACTTTTTTGCCGGAGAAGCACTCGAACTGGCGCTAAACAATAATGTTTTGATGATTAATTCACTGTCGGTTTGTCCGCCAGGCCGCGCCGGCCAACGGGAACGGGCAGAAAAGGAGTACGGAATGACTGTTCGCTTGCGGGTTCGCCCTCTGTTGCTGGTGCTGCCACTGATCCTGACCGGCTGTTCGTCGATGTCACACATGTCGTGGCCGAGCGTGTCCTGGTCGAGCATGAATCCGCTTAACTGGTTTGGCAGCAGTGTCACGGTCAGTGATAAAGGCGTCGGCGGCATCACGGCCAGTACGCCGCTGACTGAAGACGCCATTAAAGATGCACTGGACGGCGATTATACGCTGCGCAGCGGCATGTCGATGAGCGACGGCAAAATGCTGAGCTTCTTCCAGGCGATGGATGGCAAAGACGTGAAAATGTCCATCAGCGGTGAGCCGAAGGGCAACGTCCAGCGCGTTGACGTGGTGGATCCTAAAGTAGAAAGCGAATGGGGCGTCAAAATCGGCACGCCATTCAGCAGTCTTTACAGCAAAGCTTTTGACGTGTGCGTGAAAGGCGAGGGTGATGATGCGCAGAACGTTGAATGTAAAGCGCCGCAAAGTGCTCACGTGACGTATGTCTTCAGCGGGATCTGGCATGGCCCGGAATCGCTGATGCCTTCTGACGATGCACTGAAAGACTGGAAGGTCAGTAAAATCATCTGGCGGGCTAATCCGGTTCAGGCTTCAGCTGCTCAATAAACGCCGTTTCGCCGCTTACAAAATCCTCAATGCCTTGCCTTCGCGCAAGGCATTTTTATTGACATCCGGTATGATGGCGCCGGTCAAATTAACGAGGATGAGAAGATGACTCAGGTTCAGAGCGGCATTTTGCCCGAACATTGCCGTTTCGCGATTTACATTGAAGCGAAAGCTCAGGGTGACCTGGATGCGCTCCGGCAGGGCTGCCGTGCATTTGTGGCCGTACTGGAAGACATGCAGAAAAAATTTCCCACCGAACATCTTGGTGCGGTCGTGGCCTTTGGCAACGATGTGTGGCGTGATTTATCCGGCAATCAGGGCGCGGATGAACTGAAATCTTTCGAACCGCTGGGCAAAGGTCTGGCACCTGCGACGCAGCGCGATATGTTGCTGCATATTCAGTCCCTGCGCCATGACGTGAATTTTGCGCTGGCACAGGCGGCTCTGAAAGCGTTCGGCAGTTCGATTGTGGTTGAAGAAGAAACGCATGGTTTCCGCGCAGTCGAAGAACGTGATCTGAGCGGTTTTGTCGACGGTACTGAAAACCCGAAAGCAGAAGCACGTGCTCAGGTGGCGATTATTCCTGAAGGCAGTGTCGATGCCGGCGGCAGTTACGTGATGGTTCAGCGCTGGAAACATAATCTGGTGCAATGGGACCGTTTCTCCGTGCAACAGCAGGAAGAAGTCATCGGACGCACTAAAGATACCGATGAAGAGCTGGATCCAGAAACCCGTCCGGACACGTCTCACGTCAGTCGCGTGGATCTGAAAGAAGACGGCAAGGGCCTGAAAATTTTGCGCCAAAGCCTGCCTTATGGCACAGCCAGCGGCGAGCACGGTTTGTATTTCATCAGCTATTGCGCCCGTTTGTGGAACATTGAGAAACAACTGCTGAGCATGTTTGGCGATCTCGATGGCAAACGTGACGCCATGCTGCGCTTCACCCGTCCGGTGACCGGCAGCTATTATTTCGCCCCCTCGCTGACCCGCCTTTTAGCCCTCTAAATTTCCTAAGCGCGTTCCTTCGCGGACGCGCTGCATCTCTCCCTTCCGCCATTCCCCCTTCAGTTGTTAATGCCTTATAGCTTTTCATGCTTGAAAATCACCAAATGGTATATAAAACCGTTACAGCCTTAGCCTCAGTTATAAATACACTGTGTAATATTGAGCGGCATTTATCAGCGTCGCATATCGGTTCACTCACCTAAGGCTAAGCATGAAAACACTCGGATTTACTGGCAGCGTGCTGAAAGGTTCCGTGGCGGCATTGTTGCTGGCCAGCGGAGCGGCTTCGGCGACTGAACTGCTTAACAGCTCTTATGATGTGTCCCGTGAACTTTTTGCTGCACTGAATCCGCCATTCCAGAAACAATGGGCTGATCAAAACAACGGCGACAAACTCGATATCAAACAGTCGCATGCCGGATCTTCCAAGCAGGCGCTGGCGATTTTGCAGGGTCTGAAAGCCGATGTGGTCACTTATAATCAGGTGACCGATGTGCAGATTTTGCATGACCGCGGCAATCTGATCCCGGCCAACTGGCAAAGTCGTCTGCCTAACAACAGTTCGCCGTTTTATTCCACCATGGCGTTTCTGGTGCGCAAGGGCAATCCAAAGAATATTCACAGCTGGGACGATTTAGCGCGTCCGGGCGTGAGCCTGGTGTTCCCGAATCCGAAAACCTCCGGCAATGGCCGTTATACCTATCTCGGTGCCTGGGGCGCGTTCAATCTGGAAGACAATAAAAACCAGACGCAGACCCGTGAAAAAATGGCGAGCTTTCTGAAGAACGTCCAGGTGTTTGATACAGGCGGCCGTGGCGCGACGACCACGTTTGTGGAACGCGGACTGGGTGATGTGCTGATTAGCTTCGAATCTGAAGTAAACAACATCCGCAAACAGTACGGTGACGATCAATACGAAGTGATTGTGCCGAAGGTGGACATTCTGGCTGAGTTCCCGGTGGCCTGGGTGGACAAAAACGTCGAGAAAAATGGCACTGAGAAAGCCGCAAAAGATTACCTGAATTATTTGTGGAGCCCGCAGGCGCAGAAAATCATCTCCAGTTTTAACTACCGCGTGTATGACAAAACGGCGATGGCGGCGGCGAAGGGGCAGTTCCCTGAGACTAAATTGTTCAAAGTTGAAGAGCAGTTTGGCGGCTGGCCACAAGTGATGGAAACCCATTTCAGTACCGGCGGTGAGCTGGACAAACTGTTAGAGCAAGGTCACAAGTAATGTTGTTGTCGAGCAAACGCGTATTACCCGGATTCACCCTGAGCCTCGGCAGCAGTTTGCTGTTCGTGTGCCTCGTGCTGCTTCTGCCGCTGAGTGCGCTGGTGATGCAGTTGTCGCAAATGACGCTGGCGCAATACTGGGACGTGATCACCAACGGTCAGGTTGTCGCGGCGTACAAAGTCACGCTGCTGGCGGCGGGCGTGGCGAGTCTTTTCAACTGCTTCTTCGGCATGTTGATGGCGTGGATCCTGACCCGTTATGAATTTCCGGGGAAAAGCCTGATCGACGGGCTGATGGATTTGCCGTTTGCTTTACCGACGGCGGTCGCGGGTCTGACGCTGGCCGGTCTGTTTTCGACCACCGGTTTTTACGGTCAGTGGCTGGCGCATTTTGATATTAAAGTCGCCTACACCTGGCTGGGTATTGCAGTGGCAATGGCCTTCACCAGTATCCCGTTTGTGGTGCGTACTGTGCAGCCGGTGCTGGAAGAATTAGGTCCGGAATACGAGGAAGCGGCAGAAACACTGGGGGCTTCGCGCTGGCAGAGTTTTCGCCGCGTGGTGTTGCCGGAAGTGATGCCTTCACTGCTGGCGGGAACGGCGTTGTCCTTCACCCGCAGCCTGGGGGAATTCGGTGCGGTGATTTTCATCGCCGGTAACATTGCCTGGAAAACCGAAGTCACCTCACTGATGATTTTCATCCGCTTGCAGGAGTTTGACTATCCGGCGGCCAGCGCCATTGCATCGGTTATTCTCGCCGCCTCGCTGCTGCTGCTGTTCGCGATTAACACCTTACAAAGCCGTTATGGCCGTCGTCTGGGAGGCCAGTAATGTCTGATATTCCGGCTTTTGCAGGCGAAAAACGCCAGCTTATTGACTGGGTGAAATGGTCGCTTATCGGCACGGGTGTACTGATTTGTGTGCTGCTGCTGGTTATCCCGATGATCAGTATTTTTGTGCTGGCCTTTTCCGACGGTATTGTGGCGGTGTGGAAGAATTTGTCGGATCCCGACATGTTGCACTCCATCTGGCTGACGGTGCTGATGGCGCTGATTACTGTGCCGGTAAACCTGATTTTCGGCACGCTGTTGGCCTGGCTGGTGGCGCGCTTTAATTTCCCTGGCCGCCAGGTGTTGCTGACGCTGATTGATATTCCGTTCGCCGTGTCACCGGTGGTGGCAGGCCTGCTGTATCTGTTGTTTTACGGCACCAACGGCCCGATTGGCGGCTGGCTGGATGCGCATAATATTCAGTTTATGTTCGCCTGGCCGGGCATGGTGATAGTGACAGTATTTGTCACCTGTCCGTTTGTTATCCGTGAGCTGGTGCCGGTGATGTTAAGCCAGGGCAGTCACGAAGATGAAGCCGCGGTATTACTCGGTGCATCCGGCTGGCAGATGTTCCGCCGCGTGACGTTACCGAACATCCGCTGGGCGTTGCTGTATGGCGTGGTGCTGACCAACGCCCGTGCGATTGGCGAATTCGGCGCAGTATCCGTCGTTTCCGGTTCTATCCGCGGCGAAACTTACACGCTGCCATTACAAGTTGAATTACTGCATCAGGACTACAACACCGCTGGCGCGTTTACTGCCGCCGCGCTGCTGACCCTGATGGCGATTGTCACACTGTTTCTGAAAAGCGGCCTGCAATGGCGTCTGAAACGCCACAACGACCGTCTTGAGCGGGAGGAAAGTCATGAGCATTGAAATTAACGGTATCAACAAATATTTTGGTCGCACGAAAGTGCTCAATGATATCTCGCTCGATATTGCTTCCGGAGAGATGGTGGCGCTGCTCGGGCCTTCCGGTTCGGGTAAAACCACACTGCTGCGCATTATCGCCGGGCTGGAAAACCAGAGTGCCGGTCATCTGAGTTTTCATGGTAAAGACGTGACGCGGCTGCATGCCCGCGATCGTCAGGTCGGTTTTGTATTCCAGCATTACGCGCTGTTCCGTCATATGACGGTGTTCGACAACATCGCTTTTGGTCTGACGGTGTTGCCGCGCCGCGAACGTCCGAACGCCGAAGCGATTAAACAGAAAGTCACCAAATTGCTGGATATGGTGCAGTTAGCCCATCTGGCAAATCGTTATCCGGCACAGCTTTCTGGCGGTCAGAAACAACGTGTGGCGCTGGCCCGTGCGCTGGCAGTTGAACCACAGATTCTGCTGCTCGATGAGCCTTTCGGTGCGCTGGATGCGCAGGTGCGTAAAGAGCTGCGCCGCTGGCTGCGTCAGTTGCATGAAGAACTGAAATTCACCAGTGTGTTCGTGACCCACGATCAGGAAGAAGCGATGGAGGTCGCCGATCGCGTGGTCGTCATGAGTCAGGGCAATATTGAACAGGTGGGTGCGCCGGAAGAAATCTGGCGTGAACCGGCAACCCGTTTCGTGCTCGAATTCATGGGTGAAGTGAATAAAATCGGCGGTGAAATTCGCGGCTCACAGCTGTATGTCGGCGCGCATCACTGGCCACTGGAGAACCCGCCACTGCATCAGGGCGCGGTGGATTTGTTCCTGCGTCCGTGGGAAATGGAAATCACGCCACACAGCACACCACGCTGCCCGTTGCCGGTAAAAGTACTGGAAGTCAGCCCGCGTGGCCATTTCTGGCAGCTCATTGTACAAGCCGAAGGCTGGCACGATGAACCGCTGGCCGTGGTGCTTTCTGATACCCAAGGTAATAACGCGCCTCAGCGCGGCGACCGTTTCTACGTTGGCGGCCTTAACGGTCGTCTGTACGCCGGTGATCAGGCGTTACAAGGCGTTGCGTTAGCCAAGAGTGCCTGAGCCTCGCAGGAAGAACAGCAGCTTATGTCTCTTCCTGTCTGATCTTTTCAAACTCGTCCCCAATGCGTTGTTTTTTTTGAAAACAGCGCATTAAATAAATATCAATTCCGTAGCATTTTGTTCAACTGATTGTAAATATATTTACAATTTCTTCTGCTGCCTTCAGTGCACATCAATCATTCTCCTTACTTATCAGGTATTACAGTGACGAAATGATAATTTTTTGAATTTATATAGCTGATAATAATGATTTTTATCTGGGTGCCTTAAAAATAAAAAAATATTGGTCCGTTAGTGCACATAAATTCATATGGATGATATGAACGATTCAAATGAATGAATGCAAAAAAAATATGAGGAAAATGTATTTAATAACCTAAAGCATGGTGCGGGAATAACGCTTTGAACACAATGCTCCATTTAGAATAAGGCGAGTCATTTCATCAAGTTAAATGTAGTTAGGGATAATGACATGTTTTAAAAAACGGCTTTGTTAATTTATAAATTTAAATGATCCAAATTTTATATAAAATCGAT